>JAKOMP010000076.1 GCA_022241785.1 Cyanocohniella sp. LLY | reverse complement strand
AAGTTTCGGGAAATAAATTCAGTTGTTGCATGATATTGTTCCTTGTGATCACTCAGAAAGTTTGAGGGCATTGCAACCATGTATTTGGTGAGTTTTCTTGAATTTTGAAAAGAATGCGGAATTTTATCAGTAATTGTGTATAACTAAACAACTTATTTTCCTCCTGCAATCGTGACGCTTTTGTGTACGGTTGCTTTTTACTTTTTGACTAGTGACATCGACTTTTTGCTGGAGAAAGACCCAGCCTGCCGAAGTGCTATATTCGGGCTTGGGTGCGCGAAAAACTTCTCTAACCATCATTGGAGAAAACCTCAATCAGCACACTTTCGGGGTACAGCCCAACTCGCCCAAAACGTGGATCATGTATGCGCTCGATTTCGATATTTTGTTTTCGACACAATGCACTTGCCTTTCGACCCTTCGCACTCGCTTCTTTGACCGATATTTCTAGTCCCTGGAGTGTAGCAAAACCAACCACGCTGTATTTATGTCCACATGGAGTATTGAAACGATCCTGTTCAACTTCAACTACTTTGAGCCTTGCTAAGATTTCAGTTTGTTGCTGTTGTTTTTTCAGCAATCGCTGCTCTTGCTCGGTCATCTGTTGTGCGATTGCAGCGAGTAATTGCACTTGAGTCATGGATTGCTGCTGTACAGATTCAATACCCATAATCACTTTCATTAGGGTTCTATTGGCCCAGATACGAAACTCGACAGATACCCATCGGGCTAAATCAATTGCAATTTCTGGATGTATCCAAGTGCTTTGTTCGCTGCCATGTCCCTGAACCTCAATCACCAGGGACGATATGAGGATCTTCATATCGTTAGAAAGTGCTTGCAAATACTGCTTTGTAGACTTAAGCTTCGTATAATCGGCTAGAAATTTGTTATTAGCCTTGCACATCTGAGTGCCGTTAACGAAGCCTTTGGGTATGCTGTATTTCCCTATTTGCCCATCTTGAGGCATCTGGTTAATTTCTGAGTCGCGCCAAAAGTGTGTCAACATGATTAATTATTTGATTATTTTTCCAATCGTTAATTGCTGAAAAAAACTCAGACATTCACCCGCACTAAATCTGATTCGTTGACAAATGAAAATCGGTTCACCTTATCTGGTGTTTGGGTTAAAGTTGGCGATCCCATTTCGATCACATAAAACCAAGTCCCATTGAGTAACCGAATCCCCCAAACTAATCGCTGGTTTGTTGCATGATCATGAAAACGCAACATCACTCTTTCACCCAACACGAAAGCGGGTTTTTTCACAGTGGTAGCCTGTAACCGACCAGTACCAATGATTTGATGTTGCGTAGCGTGTAGAATTTCGTTATCACAGGCAATCGCATAAATCCATCGGTCATATTGCCAATGGACACCGCAGCAGTAGCCAAAGGCTCTCGTGTTTTTTAGGTAAACTCGCTCTAACAAATTAACTTCAACAGGTGGAATGTCTTTGCCCCAAGGAGGTGAAAGAAACCAGCATCGTTCTAAGGTAGCGATGGCACAATTCATAACGATGCCTCTACTTTTACTTTTTGTACCTGCTGCATCCATGTTTTAATTGCGGTTAATTCATCAGTCCCGTTTTCAACCGCATCGACTACTTGTTGTTGATATGAGTTTTCAGCGTCAGGGAAATGATCAAACTTGTCAGCAGCCCAAGCGAGGCACATATTTTTTACTAAAGTGTCTATCTTGCTGATAGGCAATTGGCTAGGGCTACGGGCATCTTGGAATCCTAGCCATTCTTTAACTAAATCCAAAGGATAATCAAGCAATGTCCGAATCTGCTTTATCCTCAAATCTTGGGGATGTATCTGTTGTTCTGCCATTAATGGGACAGATGAAGATGCCCCACCCAAACGAGATTGAATTTCAGCAATGATTGATGCCCAGTCTGCATTGGGATTCCATTCTTTGCGAATTATTACTTTCGTAGAGGCATCGTATAATCGACAAAATACTGTGTTTTCGTCGCCGCTCGTGACTGCGATAATCAGGGGCTTAGAAAAATCATAAACTTGTGAAGCTGATAATAAAAAGGTTTTAGCGAAAACAGTTTCTATGCCAGTCCTGATAATGTAAACCTCGTCAGAGGCAACAACGATATCTAGCTTTAGATTTTCCTTTCCTTTGTATTCTTTAGCCGTCAATCGCAATTCTGAAAGATAACCAGTTAGCCCCTTTTGTTGTACAGGGATGGTTTTATCTTTATCGATGTCGTAGTGATACCAAAGGAAATATTCACCACTTACCTCACCATTTTTGACGTATAAGTAGACAGGTTCGGGAGGGTTACAAAGACCCAGTTGTATTTCAGTTTTTATCATTGTCAACCCCTTCAGGTAATTCAAAATTCAAAATTCAAAAGGTGATAATTACTTTTCCTCGTTAATCTCCAACACAAACCCGCAACCAGTGTTTTGTACTTTCACTAGCTTTTGATCCAACAATGATTGGATAACAAGGTTAGAGAACCTGATAGAGTGTAAAGGTGCAGAACCACCACGAACACGCAGAGAATCCAACAAATTATCAGCATTTAAACCGAAGCAGCTTTTCTTTGGTCTAGCCATTGCTTCTTTCTCCATTGATAGTTATTAATTGCTGTTGAAGTGCTTTGATATGTTGTTGATATTCTTCAATCTCAGCTTGTAGTTGCTGCTGTATCTCTGCAACAGAAAGTGTTTGGATTTGGTCGTCGGAATAATGCCGTACTTCTCCAGAGTTCTTATCAGGCATTACGGTATAGCGCCAAGAATTACCGTATTCGTGAGCTAACAATGTGCCAGCAGGGTTGTACTCAATACCGATGATTAACCCTTGCTTTGTGCGTTGCCCTAGCGTGAATCTGGGGTATTCCCAGTTTTGCGGGATTGATATCGTGGGTTGCATAGTTTTATTTGGTGAATGAAGAGATAGGGAAAAATAGGGGTGTAAGGGGGTAGGAGTATAAGGGTGTAAGGGAAAGAATTGATTTTGAAGTTAAGAGTGAATTAGTAGTACAAACTTCTTCCCTACACCCCACACCCTTACACCCCTAAACCCTTAAACTGCTGTTGCAAACAACTGTTCCAATTCAGCCGAAGTCAGTTGCTCCAGGGGTCGGTCTTGCAAGTATTTATTTGTTGTGGATGAAGTCTCTGTTATTGATAACCACCACACAGCATCCATCGCACAGTCGCAAACTACGCGCCCCTGATTTCCTCCAGTGCGTATTGCCCACCAATGGCCATCAGTGCAACCAACTTCACCCAGTTTTTCGTCATTGCGGTAAATGCCATCGTCGAGCAGTTCCAGCCCGTATTTCTCGCACTCGTTGAAAATCACAGCCATGATTTCATTTCCTGTGGTGCAGGGTTCTACAAATGCTTCTTGGTCATAAAACGAGATGCTTGGGACTTCTGGAACTTCTTCTGAAGTTGATGGGTTAAGTGTGCCGTCTTGGAGCAATTCGCAATTCGCAGTTTGCAATTCGCAATTGTCTATATGATGAGGTGATTGATTTATTCCAGATACGAACTCTTTACCTTCAGGTATGGAATTTAATTGCGACTTGCGATTTGGTAATTGCGAATTGTTTAGGTGCCATTGGATGAAGCGGTAGCATATTGCCCAAGTGTTAGCTCGAAACTTCTCTTTACCATCCACCATGACTAGCCAAGGTTGAGTGAGGTCATTGTCGTATGTGATGCTGGCAATCAGTTCTTTGCCGCAGAAAATCTCGTGGTCGTAGAAGCTGATTTCGATTGTTGTCAGTTCTTCTGGGGCAATCGCTTCGGCTTGGGCGGTAATGTATTGGTCGAGTTCAGCTTGGGCGAGGGCTTGGTTGTCAATCTTTTGCAGTTGGGCGGATTGGTGGGTAAGGATCGCACTAATCCAGGCATCCTTGCAGCGTTTGTCGTTTACTTCGACTGTGCAACCCATTTCTGAGTAGATTTGCTTGAGCCGGGCAATGGATTTCAGTTGCAGCTGTTGATGGGAGTATCGGGGGTAGGTCATAATAATATTTCCTGTTAAAAGGACAAAAGGCGATCGCACAAGTTTTCCAGGCTAAAGCGGTCGTCTTTTGTGTTTTTACTAGATAAAATCTACTACACATATACACACATCGTCAAGTGTGTATATAATAAAATCTGGTTGAATATATGTGTAGGTATTGATATGGTTAAAACGCTAGTGCCAAAAGATTATCGAGTTAAGCCAGGAAAATGGGGTGAAAGCAAGCAACGGGTTCAAATTATGTTGACCCCAACCGCGATTGAACTTGTTGACGCTATAGCTGAAGAAATGGAACTAACCAGAGCAGAAGTAATTGAGAGATTAATTCGTTCCCAATGTCTCAACATCGAAACTCTAAAAGAAATTGCTGGAGACGAGGATTAAGGAGCCTTTCAATATTTGCTATTGGGCTGTTTGACTACGAGTAATTCATGAATAACTCACCTCATAAGCGCAAAAAATCCAACTCTAGTAGCTCTAGTAATTTAAAACCAGCAGTGAACTCAAATAGTCCAAATATATCTCCCCAGGGTAATCAGGATTTTGTGACTATTGAAGTAGCTGCTGTTGAAGTACCAGAATTGACAGAGGAAGAAGAACGCGATCGCCTGCACTTGGAACGCAAAGTAGAGAGGGCATTTTTTGAAGCAGGCAAAGCATTAATGGAGTTGCGAGACAGACGACTTTACCGTTCTACTCACAGGACATTTGAGGAATATTGCCGAGATAGGTTTGGTCACAGTCGTCGTCAGTCTTATCTTCTAATGGATGCGGCTGTTGTATTTGATAACTTAGCTGAAAAATGTGATCCAATGGTTATATACACCTAAATAAATACATAAAACAACAACAACAACGTTCTCTTAACAAAGGTTTTTACAACGTTGTGTAAAGAGTTTGCACAGGTATCCAACCATGTGTACAATGTTTCTCCTCCGACTACAAATTAGGGCAGTATCTATTGATACACATAAAGAAGGGAATAACGACAGAAGGAAAAGAAGTCTGGGTGGTACTTAATGAGGATTACTCCTCTATAATTCCAATCTATGATTATCTACACTACCTGGAAAATAAAAATTACTCGCCAAACACCATAAAAGCTTATGCTAGAAACCTCAAGCTTTATTGGGAGTTTCTTGAATCAAGCGGAATTGATTGGACTCAGATAACAATTCTGAAGTTATCTGAATTTATTCACTGGTTAAAAACTTCTAATGGTAAAGTAATTAACTTGCCATTTTTAACTAGTAGCAGAACGGAGAAGACTATTAATCATATTGTGAAGACTGTGAGATTATTTTATGAGTTTCAGAGTCGATTGGGAGTAGTTAAACCCCTGGATGTGTATCAGACAAAAAAAATAAATAAATCGAAGCTGAAGTACAAATCGCTCTTGTATCATAGCCAGTCGGGAATGATTAAGACAAATATTCTCAGATTAAAAGAGCCTAAGACTTTTCCTGGATGCTTGAGTAAAGATGAAGTTTTTCAAATGATTGATGCCTGCAATAATCTCAGGGATAAGTTTTTAATCTGCCTACTTCATGAAACTGGCATGAGGATCGGAGAGGCATTAGGACTAAGACACGAAGATATTCGCTCTAGAGGAGTTAATGAGATTGATGTGGTTCATAGAGATAATAATGAAAATCGTGCCAGGGCCAAGACAGGAGACAGAGTTATTCATGTCTCCAAAGAGTTAATGCGGATGTATTCAACTTATTTAGTAAATGAGTATCCAAAAGCCGATAGTGACTACGTATTCGTTAATTGTTGGAAAGAACCATTAGGAGAACCAATGTCAAAGTCTAATGTAGATAACTTATTTACTCGTTTAGCAAATAAAACAGGAGTTAAAGCCCATCCCCATCTTTTAAGACATACTCATGCTACAGAGCTAATCAGAGCTAATTGGGATATGGCTCATGTTCAAAAAAGATTAGGGCATTCTGACATCCAAACAACAGTTAATACTTATGTTCATTTGACTGATGACGATTTAGCCCAGAAATATCAAGAGTACTTGGAGAATCAAAAATAGTGCTTAACCCTGATAAAATTAATTATGTATCYCTAGTTACTAAAGCTACTAAMCCCCAAATAAAAGAGTTTTGTATATCCGATATGTGGACGGCTGAAGAAYTAGGATTAAAGGTACGTCCTGGGAACTCAGAAAGTAAATTGTATTTTCATAGTATCAAGCAAGGTTGGCTGAAAGAACTAACCAAAAAATACATTTTTTATCGGGCTGCCAATTTAGAATTTTCAAGTCTTTGTAGGAATTTAAAGGCGATTAAAAGTTTTGGGTTATTTTTATCTATTTTCTTCCCAGAATTAATTAATGCGAATCAAGTTAATGAGAAAATATTAAATGATTATTACATTTACCTAAAGCAACAAAAATATAAGCCATCTCATATCAAAAAAAGTTTAATAGGTCTAAAAGTATTTTTAGATGTAGGTAATAAACTAGGTTGGTTTGATATTCCTCACAAATTCTTAGGGGATTGGATAGGAACGGCAGATCGAGAGATTAAGGTGATACCTCGGTTTATTCCTGATGATGTACTTAAGCAACTTAACCAGCATCTTGTGACTTTACCAGAACCAGTACAACGGATGGTGCTAGTTATTCAAGAATGTGGATTAAGGGTAAGTGAGCTTATTGGCTTAAATTTTGATTGTTTGCAACAAGATTCTAAAGGAGGATGGTTTATTAAGTTCATACGCTGGAAGATGAAAAAAGAAGATATTATTCCTATTTCTCATGAACTAGCAGGAGTTATTAAAGCACAACAAGACTTTATTCGTAACTCCCTAGAAGAGGATTATGTATACTTGTTTTGTGCTTCAAGTTGCTATTTTAAAAATCAAGAAGTAGTAGAATTTTCTCCTCAACCTAAACTCATATTAGCTCAAGTTTTTAATCAATATTTAAATTGGTTAGCTAAAAAGTTTGACATTAGTGATAGTTCTCTAAAAAATTGGCACTTTCAAAGTCATCAATTTCGTCATAGTGTTGGAACAAAGATGATTAACAATAATGTTCCACATCATATCATTCAGCGATATCTAGGACATACTTCGYCAACGATGACTTCAGTATATGCCCACATCATGGATTCTACTTTAAAAAAACAAATCGAGAACTACCATAACAAAGTAGTCAATATTACTGGAGAAGTTATCAAATCAAATTTCCCAGAATTAGACACTAATACAGATTTRCAATGGATGAAAAAACAAGTTTTAGGTGAAGTTTTAGCTCATGGATACTGTGCTTTACCTGCACATCTAGATTGTTCTAAGGGTAATGCTTGTCTTCAATGTGGGGATTTTCGTACTACTAGAGAATTTCTAGACAAACATAAAGAACACAGAGAACGTACTCATCAAGCTTTAGAAGTAGCARCAAATAACAACTGGAAGCGCCAAGCTCAAGTTAATGAAAAAGTTCTGAGTAACTTAAACAATATTATTAATGAATTGGAGAAAGATTCATGAATTCGGGTAAAATTCGACGAATTGCTGCTCTAAGTAATGCGGCTCTTGAGAAAAAACGTTTAGCAACAGAAGCAACAGATAAAGCCATTAGAAATTTAACTAGTTTGAATCAATCTATAACTGTAGCTAACGTAGCTAGATTAGCTGGAGTTTCTACTAGTTATATATACAAGTATCCAGAKTTAAAAGAACGAATTGATTCTTTAAGAAATCAACAAATTCCAGTACGGACTTCACAAAAAGCCGCATCAAATAATTCCCAAACTACAATTATCTACACCCTCCGAGAAGAAATCAAACGATTGAATACTATGTTAGGAGAATTTCAAAATGCTAATCAGTTGCTAATCGGTAAAATCTATCAGCAACAAGAGACTCAAAACCTTATTGGATATTTTAAGAGTGAAAATAAAAAACAAGCACAACAAATACAAGAACTTCAAAATGAAATAGATATAATCAAACAAGAGTTGCAATTTTCTCAAGTCACCAAAGTTCATCATCCTAAAAYTATTCCTTTGAATAACAACATAGTCAGTGAAAAAATAATTGACATAACTATTTATTCTGAGATAAAATCTCAATTAGAGCTAGTAGGAATAAAACTCAATCCGATACTAACTAAACTGATAGAATCTTCATCAGTCCAACAAGTCAAAAACGCTATATCAATAGTTCAAGAGACTTTACTTACAGGAACAAAAATCCGGTCAAAAGTCGGATTATTYCGAAAAGCATTAGAATCCGATTGGATGCCTTCGCAGTTAGATGAAGAAAGAGAGGTTAACCAGCTAGAARCCACTTTCCCTGAGTGGTACAAACTAGCAAAGGCATCTGGTCTTGTTATCGCTAGCCAGAAAACAGAAGAAGGCATTATCGTTTATGAGCCGAATGGACAAGCCATATCCTTTGAAAATATGCTTGAACGTGGATGGACTTTAGATTATTTACAAATCCAGAATCAGTGATGACTARGAAAACGTTGTGTAAACTACACACAACGTCAAATGCTTGCCTGATAAACGTTGTGGACGTTGTGGTGTATATAACAATTTGATCACATTTTGCCGACCAACGAATGGCAAATTAGACCACTGACGAAACTAGAACCAGAAGTTCAGTCCGAAGCATGGCAACAAGCTGTAGAATCTGCTAACGGGAAAGTACCCTCTCATCGCATTGTAAAAGATGTGGTGCAGCGCATAATGGAAAAAACCAAAGTACCCAATACCTACCAAATAGGTGAAATCTGCCAAATTTTAGCCAAAGACAACCCTGACCTACGTGGCAAAGGCGGTTGCTGGTGCATAGTCACGGGAGTCCACGATTACAGTTGCACCGTGAAAATTTGGAATGGAGAATTGGCGGTTGGGCTGAAGCACCTAAAGTCTTATGAATACTTGCCGCAGGACTGTGAGCAGATGCGGGAGGTGTGCGATCGCATTTCACGGGTATATTCCCCTGCATTGGAAGAATCGGTGCAGAAGTTTTTGGAATCGCTAGGGAAACTCAATCGGGCTTATTTGACTGGGGTGGAGGAAAAAGTGCTGAAGGTTCTGGAATCTGAATATAGTAATGAGATAACGCTTTAAAAACTATTGCTATTTTTCTCTAGCGTGGTAAAACTTGCTAGAGATATTTTAGAAACCTAGAAAAATCGTTTTTGATTTTCTTTCGCGCAAACGCAATTAAGCCTTTCGTTTCACCTCTCAAGTTAGTTTTGCCGCTCTAGATTTTTCTATAGTCCCTGTGTAGCAGGCAAAGTTAGGCATCATGGCTGAGGTGTAATGCCAGATGTTCTTCATCGAAATATGTACCATCAATAAATAAAGCATCACGCTCTAAACCAAAACGCTCAAAACCACGTGATTTGTAGAGAGAGCAGGCTGCTAAATTATTTGTAGTGACCGTTATGAGGATCTGTCGCAAACCATCCAGGTGTTTGGCATGGGATAATGCCTTATCGAGAAGCGCGGTTCCAACGCCTCGTCTGCGAAACTCAGGCAAAACATACATACTCCAGAGAGAACCAATGTGAACGCGCTTCAAACGACTCTCGCGTGAGAAGCCGAGCATACCAATAAGTTTGTTTCTGTCGTCGAAAGCACCGAAAATGCCGTTGGTGGAATCATTGTGAGGGCGAAGTCTGGCAGCAAAGTCGGTCAAAGAAAAACAGGATTCCTGCTCATAACTAGAACCAAAAGCCGTCGGTGATTCTCTTAATGCTTGGAGACGCAGTTCACGGTAAACAACGACATCTTGAGAGTTTAGAAATCGGATTTCCATTTTAAAAGCGAGAAAGATATCTAGAATTTTTCTGCATACTGTCCAGTAAACCATGATTACAGTTGCACCGTGAGAATCTGGAATGGAGAACTGACAGTTGGGCTAAAGCATCTAAAATCTTACGACTATCTACCTGAGGACTGTGAGCAGATGCTACAAACTAATTGTAATGCCTGGATTGCTAAGTTTTGTAAGCAGGTTTTCTGTATTTTTCTCTATACCAAATTAGATGAGCTTACCCTGTTATATTATTGAATCAAACAATGAATCAAACAAAATTCTTAAATCACAAGATGGTATGGCTCTTTTACCTACAATTAAAAATTTATTAGCTATTAGTGGATTAACGTTGATTACCCTGGGAATGGATGTAACCTGCACTCAAGCTGCCCAAATAACTTTTAACTTTGCAGGGACTGTATCTTCTATTAACTCAGGGAATTTTTTGAATGGCAGTGTTACCTTTAACACTCAAACAACTCCAATTGACATTCGCGGTGTGGGAGATCAGGGGGAACGGCTTTTCTACCGAAATGCTATTTCCGACTTAACTTTTTCAACAGGTGTAGTTACTAGGACATTTCCAAGTGGTGACATTCAAGTGTGGAATGATTATCAATTCTGTTTAGCACGGGTAGGAACTCAATGTTTAAATTCTCAATCTGAGCCGGATAGATTGTTCTTTACTGCTGGATCATCTGAATCATTTGTTCAGTTAATCGTTTCAGGAAATAATCAAGAACTTTTAACATCTGGAGCGCTACCAACCCAACTCCCTTTAGAGCAAAATATTTTTCGAGTAGATTTTTTTTGGGATACTTTTGATGATTCTGATTCTATTGCAAGCAACAACATTCAGTTAATTAGGCAACCTGTTCCTGATCCTAATGCCCTTGGTGGTACAGCAATTGCTGTTACTATGAGTTGGTGGATTACTCGCAAGCGAAAAACATCCTGCAAGTCAGCGATAATCAGCAATAACGCATTTGGGGAGTTGCCACCTTATCACTCCCATCCATCCATCACTCACTCAGACACCTCCAGTTGATCACGATTACGGTTATCGTCGTAACTTTACTTTTTAAAAGGCTTCTTACACACAGTACAAGGATGCTGTATTGCATTGGCATCATTTAATTCATCATGCTATTTGATAATTGTCAAGTATATTTTCAAAACAGTAAAAGATTATGAAAAATTTTTATAATCAATTTCGTTTAGCTAACTGTTTTTACCTGCCATCGTTATTAATTAAAATATTGCTCGGCTTGAGATCCCGATGAACATACAGCACTTCCAGCAGCTATGAGGTACATCCTCAAAACTGAAAGCTTTGCTGGGAGAGGGTCCGGGAGAAAAACTGTATTGCATAATAGCGGGAACCGCTGTATTTACGCTCATGAGAGAATGCAAGGGCATTCAGTATTGGAACAGCTAACCTCTCCCAATAAGAATCCCATTCCCCTAAGGGAGCTTCTTTCAGCAGTACTGCTAAATCCTTCTTGGCGAATGAATCCCCAACTAAAGCCGAAGGGTTAGGTGGTGGTGCGTTCAATTTGGGTACATTAACTTCACAGCTTAGAATACTGCGAAACACTCTTAAACCCATGAATGAACCCATTCTGCTTTTTCTGGATATTAACGGCGTTATCGATGTAGAAGATACAGAAACCCCAGGAGAAAAATTCCCTCAAGATAGCTCTACAGTTTACCCAGTTCCAGGAGCTAAAGAATTTTTACAAGTAATAGATAGCTGTGACTGGATTCAACCTGTTTGGATTTCGTCGTGGGGATGCCAATCACAAGCATGGAATAAGTGGGCAAAAACTAACAGGTGGCCTTCTGCTTACCCATTAGATGCAGACGAACAACACACAGCTTTAGAATTAATCGGACATGGTAGCGACAAATATTTAGCGGCCAGGTGGTACAGCCGGGATTGGCAGCATCGTATTGTGTGGATAGAAGATGGATTTTGGGCTTCTAATTTCTATGACAATTCTATGGGGGCAGCTGTAAAATGGGCTGAAAATAATCCCAAAGTGAAGTTAATTGATACTTCAGCCACTATTAAACAGCGTTGCAACGGTTATAAAGAAGGGATAAGGCACTGGAATATTGAGCAAATTTGTGATGCTTTAAATATTCAAAATAGGCGAGAGATATTATTTAATCAGATTAAAGCTCCTATTACAGAAGAGTTAGCAGAAGTTTTAGAATTAACAAATGTTGTAGAGCAAGAAGTAATAACTAACCCAATTGATAATTCCAAGGCATATCTGAGAGAGCCGTTAGATGAACAACAAATGAACACATCAGGAAAAATCGCAACTATTGTAGGAGCGATCGCAGGAGTAACAGCAATCATAGGAGTTGTAATTGTCAGCCTATTAATTTTTCTGAAAAATCAAACTGTCGCACTTACGCAACAGTGGACGGTTTTAAAAGTGACAGGTGGTGACACAATGTTGGTTCGGCAAACTAACGGCAACCAAATACAAGTTCGACTGTGTGGAATCAATGCGCGGGAAGTAAGTGTTGAAGCTACAAAAAAACTGCGATCGCTAGTAGCGGCAGCTGATAATCAGGTGATGATTATTCCTGTGAAACAAGATCCTGATGGATATATAAGCGCGGAAGTAATGGCTGATGGTTCAAGTGAAATTGAAATCAGTTTCCAGGAAGAACTGCTCAAAAGTGGTTTGGCTAAGATTAGCAAATTAGGTTTAGAATGCCCCAATCAATTAGCTTTTAAGAATGCCGAGAATTTAGCGAAATTATCAAATGTTGGGGTGTGGGGAAAAAACAAATAAGTATATCTACTCGTCCTCGCTTAAAACATATTCCTACTCCAAGCAAAGAATTTTACATATTTTTCATCTTTACGGATATACACTGAGGTCAGCCCCGCTTCAGCATGACTAAAATGTGACAAATAATATAGCGCCTGCTACTTAAGCTAGTGGGTTAAGTTTTGAAGCTAAATGTATAAAAAACCCTTGGCTATCAAACAGCCAGAGGTAGGGCAGATAATTCGTGATTTGCGGCTTTTGGCTGGGCTAACGCAAGAACAGTTTGCACCAACTCTCGGCGTAACATATACCACGATTAATCGTTGGGAAAATGGACGCTCTCAACCGTCACCACTGGCAATGGAAAAAATTGAGGGAATGTTAGAAAAAATGGGCGACGAAGCTCAGGATTTGTTGACTAAGTATTTGCCGAATTAGTTGTTTGCTCAGTTTTGGTATGAGCGATGGGTTCTGCCCATCGCAGATTTAAGGTGCCAATTCAAGATTAATTGCGGTCGATACACAGCACAGCAAGGATTTAACTTTTAAGGTAAGGGAAATAGTGAAATGAAGGGGCGACTACTTCAATTAGATGATGTCAGGCACATAGATAATCCAGAAAACGTAGCATCTTTATTTCAAAAAATTGGCTACAACGCTTCTGCTCAACAGTTAGCTATTGATGACTTGGAACTACCTGCTCGGAGTGCGGAAGCAATTTGGAACGCATACATGATTGCCGATCATCAGTCTGGCAGTGAGTCGCTGCAAGTATTACTGTTTCAACTTCAAGAAAACGAATGGCATTCTCCTAGTATTGCCAGTAACCGGATGAGATCGCTTGCTCAAAGTCTTTGTAGACGACCCTCTAATTATCTACTGCTGGGGACAAAAAACTATGACCAGTTGATGTTGGTCAATCCTCGCAAAAGCTTTGATGCTGATTTGAATTTAAAAGTTAGCATCCGCAAACTGCTGATTGATAGGGCAAATCCCACCAACTATGACCGTGACCGTCTAGATGCGATCGCTGCTCGTAATCTTTCTCCCCAAGAACTGTATAAAGTTCAGTGTGAAGCCTTTGATGTAGAAAAACTCACTAAGGAGTTCTATCGAGGTTATCGAGAAATCTTTGAGGAACTGCAACGGGTTATTAAAGCCAACAACCAGCATTCTTACTTTAATGACCCCAATCGCCTACACCAGTTTTCTCAACGACTCCTGGGGCGAGTTATGTTCCTCTATTTCTTGCAGAAAAAGGAGTTTTTGGCAGGCGATCGCAATTTTCTGAAGACTCAATACAACAAACTACGCTCTGATATAGAAGATACAGATTTCTATAATCAGGTGCTAGAGCCGTTGTTTTTTGAAATGCTCAACAAACAGCGCCAAAATATGGATTCCCCTTGGGGTAAAATTCCTTATCTCAATGGTGGACTGTTTGACCGGGATTATGGTTCAGGCGTGATTGATGCGGCTGGCGTGGAAACACCCCCTCAAATCGAATTACCTAACTCCCTTTTTGATCCCAGTGGCGACAAAGGTATTCTTAGGTTCTTTAATAGCTATAACTTCACCGTCTCCGAAAACGTCCAGGGTGATGAAGATGTAGCTGTTGACCCTGAGATGCTAGGTAAAGTATTCGAGAATATGTTGGCATCTGAGGAACGGGGGCAAAGCGGTACTTTCTACACTCCACGCGGAATAGTCCAATTCATGTGCGTGGAATCTCTAAGTCGATACCTAGCTGACCAAACAGGTATGGACTTGGAAGCAGTCAAAAAACTTACAGAATATGACTCTGAACTACCTGGACAGGATATTAATCAACTGTTGACTAAGGAACAGGCGAAGAAATTAAAGCAAGCTCTAGATTCTGTAAAAATCTGTGACCCGGCTGTGGGTTCTGGCGCTTTCCCAATGGGAATGATGCAGGTAATTTTGTCAGTCAAACAAGCGATCGCTCGACGGGAGGGCATGACTGTAGATCGGGGTAGTCTCACTATTAGCCAATGGAAGCGAGACATTATTGCTAATAATCTCTATGGAAAAACTTTATTGAAATTACGGAAAGGAGGAATTTGTTTGTTCATTGTGATGGCAT
The DNA here is from genome assembly GCA_022241785.1 of Cyanocohniella sp. LLY. Classification (GTDB taxonomy): domain Bacteria; phylum Cyanobacteriota; class Cyanobacteriia; order Cyanobacteriales; family Nostocaceae; genus Cyanocohniella. Next base: position 18,214 of record JAKOMP010000076.1, on the reverse strand, counting down.
TATTTCAAATCAATATATAAATGTGTGTACAGAAAATGCAATTTCTTTATCTAATTGTAAAATTGGCGATCAATTAGACGTTAGTGAAGAATACTTCGATAAAGCTTATTATTGCTTTTTTGAAGTAGGAGTGAAATTAGCTCATACTATATGGCGAAAGATAAAGCCTGAAGAGCGACAAATTGCAGATATGACGTTAAACAATTTATGTGTTCAGCTTATTCTTGATGAAGAATATAAACTGTCAAATATACTGTTAGACTTTGCAAGAAGTGAACCTATTATAAAAAAGTCTTCTCAGCAGGTAAATTTGTTACTACTGTTAAATAAAGCACAATGCCTTAAATGGAGCGGAGATACCAAGGAATACCGCAGCCTTCTATTACAACAAGACTGGAGTGCTTGTTGTGATGAGTTTAAATTAGCAAAATTTGTTTTACTAGATGAGTATGACGAAGCCTATAAACTAATGAAAGCAATTGGAAATAACCCTGAAAAAGTTTCAGCAATTCATTATCAAGAGTGGCCAGTTTTTAAAGAGTTTAGAAAAACAGAACAATTTCTCAAAGCATATCAAGAGATTTTTAATGAAACCTTTGACTTGAAACCAGCACCATCTTCATTTACTGATACTGAAAGTAATAACAAAAATTAATAATGCCCCTCCCAGATTACATAGACAACTCCCGCCACAAACTCCAAACCATCCTCAAAACCTTAATCGAGGACGAAAAGCAAATTATCCTCGACATCGCCACCGGATTTTTCCGCATCGAAGCATGGGTACGTCTAGAAGCTGCCATGAACCGCCTAACCAGCCTCCGCTTACTCATTGGACGTGACCCTACTATTAGACCAGCAGAAAGCGATCGCATTGACTTAATCCGCTACTTCCGCCGTGACATCCAAAAAGAACTAGAGCAGCAGGATCTTAAAGCAGACTATAAACAACAGATTGACCGAATCATTGCATATCTGCAACAAGACCATATCATGGTCAGATTGTACGGGGCAACTAACGGCGAATTTTTACACGCCAAAGCTTATATATTTGATGACTATAGTATTGTTGGCTCCAGTAACTTCACCCCGGCGGGGATTGAATTTAACCGCGAACTTAACGTACTCAATAAGCAAAGAGCGATCGCCCAAGATTTACGCAATAACTGGTTTGCAGGATTTTGGAATGACCCTAGTGTTGATGTTGATTACAAAACCAAGTTAATTGATGCCCTCAACGCCTCCAAATTTGGCAGTAAAGCTTACACCCCCTACCAAATATTCCTCAAAGCCCTATACGAACTATTTAAGGAAGATACCATCATTGGCGAGAGTGATCGCACTTCATTAGAACTGGCCAGTTTTCAACAAGAGGGATTTGAAAGAGCAGTCAGACTCATTGAAAGACATGATGGCTGTGTTATTGCTGACGCTGTTGGTTTAGGCAAAACCTTTATAGGGTTGCGGCTGCTGGACTATTACCTAATTAAACTAAGGAAACCAAGATTTGTCCCCCGTGCTTTGGTTATTTGTCCGGCTCAACTTAAAAAATTGGTGTGGGATAAAAAATTAGATGAATTTGGCATTAAAGCTGATGTAGTTTCCCATGAAGAAATCAGCCGTCAAAGCTTTAATATTCAGGATTACGCCCGTTATGACATTGTGGTGGTAGATGAGTCTCATAACTTTCGCAACAGTGCCACCAATCGCTACCGTAATTTATTAAAGCTAGTTAGCAGTGGTAAGCGCAATAAACGGGTGGTGTTACTAACCGCTACCCCTATTAATAACAGCATATTTGACCTTTATCATCAAATTTTATTAATTACTCGTGGTGGTGAAACCTATTACAGAGAATGGGGTATTTCTAACCTCAAGACTTATTTTAAAGGTTTAGCTAAAGGTGGGGTAGAAATTACAGAGCTACTCATGCAAACAATGGTGAGACGCAGCCGCCAGGACGTGATTAGAAGGCAACAAGCGGGTGAAGAAATTCGCATTAATGGTAAATTGATTCACTTTCCTAAACGCCAGTTAGAACAGTTCACCTATAACTTTGAGGATAGCTTTGCTGGGCTGTATACGGGGATAGCGACTCAGATTGACAAGCTTAACCTACCTGCTTATAACATTAAGGCTTTTAAAAAGCGCAAGGATAAAGGGGAAGAAAATGAAGTTAAGCGCAATGATGCCCTAGTTGCCCTCCAAAAAGCCCTTTATTTTAAACGATTTGAAAGTTCACTATTGGCTTTTAAAAATAGTATTCGCAACCAGAGAGACTTTCAGACTAATTTTTATGAAATTCTCACTCAGCAAGGAAAACTATTAGATAGTAAAAACTTTCGCAAGTTAGTATTAGCTGCTGAAACAGATGAAGAAGAAGGTAACTCAGTTAATGTCATTATTGAATCATTAGGTGAAGTTGAATCTAAAGACTATGACTTAAATCAACTTCAACAGCAGATTCAAGCTGACTTGAGAATTTTAAATAATATTATTATTACTTTAGAGCAAATTGAATCTTCAACCACAGCTAACACAGACTATGACCGCAAGTTAGCAGCCTTCAAACAGTTACTCAAAACTCAACTGCAAGGTAAAAAGATTTTAGTATTTAGTTACTTTAAAGATACGGCTGAGTATTTACATAGACAGCTAATAACAGATACAGCTTGGTTAGCCGAAATGCAAGCCAACGCTCAAGCACCTGTGATTGAGTTAATAACTGGTGCAACTCCCGGTAAACAACGGGAAGAGAAAGTTAAACGATTTGCACCCAAAGCTAATGTCCAAACCGATAGTGATGAGGAATTAACTCTACTGCAACAAAACCCAATTGATATTCTTATTTGTACAGATGTACTATCAGAAGGTCAAAACCTGCAAGATGCTGGGGTGTTAGTTAATTATGACCTGCATTGGAACCCAGTACGCATGATTCAAAGGGCAGGACGGATTGACCGGCTGGGAACAGATTATGATGAGTTATTTATTTATAACTGCTTTCCAGAACAGGGACTAGAGAAGTTATTAGGGCTAGTTAGAAGATTACAAGAGCGCATCGCCACCATTGATCGTGAGGTAGGGTTAGACGGTAGCGTACTAGGTGAAACTATTTCTGGTAAATCATTAGACGAACTGTACAAACTCAAGATGGCTGACACCGATGCAGAAAAACAAGCCATTTTAGAGGAACTAGAACAGGCATCTGATTTGGTATCCCTAGATGAGATGAGATTACCGTTACTAGAGTTTTTACAACAAGCAAGTAAAGAATTAATTGACGATATACCCTTTGGGATTCATAGCACCTGGAACAAACACATACCCCACCCCAATGTTCCTCATGGGGGCATATTCTTTGCTTTTCGGGTACAAGATAAGCACTTTTGGCACTTTTACCCGCGCATTGATAATGCTATCTCCCTAGACCCCACTAGACTGATTAGCGATAAACGCACCATTTTTAATTGGCTTAAATGCCAATCCTCAGATTTTCCCAAACCCGAAGAATTACCACCAGTCCAGTTTGATAACCGCATTTTTCCTGTTTTAGAAAGAGCCATAGGTAATCTGTTTAACTCTTTTCAACAACAGCAGACAGCTAAAGGCATTAAACCGCAAATGACAAAGCTTCTGCAAAACATTCATCATGCCCTCACCCAGCCTGACTTATTTCAAAGTGAACCAATTGATGAAGAAACCAAAGAACGGGTATTAAAGGTAATCACTACAGTTAACTCTCGCAGTTATGAACGAGATATTAAGGCGATTTGGGAAACGTTCAAAACTCACAAAAATGTTAACTTACTCATTTCCGAGTTAGATGAATACTTTGTAGACAGTGACCAATATGAGGAACTTGAAGATCATCAAGACATAAGACCAATAGAGATTATCCAGCAAAAAGACATCAAGTTGATTTGCTATCAGTGGTTCAAGCCTGATTCTTAGACGAGAAATTAGCGATCGCTCCCTAATTCTTAGAGGAATTCTACCAAACAATGAGTTACTGGCTATTTCAAGGAAACCCCAAGTATTACCGCATCATAGACGGCATCCGCGACTTCGAGCAGATGCCCTGGCTGACAACGCGCTACGCCAAAGACATGGCTCCTGGTGATGGGGTGCTGGTTTGGAAATCTGGGGATAAGGCGGGGATATATGCGACCGCCGAGATTATCGAGTCACCCAAGATTATCACTAACCCGCCTGACATTGGCTACTGGATTGATACCAGCCGTGTTGGTGTTAAACCTTGTGCCAAAATTCGTTTTACCAGCAAGCTGTTAGAAAAGCCATTACTGCGGGAAAACTTAAAACAAGACCCTGTACTGAACAATCTGATTGTAATTCGTCAGCCGAATGCTACCAATTACAAAATTACTCAGCAGGAATGGCAGCGTATGCATGATTTTAACGGCTAATTACATTCAGAGAAACTTGATAATTACCCATATTTTTAATTGTTATGACTTCCCAAATCCCAGATACATTTTTATATAAAGGTCAGAAATACGAATTAGTGGGTCTAAATGGAGAAGGCTTGGTAACTCCTCAAGACTATGGGATGCAGCCTCCAATGCTTCATACGGCTTGCTATCGTGGTTTTTACTCGACTTATGAAATCACAGATGAAGGCTTGTTCCTTACCAAAATGGTAATTGGTCAAGTCGAAGGAGGTCATAAGCCAATACAGGGCATCATGCCACAAATACCTGCTGGGGACAGACATGGTTATCCAACCTATCAGGGTTTAAAACTACTAACACCTTTCACCGGAACAATTAGATTGGGTAGGGACTTTATTCAAGATTTATATGTTCACATGGGCTATCAAAAGGGAAGTGCTTTTGAAACGCTTTTGGATTTCAGTTTTGAGACAGGTAAGATGGTGAGCGTGCAAAATATTTCAGCCGAAAATGAAACAAAGCGAGGTGCTTTTAAGGAACGCTTTGAAACAGGCGAATTTGTGTAAAGTATTGAGGAAGCTTTTTCTCTAGATATAGATATCGAATGATGTTTAATTTCATAACAGAACCGTAGCGATCGCCTACGGTGGGCAGAACGCCATCGCCCTTGTTAGTAAGCTTTTTGGATAACAAATTTCAAAAGCTGTTTCTTGTCCATATTCTTAAATTTTGGAGTATATCTGTAATTACTCAATTATCATTAAATTCCGATATATTTATAATTGATTTAAGAATATCATCTTTAGATGAAAATAATGGATAAAAGTCGTGTTTACCCTAACTAGTAAACAAATAAGGAATTATTTATTAAATAAGGTGGTTTAGCCTTTTAGTAATAGATGACTTTTTAAAATACATTTTTATTAAAAATATGAAAAAACAAAATATATTGGATGTTAAGTTTCAAAAGTCTCGGTGGCCTATTTTATTGCCCTACCCTAGTTGCTGGATAAAATCATTTGTTCTCATGCTATTCTTACGAGTAATTATATTTATAGGCGAAAATTTAGTTAGATTTGGATATAATTTCGCTAAATTTACCAGCAGTCCAGAGTTACTGGCTATATTTTTAATAGTAGCCCTTCTTTCACCAATCGCAGTTATTTCTTTTACCCATCACTACTTACATTTACTACTTGGTCGTTTTATTGCTGACATTCAAGCACCAGAAGTAGGAGAAGTCAAAGGATTAGTTCCAAAATTAATGAGTTGGTGGGAAGGGTTATATAGTTGGCTTGTGATTATATTGTCTACGTTGGTGGCTGCTTTGCTCTGCACGTTTATTTTGCCTATATTTGATTTGAGTTATAGGAAACCTCTTGAAGCATACACACAATTTCAACAGCAGATAATAGTGGTCTTTGGAATTTTATGGTTAATCACCGGAGCGCTGATCTACCAGATTGATTACTTGGTTAGGGAGCGTCTAATATCTGTATATTCTGGTAAGGCAAAATCATCAATATAGATTTGTTGGCGCTAGCCTCATTTCCGGCATAACCAGAGCGAAATCGGCTCAAGATGCGCTCGGCTTGAACCAAAATTTGCCAAAACCGTTGAGCATATTCTTTGTCGTAGGCAGTATGTTTCTCATCTTGTTCAAAGGGAATGGGAGCAGCAATTTCCTGTGGCATTGTCCAAATCCGCACGTCGATGGAGATTTCTTTTAAAGCATTAATTACCGCTTGATAGAAGTTAGACACAGAGCGAGGAGTCAGTTCGATGATTTGTGTCATGCCATCGCTAGTCTCGATTAGCAGTTGATGAAGCAAAAAATTAAAGGTGATTTGAAAATTACGAGTGCCGTAGGGAATTGTCGAGGTTGTGAGTCCATGAGGTGTGACATACAAAGTTGAGTGCCACCAATGATTGATTTTAGGAGCTAATGCTAAACGAATTTTGCCAACAATCTGAGTCCACAGATGCAGCGTTTCATAAGTATCCTGCCATGCAGCAACGGGTAAAGGAAGCCAGATATCAGTAGGTGAATGGTGCAAATTAGTCATGAGCCGTACCTCAATATAAAAATTGGCGTTACCCACCGATTGGTGCAACTACTGCGTCCTCGTAAGCAGTATCAATTCCAATTTCCTTCCATTGTTCAAATTCCTGCCGTTCGGCTGTCCGCTTTTGTTCCCACAGCCCGTAAGCGTCCGCTCCGAGCATCAATCTCAATGGTGGATTCTGAGATTCAATAGCTTGAATCATTGCTAGTGCTGCCTTTTTTGGATCGCCTGGTTGTTTTCCGTTATTACCGTAAAGATATTGTTGAATCGGCTCAATTACTGCTTTGTAATCATCAATTTCGGTTGACGGCTGCATATTTGCATCTCCAGCAAAGTTGGTGCGAAATGCGCCAGGCTCGACAATTGTTACATGAATACCTAGTGGTCTAACTTCATCACGCAAACCTTCAGAAAAACCTTCAACAGCAAATTTCGTCGCGCAGTAGAGAGCAAATCCGCCAATTGCAGCCAAGCCGCCGATGGAAGTAATGTTGACAATATGACCAGATTTTTGGCTACGCATTACTGGTAAGACTGAGCGAGTCATGTCGATGACACCAAAGCAGTTAACTTCAAACTGTTTTCGGATCTGTTCGGATGAAAATCCTTCCAAAGCTCCAAGAGAACCTTGCCCTGCATTGTTGACTAAAACATCAATGCGCCCAAAGTGTTCAATGGCGGCTTGAACAGCTGCAAGTCTATCTTGGGCGTTGGTTACATCCAGGCGGACGGCGATTGCATTGTTGGAGTGTGCTTGTGCTAATTGAGCCACTTGTTCGGGTTTTCGTGCTGTCAACACAACTTTGTCACCACGCTCTAAAACCGCTTCTGCTAAAGAGCGACCGAATCCGGTTGACGTTCCGGTGATTAAATAAACTTTACTCATGGATTTTTCAAAAGATAAAGGTTTTTCTGTAAGTTCAAACACAGGTATTGTCAAATTAAACTGATTGAAGGTCAAGCAGCTAATATCTATCTTTTGGCAGAAATTTGTAGGCGATCGCCAAGCTGATCAACGCTGTACGATGATTTAAGCTCAGACAAGTTTCGACGTGCAAACAACTTGTGATTAACCTACGCCCCGCTACTTTAGCCGATTTGAATTTGTTGCGATATTGGGATGAGCAGCCTCATGTGATTGCTTCAGATCCTAATGATGACTGGGGCTGGGAGGTAGAACTTGCTCGTTTTCCCGACTGGAGAGAACAATTGATTGCCGAAATTGATGGTCGTCCTCTTGGATTTATCCAGATTATCGATCCGGCACGCGAGGATAGCCATTACTGGGGTGATGTTGGGGCGAATCTTCGTGCTATTGATATCTGGATTGGGGAAGAGGTTGATTTAGGTAAAGGCTATGGAACACAAATGATGCGGCTTGCACTTGCTAGATGCTTTGGTGATCCGCTTGTAACAGCTGTACTTGTTGATCCGCTAGCCAGTAATACCCGCGTCCACCGCTTCTATGAACGCCTTGGTTTCAAATTCATTGAGGATCGGCGGTTCGGTGACGATGAGTGCTTTGTTTATCGTCTTAACCGAGCAGATTGGCATTGTGAAAGTGAGATTAAGTAACTGTCTAATTTCCTTATACATCTAATGATTTTCCGCAACCTGTTAGAGCAATTGCTGCTACGGGAAAACTGAAGACAAGACTATGTGCTGAAAAATTTCGTGTTTATCTTTCCATAGATGATCAGGTTTCATTATCAGCCAGCAGTCTAAAACAGCATATTTGAATCAGGGACTCTCATGCAGGACTTATCATTAATTAATACATTTTATGCCTATATAGATTTAGAAATTAATAAGCACAATAATATATATCGTTTAGGATTGGTATCACCTAAATTAACTAATGATTTTTTTCAAGAAAATTTAAATCAAGCTTATGAAGAATTAATTACCTTGAAAAATAGCGGTTTATCTGTTTGCGGTCATAACTTTCGGCGATTTGATTATCCTTATCTTATTCAGCAAGAACCTAAATTGTCTTCCTGGTATATAATAGATACGTTAGAAATATCAATACTATTATTTCCTTTACAACAGTCTCATAAGCTAAATAAAGATTATAAGCAAAGTGAATATTCTAGTAATAATCCGTTAGAAGATGCACAGGCAACTCGATTATTACTTAACCAACAGCTAGAAGAATTTCAAAAGAAACCTGTTGAAATACAACAAGTTTATATTTGGTTATTAACTTGTGGTGATGAAAATGCAGACTTATCATATCAGCAACTTTTCTACCAAATTTTAGACAGAAAAGTTGAACAGCCTGCCATAGAGAATTTACCAGAAATCATGCTCAAAGGGATGAACCAATCTTATTTGCAGCGGATATGGTCTAGTCCGCAAAATTATAATTTTGATACAAGGTTGTGTGTAGCAGGATTATTGGCTTGGAATTATGAATGCAACCTGGGTGAATCAAAGCAGGCTTTCTGTGAGTGGCTCAGACACTTAAATTCTTTCCAAACTGTACTGGAAGATTTACGTCCGTTAAGTACAGATGAAGTTGCTATCAACTACTACTTAGAATATTTTGATATTCCTAGTTTTCGTGCTTTGCAGGAAGAAGCCGTAAAAGCAATTATTAACAATGAATGCCCCCTTGTTCTTATGCCAACAGGTGGTGGTAAATCATTATGCTACCAACTGCCAGCATATATGTACCATGAAAGGCAAAAAGGTCTGACTGTTGTAATTTCACCGCTCCAAGCATTAATGGCAGATCAGGTGGCAGACTTAGAACAAGGTGGGTTTTTCTTTTCCACTTTTATCAATGGAAATCTCTCAGCAGCAGAACGTCGTCAGCGATTAGAAGAATTACGGTTTGGTTTTAAAGGTTTACTATATATTAGTCCTGAACAATTACGCTCCATGAGCATTAGGGCATTGTTGGAACAGCGCCCTCCTGTAATGTGGGTAATAGATGAAGCTCATTGTGTGAGTCAGTGGGGACATGATTTTCGACCAGATTACCGTTATATCCCCAAATTTATTCGAGAACTATATCAACAGCGTCAGCTGCCAATGCCATTGTTAGCCTTAATGACGGCAACAGCGACAGTTGCAGTAGTAGAGGATATTAAGGATCTATTTGCTCAACACCAACTAAATATTAAACGGACAATTGACGGGGCAACTACCAGAGATAATCTTAAGTTTGAAGTTATTCCGGTAGCAGGAAATAAAGAGCAAATTTTACTAAATCAAGTACAAGAATTTATTAAACTTGGTGGTAGTACATTAATTTATACAACTACGCGCAAGAATGCCGAAAAACTAGCTCAACTTCTTACACAAAGCCAGATTGAAGCTAAGTATTATCACGGTAAACTCACCAAAGAACAGAAACAGCAAGTTCTTCAGGAATTTAAGTCGGGTAAATTAAACGTAGTCACGGCAACTTGTGCTTTTGGGATGGGCATCAACCGTAAGGATGTACGAGCGGTGATTCACCATTGCATGAGTGCCAATTTGGAGGGATATATTCAAGAAGCTGGACGGGCAGGGAGAGATGGAGAGCCAGCAGTTTGTACATTGTTATTTGACCCAAAGGATGCAGATACGGTTTTTTATTTACAAAGCTTGAATCAACTCAGTGAACAGGATTTAAAGAATGTTTTTATTTCTACCAGAAAAATCCGCAATCGCACCTTCGGTAATGCTAAAGATGAGTGGTTTTGGGTGACAACCAATGAAATTTTTCAAGAGGGTGACTTTGATGAAGAATTTGGGCAAGAGTCAGAACAGCAAGCAACTAAAATAAAAGTTGGTTTGCATTATTTAGAGAACTTTGGTTTATTAGAAAGGGCAGAGAATTTTTCCAGTTTTATACAGTTTGAACTCAGGCATGATACTTTTGCTGAATCAATAGAGCAGTTTGAGCAATACAGCCTCCTTAAGAATTTATCAAGGTTTGAGTTTGAGAATTTTGAGAGGCTGATTCAAGCAATGCACGTTGCAACATCTTACTGCAACAACCATGATGACCCTTTTCCATTAGATCGTCTCAGTGATGAAGCTGGAATTAGTTTACATGACCTAACCGCTAGAATCCGAGAACTACAAAGGGCTGAGGTTTGTTCGTTTGAGATACCAATTACATTGGTGATTACCAAAGGGGTAAAAGGAGATGCCCGTAAGAAGCATGAACGTGTCCGCGCATTGGAAGAGCAATTGCTCAAAACAGTTAATGAAATGCAGGGTAATGGAGACGAGATCCAAATAAATTTACGTGGGCTTGCTTCTCGACTTGATGTAGATAACAGTAAGAAGATTAGAGCATCCAGTATCATAGATATTCTAGAAGGATGGGTTGCTCAAAAATGGGTGAAATTACATCGTCTGTCTCGTGATGTAGTACGGTTACGAAATATAGAAGTTGCCGAATATCTGCCAACACATAAAATTTTAACAGCTACTATCTTGGAAACTTTATACCAAGCATTGGAGGACAAGACTGGTACAAGATTACCTTTAAAATATGAATTAGGTAAACTCTCTGATGAAATTACTCAATCAACTAAACTTCAATGGAATAACGAAGATTTAGAAGCTATCTTGCTGTGGATGCACCAAAGAGAAATTATTCGATTGAGTGATGGGCTAAATTTATTCCAACAGTCATTAAAGATTCGTGTAATTAAAAATGCTAGAATCCCTACAATAAAACGCCGTTATCCTGAGATTAAATCTTATTATGAACAACAAATTTGTCGTAGTCATTATATGGTACAGTATGGCAAATTAAAATCGGATGAACAGCGTCAAAAATTTGTCATTGATTACTTCCAGACGGATCAAGAAGAATTTATTGCCAAGTACGAATTTTCAGTAAAAGATATTAATGAACCTATTCTACCAGGAGAATACAAACGTATTGTAGAGCCTCTAAATCCTGCTCAGAAAGAAATTGTTACAGCTTCAGCGCCAGCAATGGCAGTAATAGCTGGCCCTGGTTCTGGTAAGACAAGGACTATCGTTCATCGAATTGCTTATTTAATTAAAGTAAAACGGATAGAAGCTTCTCGTATTCTGGTTCTAGCTTACAATCGCAACGCAGTTAAAGAATTACGTTTAAGACTACAAGGAATTATTCAACAGCAAGCATCACGAGTTAGAGTTTTTACGTTTCATGGTTTAGCATTAGCATTATTAGGGCGCACAGTAGGTGAACAGACAAAATCTCAAGCAATAGACTTTGACCAACTTTTAGTTGAAGCTTGTGAATTGATTGAAAAAGGTGAAGAATTTGAAGAGACAGATGAAGATATTCAAGCACGGCGAATCCAATTATTAGGAAAATTGGAATATATATTTGTTGATGAATATCAAGATGTTAATGAAAAACAGTATAGATTGATTAAATCAATGGCTGGGTTAAATCAAACTGAAGATGAAACACGCTCAGTACAAATTAATCTTTGCGTTATTGGGGATGATGATCAAAATATCTATGAATTTAACGGTGCTAATACAAAATACATTCTTCAATTTGAACAAGAGTATCAAGCAAAAAGATTATTATTAACTACAAACTACCGTTCTACAGAGAATATTATTGAAACTGCTAATCATTTAATTAAAAATAATAAACAACGTTGTAAACAAACTCTACAAGAGCAAGTCCATCCCAACCATGAAAATAAAGATAGTAAAGGAAAGCCTGTTGTAGCTTTGAAGTTTAATAATGTATCGCAACAAGCAGGATGGATAAAAGATAAAATCAAAATGTGGTTAAATTCAGGTATTAGCCCACATGAGATTGCTCTTTTAGCGCGTAACTGGGATCAACTTAGCCCAATAAGATTACTTTTAGAACGAGAGAATATTTCAACTTATGCCCTCAAGAGTCAAACTATACCCTTAATTAAAAGTCGTTCTACTCGTTTGTTAATTAATGCTTTACAAAAAGACTAGAGCATTGTACTGCCTCCTGAAGAAGCAGTCGAAAAAAGATTTAAGGATTTTTTTGAGCGTGTAGGACGTTCTTTAACAGAACCTACTATTAAAGTATTAATAAATATAGCTAAAGAATTAGATAGAGAACGGGGCTATGGACATGAAGACTTAGCTCTACCAATCACCAGTGATGAAATTCTAACTTCTATATTTGAATTTAATGAGAGCGGAGAAAATTTTGTAGAAGAAAATTCTGTTTTAGTAACTAGCGCTCATGGTGCGAAAGGATTAGAGTTCCAGCATATTATTCTGCTAGGTGATAGATTTAAAACTAATTATAACGATATTGAATCGGAACGACGACTTTTTTATGTTGCCATGACACGCGCCAAAGAAGAACTAATCATTTGCTCTACTCAGCAAAACCAATTTATAGAACAATCTGGTTTAACTACTCAAATAACCACCTATGCTGAAACTCAACTTCCTCAGTTGATGCACTACTTTGATTTAACTCCTAGTGATGTAAATTTGGGGTATACAGCAACGAGAAATCGGCAGGACATCATCAAGACTTTGCGTGAAGGAACTCCCTTGCAATTAAAAATAAACCAAATAGGCAATCGTTGGAGGATTTGCACAGATGATAATCAAGAAATTGGTTGTTTGTCGCTCAGGGGTACACAATCTCTGATTAATAAAAAAATCGAACCGAACCAGTTTCAATTTCAACATGGTGAAGTAACTGTGCGGTACATTTATCACCATATCAAAAGAGATGATGTAACAGGGCATATCTTGGAAGATTGGTTTGTTGTGATTCCTAAAATTCGAGTCTGCCGCTAAGAATTTAAACCTGCCAACAAAAACCCTATAACATCGAACTAATCTCGTTAGGTTTATACTAGCGGGTAGCACCAGTAGCAAAAACGTAGTTTTGTGACTGACTATTTTAGCCACATTGCCACACCATGATTTAAAAGTTGAATTTGCTCTTACTAGTGTGCTTCAACTTTTTAAAAATGTGTCTATCTTCTGGACTAATGTATTAATGATTTGAAGAATTTAGGGGCAATGGAGTGAAGCGTAGGCATCGCTTGATTGTCGCTCCTTACCTGAATATGAGTAAGACTTGTATTAATAGATATCTTAAAATTATTAGAGGAAAAAAAGGAAAGTGAAAGCGTTGGCGATCGCATTGTTGTAAGGCGCTTTTGAAGTGTTAGAGATTTTAACAGGTTTACTTAATTCAGTTCTGGGGGATAATCTATTAGTTAGTCTGTACCAGCGATAGCCTTGGAACCCAATAATCAGCTAAACCTATTTCCAGACGTGAAAGCCACACCAGCGCGTAGAACAGAGACACTGGTGATGAGCAAAGATGCTTTGGTGCAGTGGAAGTCTCAGATTTTTAAGTATCAGCAACATTTTAGGGAAACTCAGCAACCACAGCAGACAGCACTATTCGACCTTACCCCGGTACACTGTGACCCAGACCGAATTGATCCGTTGCAGTTGGAAGTGCGATCCCTCTCATTTTGGAGGATGCCAACTGATAGCCCCGGTGATGCTTGTCTGTATTTCATTATTGACTCGGCTGCTGACTTAATTTTGTATGTGGGGGAAACTTGCAGAAGTAACAGGCGGTGGAAAGGGATTCACGCCTGCAAAGATTACATAGCAAGCTATCAGGATTTACATTGCCGCTATGAGATGAAGATAGCAGTAAACATCACGTTTTGGTGGGATGCTCCAGTTGAACGACGCGCACGGCAGGCGCTAGAGTTGGGACTGATTCAAAAGTGGAAGTCCCCATTTAATAAAGAGAATTGGGAGCGATGGGGGCAACCGTTTAAGTAGGGTGTTTCGTGGTGATTAAAATGTCTGATGATTTTCCGTTTCAAAATCCCGACCAACTACAGCAATGGCATGAAGGTATAAAAGATGCCAACCGCAATAATATTTTCTGCCATTGTCGTGCCTGCTGTTATGAGTGGATGGATTCAACCTTTGACGCTATGTGTACTAAATGTGGCAGCAAAGATGTAGAACGTATTTCGTCATGGCAATTTCCAGATGATTGAATAAGTGTGATCGCTTTTTCTCTAAGAATTAGGTAGAGCGATAGCGCAAAGCGCACACCAGAAGTAATCGCATAACTAATTGTTAAGCTACTTTAAGACGTGAAGCTTCCAGCTTGTCCCATTTTTCAACTGTTGGTTTGTACAGCCAATGATTGAGTTTCTTGCTATCTACATAGTCTTTTAATCCAGGGTCAACCCAAATGTGAAGTTTATCAAGACATCCTAACTCACTAGCAGCAGTTTCTATAGGGTTGTTTGCAATGGAAGCTGATGCTCACACACATAGTGGAGGGCATTGGCATTCAGGGAATCACATGGCTCACGATCATGGTAACCATGACATGGGTGAAAAGCATCCAGCACCAACAGTTATGTTAGAAGCCACTAAGGTAGTAGAGTCGCTACAGCAACGAGGTGAATGGTCTGGCCAATTTCGGATCACGCTACTAGCCACCTATGGAGATAAGCCTGATTCCGAAGTGCGCTTTGAAAAAATATCTGTTTATACCCTCTGATTTAAGTCATGAACGTAGCAATGAAGCTGAAGACAAATGTCTTTTACCAATAAATTTAGCAAAATGTAACCCTTAACCTTGCCAGATATGACTTAAAGTAAAAGGTTGCCGAACCTAGAGCCAGAAGGGTTTGTGGTCGAATACCCGTTTGCGAGAGGGTGATATCGGCACTGCGCTTTCCACCATCACCCCCATCATATTCTTAGAGGAAAACAAGCGATCGCGCGGGTAAATTTCACCATAGGCGACCGCCTGCGCTCTTGTTAAGCTGATGTTATGAAAATTCCCCAGTGTGATCGCTGCCTCCTCAATCCCCACAGTCCTTACATTGTCTGTGCCGTTCACCCAACGGGGCCAAACGGTGATAGCTGCCTAGACTTTCGAGAAGACCCCAACGCCCAAGTAGAAGAACTATGGCAACCAGAAGGGGCCAGCTACTACAATGGCGAGTTGATTTTACAGCCCCAACAGCGATGGACACCAGAGCAACAGTTAGAGTTCCTTGACTGGCATCCTTTATTTACTGGCAAATGTCCCCAGTGCGGATTTACGTTTGAGCGCGACTACACGGCAGGGGTACATTGGGACTGCCCAAATTCAGAGTGTGACTGGATGGATGATACTGTGTGAAATACCACACTATTTCAACTAATGTATGACTAATCTAAAGGTATATTCTCTGACCTTTTTACTTACTGTATTAGTATTTCCCAGTCGTGCTGTTGCTTTTGCTCCACCACTTGCGACACAGGTTAAGGAAGTAGCCCAGTGGTTCACAGGTTTTTTTGACAATGCTCAACAGGTAGCTTCTAATCCTAATCTTCCGCTCATCACTATGTCTAACTGTAGTGTGCGACTAGACGATGACAACTTGTTTCCTAATTCACAAAATGTCTATCTAGAACAGCAAAGTACTGTTTTCCAGCGCATCAGCTTTTATTCTTTTAATGAGGGCAATTCTGTAGTCAATCTCAGCGTTCGTAGCTTTCTCGACAGTAATATTTTAGGTGGGTTGTGCAATCAGCCAGAACAGCAGCGAATCATTAACATTAGTAATATAGCTACAACCAGTTGTGACCTCTCACTTATTTGGGAACCGAATCGCTACGTAGGCACTAATGCCCCAAATGGTTGCCCAACAAGTACTGGTGGTAAGGTAGTTTCTAACGTGACTTTCTTGAATAACGGTGTTAACTCGTTAGACCAAATTTTTGATGCTAACGGTAATTTGATTGTCAATACGCCAATCGAGTTTCGCACGATTGCATCTATTCCTGAACCATCCTTGCTCTTAGGAATTTTAGCTATTGGCATCTGGGGAAATGCCATAGCACTTTCAAGCAAAGTCAAACATAAATCAATCCAGAACTGACCTTTTTTTGCATTTTGAATTCCAAAAAGTCATGTCCAAATCACTACCCCCACTTAAAGTCCCTTTCTTAGAACGCCGAGAGCGGGAGTTTCTTTACCTTCACGAGGTTGATGCCCTCATCGCTGCAATGAATAGCACACGCTCTCCCATCCGTAATTCCTTGCTCGCCATCCTGCTGTTCTGCCAAGCCTTGCAACCAATTGAATTATGTTGGTTACGTTGGTGTGATCTCGACTTGAGCAACAACAATTTAATTGTGCTACGCAATCGCCAAAAAACTAGCCGTTGTCAACCTCAACTTGTAGTTAATCTGCAACCACTGTCTGCGATTGAAATTGATTTTCTCCAACAACTCGAAGCCGAGCGTACCACGGACTGGCTATTCGCCTCCGAACGAAAACAACGTCTATCAGAACGCTCACTACACCATATAATTCAACAAGCTGCAAAAGTGGCTGATTTGCCGTTGATGGCACATCCTTATATGTTGCGTCGCTCTGGGCTATATTACCGTGCTGCCCTTTTGCTACAACCACTCGGTTTATCATTAGGACAGTGTTGTTTACTTTGGAACTGGCATCAAACTAACTCTACTTTTTCTGCCCAAGAACAACAGGAATATTATGCCATTAAACGCAAAACCGAAGAAAAATTTTGGCTGGCTTTAGAAAAAATCAAAGCTTTTAGTGGCATCACAGCCGATTTCAACGTCATTGATTACCTCTTGGGAGCCTTCATGCTGTTTCCGGGTCTGGCAAAAATCCCCTCTCACTACTGGCTGGCTCCGGCAAAATGGCATCAGATAACTGTTAAGCAAACTTTGCCGAAAAGATTGAGAGCAATTAAATCCAAGTGAGGAAATGACAGTCTCACGCACAAGGGAGGTAATTATTTTTACTTAATTATTCGACTAATTTTTATCCCCTGAAAATTGTGGGAGATGATCACTGATACGATCTTGATATCGAGGGGTAGCGATTAGTGAAAATAGATCGTCACGGCAAGGCAAAAGTCTTGACAGCAGAAGAAATTGAGAGTTTGTTCACAGAGGGTTTAAGCACACAACGAGACAAAACCCTGATTGCCGTGATGCTTTACACAGGCTGCCGAGTCAATGAAGCAGTCACTTTAAAAATTAAAGATATCTACGACAAAAAAGGAAGAGTTAGACCAGAACTAATCATCCGCAAAGGTAACACGAAAGGAAAACTAGCGACCCGCACAATTCCTGTATTGGAAGATTTAAGACCATTCCTAGAACAGTACAAACCAACCAACTCCCAAGACGGTTTTTTGTTTCCCGGACGATGGAGTTATGGCCACCTACACCCGGAATATGCCAGTCTGATTTTCCGCAAAGCCTGTGAAAGAGTGGAGATTGAAGGCGCAAGCACTCACAGCTGCCGCCGCACGGCACTGAGCTTTATGAGTAATGCGGGAATTCCACTGCGCGTTATTCAAGAAATTAGTGGACATCGCAGCCTGGAACAATTGCAAAACTACCTGGAGGTAGAACCGTCACAGGTACGGGGTGCGATCGCGGCATTATCGATGCTGACTCCTGCGAAAACAAGAAGTAGCGAATTATCCTCCCCAGAGAGTAATAATACGAAGTTGTCATCTGAGTGATAGATCAGGAAATAGGTTTTAGTTGATCTAGACAAAAAGATTGATATTTCTAGGTTCTAGCTGTTTAGTGCCAATTTTAATTTACTCCTCCATAGGCGAGATATGATTGGTGAGTAATGATAAATTTAAGACACAATTTTAGCCAAATTATACGTAAATTATTCTTGGCTTTCAAGCTCAATTAAACTCAACATTTTTTCTTCCAAATCAGTCAAATAAGGGC
>JAKOMP010000075.1 GCA_022241785.1 Cyanocohniella sp. LLY | reverse complement strand
CTACAGGAAACTTCATCGTAAATACCTGAAAACTAACAATTTTATAATATAAATTATAATTTTGGTATTTTTACATAATGCTTAATATCTCTTAAATACTTGCCAAATCTAAATCGTAGGCATTATTGTCTTTAAATCATAGCCCTTATAATTCATTTAATTTTCATAATCACCATAAAAGTAACCGAAGAACCACAATTATGTAGTTAGTGAATCTTATATTTTAGATGGCATTGAATTTGGTTTATTAAGAAAATAAGCCTTACCCACAGTTTAGAATTTTTAGCTCTAAAGCCGCATTTGGTTGGCGTTATCTGTTTCCTAATAATGCTTATGCCCAAAAACTATTTGATGCCGCCAAGGATTTACGTAGTCCTGATGGCGGTGGTTTTTAGGCGGGAATATATGAAGAAAACCAACAACCAAATAAAGCCCTCACAGGTAATACTAATGGGCTAATTATGGAGATTTTGTACTATAAAGCCAGGGGAAATCGCCCTTTAATTGGGGGTAATAATGTCTCTTTTGCTAACTTTAATTCATCTCCATCGGTGGCTACTCCAGCGACTCCCCCTACAACCACCCAGGTGACACCATCTGCAAGTCCTGTAGCAGTAACAGTTGCACCCATACCCCCTGTAGATAACCCCCAACCGTCATCTTGTCCCGCAATTACTCAACCCCTAACAGGTGTACAACGGCGTTATGCTGAAGCAGCTTGGGCATATTTTATCGCCAATTATCAATCTAATACTGGATTAGTAAGCGATCGCAAAGATGTTAAAGGTGCAACTGTCTGGGGATTAGGTAATTATCTCGCAGCCTTACACGCAGCACGCACACTTGATGTCATTTCTGCGAAGGAATTTGATCAGCGCACCCGGCAACTTTTGGGGGCTTTAACCCAAATGCCTTTATTTATGGGAGAATTACCGCATCGGGGTTACGATACACGCACCCTACAAGCTATCGATTACGGTGGTAATCCCACACCAGAAGGTAGTGGCTGGTCGGCGTTGGATGTAGGCAGAATCTTAGCTACACTGCATAACTTAAAAACCTGTCATCCAGAGTACACCACAGCTGTTGACCAAATTGTTTTGGATTGGTCATATTTGCGGCTGGTGAATAATGGTACTCTTGCCAGTGCAACTGTAATTAAAGATAAACACGGGCGATCGCTTCCCCGTGTGAACCCAGAAACCCGCTTAGGCTATGAAGAATACGCTGCACGGGCTTTTCAGTTATGGGGGTTTGACGTTAATCGTGCTGCTGTGGGTGGTGAATATAAAACCGCTAAAGTCGAAGGGGTAGCAGTACCAATTCAACGTGTGAGAACAGATAGCAATTCCCAGACGAATCAATATACAGTCAGCAATCCCTTCTTATTGTATGGCTTAGAATTTGGTCTAGATCCGCAAATGCGATCGCTGTTTACCAACATCTTCCAAGCGCAAACTGAACGTTATCGTCGCACCAAAACTCTCACGGCTGCGGGGACAACTTTAATCGAACAGCAACCATACACCGTCCACAGTACAATTACTGGTCAAAATCAACCTTGGTTAGCTTTAGGTGACGACAGTAAACCTTTTGCAGAAGGGCGATTAGTCAGTACGGTAGTAGCATTTGCCTATCATGCCATGCTTCCCGGCGATAATTACGCCCAAGAATAATTCAAAGCCACAACCGACTTATATCGTCCTCTACTGGGTTTTTACGAGGGCTTTTATGAAAAAACTGGTAAAACTGCCCTTGGTTTTAGCAGTAGCACCAATAGTATGGTTTTAGAATCCCTGCTATATATGGCAACCAAGCAACAGCCTTTAATTCGCCCCACAAGTAATATGAAATCTCCTTGGTGGCAAGCTGTCAAGGCTGGCGATTCTGGTCGTGGTTTACCCAGTACTACCAACCAAAAATCACGGTTTATTTCTGATAAATCTCAAAATTACTGGGTTTCTGAGTCTACAAAATAAAACTAGAGATGTCCCGCATCCCTAGTTTTTACCAACTATCATATTTAACCGAATCTACCACTAACGTAATTACGGGTATCTTCCTGCTGAGGATTATTGAAAATAGTTTCAGTGGAATCGTGTTCAACTAGGTAGCCACTGCGACCGCCTTCAGCCACTTTCACGTTAAAAAATGCCGTGTAATCAGATACCCGTGCGGCTTGCTGCATATTGTGGGTAACGATGACGATGGTATATTTTTCTTTGAGTTCGTGAATGAGTTCTTCTACCCGGATAGTAGAAACAGGGTCAAGCGCCGAACAAGGTTCATCCATGAGTATAACTTCTGGTTGCACTGCGATCGCCCGCGCAATACACAAGCGTTGTTGTTGTCCACCAGACAAAGATGTACCGCTTTGGCGCAATTTATCTTTGACTTCATCCCACAAAGCAGCTTGTCGCAAACTCTTTTCGACTAATTCATCTAAATTACCTTTGTAGCCATTGATTTTGGCACCAAAAATAATATTGTCATAAATTGTCTTCGGAAATGGGTTTGGTCTTTGAAACACCATGCCAATTTTCCGGCGCACTACTACCGGATCGATTTCAGGTGCATACAAGTTTTTATCGTAAAAGAAAACTTTACCTTCTGCCCGGAATGACTCAATTAAATCATTCAGACGGTTATAACACCGCAGCAGGGTACTCTTACCACAGCCGGAAGGGCCAATAAAAGCTGTCACCTTATTTTTGGGGATGTCCAGCCAAACATTCTGCACAGCTAAAAACTTGCCGTAGTAAATGTTGAGGTTTTCTGTCCGTAAAACAGTTTGGGTGTCATTCAATGTATTAATGTTGGTAGTCATAATTGAGTGTAATGTTGATTGTTGTCATCAAGAACTGTATTTGATATCCAGTTACTCAGATTTTGGTGAGTTGCCCAGACAGAGATGTTATTTCTCTAATGCTAGAACTTCTTCTGCCGACTGAAGTACCGAGCCGTAATACTAAACAACAGCACAATGGATAATAAAATCAAAGCTGCGGCCCAAGCTAAAGACTGGGAAGCCTTATAAGGAATAATCGAGAAAAAGTAAATCAACACTGGCAGAGTTGCCACAGGTTCCCAAACATTCCCAGCCCAGAAATTATTGTTAAAGGCAGTGAATAGCAACGGAGCAGCTTCCCCAGATGCACGAGCAACGGATAAAACTACACCCGTCACAATTGAAGTCACAGCTGCTGGTAACACAATTTGGATCACGGTTTCAAATCTGGTGGCACCAATACCCGTTGATGCCAACCGCAAATCATTAGGTACTAGCAACAAAGCTTCTTCCGTAGACCGGATAATAATCGGTAGCATTAATACAGCCAAGGCTACCCCACCAGAAAAAGCCGAAAATGAACCTAAAGGTCTAACCACAATGGAATAGGCAAATAAGCCACAGAGAATAGCCGGGACTCCAGTAAGTACGTTGCAGGAAAATTTCACTAAGTAAGCCAACTTAGTTCCCCGACCAAACTCAGCTAGGTAAACCGCAGCAATCACACCGAAGGGAACTGAAATTAGTGTACCAACTCCCAGAGTCATTAAAGTGCCAACAATGGCATGACCAATACCGCCCTCAGATAAACCAGGAGGCGGGGGGAGCCTAGTAAAAATATCTGGAAATACCAGAGAATCAACACCCTTTTGAAACACGCTAAACAGAACCCATATCAGTGGGACAATTACTATGGCCGCAAAGACCATAGTTAAAGTCGTCAACACCTGTTCGATAACGCGGCGATGGGGAGCCATGCCCTTAGAACTGATATCTAAATCATTACCTTCATACGCAAAGGAAGGCTGATTACCTGAAGTATGCATAATTGATCTTTTGTAAACTTAATCTTGCATCCACTGTTATTAAAAGCTGAGAGATAAACCTGGCACTTTACTCAATATTTTGGAATCGACGAATAATTACCTCAGCTAAAATGTTCACCACCAGCGACAAAATCATTAGCACTAAACCCGCGTACATCAGAGCCGCAACTTGGGTGCGTCCGGCTTCTCCGAACTGGGAGGCAATCAACCCTGTGATAGTTGATCCAGGCTGAAGCCATGATATGTTGATGCGGTTAGCGTTACCAACTAGCATGGCGGCGACCATTGTTTCCCCCATTGCCCGACCCAGAGCTAACATCACGGAACTGACAATACCAGACAAGCCAGCGGGAATCATTACTGTCAGAATCGTTTCCCAACGGGTTGCTCCCAAGGCTAAGGAACCGTTGCGGAGGTCTTTAGGTAAGACTTGTAAGGTGCCACGGGTAATAGAGATAATAATAGGCACAATCATAATTGACAGTACCAAGCCAACGAGCAGCAGGCTATTGCCTAAGCCGCCACTGCCACCAAAAATGGGAATCCAGCCGAAGTATGTATTAAGAAAGCCAAAAACCGGTCTGATGGCGGGAATGAGGACGAAAATACCCCATATCCCTAAAACCACACTGGGAATAGCGACGATTAACTCAATAGCAAAGGAGATGGGAGTTGTCACCCACGAAGGAGCAAATCCTTCGCTTAAAAATATGGCTACTCCGATGCCCAGGGGGACAGCAATTATGAGGGCAATAAAGGCGGTGACTAAGGTTCCATAGATTTGAGGCAGTACCCCATAGACATTAGTGACAGGGTTCCAGGTTGTACCGACGACAAAACCCAGACCAAATTCTCGAATTGCTGGTATGGCTTCTAGAGCTGTCTGTATGATTACCCAGAGTAAAACTGCTCCGGCACTTATGGCTAGTAGCAGGGTTAGTCCCCAAAACCCAACATCGAGAACCCTAGCTGTACTGTTTTTCTTTTCCAGGCTACGCCCATTTAATGGACTTGATTGATCAGCCGTCGTCATGACGTTTTTCGCTCCATAAAAGGTTTTTGTTACATGGTGATGTTCCAACTCAGGTATCCTGGAGCAATTTTGGGAGTGCTTGATCATCAAGCACACTCCCAAGCATCTCGGTTCCTTACTTGGCGTTCACGGTGTCAAATTCTTTTCTAATCCGTTCTACTAGAGGTTCAGGAATGGGGACATAAAGAAGTTCCTCTGCTAACTTCTTGCCTTCTGGGCCTAAAGACCACTCAAAGACACTACGCATGGCTTGCCATTTGGCATCGTCTTCATAGTTTCGATAGATCATCACCCAAGCTAGACCGACTATAGGGTAGGAATCCTTACCTGCTGGGTCGGGGACTAGAAGAGCGAAGTTATCGGGTACTGGCTCATCTAATAGAGCGTTGCCTGCGGTTTCTGGGGATGGGGCGATAAAGGTGCCGGCTTTGTTTTCAATTAAAGCTGAGTCAATGTCATTCAGGGCAGCATAGGCATAGGATAAATAACCAATGGCTCCTTGATTCTGCTGAATGGTGGCGGCTACTCCTTCATTACCTTGACCACCAACTCCCACTGGCCAGTCTACCGAAGTTCCCGCGCCAGAAGGCCAGTCTGGGCAGACAGTGTTAATGTGGTTTGTGAATACAAAGGTGGTGCCACTGCCATCAGATCTATGGGCAAAGGTCACGGGTAAGTCAGGAATATTTAAACCAGGGTTATCCGCTGCGATCGCTGGATCATTCCATCGAGTAATTTTGCCGGTGACGATGCCACAATAGGTTGTACGGGAGAGTCTCAGCTGTTGATCTTCAACTCCTGGCAAGTTGTAGGAGAAAGATAAAAAGCCCCCAGTCATGGGAATTTGCAGCGGCTCGTAATTGCGAGCTGCTTTGAAGGACTTTAACCGATCTGGAGAGTCAGTAATCGGTGCTTCACTGGCTCCAAAGTCCACGGTGCCATTGATATACTGCTCCAAACCAGCACCACTGCCGATGGACTGATAGCTCACCTGGACATTGGGGTTGACTTGGCGATTATAGGCATCAAACCACCGTTGAAAAATAGGTGCAGGGAAGGTCGCCCCAGCCCCACTAATGGTGACCCTTTCACCAGTAGCGGATACATTTTGTCCACCAGCGCCAGGCTCCGAGTTAGGCGCACAGGCTGTTGCTACCAACATCATGGGTAGAGAGGCGACTGCTAAAAGGACTTTGCGATTGAGAATCATGAAAAATATGTTCACTTTGCGAAACAACTACGGATTCAGATCAAAAAGACCTTGCTTCATTGGTCATGGCAACATCACTGGCACCAAAGTCTACAGTTGTAGTAGTAGTACCACCAGCAATCACTGCGGCTCACAGTCCGCCACAAGCCGCTAGGCTCAATGTCAGATTTAACACCGATGCTGTAGCTGCTAGGCGACTCTTTTTCATTACATGTAGACGTGATAGCATTGCTGTCAATTTTTCGTGAATAAATTCACGTGGGCCACAACTAAAATACCCCTAATAGATAGAGTCCAAGGTAAACAAAAGGTTAACAAAGTCAAAAAAGTAGATATTTTTTTGATAAATTTTTATATAGGAATTTTTTGTTGTTAGATAAAATTTATACTCACTTGCAGTAGTCAAGGTTGCAAATAATACTGGCTACTTAGTCGCAATATATTTTTTTGATTTACAAAAATTGACTTTTCTCTGTAATTTGCTGGAACAAGTGGGAAAAATATGTCATTTAATGACAAAACATTGTGTATGAGTTTCACACACAAATTGTTAGGAAAAATAACTTGAATATGCGGGTATATCTATAATATTGATTGTCAAAAAATACTTAGATCAAAAACTAAAAATATACACTTATAAACCAACAAGGACATCATCAATCAAGTAGGCATCAGAAATATGAATATTCTCAGAATACCAGGAAAAATCTCATTGCCTTAAATTAATGCCTATACTGGTTGCTGTTACTTTTTCCTTTTGCCTAATAAATGTTTGCCGCTTCCAATCAATTACTATGGTCCATGATTGGCTTGCTCCTGACAATGGGTGGTACCTTCCTCGAAGCCTATGGTGTCACCTTACCTTGGAA
The DNA here is from genome assembly GCA_022241785.1 of Cyanocohniella sp. LLY. GTDB lineage: Bacteria > Cyanobacteriota > Cyanobacteriia > Cyanobacteriales > Nostocaceae > Cyanocohniella. Next base: position 26,170 of record JAKOMP010000075.1, on the reverse strand, counting down.
TTGGAGTAACCAAGGAATTCAGACTTATTCTTTAGGTGTCACCTGTCAAGTTGGTGCGGTGCTGTTAGTAGGTTGTTTAGGCGGGAAAAATGCTGGCGCTTTATCACAAATCGCTTATTTAGTCATGGGGTTAACCTTGCTACCTGTATTTGCCGACGGCGGTGGTATCGGTTATATCAGATTCTCTCACTTTGGCTATTTGCTAGGCTTTATTCCTGGAGCTTGGATTTGTGGACTGCTTGCCTTTAAAGCTAGACCTAGACTAGAAACCCTTGCCTTTAGTTGTGTGAGTGGCTTGTTAACTATCCACCTTTGTGGTGTTACTTATTTAATCATCAGTTATATTTTTCAGTGGACAGGCGGGGAAAACTTGCCTTTGATGCAAGCAATCCTCAGATACTCTTGGTTCGCACTGCCAGGGCAACTAGCTGTAGTCTGCGCCGTTACTGTAATAGCATATTTATTAAGACACTTAATGTTTTATTAGTTCTAGGGGTTAGAGGCTAGGGGCTAGAGGCAGAAGTGCAGGGGGGATGAATTTGGGCTATTACCATAATCTTTCTGACTCATTTCCTTCATCTCCCTCATCTTGCCAGTTTCCAATCCCCATTGCCCCTTATCCCCATTGCCCCCAATCCCCAGTTCCTAATTTCATGCGTTTAAAAAATCGTCTTTTCTGGATTGCTGCCTTCATTGGTTTTTTCTTAGACCAAGTGACAAAATACTGGGTTGTACAAACTTTTAGCTTGGGCCAGACACTACCAATACTACAGGATATCTTTCACCTAACTTATGTGACTAACACTGGTGCCGCTTTTAGTCTGTTTAGTGGGAAAGTAGAGTGGTTAAAGTGGCTATCTTTAGCTGTGAGTTTGGTCTTGATAGGGTTGGCCTGGTTTGGTCAAGAGTTAAATCGTTGGGATCAGTTGGGCTATGGTCTAATCTTAGGTGGAGCTATGGGTAATGGGATTGATCGGTTCGTTTTAGGCTATGTAGTTGATTTTCTCGATTTTAGATTGATCAATTTTGCTGTCTTTAATCTGGCCGACTCATTTATTAGTATTGGTATTGTTTGTTTGCTAATTGGTTCCTTGCAAAAAACACCACCTTCCAGTGACAAGTCACGCTAATAGAATAGGCTAAAAAATAATTTATACCGATTTTTATCCCTGGCGATCGCTCTTGTTAATTGCCTTCTACAGCACTGCCTCATCTGCTCCCTGCTAAAATTAGAAATTCCACGACTTTTTTAACAATAAGCGTCGTGGAATTTTCATAGTTTTTGAACTCTTCAACAGAGAAGGATACTTTAGCTTTTAACCACCTGTAATGAGAGTTGGTGTCAAGCTAAATTTTGCTTTATTGAGGCATTGGTTCGCTAATAATGTTAAACTCTGGACGCATTAAGTTTCCTTGTGCGGGAGTCAAATCACTAGAAGTACCAGACTGGGGTGTAATTCCGCCTTCTTGTGCAGGTACGAATTGGTTAGGAGTCTCAGACTGGGGTGTAATTCCGCCTTCTTGTGCTGGAACAAATTCGCCTGGAGTCTCAGACTGGGGTGTAATTTCGCCTTCTTGTGCTGGGACAAATTCGCCTGGAGTCTCAGACTGGGGTGTAATTTCGCCTTCTTGTGCTGGGACGAATTGGTTAGGAGTCTCAGACTGGGGTGTAATTTCGCCTTCTTGTGCAGGTACGAATTGGTTAGGAGTCTCAGACTGGGGTGTAATTTCGCCTTCTTGTGTAGGGATGGTGGTAGTATCAGAAGATGGTACTGTAGTACTATCGGGAACGACTCCATCCCCTGAACAACGGGAATTTAAGGGGGAACGCTCACACAGAATTTTCATCCCTTCTAGTGAAAGCTTAATTTCCGTTGGTGAACTTGCAGATGAGCTATCGGATTCGGTTACGGGGGATTTACTTGATTGAGCAAAAGCGACATTGGTAGTTAGTGCCAAGGTCAAAGCTGTACCAATCAGGGTCAGAGATTTTCCCTTCATTCTGAAATTAACCTCAACGGAAACGGAACATTCCGCCAATTAAATCAGACAATATATTAGAGAAAATCTTCCTAAATGAAGATGTATATTTTAACAATAAAAGATATTGCTCAATGAAGATGGTAAACTTTAAATTTGCTATAAATTAACAGTTAGTTATTAGAAGCACAAAAGCTAAAGTAATAACCCTTATTATTTCACAAAAAATAGTAGATAAAATCAGCATGACAGACTAAATACACAAATTTTTGCCGGTCACAAAAATTAACTAAACGCATAGAGTACATTTTCTGAGTAAAAATTATCTGGGTGTAAAATTGAAGCGACCATAATTCCGTACAGCCTATTTATGCTTTGGCTTATGAGTAAAATGGTGGAAGATCAGTATTCAGATTGTCATTCGCTCGATTCTTGCCAATAAATGTGATGTAAATAGCCGATGAGTGCCCCCCAACCTCCTCACAAACCACAAACTTTACTGGGTCAACTGACTCAAGCAGTGCATACAATTCAAGCTAGGGTTGACTTTTCCAAGTTAGCCCTCAAGCCTAATGCTAAAGTCCCAGAGATATGGGTGCAGGATTCGGGGGCGGATAAAGCCGAAGTGTATCCGCTATTAGGCGATCGCTATCTCCTTGGTCGCAGTTCAAAATCCTGTGATATCGTCATTCGTAACCCAGTTGTCAGCCAAATTCACTTGTCACTGTCACGGGATTCGACTCAACGTACCCCCGCTTTTGTGATTAAAGATGAAAACTCCACTAATGGAATTTATCGTGGTAAGCGGCGGGTTAATTCTCTAGAACTACGTCATGGCGATATTTTCACTTTAGGGCCACCAGAACTGGCAGCTTCTGTGCGACTGCAATACGTCGATCCACCACCTTTACATGTCAAAGCAGCAACTTGGACTGCTTATGGGATTGGCGGTGCTAGTGCCTTGATGGGATTAGTCATAGGCGTAGAATGGATGAAATTTTCCGTGAGACCTCTACCTACGGCTACTCGCGCCCCCATAGTTATTTATGCCCGTGATGGTTCTACTCCCCTGCGTGAACCTCGGACAACCTCTCACGTAGATATGAGGCGCTTAGAGGAATTTGGCCCTTATTTGCCAGCAGCCGTGGTGGCTTCAGAAGATAGTCGTTACTATTGGCACTTTGGGGTTGATCCGCTGGGAATTTTGCGCGCCGTACTCGTAAATACCCGTAGTGGAGATGTACAGCAAGGCGCCAGTACAGTTACCCAACAAGTAGCCCGGAGCTTGTTCCGCGATTATGTGGGCGCCCAGGACTCCTTAGGACGTAAACTGCGAGAAGCAGTTGTTTCTTTGAAGTTAGAAACTTTTTACAGTAAAGATGAAATTCTTTTAACTTACTTGAATCGAGTGTTTCTGGGCGTGGATACATCTGGGTTTGAAGATGCGGCTCGTTATTACTTTGAGAAATCAGCCAAAGAATTAACTCTGGCAGAAGCCGCAACATTAGTGGGAATTTTACCTGCGCCTAACGCCTTTAATTTTTGTGGAGATAGCCCCAATAAATTTGAAGCCGCCGAATATCGCAATCGTGTAATTAGACGGATGTTAGATCAGGGCAACATTTCACAAGAGGAAGCTAATCGAGCCAGACGCTCAACTGTGCAAATTAGTCCCAAAGTCTGTGAACAGCAAGCCGCTACCGTTGCTCCTTACTTTTATAATTATGTCTTTCAAGAACTGGAATCAATTTTGGGGGTAGGAGCAGCCAGAGAAGGGAACTATATCATCGAAACCCAACTTGATCCAGCAATTCAAGCTCAAGCAGAAACATCATTGCGTAGTGCTGTCAACAACGCTGGCTCGACTCTGCGTTTTTCCCAAGGAGCGATCGTTACTCTAGACTCCACAACAGGCAGCATTTTGTCTATGGTGGGTGGGACTGATTTTAGAACCAGCCAGTTTAATCGTGCTGTTCAAGCCCAAAGACAACCAGGTTCTACCTTCAAAGTCTTTGCCTATGCTGCTGCTTTAGAAAAGGGGATACCAGCTTCCAAGACTTATTCTTGTGCTGCTATGCCCTGGCAAGGCTTCACTTACAGACCATGTAGAACGGGCGCAGGCAATTTTTTAAATATGACTGTAGGGCTAGCCCTTTCGGAAAATCCCATCGCTTTGCGAATCGCCCAGGAAGTAGGGCTAAATCAAGTAGTGTCTATGGCTAGGCGTTTAGGTGTCAAGTCGTCACTAGAAGCCGTTCCTGGGTTAGTACTAGGTCAAAGCGTCGTTAATGTATTAGAAATGACTGGTGCGTTTGGTGCTATTAGCAATCGTGGAGTCTGGAATCCACCCCATGCAATTAACCGGATTTTAGACAGTAGTGATTGTAGCGATCGCGAAAACTTAAAAACCTGCCGTGTCATATATAGCTTCGACCAAAATCGGGAAGCAAATAAGCAAGTTTTACCCACAGGGGTAGCCGATGAAATGACCCGGATGATGCGTCAGGTAGTCACTAATGGTACCGGAAGAGCTGCGGCAATTGGGTTAGGAGAAGGCGGTAAAACCGGCACAACCGACAAAAATGTTGACCTATGGTACATAGGCTTTATTCCCAATCGGCGACTAGTCACGGGTATTTGGTTAGGTAACGACGATAATTCACCCACATCTGGAAGCAGTGCCCAAGCCGCTCAGTTGTGGGGAAATTACATGAGGCAAATTACAAGATAAGGGAGTGGGGAGTGGGGAGTGGGGGGAAGACAACAAATATTATTTGAGTAAGAAGTCCCTTACCCCTTTTGCCCCTTATCCCCAGAGGGGTTAAGGACTTCCAGAAATTAAATTATCCAATTTACCGGGATGCAAGGTTGTTTTTCTCCCCCCTGCTCCCTGCTCCCCTGCTTACCCAGTGATTGGACATTTATTTAGTTTGAAGTCCCTTACCGAGTTCCCCAATCACTGATACCCCTGCCAAGGAGCAACTTCTAACGAGCCACTGGGCTTAAATATCACTTGAAAATGTGCCATAGGGTCTTTGTTATTAGGTGCAGCTACATTTGAACCGTAAATTTCTTGAAACATATTAGGTAAAGGTGTTTCGCGAAAATGGTCAAAAGCAACTTGGTTCAGTGGTTCATAGTCAGCAATCATGCCTTGTTTGTTTACGGCCACCCGATACCTTAAATCTCGCGTAAAACTCGGGGTACCACTCCAATTTTTACGCACATTATCATAAAGTTTTTGATTTAAAGTTTTAATCTCATTAGGGGCTGTAATTCTAGCACCAATTACATCTGGTGTTCTGGCATATCCCCGCCAAGGACTAACTTCTAGTACCCCTTTGTTAGTAAATACTACTTTAAACTGGGCTATGGGTTCATTGTTAATGGGAGAACGGTTAGCCGGATTGTAAAGCAAGTTAGGCAAGGGAGTTAACTCGATGTCTTCGTTTGCTCCTTGATTCACCGCTTTATAACCAACGATCGCACCATCTGCGGCTACACCCAAACGATAAACTAAATCTTGTGTGACATCGGAGCGCTCAGTCCAAGTGGGATTAATTTGGTTATAAACTTGGCGATTCAGGGCGCGTAATTGGGATGGATCAGTAATTTCTGTAACTGTATTTAAAAGTGCTTCTAAATCTGTAACTGTAGGTGCTGTTGCTGTTGTGGGAGTCGGTGTAGGACTAGCTACATTAATAGGAGTCGGAGTTGGTGCTGGGGTTTCCACTTCGGGTGATGTGGGAATGAGTGCAGCAGCATTAGAATTGGGTGCTGTAGTACTAGTTTGCTCTTCTGGCTTTGGTTCTGGTGGGCGAATTTCTGGAGTGGGAATCAAACTAAAGGCGATCGCGGCCACTGCTACACTAGAAATCCCTATGCCCGCTGGTACTGCTTGTTTAAGCAATGCTTGGTTACCACTGCCGTAGCGTCTAGCAACTGGTTGTAATTCTAGTGACAACTCTGGTAGAGTTTGGGTGTCAGCAAAAAACTGATCTACAGCTTCGACTAGATCAAATAATTGCACCGTATTCAAGTCTATTTGCGTAGGCGGTTTATCATAGTTAGGGTTAGACTCAAAACCCTCGGCAGTGGCCTCAGAATGCACTATTAACCTGTGTTGGTTAGTGGTAATTTTTTGTACCTCAACTAATTCTGATTCTTGATTGTGCGCCTGTGGATTTGACACATTACTCAAAAATTCTTGGGCATAGCCACTAACCGCCCTCACCAAACTTTCAAAAAATTCCCGTCCTCCCACAAGAGGCTGATTATAGCCATTTATATAGCATTCTGCATTTACCAATATTGATAATTCTGGACGCATTTCTTGGTAGTTTGTCGGCCTTGATGCATCACTTAAACCCTCTAACAGCAACGTACAATTAGGTAGACTGTATTTACGTTGGATATTCATCTGCTTTCCCTCCTGGAGACTCCCACCATAACTAAAAATAGCTTGGTGGCGAGGATGCCAGTCGCCTGCGGAGGGAAACCCTCCCGCAGCGCTGGCGCAGGAAAGGAGGGGCAATATCTAGATTGCATAGCCATAACCGTCCTTTTTGTGAATTGTTGTATAGTCTTTGTAAGAAATACCTTGAATTAAACCGTCTTTGCTCGAAAGATTAAAACTTTGGGCGTATTTATTGCCCCCACCATCTTACTTTTAGTAATTGGTGGTGGGTCGTTTACTCTACTTCACCGTCAAAAAGACTGATCCAAAATCGCTGCATTCCAGCTGTGCCAGTACAAAATAATAATTGTCCCAATAAATTCATCGCTAGCTCATCTAATTTTTCATCAGAAGTTAATGCCTGTACGTTAGAACGTCGAGCATTCATCCGACTTTTAAAATGTACGCGAAACCGCTCTAGATAATTAGATAGCCGCAAATTTTGTTCTAGTGGTATCTGCTTTTCACTCATTTGTTGATATAACATCAACATCTGACGAATGACAACTGTTAACCGCCGCGCTATATAGCAGGCAATTACCACCAAAGCTTTTGCCTCCATGATGGTCAAGGGGCGACGGATATGCGCTCTTCGCATAGGATTCGAGCTACGCATCCGCCATAAATTTACCCGATTTTTAATAATTCCCTGCAATTCCAATTCTTCAGCAAAAGCCAGAATGGCTTCAGAACCACCTAGCTCTAAAGCTTCAATCGCCAGTAACATGAGATCAACTTGCAACCGGGTTCTAGGGGGACAACCCTGTGATGAGATCGCAGGGTCTGGTAGAGTGTCCAGAATCATCGGCACTGAGGGGGGCGTTGGACTATTGAATGGCGTTAAGCTGGCGGAGACATTCATTCTCTAAAATACCTTGTGCGGTTCTAACAGACTAAATAAAACTAGTACAACTAATTTAAGATAAGTAGCCAAATAAGAAAATTAGACCTGTGACAGTAGCAAGTCTACCTGATCTTTACATCACTTAGTTGTTCTACTCACAGGTTTCCCAATAGTTAAATTCAACTTTCAAAACATAACTTTATTCTCCTATTTTGTAATTACCAGCATATCTTTAGCTTGATGTAGATTCTAAGTATCGTCAATGGATTTACAAACTAGGCACCTTTAGCCCAAGCGTATGACATTAGCGTATGACATTATAGTGTACGATTTTTCAGGTACTGGGGATTGGGTACTGGTTACTGGGAAACTTCCCCCCTGCACCCCTGCTTCTTCCCCCTACTCACTACTCCCCACTCCCTACTCCCTCATATTTATGGATTTAAAGTCTCTCATTCGCGATATCCCAGATTTCCCCAAACCCGGAATTTTATTTCGGGATATAACTACTTTACTGCGCGATCCAGACGGATTGCGACATACTATTGACTTTTTTACAGAAAAATGCATTGAATCAGGACTACAAGCAGATTATGTTGTGGGTATGGAGTCGAGGGGGTTCATTTTTGGGCCTCCGTTAGCTTATCAATTAGGGGCTGGTTTTATTCCTGTCCGTAAACCGGGGAAGTTACCAGCAGCAGTTCACTCCATTGAATATGAACTAGAGTATGGTACAGATTGTTTAGAAATGCATCAAGATGCTTTGCAGCCAGATAGCCGTGTTTTAATTGTGGACGATTTAATTGCTACAGGTGGCACAGCCAGTGCAACAGCAAAGCTAGTGCAAAAGATTGGCTGCGAACTTGTAGGATTTGGGTTTATTATCGAGCTACGGGATTTACAAGGACGAAAAAATCTCCCAGATGTGCCGATTATTTCCCTAATTGAGTATTAGTCATTCTTTTCGCAGCCCATGACTAATGACCAAGAACCAATGACCAATGACTAAACTGCCATGACTTATACGAAAATTCAATTGGAGACAGCTGGGGATTGGCTAATTAGGCTATTCGCCAACGAGACTTTTGCTTATGTAGTCAAGCGGGTATTACAAGCACTGTTCACCTTATTGTTGGCAACGGCGCTGTCGTTTTTCATCATGAAATTGTCTCCAGGGGATTATATCGATACCCTGCGGCAAAACCCGAGAATTTCTCCAGAAAGAATTGAGGAACTAAGACAGCAGTTTGGTTTAGATAAATCTTGGCCAGAACAGTTTGGGTTATGGCTGTGGCGAATCTTTACACAGGGAGATTTTGGTACTAGTTTTGTTTATCAACGCTCGGTAGCTTCTTTGTTGTGGGAGAGAGTTCCCGCCACCTTGCTCTTAGCGATATCTTCTTTAGTCCTTACCTGGTCAATAGCGATTCCTTTTGGGATTCTAGCCGCTGTCAAGCAAAATAAAGCTACTGATCGGATTTTACAGGTAATTAGCTACACAGGACAAGGATTTCCCAGTTTCATCACTGCCCTGTTTTTACTGATATTTGCCCAAATCACCTCGCCTTTATTTCCCGTGGGTGGCATGACTAGCATTAATCATGCTGATTTCTCCTGGTTCGGTAAAATAATTGATGTCGGCTGGCACATGATTTTACCGACTATTGCCTTGAGTATCACTAGCTTTGCGGGTTTACAAAGAATCACACGCGGTGAATTGTTAGATGTTCTGCGTCAAGATTACATCCAAACAGCTCGTGCCAAAGGACTGCCAGAAAATCGGGTGATTTACGTTCATGCCCTGCGTAATGCCATCAACCCCCTAATTACCTTGTTAGGCTTTGAGTTAGCTGGTTTATTAGGTGGGGCATTTATTGCCGAACAATTCTTTAACTGGCCCGGTTTAGGAAGACTGACTTTACAGGCAGTAATAGCTAAAGACCAGTATTTAGTTATGTCCAGCCTAGTGATGAGTGCGGTACTGCTGAACATAGGTAACTTGCTAGCCGACTTATTGCTCAAAGTAGCCGACCCCCGGATTCGTCTAGAATCTTAATTGAGTATGTTATCTGAAATTTTTTATTTAGTGCGATCGCCTACTGATGGTCGTTATCTCATAGCCCGTCCTGATGCCGAATCATCGGGCTATCTATTACTATTTCGTGAACACTTTGATGCCTTAAGCTATCTCAACACCCATGCAGCCGAGGTGGCTAATCGCTTTGCCGTGGAATCTATTCCCGGTACACAGTTAGGAAACTTGCTTAAACGTTGGGGTTTTAGCGGTGTGGGTATTGTGACAGATCCTTTATTACCCAAAATCGAGTTTATGCAGCACAGCTAATTACAGTGCGAGGAACTGATGATGCCAGCAGAGTCACAAGCAACGCTTTATAATACTGACTATCAACAATGGATAGAGACTACTTTACAGCATTTACGTAATCAAGAATTTCAGCAGTTAGATTTGGTGCATCTCATTGAAGAAATCGAAGCAATGGGTAAAAGTGATAAACGAGAATTGCAAAATCGATTAATTGTTTTACTGATGCACTTATTCAAATGGAAATATCAATCTGAAAAGCAGTCTTATAGTTGGTTATCAACTATTGATGAGCAACGCCGTCAAATCTTATTAATATTTGAAGATAGCCCTAGTTTAGAAAAAAAATATTTAGATACAGTATTTGATAAATGTTATCAAATGGCTAGAAAATCAGCTAGTAGAGACACTCAACTATCTATTAGTACGTTTCCTGAAAGTTGCCCTTTCTCTCATAGTGAAATTTTCGATATTGATTTTTACCCCTAATTTTTATTTAGATAGAGATACAGCACTTTTGATTTGAATGAAGTACGGATTTTTCGGTGCATCCTGTGGGAAACCACTCCATAACTAAATAGGACGATTTACAAGATGCTTCCTGTAAAAACCCTTTACGAAACTGACTTTAATCTCTGGTTAGAAGAAACAGCGCTTCTACTGCGAGAAGGGAGGTTAGACCAATTAGACATTGAAAATATACTTGAAGAAATTGAAGGGATGAGTCGCAGTGAGAAAGATGCTCTAGAGAGTAATCTCATCCGGGTACTTCAACATTTACTCAAGTGGAATTATCAGCCCGAAAAACGCTCTGTGAGTTGGTCTTATACTATTATTGAACACTCCCGCAGATTAAACAAAGCCTTAAAAAATAGTCCTAGTTTGAAGCGTCATTTTGATGCTGCATTTGATGAATGCTACCATGAAGCCTGCAAAGCGGCAGCTGTTGAAACTCAGTTCCCTTTAGCTACTTTCCCGGCATTATGTCCCTTTACCGCGTCTGATGTGTTGGATATTAATCCTGATGACTATTTGATTGATTAACCCTTTTCTATGACTCTCATAAAAATAAAAATTATAATTTTAATCTCTACAAGGCAACCATGCAATGTCAAGTAATATTCTTAATCAATTTCACTGTTTCTTCGAGCCATTGAGAATCATCAATTTCGTAGATATTTTTTAAATCAGTAATACTCATCATAACTGGCACTTAAAACTATAAGGGACTTCCAGAAATTAAATTATGCCAACTTTGATAACGAAGACCATAAGCAGATTCTTTCTCCCCCAGCTTCAAAAGCGATGGAACATTTTTTTTATTTGTCAGTCCCTAATATGCTGGAGTATTTACTAATTTTAGCTTGGGTGGACATGGCCATGAGAAAATTTATTCACCCCAGTCTCCATCAGTAGGGTGTGTGATCGCACAGCGCAACGCACTATCAATATTTTCCGGTGGGTATGGACTTTAGTCCATACCCACCCTACCATTTAAAAACAAACGGGCGTGAAATTTTCCGACTTGTGTGTACACGGTAACTTATCCCCAGAGAAGGCCCCAAATTCCCCAGTTTCCAGTCCCTAAACCACGACCTTCTCCAAAATCAATTTAGAACGCTTCACCTGTTCAGGAATAGCCACCGGATAATCCCCTGTAAAGCACGCTGAACAGAAACTATTGGTGTCTTCACCTGTAGCCTCAAGCATTCCCTCCCAACTGAGATAGGCAAGGCTATCTACTTCCAACTGCTGGGCAATTTCTGCTACTGACTTGGTGGCAGCAATGAGCTGATCCTGGGTGTCGGTGTCGATGCCGTAAAAGCAAGGATGAGTCACAGGTGGGGAAGAAATTCTCATGTGTACTTCTGCTGCACCCGCATCCCGCAAGGCTTTTACTAGTTTCCGGCTGGTTGTACCCCGGACAATTGAGTCATCTACAATAATCACTCGTTTACCCACTAGCACATCTTTCAGGGGGTTAAGTTTCATGCGAATCCCCGTCTCGCGCATGGATTGTGTTGGCTGAATAAAGGTTCGCCCCACATAGCGATTTTTAATTAGTCCTTCGGCGTAGGGTACGCCAGAGGCTTGGGAAAAGCCAATGGCAGCAGGTATGCCAGAATCAGGGACACCAAAAACAATATCCGCATCCACGGCTGATTCGAGGGCAATTTGCCGCCCTAACCGCATTCGATAGCTGTACAAACTTTCGTTGTGCATGACGCTATCGGGACGGGCAAAGTAAATCATCTCAAAGATACACAACTTACGCTGTGGCTGTTGACTCCAATGGTAAGAAGCCAAACCTTCTTCAGTAATCCACACTAACTCGCCTGGTTCTACATCACGCAAGTATTCGGCACCAATAATATCTAAACCACAAGTTTCCGAAGCCAAGACGTAACGAATGGGATTACCAGGTAATGTCCCAATAACTAAGGGACGGATACCGTTAGGGTCACGCACACCCATGATGCCATCGGGAGTACCAATAACTAAACTGAACGCGCCTTGGCAGCGCTTAAACGCCTGAATTGAACCTTCTAGCCAGTCTGCACCAGCGTTGATGGCTTCGGCGATCGCAAAGGCGATCATTTCTGAATCGGTGGTTGTGATTAAATTAGCTTTGGTTTGGAGTAATTCGGCTCGCAATTGCACAGTATTGACTAAATTGCCATTGTGTGCTAGACCTAATGAACCTAAGCGGGTTTCAACCACAGCGGGTTGGGCATTAGCTTTGCGGCTAGAACCGGTGGTGGAATAACGAGTATGACCAACAGCTAAGTTACCCGGCAACTGATCCAAAACGGTTTCATTAAAGACTTGAGACACTAAACCCATGTCTTTGTGCAAGTGGACTTTTGCACCCTCAAAGGTGGCAATGCCAGCTGATTCTTGACCCCGGTGCTGGAGGGCATACAATCCAAAGTAGGTCAGTTTAGCAACATCTTCTTCTGGTGCGTAGATGCCAAAAACACCGCAAGCTTCTTCGGGCTTGTCAGAACGATGTTGATGACTATGAATTGGGTTGTCAGTCTGATTGGGGTATTCATCCGGAGTGACGGGATGGATGGGAATCATGCTAGCTTTGCTCCTGGTTTGGGTGTCAACTCACTGGGATTATGTCTCTGGATAGTTGCAGATTTCTTAATAAATCGTTAACCACTTATTAAAACAGTACCGTAATTAGGCTCAGAGACGTTAATCATCCAGGGGTAGGGGATTGAAATTAATTAACTGGGGTATTTGTGTTGGTTGCCAGACGTTTAGCGATCGCCTGGGAATAGCGATCCTGCATATGTTCAATACTAACCTTGATTAAGGTTTGGTTATCAGTGGTTAAAACCCCCAAACTTACCTCAGAACTGTCAGAATTACCAACTGTACCTATTTTTTGCCATTTTTGATCCAGATGTTCCTGTAAGTAGGATTCCCAAATTTCTTGGTCTGTAGATGTGACAGAAACTAAAATTCTGGCCCCGCCTTCACCGAAGAGGATTTGATCCAGTCGTTGTGATTGTGTGCCGAGAATTTCTAAATTAATTCGGGCACCCAGGTTGCCAGAAATACAACATTCTGCTATGGCAACGGCTATTCCTCCTTCAGCACAATCATGGGCTGAACGTATCCAACCCGTGCGAATACCCTGACGACAAACTTGCTGCACACGGCGTTCTAAGTCAAAATCTACCCGTGGTGGTTTTCCAGCTACAGTGTTGTGAATAGTAGCTAAATATTCCGATCCTCCCAAACTAACGGGGGATGTCAACGGTAATCCCAAAAGATAAATGACATCGCCTGCTGCTTGCCAACCTTGACCACAAATTTTACTTAAATCGGGAATCAACCCTACCATTCCCACTACAGGGGTAGGATAAATGGGTTGCGGGTTACCTTGGAAATCTAAGGTTTCGTTGTATAAAGAGACATTTCCGCCTGTAACTGGTGTTTCTAATTCTCGACAACCTTCAGCTAAACCCCGACAAGCTTCTGCTAATTGCCAATAACCAATGGGTTTTTCTGGACTGCCAAAATTGAGGTTATCTGTCACCGCTAGAGGTTCTGCACCCACACAGCTAAGATTGCGGGCGGCTTCTGCCACCACTGCCTTCGCTCCCTCATAAGGGTCAAGATAAACATAACGAGGATTACAGTCTACAGTAGCCGCCACACCGCTTTGGTAATTAAGTGTTTTCCCTGTTTCACCTTCTAAGGGACGCAACCGCACTACAGCAGCATCAGCACCACCGGGCAAAATAACGGTGTTGTTCTGCACTTGATGATCATACTGACGATACACCCAGCTTTTCGAGGCGATCGTGGGTGTATCCAGCAAGGTTAAAAGAATATCACTCCACGATTGCAGGCGTCCTTGAACCTCAATGCCAGTGGTTGTATAAGGCGGTAAACTATCAGGTGTCCATTGCCAAGCTTCTTGTGCATATTCTGGTGGTTCTGCCAATAATTCCCGTTCATAAAGTGGTGTATTTTCTGCCAATGCTTCAGCAGGAATTTCTGCTGCTACTCCACCTTGGAAAAGAATCCGCACAATGGGTTCAGCAATTACTGTCCCCGCAACCACAGCCTGAAGTCCCCAACGATGGAAAATATCAATTAGCTCTTGTTCACGTCCTTTGTGGGCGACAAACAGCATTCGTTCTTGGGATTCGGAAAGCAGGTATTCATAAGGAACCATCCCTGTTTCTCGCACAGGAATTTTATCTAAATCCAGTTCAATACCCACACCACCTTTGGCTGCCATTTCCGATGTAGAACAAGTGATCCCCGCTGCACCCATATCCTGGGCGGCAACTACTGCCCCAGTTTTAAACGCTTCCAGGCAAGCTTCAATCAAAGACTTTTCTAAAAATGGGTCGCCGACTTGCACAGCCGGGCGGTCATCTACTGATTTATCACTTAATTCTGCACTAGCAAAACTGGCCCCTCCCATGCCATCACGTCCGGTGGTGGAACCAACATACAGTACAGGGTTACCTAAACCAGATGCCCCAGATTTGACGATTTCTGGTGTTTCCATCAAACCTAGTGCCATAACATTCACTAACGGATTCCCTGCATAAGCCCGGTCAAAGTAAACTTCACCGCCGACGGTGGGCACTCCTACACAGTTACCATAGTGACTGATACCAGCCACAACACCAGTAAATAAACGTTGGGTTTTTGGATCTTCTAGGGAACCAAAACGTAATGAGTTTAATAAAGCAATGGGACGCGCACCCATTGTAAAGATATCTCTGAGAATACCTCCTACACCTGTGGCGGCTCCTTGGAAGGGTTCCACAGCCGAGGGATGGTTATGGGATTCAATCTTAAATGCCAGTTGCAGTCCGTCACCTAAATCTACAACCCCAGCGTTTTCACCGGGGCCAACAAGAATGCGGGGGCCTGTGGTAGGAAACTGTTTGAGCAAAGGCCGTGAATTTTTGTAACAGCAATGCTCTGACCACATCACCCCAAACATTCCCAGTTCGGCTTTATTGGGATGACGTCCTAACCGTCGAACAATTTCTGCATATTCTTCTGGTTTGAGACTTTCGGCAGCGATTTCTTGGGGAGAAAAAGGTGTAGAGGATGTGGCGGTCATGGAAATAATGCACCAACGAGTACAGAGCCTTATTGTATCGATTTAATTACTCAAATTAACGACTATGTAGTAGGGATTGGGGACTGGGAAGAAGAGGCAGGGTGCAGGGGATAATATTTCCTTGCCTCTAGCCTCTAGCCTCTAGACTCTATTCACTAACTTGCAGGTTCTGTAAAATAAAATCGGCTCTTGGTGCAAATCCATCACCGTATTCCAGGGGATAATGGGTAACTGCATAGAAAACTTTGCCATTTTGTTCCCCAAGATAAATCACACCTGTTATATCTTGCCCTTTGCGGAAAACAATTTGTTCTTGGGACCAAGGGTAAGAAGCATCTTGCGTTTGGTTGACAACTTGCCATCCATTAGATGCTATTGGGCCAGATGCTCCATTCATAAAGTTTCTTAGCTGTTCTATAGTTTGAAAACTGTTGAGGAAAGAAAAGCTGACATAAGCATCCTCATTTTTGTTACCGTCGAAATTGCTAATAAACCTGACCCCTGTACCTTCACCAGAACTAACCCCTTCACTGATAAAATCTTCGTCAGGATAGTAGGTAGTAAATAACTGGCTGTATTCCTGGTAAAGCCTCAGATTAATGGGAGTTTCTTCCCCTTCAACACTAATTATGGCAGTTTTGGTTTCAGGTCTGTTGCTTTTAGAGTTATAACTACTTTGAATAGGAGTGGGTGTAGCTCCAATGCTGTTACCTGGAGAAGTTTGGTTGGATTGTGATCCTGTGCAACTCCAGGATGTTAATAGCAGGATAGTTGCTGGTAAAATGTGAACAAGACGAATAGACATTTTCCCTCAGATGGGCTAGTGTTTCGATAAAATTTGTATCTATCTATCTATACTGCATAGCCAAATATATTTCCGTGAGTAGATGCAGATTAATGGTAAAAATTAAGTGACAAAAATCACTGACAGTGATGATTATGATCCTTCTACCTCAATTCCCGATTTGCCATAGTAGGTTATTACTGAACTCTAGCCGAGTCATTAATAGGGAACACACTAATTACCGACAGACTTAAATCAAGACTGTCGGTTTTTTGTTATGTCGATGGATGGGCAAATTAAAGTTCCCCACAACTGGTTAATAACTTGACAAAAAGTTTGCCAAAGCCACTACCAAAAGTGGGGAGGGTATGATCAAATTAGAAATCTTATGGATTTTAATCTAGTAGACCGGAATTACACTCCTAGAAGCAACACCAATTGGCATTAAGACATCGCTTGAATGATGTAATCAAAGTAGGGCGCAGCTTCGGCAGCATCTTCTGCACTTAATAAGTCCAGGGAGGCTGTTTTTAAAGAACTGATCGCTTCTACCATTCCTGGTACGGGGACACCCAAGGAATTGTACATTTCTCTGACACCGATTAAACCAATTTTTTCGATTGGATCTTTGTCACCAGCAAGTACACCATAAGTGATCAGGCGCAAATACCAGCCAAAGTCACGGATACATAGAGAACGCTGACGTTCCCCGTAAGCATTGCCACCGGGTGCGATAAAATCAGGACGCTTTTGCCAAAGTTTTTTGGTGGCTTCCTGAACAATCTTTTTTTCGTTCTCCGCTAAAGTCGCAGCAATCCGCGTCCGTTGTACCCCTGTTTGCAAAAATTCCTTGATACTTTTGAGTTCGCCACTGCTGGGATAACGCAGTTGGTCATCGGCTTGGAGAATAACTTGGCTAATTACAGTCATGATTTATTGCAATTACGCGAAATATTTATTTGCTAGTTTAACGAGTCTGAGGTACACAAAGAAAGATATATGAGATGTGATGTATTGAATTGCAATGTTTGGTAGTGGAAAGTCCCCCAAAAGGATACCCAGATGAGGTAAACCAAGATTGTTTAAAGCCATATGTTAATGGCATCGGATTATGCACTGTCGCTCACGCTACGCTGATCTCGGCGCGATCACACTTCCACTAACGGTGAAGTTGTGAGGACGTAAGTAACGTTCCATAGATTTTAGAACTCACACCAAACTCCTCACGGCTTCCATCGGAAAACTCAAAAGTCGCGTTACTACGCGTAGTAATAGGTATAAGAACCATTTTTTCCGCCTGAAACCTTTAGACGCTTGCCAACAACTCTGGTAAGACGAGGTGAGGAAGCATTGCGTATGAAAGTTATGATTAAGGAAACTATTATACAGCTTATTCTAGTTAAAGCGATCACCAGCGTGTATTAGATGCTGGGTTTGAAAAATATGTTGCTAAACCTGTATAACCGAACGAATTGCTAACTTTAATTGCAGATTTAATGCAAAAAAAACGTAGGGAATAGGGAATAAGCTGGAAAGTATTTGAAAGTAAAGATTTGTGTATAGCAATCTGAGTTGAACAATAATTTCTTTTTTAGAGTTATAAAATACCTTTCAGAAAGGGTTACTATTACCTGTTACTTTTTCAATATTCCCTTTGACGTCTAAACAAATCATTAATATCGCTTCCATCTCTAGTTTTTATATTATTACTTAGGTTGTTGTCTTTAATGACAATTCTTAATTCGTATTTTGGCGGCCATTCGCCTTCTGCTGGGGATGAACTATTCCATTCTCGTGTGTAAGAAAACTTCGTTTCTTGTCCAGCAGCTAAACTTTGAACGCTGAAAATTTCTAATAATCTTGGTTTACCACCAAGTGGAATTTCATACAATTCTGCGATTTTTTCTTTTTGCTGAGATTGAAAATCACCTAGACCTACATTCTTGATTCTACCAGTAATTTTAACAGTTCCTCGAAACCTATCTTCTGGAGAAATAGGAATAATATCGAAATCAATTGCATCAGCAGCTAAGTCTGGTTGATATTGACTATTATTTATAACACCATTTCCTGTTATTTTAACTATGAATGGACTATTTGCAGCGTTATGATTAATTGTCAATTTGGCTTGGCGATCGCCTGCTGTTTGGGGTTGAAATTTTATCTTCATTTCACAAGTTTCTTGAGATGCAATTGAAGCCTTATCACACTTATTTTCGCCCAAGCTAAATTCTTTGTTGTTAATATTTTTGGAAGTTATATTTAAGTTTGCTGTCCCTGTGTTGGTAATTGTAATACTTTTAAATTGACTACCTTCGCCATCTATTTCTTGTTTATCAAACTCTAGTATTTTTTCACTTAATTTAATAATAGCTTCAGGTTCAGGTTCAGGCACAGGACGAGTAATATCATTTCCTCTTTCAGAATTATCTGGATTAATTTGAGAATTTGAATTTCCAGTTTCAGAATTACCTGGATTAGATATTATGCGAATTGCCCACGCAATTAACAACACCGAAAAAATAGCAAAAATAACTTTTAGCCACATGTGATGGGAGCATCCACTTTTGGAAGAAACATAATTCTGGTACTCCAAAAACCCTACTATATGGTTCATCTAAAAAAGTATATCCGCCGAAAGTGGATGCTCCCCATGTGATGTTGGACTTGAAACGAGCGATCGCTACTTTCCAGAAAAGTTAACAATCATTGCCGGAACAATACGATCTGGCGAGTTTGTCCAGTAAATCGTTGCACAAAACGACGTCTAGCTGAGTCATTGACGGAGTTGTAAATATTTCTACCGTCAGCTAAGGAGACAGAAATCCTTTGTAAATCCCAATTGTCATAGCCATCAAAAGGATGACCAGGACGAGGCCGACCATCGTGACGAATGGTAACACTGCTGATTTGATTTGGGGAAATTGGATTTTTGGAAGTAAAAGTCACTCTTTGCGTAACAACACTGTTTTGACCAAATCCCCCACCAAGATTTACCTCACGAGTGCTAGTTCCGTCTACTAAGTTGAGGCTAATAAAAGCATTATTACCACCACGCAGATCATCAGATCCTGTAGTCATCCGAACCATAACATTTGTCTTTGCCTTAGCAATTGCTGATTTACCTCTTGTTGTTGCAGTGGTGAAGTTGTCCCCACGTTGAGAACTCCAATATAGTTTCAGGGGAACTAAACTTGTCTGGGCAGAAACAGAACTCAAATTACTAACAACAGCACTTACTACCATTGTGGTTAAAGCAAATCCAATTATTGCTTTGTTCAATATATTCATGAGAAAAATCTCCGTATTTGGAATAATAAAACTTGAAATTTCAGGAAATTTCCCTTACTCTTACAACAAATTTCGAGAAGAAAATATTCCAATTCTTTTGATATATTTTGCGTTGTAAGGTAACTTGATGTATATTTTGAAAGCCACTTTCGAGACAAATTTCTTTACTTAACAACAGGCTCAGTCTGGAGATTAAGTTGAGGAATAGGAGGGCAAGAAAGACAACGATCAGGAAGTTTTATTTCCGGTACTCGTTGAATTCTAATATCACGAATAATTCTACTATCACGAATAATTTTACTATCCTGAAGTTCTGATAAAAATCTTGCACAATCATTTATAGAAAGACGATGATCAATACATACTTTTGGAAGAATTCTTAAATTTCAAGCGGCACAGGACGTATTTGTGCGATAACTGCTGTACTAGGCATAAATACCGCAGGAGCATAGTGAGAAATACTTAACCTATATGTAGAAAATCTTAATTAAATCCTGTTTTTTGATCAGTACGCTATTTAGAATGCCAAACTTTTTATGGAGACACAATACGTAAATCGCCGTAGTTAATTGCGAAGCAGCACCTATTCACTCGTAAAAAAATATGGAAACCCTCGTAAATTCTGATTGGCAACAGATGCTTGAGTTTTTGCGATCGCTTTACATGCCTTGCAGCCTTGATAAATTTCCTACACAAATATTGACGGCTTTACCCAAGTTAGTAGATGCAGAAATATTTGGAATAACCAGTTTCAATATTCGGAATACAACCTTGCCACGTATGTGTACTTTTCCCCAGCCTGAAGTAGGTATGGCCGCGGAATCATTCACAGCGCAACGTCAAAATTTTTTAGCTCATCCAGTTGCACACCATTATGCGAAAACCCTAGATGGGCAGGCGCTGGCAATTTCAGACTTTTTCAGTGAATCAGAATTTCATCGCCAAGACTTGTTGTATACAGGTTTTTTCCAACACTTCGGGTTAGAAGACCAGATGATGATTCATTTTGATTTGCCCTCCATAGCGAATGCTGATCAGTTTCACCAAGAACAAGACCAGTTAACCTTATCAATCAGCCGCGATCGCCGCAATTTCACAGAACGCGATCGCCTGATTCTAAATCTGATTCGTCCTCATCTGCAACAGGCATACGAAAATCTGGTTGCTTTTAAGCATTGTCAGGATGAACTTGTCGAACAGCGTCAAGCAACCGAGCAAGCAGCAATAATTTCACTATCTATTGATGGTAAAGTCAAGTGGATGACTCAACCAGCAGAGAACATACTACATCACTACTTTCAACCATCGAAGTCCAAAATTTTTTTCCCTGACCTTTTACAACGCTGGGTAAAAAGTCAAGTATTCGAGTTAGTCCAATCAACGAAAATCTGTACTGCTCCTAGCTCGCTGCGCTTAGAGTTAGATGGGCGACATCTGAAAATTCAGTTGAATTACAATGCAGAATTAGGGCAGATTTACTTGTTGTTAACAGAAACTCAACCAATCCAGTTCTCAATTGAAGCGCTGCAAATGTTGGGGCTAACCAAACGGGAAGCAGAAGTATTGTTTTGGGTGGCGAAGGATCAAAGTACAAACGAAGTTGCGAAGCAGTTGGGAATGAGCGATCGCACTGTCAAGAAACATTTGGAACACATTTACGAGAAGTTTGGGGTTGCTAGTCGTCTCGCTATGGTAATGTACGTATTGAAGCATTTAAGTATTGTCGCTTGACATATTTTATACTCAACATTTTTATTGACCACAATAATTGCCATAATAGTATTGCTCCAAGATGTGCGATGTGTGACTAATGACTAATGACTAAACAACAAGGTGAGTTAGTTGAAGTAACGATCGCAGACCTGAGTGATACGGGTGATGGTGTGGGGCGTTTTGAGGAACTGGTGGTGTTTGTCCCGGATACTGTCCCAGGAGATCGCGTCATGGTGCGTTTGGTACATGTTAAACCTAAATATGCTCACGGCAAACTCCAGCAGCTGTTGCAACCATCTCCTCATCGGGTACGACCGAGTTGTATTGTGGCTGATAAGTGCGGTGGTTGTCAGTGGCAACATATTAATTATGAATTTCAGTTGGCTGCTAAACGTAATCAAGTTATCCAAGCTTTACAACGTATTGGTGGTTTTGTCGATCCACCAGTAGATGCGGTACTGACGGCGGCTTCGTCTTTGGGCTATCGCAACAAAGCTACCTATCCTCTGGGAGTTTCTGCTACAGGTCAGGTACAAGCTGGTTATTACCAAAAAGGTAGTCACCAATTAGTTAACTTGAATCAATGTCCAGTCCAAGATGTGCGATTAAATCCTTTATTGGCTGAAGTTAAACAAAACATTCAACAGCGAGGTTGGTCAATTTACGATGAAAAACGCCATCAAGGACAGATTAGACATTTAAGTTTACGCATTGGTAGACGCACTGGCGAAATGTTGTTAACTTTAGTGGTTAAGGACTGGAATTTGCCAGAAATCAGCACTCAAGCCCAGGAATGGTTAAACCGCTATCCTCAGTTGGTGGGAGTTTCATTAAATCGTAATAGCGATCGCACCAATGCTATTTTTGGATCTCAAACTCGTTGCATTGCTGGTGCTTCTTATCTGCGAGAACAATTCGCCGGCTTAGAATTTCAAGTCCGCCCAGATACATTTTTTCAAGTTTATACAGAAACCGCAGAAGCATTATTACAAGTAATTCAGTCAGAACTCAATCTTCAAGGACATGAGTTGCTAGTTGATGCTTATTGTGGTATTGGGACTTTAACTTTACCTTTAGCGAAACAAGTACGCCAAGCTACAGGCTTAGAAGTCCAACCAGAAGCTGTAAAGCAGGCAATTGTCAATGCCCAGCACAATGAAATTAAGAATGTCACATTTCAAGTAGGCGCAGTAGAGAATTTGCTGCCAAAAATGGGAACAATACCAGATGTGATGTTACTTGATCCGCCACGTAAAGGATGCGATCGCGCCGTTATCGATTCTTTATTGCAATCGCAACCTAATCGCATTGTTTACGTCAGTTGTAAAGTAGCCACTCTCGCTCGTGACCTGAAATTGTTGTGTCAAGATGGGCTATACACTATTACACGGATACAACCCGCTGACTTTTTTCCCCAAACAGCCCATGTGGAAGCTGCCGCCTTTCTTGTGCTATCACATTTGCATAGGGGTACTAAATCCTAGATAAAAACTCAAATTGCAAATTCGTAGTCTAGTGCATACTAAAAATGCTAAAATCGAATTAACCTAAAAATAAAAACGATTTTGTTACAAAGATTAAAAGTTGCATCAACTCTCAAAAACATGAAATAAGATTGTTTCAAGTACGAATCGGCAACAAAAAGAGTATCCCCATACTCTTCTAAAAAATGCCCAGCACTTGTAGTTGCTAACTGCATTAACAGTCCTTCCCAGCCGTTTTATGTATCAGCAATCTAACCTCATAAACAGAGTCAATGCTCCATAGCATTTTCAAAATTTAGTATCTAAAGACGCAAGTTTGAAGGCAGCATGACCACCTCAACTTTTATCAGGGTGCCTGTAAAAGCAAACTGATGTCTAGCTAACTGAAAGCTACGGGGTTTCTCTTGTGATTACCATTTCCCTTCGTCCAGTTGGACGCTATTGGGGCACAATTAGTTTTGCCTCAACTCTTTACCTTTGTCCAATCTTAGATTTATTATTGGCAGAAATTCCTGCAAAATTGCAAGCAGAACTGCGTTTAGGACTCCAAGAAGCCTTAGTAAATGCAGCCAAACATGGCAATAATCTTGATCCCAGTAAAACAGTTGTAGTCCGTTTTTCCTTAATAGATAATAAGTATTGGTGGGTTATATCAGATCAAGGACAAGGTTTTGCACCTGTATCGGCTACACCTGCTAGTGAAGAAGACCCAATAGATTATTTACCACCCGACGAATCAGAAAGCGGGCGTGGTTTATGTCTTCTGCATCAAATTTTCGATCAAGTAGAGTGGAACCGCAAAGGCACAGAATTGAGGCTTTGTAAACAAATGGAAAATCGCCCCCGGTTGTCTTTACGACGTTAGGGGCTGGGGGTTAGGGACTTCCAAATAAAAAAATGTTCCATCGCTTTTGAAGCAGGGGGAGCAGGGGAGGCCTGACAGGTGTAGGTATTTTACGTGGGTATGAGTCAACACTTGAAAATGGGGGTTTGAAAACCTCTCAAAACTTAAACATTCAATTGTCCAATTGCTGGAACACTTGAATCATCGTTTGAGAACATGGTGAAAAATCATGGATTCAAACACAACCAATMAATATGGGATGAAGAATCCTACATATTGACCACGTAATCATCAGGGTTTCAGCCTTTGTGTAATAAACCTACACCTGTCAGGCAGGGGAGGCTGGGGGAGAAAAAATCTGCTTATGGTCTTCGTTATCAAAATTGGAATAATTTAATTTCTGGAAGTCTCTTAAAGGCTAGGAAGTATTTCCCCTACTCCCTACTCCCCACTCCCGACTCCCTTATTCCCATGACTCGGACAGGGAGGTGCAGAAATTGAGCGATCTAACCAACCAACGGCTTGTTCTAATCTGACTATGGCTTCTTGGGGCTGATTTTTGACAAGATATAACAGAGCTGCGGCTGCTTGTTCACTAGCACGAGAATTGCGGTTAGACTTGAGGCGATGCCAATCGTTAGGGGAAATACTTAGCTTTTCCATGAGGGCTTGGGCTAGTTCTAGAGTGCTAAATTCATTCAATTGACTGGTTTGAAGCGACTGGGTAGGTTGAGACATAACTATTGGCAAAGTTGCATTTATCTCTACTTTACTACTTGTCAATGAAGCCGCCTAAACAATCATCTCAGCCTTCACCAGAGGAAAATCAGGAACCAGATTTTGAGCAAGAACTAGAAGATGTAGAGCGATCGCTTGTCTTGTTAAGAGAACGGTACGATCAAATACAAGGCGATCGCCAGCAACAGGCACAATGGCAACAGCGTCGCCAGGAATTAAACCAAAATAAACATCAAACCCCGGAAATCAAAGCTGAGTTACAGCACATCAAACAGCAGTTAGAAGCCCTGGAAGTCAACTTAGAAAGCCAGTTATTTTCTTGGCGGAGTCTGAAGAAACCTTTTTGGCAAATAGTCCGCTTTGGCGGCATGGGCGTTATTATAGGCTGGATATTAAAGTCCTGTGTTGGTTAATTCCTCAGTTGGGTTTTACATTAACTTAACTGTTAATATTCTTTAATATGTGTCCTCTCTAAGTTGACGAAATACAAGTTATATACTATGGAAAATAGAAGAATTGCCGAAATCTTGCGGAGTGGTCAACCTGATGAGTCCCTGGTGATTCAAGGTTGGGTAAGAACAAAACGTGAGTTAAAAGGATTTGCGTTTATAGAAGTCAATGACGGTTCATCATTAGCAAATTTGCAAGTCGTCATTAATCAGGATTTGCCAGACTACGAAGTAACTATTAAAAAACTCAATACAGGTGCGGCTGTGGAAGTGCATGGGGTATTGGTAGCTTCCCAAGGTAAAGGACAACGTGTTGAATTAACAGCCCAAACCCTGAAAGTCTACGGAGAAGCTGATCCCGAAACGTATCCCCTGCAAAAAAAACGCCATTCTTTTGAATTTTTACGCACTATTGGACACTTGCGATCGCGGACTAATTCCTTTGGTGCAGTTTTCCGCGTCAGAAATGCTTGTTCGGCGGCTATTCACCAGTTTTTCCAAGAAAGAGGCTTTTTGTGGGTACATACACCTGTAATTACCGCTAACGACTGCGAAGGCGCGGGCGAACTATTCAGCGTTACCAGCTTAGATCTGAAAAATATTCCCCGCACAGATAGTCAAGCAATAGATTACACCCAAGACTTTTTTGCTAAACCCACATATTTAACAGTTAGCGGACAGTTAGAAGCCGAAGTCATGGCCATGGCGTTTTCCAACGTCTACACCTTCGGCCCCACCTTCCGTGCTGAAAACTCCAACACCTCCCGCCACCTAGCCGAATTTTGGATGGTTGAGCCAGAAATAGCCTTTTGTGACCTAGATGGCAATATGGATTTAGCTGAAGCTTTTCTCAAGCATGTTTTTCAATATGTGTTAGAAAAATGCCCAGAAGACATGGAGTTTTTCAACCAACGCATTGATAATAACGTCTTAGCCACAGCCGACAATATTATTAACAATCAATTTGAACGTTTAACTTATACAGAAGCAGTCAAATTATTAGAAAAAGCCGATGTCAAATTTGAATATCCGATAAGTTGGGGCTTAGATTTACAATCAGAACACGAACGTTACCTAGCTGAACAATTATTTAAAAAGCCAGTAATTGTCACCGATTATCCAGCGCAAATCAAAGCCTTTTATATGCGGTTGAGTGATGATGAAAAAACCGTCCGCGCAATGGATATTCTTGCCCCGAAAATTGGCGAAATTATTGGTGGTTCTCAACGGGAAGAACGCCTAGAAGTTCTCGAACGCCGCATTTTAGCCCAAGGAATGCAACCAGAAGACCTGTGGTGGTATCTCGATTTACGTCGTTATGGAACAGTACCTCACGCTGGCTTTGGGTTAGGTTTTGAAAGACTTGTACAATTTATGACAGGTATGGGCAATATCCGCGATGTCATCCCCTTTCCTCGAACACCACAAAGTGCAGAATTTTAGTATTTAACGCCGTGTGCGACTTTCTCTCAGACCTAACCCCCAACCCCTTCCCTACAAGGCTATCCATTAGTCACATCTTTCTTAACAAAGCCGAAAGCCATTTATAGGAGTAATTTCACGTTGATAATTCCTAGCTGGGGTTGACAGAGCGAGAAAAATATGTAGGGTGGGGGGAGATGGATTGTTGTTGACATACCCTTGGGGATTTTGTTG
>JAKOMP010000227.1 GCA_022241785.1 Cyanocohniella sp. LLY | reverse complement strand
GGAATCTCTCGTTGGGCAGGCGTTGGTGGTAGTTATCGGACGATGTTGAGATTCTTTCATACAATAATACCTTGGGCGACGTTGTTTTGGCTATTTTTCCGCCAGCATTTGTTTCGAGCAAATGAGGTATATTTGCTGGCAGGAGACGAAGTTGTAGTCAGCAAATCAGGGAAACAGACTTATGGGTTGGATAGATTCTTTTCTAGCCTAGTAAGTCAACCAATATCAGGACTATCTTTCTTTACATTATCATTAGTGAGTGTTGAACAAAGGCACTCATTTCCGATTCAAATAGAACAGGTGATTAAGAGCAATGTAGAAAAAAGTGTCCCATCAGCAAAGCCAGAAAAAAAACTATTAGAGAAACGTAAGCGTGGACGACCAAAAGGGAGTAAAAACAAAAACAAAACAGAAGTAGTTCTCACATTGGAATGGAAAAAATCAAGAAAATTAAAAACAAGTGCGAACATTAATAAACTTCTTTGCTACGCAACGCTGACGCGGTAAGCGCAGCTATGCCCGTTAGGGCTTTACGCCACTACACCCCACACCCTACACCCCACACCCAAAAGCCTTATGAACATTGGATTTGCCGATATCTTAGTGCCATTCGATACTAGAACAGACTTTTTACACAAACTATCAACTAAGGGACTAGCAGGAAAATAAAGTACCAACTAAACCGGGACGATAGTAATATCCCATTTGGGTAATGTTTCAGAACGTTGCCATTGGGGTTGGTACTGTTCTAACTCTTGTGATAGAACCTTAATTCCTTTTTCATAGGTGGTTTCAACCAGATGTACAATGGGTGCAATTCCTTTCCAGGTCATATTGGCAGCCCAATGAGCTGCGGCTTCAACAGAATCTAAAATTGCGCCATGCCAATAATTCTCCAGGGCAGCCCAA
>JAKOMP010000074.1 GCA_022241785.1 Cyanocohniella sp. LLY | reverse complement strand
TGCACATAAATCCCCCATTTGGTTAAATTTATACACTCAGCGCAAATTAATGCAATCACCATCCAAACTAGTGTTTTTAAGTGTCTTATGTCTGCCCATGTTTTCGATGGACTCAGTAGTGTGAACAAGTCATCATATAAACGCTCGGTCGCTTCCATCTGTTTCTCTATCTGTGTTTCGTCACCAGCTAGAGTACGGCGAAATTACTCGTTATGGAAGTCTGCGCCTCCTTTTTTCTCTGCTTCAATTTCTTGTACTCAGACTTTTGTCAGTCAACCAGGTGTTCATCTGTGGTTTAATTAGCCAAACTTTAAATTATTAAATTATTTTCAAAAAAAATACCGATACCTTTTTCATATGTTTATTGATTTTTAAGCTGATCCCTGTAAAATTACGGTGATTTCCCACACGACTATTAGCTAATAAGTTAATCTCTCTAAATAAACAACTATATTTTGTCCATAAATAAAAAATAGCCAGAATAAATTGAAATTTTTGCTAATTTTTAGTTATTAAGGTAATAATAGACTAGTACCGCCAGACGGAAGCCAAAATTCGTATAGCAAAGTTTGCCCATAGGCAAATCCTTCTTGCAACTTTTGTCTTCGGCAAACTGGCGCGCTAAGTGTAGCCATGCCCGTCAGGGATTTACGCTTTAGTATTGCTATAGTCACAATTATTAAAAAATTTGCTTAATAGTTCTGGAAAATTTTCACTTATGAATATTTCTCTGTGAGATGAAATGTCAACACACTTACTCACTATAAATCAACAATTACATTTGCGCCGATTAAAGAGACTTTTACTAATTGAAGATAATGATATTAACAGAATGTTGATGAGTGACTATCTGAGTTACTGTGGATATCATGTCCAAAGTTTATCAAATGGAACTAATGTTTTTGCAAATATAAAGAAATTCAAACCCCAATTAATATTATTAGATTTAAAATTACCCGATATTGATGGTTATTATATTCTAGAGCAAATTCAGCAGCACCCAGAGCTATCAAAGATACCTGTTATTGTAGTTTCAGCATTTGCTTTTAAAGCTGATCAAGAACGAGCTATGGCTTTAGGTGCTAGTTATTATTTTGTCAAGCCTGTAAATCTCACCGCTTTAATTATTAAAATAGAAGAAGAATTAGCCTGTCATCATCCTCATATAAATATTCATACTTAATTTAATTTTATTTATATTTAATTTAAGCTTATTCAGTTGTGTCCTTCACACTTCATACGCTTCACTGCGATGGGCGATCGCCACAACAAATACCTGTACTAGTTTATCGTCTATCGAATAAATGACCCTGTAGTCCCTAATTCGGTAGCGATAGTACCCTGCATAATCTCTCCCTTAAGGGCTTTGATATTGGGGTGCGACTGGGGTGTTTGCTCTAGCTGCTGCAAACATCGAGCAATTTTCTTCGCTAGGGCTTTGTCAGCATTGATATAAATCTTTTGGGCATCGGGATGAAGAACGACTTCATACATCAGAGCGAAGAGTTCTCCAGTTTGTGTAATGGGTTTTAGGAGTTGCTGATGAGTTCTTAACTCGCTCTAGCAATCTAGGAATTGCCAAAAGTTCTTGGGTTGCAACTTCGCTTTCAGCATTTGCTAAGTAAGCCGCAAAATCAGCAAGCACCTGTAATCGCTCTGGCGATAGTTGCTTAAGTAAATCATTCAGCTGGTGCTGTAACTCTGTCACAGATACTAAATCTGCTGACGATCTATCCTCCAATAGAGAATTATCTGTACTATCCATTGCCGCATCCTAACTTTAAGATTTAGTTTCCATTGTAAGGCAATTAATCATAGAAGAATATTGTTTGCCCGCACCACAATTCATTGATGTTGTTTGGGTGGTATATCTCCGAGAGATAATCGGCAAAGTATATCCAAAATCTGGACAAATTCTTTATAAGCCCCTTTTAGAAATTATCCCACCCTTCAATGCTAGAGGACATGACCTAATGGTGACACTCACCTCAAAGAAGTTTGCTTTCGTGTGATCTTCTTTTTTAGTATCTGAGAAACGCTCCAAGTGAGCATTTGTCAGATATTGTGTGTACTGTACTGTTTGCTGTAATACCTAGAATATAATCTCCGACCAGATGGTATTTTTGACTATCTCTCTGCTACCCCCTGAACGGTTACCTTATTCATCAGTTTCATTAGTAATATATTCTTCAACTTTTTCACTCATAATTTGCACAGAATTGCCAATGGTATCAAGCTTGCGTTGTAATTGGGCTATTAATAAAACTGCTGTTTGTAGTTCATTGAGTGTTTCAGCCATAACTGCACGGTAATTAGATTCAAAATCTTGGATATTCATGAGTTTTTTTATGCTTATTATTAGATAGATAGTAATTTGCTTTTATTTTTGATGGTTTGCGTAGCTAGAAAATAAACAATAAAAAATTAGGTTATTCGAGTTGTAATGATTGTTGTTGTAATTTTAATGATAATCATAGAAATAAATTATTAAACCCGTTAATTCGCTTAATTTCTCAATTAAATTAATAATCAGGAAGATTGCTTATAAATATGAACCGAGGGAAATCTTTATTTAATTAAGTAATCGAGGTATAAAGCTAGTACCATAAAATAAAAGTCAAAATGCTGATGCTGTAAGCTTTTCATGGACTTTAAATAGTCTATTTATTTACGCCGTTCTGTACTAGTTTAAGAAAACCAAAACAATAGGGTTTAAAGTTAATGTATAGAAATTTTATTAAAAATCCAAAATTATAAATATTATTCATGGCAAATTTCCGAAAAATTCGTAAAATTCCTGAAAAATTAGCTATTTTTTTATGAACCAAACTAAATATATGTAAGTAAGTTAACAAAAACTATTACCACAGATAATGGTAGCTGAGTGATGTCTAATCTGAGGCTTCAGGTAATTGAGGCTTCATCTGGATTTGATAAATTGCCTGGGCCATCAACACAAAAAATTTATTTTTCTTAAAATAAGAATAGGTAAATTTGTCAAATTACCTAAATTAAACTGTGACAATATCTACATCTACTCCAATACTACCACTGCTTAAAGAGCCAGAACGCCTAGCTAACCGTCTAGCGGAAATTCCGCCGGAACCAGGAGTTTATTTCATGCGGGATGGGAGCGATCGCATTATATATATAGGTAAGTCACGGAAACTGCGATCGCGTGTGCGTTCATATTTTCGGGACGGCTACAATAAAAGCGAACGTATAGCCACAATGGCCAAGCAGGTGACAGACATTGAATTTATTGTCACCGATACGGAAGCTGAAGCTTTAGCCTTGGAAGCCAACTTAATCAAGCAGCATCAGCCTTACTTTAATGTGCTGCTGAAAGATGATAAAAAATATCCCTACGTTTGTATCACTTGGTCAGAAGACTATCCCCGCATTTTCATTACTCGCAAACGTCAACTCGGTAAAGAAAAAGATAAATTTTACGGGCCATACACTGATGCAGGTTTATTGCGAGAAATATTACGTATATCTAAACGTATCTTTAGCTTGCGACAAAGACCCCAAGCTTTGTTTAAAGACCGTCCTTGTTTGAATTATGACTTAGGGCGCTGTCCTGGTGTCTGTCAAAAGTTGATTTCACCTGAAGAATATCGCAAAACTGTGCAAAAGGTGGCGATGGTATTTCAAGGTCGTAGTCAAGAACTGATTGATATTCTCACAGAACAAATGCAAACCGCAGCCGAGGCGTTGAATTTTGAATCGGCGGCACGGATTCGTGATCAAATTGCTGGATTAAATTCCCTGACTGCTAATCAAAAAGTTTCCTTACCAGACGATACAGTGTCACGGGATGCTTTAGCACTAGCAGCCGATGAACAACGGGCTTGCATTCAATTATTCCAAATTCGGGCTGGACAATTGGTAGGACGTTTGGCCTTTATTGCAGATACTCAAGCAGAACCAGGTGCTATTTTACAACGAGTTTTAGAAGAACATTATCAAACTGCTGATGCAGTGGAAATTCCCACAGAAATTTTGGTACAGCATGAGTTACCAGATAGCGAAATTTTGGCAGATATTTTAACTCAGCGCAAGGGTAAAAAAGTCACAATTGTGCATCCGCAGCGCCAAACCAAGGCAGAATTAATAGAGATGGTAGAACGCAATGCTGAGTATGAATTGCAAAGGACGCAAAAATTAAGCGATCGCAATCATCAAGCAATGCAAGATTTGGCGACTATTCTCGATTTACCCGACTTACCTCACCGCATTGAAGGTTACGATATTTCTCACATTCAGGGGTCAAATGCTGTCGCTTCCCAAGTTGTGTTTATCGATGGGTTACCAGGGAAGCAACATTATCGCCACTACAAAATTAAAAATCCCAATGTGACAGCAGGACATTCCGATGACTTCGCTAGTTTGGCTGAAGTTATCCAAAGACGGTTTCGCAAGTATGGTGAAGATCCACAATTACCGAGAGTTGGTAATCCTGACTGGCCTGATTTAATTATGATTGATGGCGGTAAAGGTCAGTTATCATCGGTTGTCGCCGTTTTACAAGAAATGAATTTATTAGAAGATTTGCGAGTTGTCAGTTTGGCGAAGCGACAAGAAGAGATTTTTTTACCGGGAGAATCTCAACCTTTGGAAACCGATGCAGAACAACCAGGAGTCCAGTTATTACGGCGGTTACGAGATGAAGCCCATCGCTTTGCTGTAAGTTTCCATCGTCAGCAACGTAGTGATAAATTAAAGCGATCGCGTTTAGATGAAATTCCCGGTTTAGGACATCATCGCCAAAAGCAACTGTTAGGACATTTTCGCTCAGTTGATTACATTCGGCAAGCCACACCTACACAGTTAGCAGAGGTTGCGGGAATTGGGCCAAGATTAGCTCAAGAAATTTATGATTATTTTCACCCCTCTTGAATAGCTGACATCTTGCACCAGGCGACTGGAAGTCACGGCTATACAGACCAGACCGCCTACGCGGGTTAAAGGCGGTGTGAGGTCAAAAGCCAGATTTGGCTGTTATTTAATTCATATTTTTCAGTCATAATCCCCTAGATAAATTAAACTTACACATTTGGCATACTTCCTGAGTTTTATGCGATTTATTACGATATTTCGTAAACTTTAATTTCATAAATCTCATCAACAAACATTAACTAAATCTTAAGATAGATATTTTGTTACGAAGGATACAGTATTTTCGGTGGTTTAATTTTTGAATACAATAACAGATGTTTTTCAATTGCTGGAAATAACCAAAAAATTAGGTTATCTCAAGGCATTAGTCATAGGGATCACTAAATTTCTAAACGATACATCATGAAAAAATGAGTTTATATATCCAAAGTGGGATGGAAACCTTACACAAATATGAAGATAATGAAAAATAGCATATAAAAACAATCAAATCTAAATTTTTGTTTAAAATCATCGGACAACATCAAGACTGTTTGTTAACTTAAGCCAAATTAAAATCTTTGTTGATTTAATTCGCCATTTTGTCAAATTAGAAAACATCACAACCAGGGGTTTAGAAATGCATATATTACAAAAAATTCACTGTCCAAATTGTGGCAGTGAAGCAGAACGTCATTATATTTCAGATAGTCAAATAACCCGGACACAATGTGCAAGTTGCGATTATTTAATGATCACTTGCACTCGTACAGGCAGAGTAATTGAGGCTTACGCCCCAGGGATTCAAGCATATGTCAAAAAGCAAGTGAGCGTAAGTGCTGAATCTTAATGACTAGCGCGGAGTTGTCCACAAGCAGCATCAGCTTCTAAACCGCGAGAGTAGCGGACACTAACAGCTATTTGTTTTTGTTTGAGGACATTGACAAAAGCTTGAATGCGATCGCTGCTAGGGCGTTGATAATCTACTTCATCGATGGGATTGTAGGGAATTAGATTCACATGACTTTGAAACCCGCGCAGACATTTTGCCAATTGCACAGCGTGTTGTGGTAAGTCGTTGAAACCAGCCAGTAGGACATATTCAAAAGAGATGCGTCGTCTAGTTATTTCCACATATTCCCGACATTCCTCTAGCAAATCTTCTAAAGGATAGGGGCGGGCGCTGGGAATCAGCTGTTCACGTAATGCTTGGTTAGGTGCGTGGAGACTCACCGCCAGAGTGACTTGTAAATTATGTTTGGCAAACTGACGGATGCGATCGCGTATCCCTACTGTAGAAACAGTCAGTGATCGCTGTCCAATTCCCACATCTTGATTCAAACATTTCAAAGCGGCTAACACATTCTCAGTGTTCAATAACGGTTCACCCATGCCCATAAATACCACATGGCTCACACGTTGCTGAAAATCCTCTTGGACAGTCAATACTTGATCAACAATTTCATGTCTACCTAAATTGCGGATATATCCACCTTTACCAGTAGCACAAAAATCACACGCCATTGGACAACCCACCTGAGTTGAGACACAAACTGTCAGACGTTTTGCGGTAGGAATGCCAACAGTTTCAATGATTTGCCCATCAGCGAGTTTCAAAAGATATTTTACCGTACCATCAGGAGCAACAGCGCGGTGATGGATGGTGGAACGACCAATAGGTATTTCTGCAACTTCCGCCCGCCATTGTTTAGAAAACACAGAAATATCAGCAAGCGATCGCACGCCCTTTTGATAAATCCACTCATGCAGTTGCTTACCTCTATAAGCCGGTTGTCCCTGCTGCTGTACCCAAGCAGTTAACTCAGTCACCGAAGCACCGAGTAAAGGAGGAATTAATTGGAGTTTCTCAGCACTGGGTGAGTCAACTGGAGGAGTAAAAGGCGTAGCAGACATAAAAAATTTAGTGTTGATCTTAGATCTCTATGCTACAACTTTTACTATCAATGATTCTGGGGTTGAGAAATCCGCGCCTCGATATCTTCCAACGTTTGTAACAATAAACGCTTGGCCTGTAATTGCCAACCCCACTTCTGAATTCTAAAAGCCGCCACAGTCCCCACCACACCTACCAATAAAACCACAGGTTGATTCAGCGAAATCCCGAATAATAAACCCAATCCCGCAATTCCCCAAAACGGTAAAGCCGCTGCTTGTCTTTGTTCTTCTACAATATTAGTAAATATACTAGGCTTCATAGTAGCTAATAGCTCGTCTTTAACTTGCCTTTGTTCTACGGCTGACACCGACAAACCAATTTTACGGCGCAATTTCTCAATTTTTCGAGCATCAGTACTGTATTGGGTGAGTTCATCTTCCGCCATTTTTAAGAGTCGTTCTAGTTGCGCCATTTTGCTTGAGATTTCGGGATTTTAGTACAGCTTTGATTTCAAAGAAAGTTAAATTTTCCTAACTATAGTGTTGCATTTAATAGCACAATCCCCAAATCCAAACCTAAAATGAGACATGGGGTCAATATAATAATCCCAGCAATGCAAACTTTCAACCAGAGCATATACTTGAGAGGTAATACCGATGGTTACAGTATCTCAAAACACCGTGGCTCAATCTACCAAAGAGCGATCGCTGATTCTCTGGTTTGATGAAGTTGGGATTACTGATATCCCTTTAGTAGGTGGAAAGAATGCCTCATTAGGGGAAATGATTCAACAATTGACACCACAAGGCGTGAACGTCCCCACAGGATTTGCCACAACTGCTTATGCTTATCGCTATTTCATCCAGTCAGCCGGCTTAGAAGCCAAGTTACGCACATTGTTTGCTGATTTGGATGTCGAGGATGTGAAAAATCTCAAGTTACGGGGAAAAAAAGCGCGATCGCTGCTGATGCACACACCATTTCCGGTAGAATTGCGTCAGGCGATCGCCGCAGCTTATCAAAAACTCTGTGAAACCTACAACACAGATACAGATGTAGCCGTCCGTTCCAGCGCCACCGCCGAAGACCTCCCCGATGCTAGTTTTGCTGGACAGCAAGAAAGTTATTTGAACGTTGTCGGTGTCCAAGAGGTTTTAGCAGCCTGTCATAAATGTTTTGCGTCTATATTTACCGACCGTGCCATATCCTATCGCCACACCAAAGGATTTGACCACTTTAGCATTGCCCTCGCCGTCGGTGTGCAAAAAATGGTGCGTTCAGATTTAGCCACATCTGGAGTCATGTTTTCCATTGACACAGAAACCGGTTTTAAAGATGCTGCACTCATTACCGCCGCCTACGGTTTAGGCGAAAACGTTGTTCAAGGAACCGTCAACCCAGATGAATACTATGTTTTTAAGCCAACCTTAAAAGCCGGTTTTCGCCCCATTATCGATAAAAAATTGGGCAGCAAAAAACTGAAAATGATCTATGATGACGGTTCTAAATTTACCAAAAACATCTCCGTATCGAGCGCAGAACAAGGTAAATTTGCTCTGAGTGATGCAGAAATCTTACAACTGGCGCATTGGGCTTGTTTAATAGAAGACCATTATTCCCAAACCCACGGTAATTACTCCCCAATGGATATTGAGTGGGCTAAAGATGGCATTACCAATCAACTATTTATTGTCCAAGCCCGTCCCGAAACCGTGCAATCGCAGAAACAAGGAAACATATTGCGGAGTTATCACTTGGTATTCGGGAATAAGGAATGGGGAATAGGTAATGGGGAAAAGTCTTCCTCATCTTCTTTATCGCCTCATCCTTTGGTAACTGGTCGCGCCATCGGGGAAGCAATTAGTCAAGGTAAAGTCAACCTGATTTTAGATGTGAATAAAATCGACCAATTCCAAGCTGGGGACGTTTTGGTAACAGAAAGAACTGACCCCGACTGGGAACCGATTATGAAACGCGCCAGTGCGATTGTCACCAATGCTGGTGGACGTACTTGTCATGCAGCGATTATTGCCAGAGAATTGGGAGTGCCGGCAATTGTCGGCTGCGGTAATGCTACGGACATCTTAAAATCTGGGCAAGAGGTGACGATTTCTTGCGCCGAAGGAGATGAAGGTAAGGTTTATGAAGGCTTATTACCATTTGAAGTTAAAGAAGTTGCCCTAGAGAACTTACCCCGTACCCGTACTCAGATTCTCATGAATGTAGGTAATCCCCAAGAAGCCTTGAGTTTATCTGCAATTCCCAACGATGGCGTAGGTTTAGCGCGGACAGAGTTTATTATTGCTAACCAAATCCAAGTTCATCCAATGGCGTTGATTCACTATGAAAAGTTAACAGATGAATTTGTTAAAACCAAAATTAATCAAGTCACTGCGCTTTATGATCACAAGCCCCAGTATTTTGTTGATAAATTAGCCCAAGGTATAGGAAAAATTGCGGCGGCTTTTTATCCAAAACCTGTGATTGTGCGAATGTCAGATTTTAAAAGTAATGAATATGCCAATCTTTTAGGTGGTCAACAATTTGAACCCAAAGAAGAAAACCCCATGATGGGTTGGCGCGGGGCCGCACGTTATTATGATCCAGGTTACAGAGAAGCTTTTGCCTTAGAATGTCAGTCCATCAAACGAGTCCGAGACGACATGGGTTTGACTAATGTTATCCCGATGATTCCCTTTTGCCGCACTCCCGAAGAAGGACGTTTGGTGTTAGCAGAAATGGCCACAAATGATTTAAAACAAGGCGTGAACGGCTTGCAAGTTTATGTGATGTGTGAGTTGCCCAGTAATGTGATGATGGCTGAAGAATTTGCTGGTGTATTTGATGGCTTCTCCATTGGTTCCAATGATTTAACGCAGTTAACCCTGGGACTGGATAGAGATTCTGCATTAGTGGCACATTTGTTTGATGAACGCACCCCAGCAGTAAAGCGCATGGTGCAAATGGCTATTGAAGCTGCGAAAAAGCATAATCGCAAAATTGGTATTTGTGGGCAAGCACCCAGTGATTACCCGGAATTTGCCCAGTTTTTAGTAGAACAGGGAATTGATTCAATCAGTCTGAATCCAGATTCGGTTTTAAAGACAATGCTGGAAGTGGCAAAAGTCGAACAAAATAAGGTAAATAATTAGGGGTTTGTCGTCAAGGTTTGAGGCTTATATTAAGGACTGAAGTCCTGACTACGAACAATTCAGCCTGCCCACAAGTGGCAGGCTTTTACTCGCACTAGTTTGTCTTTTTCATTGCTGATTCTGACATCAATTATTACTTTAATTTCTTTTACTG
Source organism: Cyanocohniella sp. LLY (assembly GCA_022241785.1). Taxonomy (GTDB): domain Bacteria; phylum Cyanobacteriota; class Cyanobacteriia; order Cyanobacteriales; family Nostocaceae; genus Cyanocohniella. Next base: position 23,287 of record JAKOMP010000074.1, on the reverse strand, counting down.
GGGTTTTATTATCTATTTCAATATCTTTATCGGTAGCACTGTTAGTTTATGCAATTTTTGGGACGTTAGTTACGGCGTGGATTGGTCAACGCTTAATTGGCATCAATTTTAATCAACTCAAACGAGAAGCTGATTTTCGTTACGGATTAATTCATGTGCGCGATAATGCTGAATCAATAGCTTTTTATCAAGGTGAAACAGAAGAAATACTGCAACTGAAACAGCGATTTATTTTGGCAATTCGCAACTTTGATTTGTTGATTAATTGGCAGCGAAATCTTGGTTTTTTTACTCAAAGTTATAATTACTTTGTTTCCGCACTACCATACCTAGTAATTGCACCCATCTACTTTGCCGGACAAACTGATTTTGGCACATTTACCCAAGCAGCGATCGCCTTCAGTCAAATTTTTAGGGCCTTATCTGTGGTGGTGGGTCAATTTGAAAATTTAACTGCTTTTGCTGCTGGGATTGAACGGATGGGGGACTTAGCTGAGGCGCTGGAAACACCAATTCCCCAACAGCCAGGAATGACAACTATCGATGTGACAGAAGATTTGCAGTTAGCATTACGTCATCTTACTTTGCTGACTCCCAACTATGAACGCACCTTAATACGGGATCTACCCTTTAGCTTACAGCCAGGAGATGGTTTAGTAATTGTCGGTAATAGTGGTAGCGGTAAGAGTTCATTATTAAGAGCGATCGCCGGATTATGGAATGCAGGTACTGGTGAAATTATCCGTCCTGCGTTGTCAGAGATGATGTTTTTACCCCAGCGTCCTTATATGGTATTGGGTTCTTTGCGAAGTCAGTTACTTTACCCCAACCCCGACAATGATATCAGCGAAACCAAAATGCGCCATGTCTTAGAAGAGGTGAATTTGACAGAGTTACCCGAAAGAGTGGGTGGTTTCGACATCGAGTTAGACTGGGCCAGCGTGCTTTCTTTAGGTGAACAACAGCGCTTGGCTTTTGCACGATTGCTTTTGAATACACCAAACTATGTCATCCTCGATGAAGCTACAAGTGCGCTGGATTTGGCTAATGAAAAGAGTCTTTATCAACAACTGAAAGCTAAACAAACTACATTAATTAGCGTGGGACACCGCCCTAGCTTGTTGCAGTACCATGAGTATGTGTTAGAGCTAGATGGTACTTCTAGTTGGCGGTTGCTACCTATGGAAGAATACACCGTCAATTTGAATGCTTTTAGCTAATTTTCTAGTGGGCGATCGCTTCCCCTGGTACCTTGAAAGAGCGATCGCTATCTATAGATTTATTGAACACAAATTTAGTTAACTATTAATCATAATCTAAAATCGGTCAGCTAAAGTAGTCTACTGCGATACTATTTTTATATGTAAACCACGTCACATAAGCTTATGGAGCCAGACTCTTTACCAACCGAGGTGATTCTGACGCATCCCAGTCAGTCCCTTGGTAGAGTCCAACTCGATTGGACTCCCCAACCGGGAAACTACGTCGATTTTGAAGGTAAAACTTATGCAGTTTTAGAACGCCGCCATAGATATCAATTGAAATCAGGGCGTTACCATTTGCATAATATTGCCCTTTACGTACAATCTGCTCAAAGACCAGCAGAAAAAACTCTAGTCAAGGGACGTTGGGTGATTGGTGATGCCACCTGTAGCTACAATGCTCATTCGGAAATTATGCGCTGTGCCGTCAACCCAAATGGCCCTTGTGAGTCTTGCCGTTTTTATGAACAAATCAAGAGCAAAAGTTAGGATTTGGCCCCTGATCTTTTTCACACCCCATTACCTAAAACTTCCCCTACAGTTAAGCGATTACCATTAACAAAATCCCATCCCGACTGAGGACGTTTGCCAGCTAGTTGCACCTCTGTTAAAAGTAACAAACCCTCACCAGTCTGGGCGATCGCTCCTAGTCCCTTGGCTATGCTGACCACTTCTCCTGGGCTACCTGATATAGTCGATAAATCAGGCAATTTTTGGGATATTTCTGTTAATTCAGGCGTTAGCTCATAATCGTAAGTATCACCAAGGGGCAGGGAGGCTGTAATTTTCAACGTTTGGTTACGAAAAGTAGCCAGGCAGTTTGGGTAAAAACTTCTGATTTGATTATGTAATTGAATAGCACTCTTTGACCAATCCAAAGCATAGTCTTGCTTTTGAATCAAAGGTGCATAAGTCGCTGCGGAATTATCTTGACTAACTGGTGTAATTTCCTGGCGTTCCAACTGCAATAAAGTTTCTACTAATAAATCTCCACCAATTACAGACAGTCGTTGGGCTAAATCTGGGGCATTATCTAGTAATCCAATGGGTGTAGTTGCTTTTAAAAGCATGGCGCCGGTATCCATTCCCGCATCCATTAACATTGTGGTGATCCCCGTTTCCTTTTCCCCGTTATACAAACACCATTGAATCGGTGCTGCTCCTCGATATTGGGGCAAAATCGAGCCATGCACATTAATGCAACCCAACTTTGGCATATCCAAGATTTCTGGAGACAAAATCTGTCCGTAGGCCACAACAACAAACGCATCTGCACCGGATTGCTGAAGTAGGGCGAGAGTTTCTGCATCTTTTTTAATTCGTTGGGGTTGCCATACAGGTAAATCATGTGTCAGTGCTACATTTTTCACTGCTGAAGGAATAAGTTTATTACCTCGTTCCCGGCGTTTATCAGGTTGAGTGACAATTGCCAAAATCTCAAACTCTGATCGATTCAGTAATTTTTCTAGAGTAGGAACGGCAAATTGAGGAGTACCAAAAAATACTATTTTCATTAGAGTTCAATCAATAGTTACTAGAGGCTAAGTAAAACAGCAGGTTTGTGGATATCGTTAAAAGACTTCTAAGTAACATTACTAAGGAATTACCCACAAAGAAACCCTTCAACGCCCTCATCCCCAACCCTTTCCCGAAAAACGAGCATAATCTCCATCAAATAGTGCCAAACGAAATTTTTTGATGTTAAGGTGGTGTGATATTGGCGAAACCCAGGGAGAGTTGATAAACTTAATAATAAGTTGACCAGCTAATAAGCTGATATAAAATGCACTAAGTGCTAGCTAACCGATGTGGTGATGTTTCACGACCAGCCACTTGAGTTCAGCATCATCAGTCAGCTTTTTTGTTGATTATTTACCCCGTACTCGGTCATTAAGTGTAGTTGCGTTCATCAACCTAGATTGCGATCCCGCAATTTTCCCAGTTGAGATAGCAATTTCTACCTGAGGATGGATGCTAACGGCTTTTTTTTAGTATTATGAGTTGTGCGTCAGCTTGTTCAACTTTTAAAATAACGCCTCACTTGCACCGTTATCAGGTTTTGCACTGTTGTAGCAGGAATAACCACCAGGAGCCTCTTGCGGTTTAACCTTTGCTAATGCTATTGGCAATAGTTCAGCTATTCTGCTCTACCTCTGTGCTGCCAATATCTTTCGCCCAAATGATAGGTTGAATAATCTATCACTATTACCAATTGTCTGCTTTAGTCAGGTAATAGTATTAGCGGCAACAGTCTATTATTTATGCACTAATTCTTTAATTAGTCTGCATACCTTTGTATTGGCAAATTTCCCTCAAAAGCCAATAAGTTACAAATAATCAGGTGTGAATTAATGACACTAAATTTTTGTAAAACTGTGCAAACTTTCAAGAAATTATCTGGTTTTACTCGTTAAATCTTTGAGTTTGTTGTTATACCTGTAGTTATTGCCTACTCCCTTGCTGCATAGGCATTGCTCCTCACACAGCACCCGCCCTCCCCTAGAGAGTCCACTCATGCTCAAACTCTTCTTGCTGTCAGGATGGTTCCGCGTTCAACCATTTGTTAATTATCTTGTCATTGTGATGCTGATTGCTCCTTTAGTAGCAGCATCAGGTCACTCTACCTCCGCCAAACAATCGAAAATAGTCGCAAAAATTGCTTCCAAAGCCGGAGAATTAGATTCTGTGTCAGAGGAAACAGCTACTATTAGTGATAGTGAACCCGATTTAGTAGAAAAATTAATAACATCTCAAATAAACTCCCTAACTGGAGAATATGACTCTGTGCCATTAGTCATGGCTGCTATTGAAGAGCCGCAAATTTTACCAGCGGACAAATTTGACTCTTTGGTCGCAGATGATTATCTCTCAAGCAGCGATAAAGTGGCTAATGATTTATTAGCAGCAGTGGAACTCGCACCAATTCCAGATGTACATACGAGTAATTTAAATTTAGGGCAAAAATTTAAAACTGCTAATAATCAGTCGTGGACACAAGAAGAGAATTTGCTCCCACAGGAAGAGTCTACAGCTAAATCATTGGCAGCAACTCCCAGAAAATTACAACCCCGGTTAACTCAAGAAGTACCCGTTGTTGAACAACCGGATGAAGCGCTAATAGCACAAGTAGATCCCATAGGCAGTCCTCATCCTATTCCCTGGCAATGGATTACGGCAACTCAGGAGGCTATTAGTGCTAATGGGGGTTCGGGAGTGCGTCATTATCGCAGCTTACCTGTGACTTCTCCTGATGGTAGGTATGTAGTTTATAGTCGGGTGCAACTAGAAGTAAAACCCGAAATGTATAACAGCACAGTCACTAGTGTGATGTTTGTCGAAGATACACAAACTAGGAAGTTGCGGGTAATGGCGACCACTGCTCCCCTAAGTGATCCTCTGTTAAATAGATATACTTCTTCAGCAAAACCAGTTAATAACATTCAGGATGGCAACATAGGGGTTTTAGTTCCTGTTAGCTGGTCGCAAAAAAGCGATCGCTTCTTAGCACGCAAGTTTGGAGGCAAGTTTAATACGGGCGATTCCACAGACCATGCAGTGATTTGGGATCGGCAAAGAGATCACATTAATACCGTTGCGCCTCCTCGTGAAGAGCATGAGCATGAAAAGATAGCTGTGTTGCTAGGTTGGAGCAAGAACCGACCAGATCATGCACTGTTCCGGGCTGGCGAAATGGGAGAGGAAAACTGGCCTTTGGTGCAAGTTGCTAGTGATGGTAAGTCTTTAGATACAACAGATGCAGATCAGCCTATTACTTTCGGTCAAAAAGTTAAAGATATTTGGGCAGATCCACAAGTTGCTTATCGCTAGTGTACTGAAAATATTATCAACTCCCGTTGTTAAATCCAAAAACAACGGGATTTTTTGTCATTAGAGGCACTAATACCGCAAGGCGGAAGTCAAAAGTCAAAAAGCTTATTTTATAGGCTTTTCATTGATTTCAACTAGTATTCTGTGGCGTAAATAAACAGACCATTTGAAATCAATGCACGCAGGTCACCAGTAAGATGCGGGCAAGATGCCCGCTCTACAAGAGTTTAATTAAACCAATGTTTTAATTATTTAACTGTTAAATCTTCAGTTTCCAATAATATTGCCGCCAAATATTTACCAGTTACTAACGTTACTATGGTTGTTCGCTACTTTCTAATTCCGGTGTAGTTTCTTTGATCCGACGGATGGGCAAATTAGCAATTAATGCCGTAGTTCTTTGATTGCTTTCTAGAGAAAACTCTAAACCTTCTGTATCTATTTCTACATAGCGACAGACAACTTCGAGAATTTCTTTCCGCATCTTTTCTAGCCTTTGAGGGTCTAAATCAGCGCGGTCGTGGGCAATCACCAGTTGCAGACGACGTTTTACTTGATTGCGACTGTTGTCTGGACTACGCAAGAAAATTCGTTCTATAAGTTCAAGGATCATTGCCAATAGGTGTGCGGAGACTGGAACATAAGTTAAACAATCTTTGTCCACAACAACCTTCGCAGACGCGCGAAGATGCTGTCATGGGGTGAGTCAAGGTCTAAAAATTCGACCTTTTCTCCTTCCAATCTACGGGCAATATTATCAAAGGCTATGGCAGCTAAAGAGGGAGTGTCCCCTAATACTAAAGGTTCGCCGCGATTGGTAGAAACAATAACACGCTCGTCATCAGGGATTACCCCAATTAGAGGTATTGCTAGAAGTTCTTGAACATCTTGCACAGACATCATATCATTTGCCCGAACCATTGCAGGTCGGATACGGTTAATGATTAAATGAGCACGCTTAATCCCCTGTGCTTCTAGTAAACCTACTACTCGGTCAGCGTCACGAACTGCGGAAATTTCTGGTGTGGTGACAATTAGGGCTTCTTTAGCTGGCGCGATCGCATTTTTAAAGCCATTTTCAATACCAGCCGGACTATCAATAATCACGTACTGATATTTTTGTGCCAGGGCATTCACCAGCAACTTCATTTGTTCAGGAGTGACGGCATCTTTAGAGCGGTTTTGGGCTGCTGGCAAGAGTACAAGGTTGGGTTGTCGCTTATCTTTTACCAAGGCCTGTTCTAATCGGCACTCCCTGGCTAGGACTTCCACCGCAGTATAAACGATGCGGTTTTCTAGACCTAGCAGCAAATCCAAATTTCTTAGACCAAAATCCGCATCAACTAAGGCAACTTGACGCCCCATTTTGGCTAAAGTCATGCCTAAATTTGCCGAAACTGTGGTTTTTCCCACCCCTCCTTTCCCGGAGGTAATCACAATAATGCGAGTCATGATAAGAGTTGCGCTCGATTAGGGTTCAGGAAATTATAATAAATACTTATGGCGCCTGATTGATCCTGGGTAAAAGATTTCGGGAAAAATCAGTAGCCCTAGCGATGCGAATTCCTTGGGGCGTAATATGCGCCACCTCTGGAAAAAACTGCAACGGTGATTTCTCTGGTGCCCTAGCTACAGCATCTGCGATCCGCAACTGGGTTGGTTCCATTTGCAAGGCCATAATCAGACACTCGCGATTGCCCCCGGCACCCGCATGGGCAATTCCACGTAAGCGACCCCATACTAGAATATCTCCTTCTGCCACTACGATACCACCTGGATTTAAATCTCCTAAAAGAATTACTGTACCGGGATGGCGAATTTCTACTCCAGAACGTACTGTCATTTCCAGATACAGGGCTTCTGCTTGGGTGGAAGCGGCTGCTGGGATCTGGGAACTCAGGGAGGTTATGGGTTGTAGTTGTTCTACAGAATAGCCAGATGTGACAGCGGCGATGGCAGTTTGTCGGCGGCTAGTAGCCACAGATTTTAATTGCAGTTGCACCTCACTAAAGGCTTCGGCAAATTCTTGTAATTGTCTGCTATCCAACAAACGATCTTGGGCCAGCAAATGTACTGGTGTATTATCTGTACGTAGGCGATCGCCTGCTCTTAAGCGAAACTTCAATTGTTGCCACATGTCAGACCAAGCGAGTTCTGAGGCTGGTAATTGAGACTCTGTTGGTAAAATTACTAACAGTCTACCTGCCTCATTTTTAAACTGGACTTGAATATGGTTTTTTATTTTATTGTCTGCTTTGATTAACTCTGTAGAATTAATATCTAAAAGATGAGAACTTGATTCTAAACCCTCAAGCAGATGTGTGGACTCTGGAACCGTAGGCACAGAATTTGACTCTACATTGGGGATCACTGGATTCGACTCGACATTATCAGGGGGAGAATTTGATTGTAAATAAAGAAGAACAGAGTTTAGCTCTGCATCCGGAATAATATCATTAGATTCTGTCTCAGAAATAGCAAAATTTTGCTCCATATGATCATAAACGGTAGATTTTTGCTCTACATCCGCAGTGTGAGAGATTGACCCTGCATCGGGGAGTGCAGAATTTGACTCTAGATCGGGAATATTAGAATCAGAAGTCATGCAGCACCAGCCAAAATACAACAGATACTCTGAGTAATTACTAATATTCGATGAGTTGCTCAAGGCAACCACATATTTCTACTATGTATTTTTAGTTAGTCTTTTGTAAACAGTCACCAATGCATCAGCATCGCCAACATTACCAGGAAACAGCACCACTGGCAAATTAGGAAACTGAGGATGTTCGGGAGTTGTGATTACCATTGAACAACCAGCTAATATTTGACCGAGTAATCGTGCTGAATTTAAAGCCAGTCCTGTACTTAAGACATCGTTTGACGTAATTCCACCTTTGCTAATCAAAAATCCGATATCATTGGGCAAACTTCGCACAATATCCATTAATAAATGGGAAACTTTTACCCCAAAATCTAATCGTGTCTTGACATCCTTAAAAGTTAGTTCCTGACGGCTAGTATAAACTACTGGTGTTTTCCCGGCTTGATGTGCCGCCTGTGTCTTTTCTGTGATTTCGGTTAACAATTTAGCGGGTTGATTGACTGGATCATCTAGTAAGCGCGCCACATCTATTTCGATCCCCGTCGTCCCTTCTACTTGTAATAGCGCCTCTAACTGCTGAGTCGTTTTCTTGACATGGGAACCCACAATCACCGCACCAGGTTTACCTTGACGCACATATTCTGCCATGTTTTCGGCAGCGATGGGCTGGGGAGGTAAGGCAGCTAAGTCCGTTAAAATACTAGCCGCACTGCGAAATAAAAAGCGTTTTCCTTGACTGGCGGCTGTGAGTACATCTACTGCAAACAAGTTGAGATCAGTTTGGGTTTCACCATCTACCACAGCGCATTGGTTTCCACTGAGTTGTAATAACCGTTCCAAACTACCCGCACGGATATCATCAAGGACAAATTTGACTACTGATTCCGCACTAATACGCCCTTGAGTTTTTTCATTTACATACTTAGGTAAATAACTGTGATGGTAGCCGAACACTGAATCGCGGGCAAATTCGGTTTCATGTACTGGGGTAGGTACACCATCGATGATCAAGTAATGCACACTGTCACGGGTAATACGTCCGCCCTCAAAAAATGCCGGGACTAAAAAATGAGCATCAAATGGCCCCAGTTCTTGGGCGATCGCATCGGTTTCGATGGGGTAATGTCCCCGTAATGTAGAATCAGAACGACTGACAATTAAAAAATCAGTAATATTTTCAGCGGCTAATGCCTGTTTTAAATTTTGGCAAACTTCTTTAGTCACTGATGTTGCTGAATCTGGAGGTAAAGACCTAGTATTTGTCAGCACAAAGAAAATGGGTGAATCATCTTGCAAGCCGATGCGTAAAGTTTCTACATCCCAGTGCATTAACAACAAGCAGCTATGAACTGTTTGTGATCCTGTAGGATCATCATCTAGGACAATAATTTTCGGTTTATTGCTCATAAATCAACGGTGATGACTGTTGTATCAAAAAATCTGTCTCAAATTTTCTGCAATTTTTTCATTTCTGCTTGCACATCCAAAGCAATCTGTAAAGATTGATTGAGAAGTTGAGCATATTCACTAGTCTGACTACTAAGTTGCAATGCTTGTAGATGAGCTAAATTATTGATAAATAAATCTTGGTTATTTGCTAGTAGTTTTTTATTATCTCGCAAAATTCGCTCGCTTTTGAGTGCTACTACTAAATCTTCTCTAATCAGTTTGAGGGCAGCAATCACATGATCTCGGTCATTGAGACTACTTTGAGAATTCCCCAATGTTGCCAATTGGTCATTAATGTCTATAGCGTGGACAACAGTATGATATTTATCGACTTCATCTAAAAGTACTGTCAGTCCGTGGGGACAGGTGAAATATTGCCATAGCGATCGCCCCACAAATACTAAAACTGGAACTAAAATTAGTAACAGGACTCCTAGTGTAATTGAAGAACCAATAGTTGGCAGAATAATCAAGGTATAAATAAAGCCAACCACTATGGGAGTTAAAGCCAACGCCACCAACAGTTCATTAACCAAAAGTCCTAATCGCTTCTCGCTGTTTTTTATCATAGAAGGTCGGAAAACATCATCAGGGTCGAATCCTGTTAACCGTCTCAATTCACCTTTGCTAATTTCCAAACCCATTAAGTCCGGCTGCACAGCTAAATACTCCTATAAAAGCGCGATTTGCGTATTTGTTTTAATCATGTTGCCGAGAAAGCAATTGCATTGGTAATATCTCAATTATTAGATATGCTACCTTTATTAATTTTGCGGGATATTGACGCGAGATGAGATGCGATCGCTCTTAATCTTCTTCTAAATTTTAAGCCCATATCGCAGGCCAGTCCCACAAAAATCAAAGGAAAGTCCTATAGAGAATTGAGATAATTTAAACCTAAAAAAATAGCTGCAATACTTCCTGTTACAGTAATCTCGCCTTGAGAAATTTTATCTAAAACTGATTCAATAGGAATTAGGACAATTTCAATATCTTCTGTAATATCTAATGTTTGCTCTCCATCTTTTTTCACATTTTCAGCTAAAAATAAATGTATTTGGTTCGTATCTTTAACCGGATTATCATATAAAGTAGCTAATTTAATAATTTTCTGAGATATATAACCAGTTTCTTCTTTCAGTTCTCTGACTGCTGCTGTTTCTGGATTTTCTTTAGTTGCGTCGAAACTCCCCGCAGGAAGTTCTAACAAAATTTCACTGACCCCATGTCTATACTGACGTACAAAAACAATTTCTCGATTAACTGTAATTGGTAAAACTAAAGCAATTTCTGGTCGAACAATTACAAAAAAATCATCTATTATTTCCCCATTAGGCAATTCTATTTCATCTTGCCTGACTTGACACCAGAAATTATTTAAAACCATTTTAGAGTTTAATATATTCCATTTTTTGATGCTACTCATAAATAAAATCAGATAAAAATTTAGGCGAAAAAGTTATGAATGTAAAAAAGTATAACAGATACCTCAAATAATCTAAAATTTGCACTTACACTGTTTTTGCTCTAACCAAATATTGAGCATACTTATGCAATTAAAAGTAAATCTATTTACTGTCAACAAACGATTTCCCTTAACAATTAGTCGTGGGACAACAGCGCAGACTACAAATGTGTGGGTAACAATTTTACAAGATGGGATTGAGGGCTGGGGTGAAGCATCACCATTTGGTGTAGGCAATACTTCCCAATCAACTGATACAACCACAACTCACTTGCAGCAACTTGCACCAGTTTTAGAACCATTTCATCCTTTACAGCGCCAGCAAATCGAGGAAATTTTCACAAAACAGCAAATTCCTTCAGCTGTCAGGGCTGCTCTAGATATGGCAATGTATGACTGGCTAGGTAAGCATGTAGGATTACCTGTTTGGCAAATTTGGGGACTTGATCGCCATATAATAGTGCCGACTTCGGTGACAATTGGCATTAATTCACCAGCAGGAGCGAAAGCTAGGGCGCGGGACTGGTTACAATTTATGGATGTTCGCTTATTTAAAGTGAAATTAGGAAATCCCGATGGCATAGATGCAGATCAAAAAATGCTGTTAGCGGTTCGAGAAGCAGCACCAAATTTAGACTTATTTGTAGATGCCAACGGCGGTTGGAGTGAGGAAGATGCTGTATATATGTGTAATTGGCTAGCCGATTTAGGTATAAAGTATGTAGAACAGCCGTTACCACGGGGGCAAGAAAAGAGTTTAGCTCAACTAAAAGAGCAATCTCCTCTGCCGATATTTGTGGATGAAAGTTGTTTTAATAGCTTTGATATTCCCCAGTTGGCTAATTACGTGGATGGGATTAATATCAAACTCATGAAATCAGGGGGACTAACCGAAGCCATGCGGATGGTACATACGGCGCGAGCCTATGGATTGCAAGTCATGTTTGGTTGTTATTCTGACAGTGTGCTAGCGAATACAGCCGCAGCACAACTCGCGCCATTAGCTGATTATTTAGATTTAGACAGTCACCTGAACTTAATTAATGACCCCTTCATGGGTGCATTAGTACAAGAAGGACGAGTTTTACCAAACGATTTACCGGGCTTGGGGGTACAACACAGTGCGTTTGCCACTTAATCAAAGAGTAGTAATTCTGTTACATGAAGGAATTAGTGGGACTCAGGGCAAAACGGGTCTATCACTTTTACGATACAGTGAGGCTCCGATAGTAGCAGTAATTGATCGTGAGTCTGCTGGCAAGTCTCTATCAGAAATAACTGGAATTAAGCGTGATGTGCCAATTGTGGCATCGTTAGCAGCAGCACTGGAGTATAAACCTGAAGTTTTGGTAATTGGGATTGCACCCAAAGGTGGTGCTGTACCTGATGATTACTGGCTGGAAATTAAAAATGCTTTAGATGCTGGGATGTCTTTGGTAAATGGTTTACACACGCCATTGGCAAATAAGTCAGAGTTAAATGCACTGCTGAAACCAGGACAATTAATTTGGGATGTGCGAAAAGAACCAGGCAATTTAGAAGTTGCTAGTGGCATGGCCCGTACCCTTCCCTGTCGGCGGGTGCTGACTGTGGGAACTGATATGGCCATCGGTAAAATGTCAACTAGTCTAGAACTACATTGGGCATCAAAACTGCGGGGCTGGCGCTCTAAATTTTTGGCTACAGGTCAAACTGGTGTGATGTTAGAAGGAGATGGCGTAGCTTTAGATGCAGTGCGAGTAGATTTTGCCGCCGGTGCTGTGGAACAGATAGTCATGCGTTATGGTAAAAACTACGACATTCTTCACGTAGAAGGACAAGGTTCACTGCTGCATCCTGGTTCAACAGCCACCTTACCTTTAATCCGTGGTTCCCAACCCACCCAACTCATTTTGGTACATCGGGCTGGACAAATTCATGTACGTAATCATCCCCATGTAGTAATTCCGTCTTTACCAAAAGTCATCAGAATGTATGAAGCTGTCGCCAGTGCAGGTGGAGCCTTTGGTGATGTGCCAGTGGTGGGTATAGCTTTGAATACAGCCCATTTAGATGAATTTGCTGCCCAAGAGGCGATCGCTCAAACTACAGCCGAAACAGGATTACCTTGCATCGATCCTGTGCGCTTTGGGGCTAGTGTCTTGTTAGATGCCATCATGAAAAATTAGCGGCCCGCGTTGTGGCTAATTCCGTTGAAGTCAAAACCTTTGCCACAACGCCTGAAAACTAAGGTGCAACTACAAAATTCACCAACTTCCCAGGAACCACAATCACCTTTTTAATTTCCTTATCCTGAATGTAGCGCTGGACTACTTCAGATTCACGGGCGTACTTCTCCAACTCGGCTTTATCTGCTTGTGCGGGAACAGGAATATCAGCACGCTTTTTGCCGTTAATTTGAATTACCAAGGTAATTTCATCAGCTACCAAAGCCGCCGGATCAAAAGATGGCCAAGTTTGAGTATGAATTGAATCCTTGTTACCCAATAACTGCCACAATTCATCACCTATATGTGGTGCAAAAGGAGCCAGCATAATTACTAAAGTTTGAATACCTTCAGCATAAATTGGTGAATTCTTACAGTCAGCATCCGTGAGGGCGTTACTTAACTTCATCAATTCCGAAACCGCTGTATTGAATTGATATTCGTCTTCTAAGTCTTCTGTCACCGCTTGAATAGCCGTGTGAATTGCCCGCCGTAATTCTTTTTCGGACTTACTTAAATCAGCAAGTTGGGCTTGTTTACGTGATACCCCAGCCGCCGCATAATCTGTCACCAAGCGCCATACCCGATTCAAAAAGCGGAATTGCCCTTCTACATCGGCTTCATCCCACTCCAAATCTTTTTCTGGGGGTGCTTTAAATAAGATGAACATCCGCGCTGTGTCTACGCCGTATTTACTAATTACATCTTCTGGGGCCACACCATTGCCTTTAGATTTGGACATGGTGGCGTAAAGGCGTTGTAGTGGTTCACCTGTCTGGGGGTCACGGGGGTCGCCTGGGTTGACTAAATTAGAAGGCACCCATTTATCTTTACCCCCCTTATTAGGGTTCATATAAGTTAAACCCTGTACCATACCTTGAGTTAACAGGCGTTCAAAGGGTTCATCAAAGTTTAGTAAGCCTCTATCCCGCAGAACTTTAGTAAAGAAACGCGAATACAGCAAGTGTAAAATCGCATGTTCAATACCACCCACATACTGATCTACAGGCATCCAGTCATTAGTTTTGCTGGGGTCGAATACTTGTTGTTCATTTTGCGCGTCGGGATACCGCAAGAAATACCAGGAGGAATCAATAAAGGTATCCATTGTATCGGTTTCCCGTTTGGCGGGAGTGCCACAAGTGGGACAAGGTACATTTACCCAACTTTCTAACTGAGACAAGGGTGAACCACCACGGCCACTTAGTTCTATTTCTTCTGGTAACTCAACTGGCAAATCTTGGTCGGGGACTGGTACTATGCCACAGTTAGGACAGTGAATTACTGGTATAGGTGCGCCCCAATAACGTTGTCGGGAAATCAACCAATCCCGCAAGCGATACTGGATTCGCAGTTTGCCAAAACTTTGTTCTTCGGCATATTTAACTATGGCTTCTTTGGCATCTGTGGAAGTCATGCCCGTAAAAGGCCCAGAATTAATTAAAATTCCTGATTCAGTGTATGCCTGGTTGTAGTCAACTTGAATAACTGTGGTGATTTCATCAATTTCTGCTGCTGGTGTTAAATCAAAATCTGCTACATCATCGGGGGAAGCAATGACAAACTCAATGGGTAAATCATAAGCCTGGGCAAATTTAAAATCCCGCACATCATGAGCAGGTACACCCATGACTGCCCCAGTACCATATTCATACAGTACATAGTCGGCAATCCAAATGGGCACTTCTTCCCCTGTAAATGGGTTGATGACTTTACCCCCAGTAGGGATACCCCGCTTTGGTTTGTCTTCGGCGGTACGTTCCAACTCACTTTGTTGGGAAACTTCTTGAATAAAGGCTTCTACTGGTGTTGTTTGGGCTTTGGTGGTAACAAGCTTAGTTAAGGGATGTTCTGGTGCTAATACTACATAGCTGACGCCATAAACTGTATCGGGGCGTGTAGTATACACAGCAATTTTTTCATCCATCCCCACAATGGGAAATTCTAAATACGCGCCTGTGGATTTACCAATCCAATTGGCCTGCATTAATTTGACTCGTTCTGGCCAACCTGTTAATTTTTCTAGGTCATTGAGCAATTCTTCGGCATAGTCAGTAATCTTTAAAAACCACTGCCGCAATAGTTTACGTTCAACTTTGGCCCCACTACGCCAAGAACGTCCTTCGTTATCAACTTGCTCGTTGGCTAGTACGGTTTGGTCAATAGGGTCCCAGTTGACTGCTGCTTCTTTTTGATAAGCCAACCCCGCTTGCCAAAATTGCAAAAAAATCCATTGTGTCCACTTGTAATAATCTGGTGAACAGGTGGCAACTTCACTGTCCCAGTCAATGGATAAACCCAGACGTTGTAGCTGCTGCCGCATTTGGGCAATATTTTGATAAGTCCACTTTGCAGGGGGAACTCCTCGGTCAATGGCGGCGTTTTCTGCTGGCAAACCAAAGGCATCCCAACCCATTGGGTGCAGCACCCTATACCCTTGCATTCGCTTGAGGCGAGCAATCACATCGGTAATTGTGTAATTACGGACGTGACCCATATGCAGGCTGCCTGACGGGTAAGGGAACATGGAAAGAGCGTAGAATTTAGGCTTGTTACTATTTACAGGGGTTTTATCTAAGCCAACTTCTGACCATGTTTTTTGCCATTTTTCCTCAATTTCTGCTGGGTTATATCGGGAATCCACCGAGAATGCTCCTACTGGACTGTAATCGTGTCTGCCTCCATATTGTAGATGCTAGGCACTCTAATTAGGTTGGTGAAAAATAGTAATGATTAAATCAAATACAAAATTTCCTGGTTTAGTAAGAGTTTTTGTGTATGGTACGCTCAAACCAGGTGAAGTTAATTATCAAAAATATTGTGCCAGCCAGGTGACGGATATCAAAAGAGCCGTTACACTAGGCAAATTATTTGCTCTACCAATGGGTTATCCTGCCATGACACCTGGAGGATACTCTGTTCACGGATATCTACTGTCTTTTGCCGACTTAGGAATTTTAGATGCCTTAGACGATTTGGAAGACTACCAACCTGCTAGAAAAATGTCAGAAAACTTATACTATCGCCAGCAGGTTGAGATATCTGATTTACAACAGCTATCACTTGGTGAAGCTTGGGCTTATTTTATGTCGCCAAAGCGCGTTTCCCAGCTAAAAGGTGTCGCCCTACTAGATGGCTGGTGGAGCAATGGCGATTAATTGATATTCGGTTGAATTTCCCCTGGAAACAGCTGCTCCAGATTGATGGACTGTTCTGGAGAAACTATTTTCGCTTTGGGAATTTCTATTACCGGGTTATTTAAGGCCACCATTAAAGGTGAATTTGTGACTACAGGCGTTGTCATACTTGGGGGAGCAGTTACTGGTTGTTGTGCCATTTGCGCTCTGAATCCACCTCCTGGCAATAGCCCAGAGACTGCGCCGATAACCAAGGCTGCTACAGATGCGCCTCCCATAGCCCAAATCGGTCGGGAACGACGACGCATACGTTTAAATACTTGCTGGGCTGTTACTTCTGGCGGCTCTGGGGCTGCTGGCACTGGGAAAGTCCGCAAGCCTTGCCGTAGTTTTAACAGTCGATTATACAAGCGTTGGACTGAGGCATCATTTGCCAGCCACTCTTCTACTTGTCTACTTTCGGCGGCTGTGACCTCTCCATCGAGGTAAGCACTGAGTAACTCGAAGCGATCGCGCTTCACCATATCTATAGCACCCGTTAATTCTTTGGTATGCTGGCCTGTCCCATCTAACGAATCTGGAGGATTGTCTAAAGAGGAACGGTCATAAAATGGAGAATCAGTATTCATGTTAGCATTATTACCAATTCATACGCGGGTAAACACAGCGAGAAATTCTGACCTGAATAAGTCTATCAAATTTTCTCCTGACTGTAGCAGAACTCTAAGTATTACATCAAAATTTTTAATCAATGCCGAGATTCTGCCATTGGGTAGAGTGAAGATGCTGTCAATTAGGAATCTAGATAATTTTGCAACTGAGTTTGCAATCTCGATCTAGCCCTAGCGATTCTTGATTTGACCGTTCCCAAGGAAACCCCGGTAATTTCGGCAATTTCTTCGTATGCCATCCCTTCGATTTCTCTGAGGACGATGGTAGTCCGAAACACTTCTGGTAAATCCGCGATCGCTTCTCGCAATTGCTCGTAAAATTCTCTAGTTGTCAGTTCTTCCTCAGGGCCGGGAGTATCGCCAGCAATTTCCCAATCCATCTCGCCATCTTCTACCGCACGGGGAGCGTCCAGTGATAAGGGACTGGCTACCCGCTTACGTTTACGCAACTCGTCATAAAACAAGTTGGTAGCAATCCGGCTTAACCAACCGCGAAATTTGGGTGGTTCTTGTAATCGGTTGATATTCCGATACACGCGAATCCAAACTTCTTGAGCCAAATCGGCTCTGTCGGGCCAATCTGGAGCTAGGTGGTATAAAACTCGATCAACTTGAGATTGATAACGGCGCAATAGCTCGGCAAACGCAGCACGCTCCGGGCGCAGTCCTACTTGACAGCGCAGAATTAGATCGTGGTTTGAGAGTTTGTCAACTTGCACCGATGCTTCTGGGTAACTTGCATCAACCGTTGACCAGGATACAGTAATCGATTGGCTCATAGATCGTACTGAACTTTAATTTCTCCCTTTCTATTAGACATCCTAATAGGCACAATGTTCCTGGAGTAGTGCCGGATTCATGACTGGTACATTGAGGTATACAAAGTGGTAAACATGGAGATCTGATACTAAAGTCTTTTTTGGCGTAATTCATTATTTAGCAGTCTTTTTAGCCGTTATTTTGCCGGACTGCAACTTAGCAATATTACGGATATTTGTACAACCAACACTAACTGAACACTTACTATTGACAAAAAGAGCAATTCGTGATTGATTCAGGATGAAATTTTCTTGAGAAACAACAGACATTTTAGGCTTGTATGTGCTGCTACACCAATACTCAAACTGAGAAACTCCTTGATTAGTCATGGTCTTGGCTAAATATCAGTCTTCTGAGAGACAGACAACCGATGTTTTCGACTTTAGTTTTGAATGGTGAATTGGTGTAATGTGTGGCAAACCGCTGTATTTTTGTAGATGCGTAAGGGTCTTGCCGAGAGTGGCTAAAACTTCACTTCTTGTTAATATAGGCAGGTGTAACGATGAAAAACGTTATTTTTCTGGTTTTTTGACTAAAATCGTCGTTGAATTTTCTGTGTCTTGGGGATTATGAATACCATTTAGTACACGGACTTGAACAAAGAAATTTAGGGAAAATGTAATTGTGACGGCTAGCAATAATTTTTCAAACATGACTTTTCTCTCACCCACACCATTAATGATGGATTGTTGCGCTAGGAGTGTTCCTGTAAATAAAATTTTGTTGTCCCAGGAATTTTGTTGCCGAAATGTCCTGACAATCTTAGTTTGCCCAGGATCATCAACAGAGTTATAAGGGAACAGATAAGTAATTATAAATTCTTGATAATTTGCATGTACTCATTATTCAATTATTCCGCTGGGAATTTCAGGGATAAATAATAGGCGATGGCAATGGTAAGAAATGAATCTGTAGCGCGGATGGTCATGTTTCTCTGCTTTGGCACAGCCCTTTTCTCGCTAGCTGTCCATTGGCGCATTACTGCAACTCAAGGACAATTTGAGCAGCCTGCTGCTGCCGCAGGAAACCGCCATGAGGGAATTGATGGGAATCTAGAAGCAACTTCTCTTGGCGCGTCTACACCCAGTGAATCAACTTTTAATAAAACTACCTCGAACGACTCTACCCCTAACCTGTCGGCCCCAGCCAGCCAAAATCCAGGATCTTCTGAGTTATTGCCCAAAATACGCTCAGTTATTCCTGGACTAAGACAGAATTCCCAAACTTCTCCCACAGAAGTGGTGGTAAATTTAAGCGATCGCCGCACTTATGTTTATAAAGGAGATAAAGTTATAGCCAGCTATCCCATTGCTATAGGCAAAACAGGCTGGGAAACTCCTACTGGTTCTTTCCGTGTGACCAATATGCAACACGATCCAATTTGGCGTCATCCAATTACTGGCAAAATATTTCCATCTGGTGCTGATAGTCCTTTAGGAGAGCGCTGGATTGGATTTTGGTCAGATGGTCGCAATGAAATTGGCTTTCACGGCACACCAGATACACACCTCTTGGGCGCTGCTATCTCTCACGGCTGTTTGAGAATGCGTAATGAAGATGTCCGCTTATTGTATGAACAGGTAGGCGTTGGCACGCTTGTGTTGGTGCGTGAGTGATTTAATCAGACTAAAAATTTGTAGAGACGCAGCAATGCTCCGTCTCTACGCTAGATTATTCAGGCAGGAAACTTGAGCAAATTAAAACTTTTGCTCAAAGCTAGGTGCATAGACTTGGAGTAGGGTACTTACTTGACGCAACACTTCGTTGCCAGTGGTTTTACCTACTACGGGTGTTCTATTATCGTTGGGTTGGTCGAGATTACGTCCGATAGACTCGCTAATTTGCTGCGAAATTAATTCTTGCAATTCTGCCTTGGCACGTAAGCGCTGGTAACTAGCACCTTCTTCTGTAGTGGCATACAAGGGCGGCAAACGGTTAAGGGCATAAGCCGCTATATCCCCGACATCCAGCGACCTTTCACTAGTAGCTTCAATTTCTGCTACTCTGGCGATCGCCTCAGTTAATACCAATTCTTCCATGACGTTAATGAATTGTTTACGAGGTACCGCCACAACCTCACCGGTCAATAGTGCCCCCATCAATCGATCTAGCGCCATGTACTCTTCAATTGAGAGTTCTGATGCGTTATCGCAAATTCGACCAACTTCTGCTTCCATTACTGGTGTGAGATAACCATCCTGGAGGGCTTGTTCTACAATTTTTTCAATACTCATAACGCTCATTATCTTTACACTAGCCAAGCAAGGTAGGGACGGTACAGTTCAATTCACTTTGCTTAATAATCAGCCCAAAAAATACAAGTTATGCACAGACACAATTAATGCCGTCTCTACTAATTAAATCCATCAAATCTCCAGGGAACTGGATCAACACTTTGTCCGTTAACATACAAGCCCCAATGTAAATGAGGCCCTGTAGAGGCACCTGTGGAACCGACTGTGCCAACTAATTGACCAGCTTTGACGACATCACCTTCTTTGACTTTAATGTCTCTCAGGTGCAGCAAAATACTGGTTACTCCTTGGCCGTGGTCAATACCAACTGTGTTGCCGTGAACTCGGAAGCCTTCGGATACCCTACCAACCAAGGCAACTGTGCCAGCAGCCGGGGCAACTACGGGTGAACCCGCAGCACCAGCGTAGTCAACGCCACGATGGAAGTAGCTCTCTGCAAATTTACCATTATAGTAGCGACGTACACCATAGATAGTAGTAATTCTGCCGCCATTGGGTTTGAGTAATGGACCATTCCAATACTTTTGCGGTGTTTGCAACTCTTTAAAAGCTGCTACGCGCTGGAGTTCATGTTCAGTTGCTTTCACCCCGGCTTGTCCGGGCGGTAAATTAATCCGTTGTAAAGGAAACGTGCGATTACGTAAATTTACTGCCAAGTTTTGTACTTGACCTCCACTGGAAATTTTCAGGGTTTTAGTTCCCGGTTTATCTAGAGGAGTCGTTGGTATGAATGCCCGATATCTATTAGGGGCAATGGGGAATGCCGGATATGTTTGGTCACCAACAGCCACAGAGGGAGTACCAACATTGTCTGGATTATCAACATTAATGACCACAGACAGTGTATCCCCCAATTGAGGATTACTCGGAGTTACCTGTGCTTGCAAAGCATTTGCAGGCAAATTCAAGACGACAACCAAGACAGATACAAATATACCAATGAACAAGTAGGTTATTGAGCGCAAGTGCTTTGGGGCTTTGAAACCCCAAGAAGGCAACTTTTGAGGAAGATTTCTGGTGTGATTCTCGATAGTCATAGAGCTATAAATCAAGGCCTTGCTTCTGGTGACAAACAGACTAGTTTATGTAAACTGATGTTTCCCAACCGCAGCAGATTTGTTTGAATACAGAAAATGATACTAAGTATTGTCAAGAAATATTCTGGTGACCAAACCATACTAAATTTAATCTAGAAAATGGCCAAGGGGAATTATAGTATTTGAACAATTAGAGAAGATGCAGAGCATATTTTGGTCAATTGTGTCATTAAAGAAATAATGGTAGAATTATCTGCCTCTTAGCTTAACCGATACATCTTGGCACTCCAAGTTTCAAACCGCAAACTTTAAAACTTGTATCAAAAAATCAAAAAATAAATTACTGATCCTCAATAGACCCATCCGAAAACTCGCAAGCCGATATTTACAAGGCTTTAAGACCAGTCCTTGCAGATTCTCTTTCAACGAAGAAATCAGTGTTTGATATAGTTACTGATAGTTTAGAGCAGAAAAATACATAATCTTTTCCGACGCAAACACAATTTTTAATTAATACTAATTTGTTTTAGTACTCGGTAAGACAAAAGTTCCAATCCGCAGTCTTACCAGACCACAAACTAACAAAACTATTTCATTATAAACATCAGCATTTAATCTAAATCTTTGTGATGCAACTTGGAAAATTTTTACAACACGTATTAAGTGCTCAACAAATATCYGCTTACTTGATAGAGCTTTATTTTCTGATTTTTGTTGTTCATTTAATTGTTGTTTTCTTTTTTTCTTATGAGGGGTAGTAATATTATTCCCACCTTGATACGCTTTATCTCCCTGAAATTCTTGTTTTTCATCAAATTTTGTTTGTTGCTCTCGAAATAATTTTATGTCTGCCGTTGGTCCAGGATAACCTACTTTAATATCAATTATATCTTTCCCTTCTTGTAAGGAAACTATCTGGTTTTTTACAGTATGCTGTTTTTTCTTACCAGAAAAGAACTTTTTTTGCTCTTCGTTGTCAGATGGTCTATCAATCGGCTGTTCTAGACTATCGACCAGTAACTTAAAACTCGTCAATATTTCTTGTACAATCATTAAATCTCCTTCTTTATTTTCGACTTTTTCTATTAAACTAGAAGGTATAATCTTACGTAATATTTTTCTCCAGTAATGAAAAGTATCATTAGATAAAGTTTTTGATATACCAAACATTATTCCTAAAACTTCAAATGTGGGTATTTGTCTCAAATAAAACAAGCACAAACATACTTGTTCTGGGATGGATAATAATTTTTTTCGTCCACCTCCACGACGATGTATTCTAATTTTCCTCTGTTCAAATTGGAGTTGTTCTTCTTCATGACTTTTTTTAGCATARTTTACAAGGTCAGTAAACTGGTCATAACTAATCCCCAAAAGTTGCTTTGCACGAGAGGGATACTTTTGTATATAATCAAAGATACTAATCATTTAATTAGATGTTGGTAGAGGGTCAATTTTACTTTCTACCATTTTTTTGTACCCAAATCATATTCCGGACGTGTCTAATAAAAATTCTGAAGTCGGGAAACGCACCTTAGGAACAGGGACAGGTATAAAAGTCTATGGGTGTTAGGGTTTGATGATCAATTGATTTCTTGAGGTACGTGGTGAGGGACTTCCAACTAAAAAAATATCCCATTGCTGGGGTAGGCAGGGGAGTAGGGGGAAGACAACAAATATTATTTGAGTAAATTGGATAATTTATCCGTTGGAAGTCCCTAATAGGACTTACGCACTTGCTATGAAAATCAAGGCTTTGAGATTGCTTCCCTCCGGTCGCAATGACGAAAATACGTGGTTGGTTACGTAAGTCCTGCCTAAGTTATTCAGGGTAAATAAATCAACTTATGTTAAGCAATGTCAAATCATAGAAATTTATTTTGTAATTAGCGGCTTTAGTCCTTTTTTTGAAGCTGTACCTACAGGAGATAGTGAGGACTAAAGTCCTCACTACAAACCTTTAATAACTCCCGGTTCGCCCATTTTTTCGGGAGATAGAAAAAAGCCTACTCAGGAGTAAAAGATTGACCACCAAGTTGAGTGTAAATAGTAGTCGGGAACCCAAGCGAAACAAGAATACGGTTCTGTAATGGTGAAAGAGCAGTCAAATGGGCATAAACTTCATTTTTCACCTCAATTAACAGCAGCGTAATTTCTTTAAATGCCGCAAGAATAAGTTCAGCAGTGGGACGTGCAGTTTCTCGTTTAGGATTGCCAACATAAAGTCCAGCAAGCTTTTCTTGATTTTTCTCCAGATGGCGACGAACCTGAAATTCTAAAAGGGTCAACACTCGCAAACCAATTGAAAGTAATCGAATCAAACCAGTAACATGGTCTTCACGTTGTAAATAAATCGGAGTTAAAGAGAGAGGGAAGCCTTTAAGTCGAGCAAATCCTCGTTCTGTTAAGTACTCGTCTCTATAAGCACGAACTGCTTGCTTCAAGGTCAGTTGAGATTCAGGTTTATTAGTGACATAAACACGCCAGCCTAACAGTTGAACTTGTTGTAGAAGCGCATCTTCATCAATTCTAAAATCCAGTCTAAAATCCAG
>JAKOMP010000073.1 GCA_022241785.1 Cyanocohniella sp. LLY | reverse complement strand
TTTTCTCTTGATTCAAAACGGTTTTTTCTATCTTTTTCTAGTCATTGAAGAGCAAGCTTTCAATGATTCTGAACCAAGTTTTCCATAAAAATTACCTAAAAACCAAAATTTTGTACAAAGTCCAAGTTTATTAACTGTATATCTACATTAATAGTAATAATTCTTATTTAGTTCTAATAAATTCTAGCCAATTCTCCCAGCAATTAGTTCTTATGTACTAAATATATCGGTTTCTTTGGAGTGTGACAGTTGCGGGTGCGGAATGTGGGTTTAAACTCTTAGCTTGTAGCCAAATTAAAGCTGTGGCAAGGCTTGTCTTTTCAATATTTTTAAGCGTGTGCTTGATTACAGTCAAGCAGTCTTCCCTATGCAAGGACAGGATTTTACTGACCACAGGGTGTTGTTCTTTCTATTTCCCCTGTTTTCTTGTTTAATTTTTCTTGTACTATCATTGAGCATACCCCTGTTGGAGATTCGTCACTCGGTTCCAGTTTTTTCTTAGGTGCTTTTGACGATACCTGCTTTTCCTGTTCGGTTAACCACGCGTCAGCAATGTGACACCACCCTCTTAGATATGGCGCATGGGCTTCATTGGTCTTATCAAGTGAGCTTGGAGCATCTGAATATTGCTGGCGAAAGCGACTGTCTACAGAGTCACTATAATTGATACCAAGTGCCAAGCGACGTTCCTGAAGCTGAAGGTTGTCACAAAAAGCGTTTGCTAAGACCAATGATTCTTCGGTTGCTAGAGAAGAGTAAGAAGGGTCAGGTTGTTTATTGAAGAAATAAGCCCCACCGATACCGATCACACTAAATGCAGCAACGGCAATGGCAACAAACCCCACCTTTTTAGTGTTTGGAGTAATGCTCCATTCTCCATCAAAGTAGACCTCATGCTCATCGCCATAGATCCAAAGAAACTTTGTCTTAGAGTTACTGTGTTTCTTATATGAAACTTTGAAAACGGGAATTTCATCGATTTCAAAGTTTTGATAAAGGATTAGAGCGTTTGAAGTGTCAAATTGTGAGAGAAACTCAAGCGCGTGTTTCGCAAGTTTTTTGTCTGAAAGTTCATGTACTGTCGTAATGCGATAATCCCTTTTATTAAGCACTTTTTCCCCGGTCACGTTCGATAGTTTATTATTGGGAATTTCAATTGCTCCGATTATCTGTGAATGATCTTGATACTCGAAAAGAACGTGGAGCATTTCATACTCTTTTACCCTTCCTTCCGCTTGACACGTCTCACAGTTAACCTCGCCATAGCCCCCACACGATGAACACTGCAATCGACCACTGCCATTGCAAGTAAAACAACTTGTAGTCCCTAATCCATTACAGGAATAACACGAAATATTCTCCACCTTCATCTCTTGGCGAGGAGGTTCATTATCATATCCATATACAGTTTCATAAACGGTGCGTGAAGTCAGCCCAGACCCCGTACAAGAAACACACAATTGTCTCCCGCCAGAACAGGATGAGCAACAGTTCTCACCACTACCGCGACACGACCAGCAACTAACCTTGCAGTTACCACCACACGTTTGACAGGTAGAAACTTTATCCGTGTGTGGGATTATTACGTCGCTGACATAGTTCCCAAAATGGTAAGATGGCTTATCAACGGTAATATCCCACATATCAGGAGGAGTGCCTTGGTTATCAAGCTTCTCCCCGTAATAAGGTTTGATCAACGTTTTTACAGAACGATGCTCATATTGGGTTTTGGCACGAAAGGTAAAGCAGGGCGTGCTTTCAATGGCTTCTATATGTATTGAGTTTCCTAACTTCCTGGCACGAAAAAAACTTTTACTTCCCCAATCATTTAATATCTTAATCGCCTGCGCTTGAGAAAGACTATCATCTTGATCTGGATAAATACTTTCCATACGTACCTATAACCACTTCACTAAAAGCATTGCTCATTATTTAAAAGTATAATATGCAGCGTGATTAACGTTCGTACCCATTGTTTCGGGGTGCAGCACTCTCAAAGATAGTCACTTTTATAATCGGTTTTTGACGGTGTTTTGGCGGCGGTTCTGGAGTAGGATTATGCTTTTTATACAGCAGATATTCAGCTTGTCGCTTACTCATTAATCCTAACGCCTGATGAGTGCGAATACCGATTACGGATTTCGGAAACCCCTTACCTTCAGAGAATTTCTTGTACTGCGAGCCAGAAATTTTTCCCGTTACATAAAGCACTGCTAATCGATTCTGATACTGGGCTTTCTTTAACCCTTTTAAGGTATCGGTGATACGCTCAAAAGGGGTACGATAGGCAAGAGCCTTAAAACCCTTATTATTGAGCGTGTAGATTGTCTTACCGCTATGCTGCTCGTGAGCTTTTAAAAATTGGTTCTTCACCCCTGATGCGATTTTTTGCACTTCATTGGTAGAGAGCTTGCCACGAGCGGCACTTGCAACGGTGGTAAGAATTTTGTGGTCTTTTACTTCGCCCCGTTGCTCTGCTGCATGAAGCCGTGAGGCAACTTCTCGATAGAGTAGGCGATAGTCCTGTTCGGTTTTAAAGTCTTGCACCTTTGCTTTTCCTACGACCTTATCCCAGGAAAACCCTTGTGCTTTACCGCGCTGTTGCCATTCTTTGAGGAGTGCAGCGTTATCAACTGATAACACTTTCTCTTTGCGTGTTTTTAGGACTTCCGCCCGCTTTTGCTTTGCGGTAATGCCTGGATCAACGCGCTGCTTTATGCTCTGAGTCCGTCGGCTAAATTCATTTTTTACTGCTTCCGAAATACCAACAATACCAAAACTTGAGCCTCTGTCCTTTGTGAAAGGCTGATCGTAAGTCTCAATGCCGAAGATACGCTCTAAACCGCGCCTTAACTCATTTTGGTAGATCATCCCCGAAGCATAGCGGGACTCTAAAACCTTCTTTCCGTCAAGCGCTCCGGTTTTTCCTTCTGCCGTAATGCCAACATTAAGCATAACGGCGTGACTGTGAAGTTGCGGGTCAAGGTCGCGGCTGGTGGTGTGGGTAAATACAGCAAACGTTGCCCGTGCAGGTTCTAGTGTTGTACCACCCCTTCCCGTGCGGATAAAGGTATGCTCCTCTAGGTACGACACTGCTTTTCTCGTCGCCTGTTCATGTATTTTTAAGACTTTCGCTCTGCTTTTATCGTCTGGAGCTAAACTCCAGAGAATCGACACGTCCTTTGGTGCGCTTAATACGTTGTCGTAGGCAACGACCGAATGGCGTTCATGCTTGTGTAGCCAAGGCGAGAGATCGTCAACTTGGTGTGTTTTACCTATCGCCTGTAAACGAGTTGAGTATGCTTTAAAGTCACCGTTCTTAATTTGTTCTACTTCTGAGGTTGAAAGGTAGAGTGGTTTCCCTGTGTCGGTTTTAACGGTGATGTGGGTCGAAGGGTCTTGTAGGGTATGGTACACGCGATTGGTATGTAATCCCTGGCGCAGTTCAGTTTTTCCATCAGGTGATAACCCGTCAAAGAGATGCATTAAGGTAGGGTCGCGCTCCTTAATTTGTTGGCCTAAAATCCGCAAGGTTTTTGCGCCATTGCCAATAAACACCCCTTCGGTTTCAGGCTGTCCGGTGTAGTAGTCATCCTTCCCAAGGGTAAGGTAATAAGACTCACGACCCGCACGGATAATGTCAATCGAATTCATGAGAGACAGATCGGTGTGTGGTTATTCCACTATACCGAATTTGTTGAAATTGGTATTTTTGTACTAATCAAACATCCTATGCACCTATGGTGCAAGTGTGTCAGTTATTTTAACTATGCCTATACACCACCATTTCAGATAACTTAACCACCTCAATATCCATTGATTACCGCACGCGGTATCAACTGCATAGATATTAAAAAAGCCACTCGAACATTACTCAGACAGGACACCTGGCAATACTTAACCAACCAGACAGCAAATTGTCATAGTTCGACGCGAATGCACGGCAGAAAACGTTAGTAATTTTGATGAGCGTGTGAAGTCTTATTTTTTTAGAGTTTTTAGGAGCATGAGCTAACGACATAAAATGTTACACATTGCCGAAACACGCTATGAATAAGGAATATACCGTTTGAAAGGGAGTCTCCATTGAAAATTTAAAATGCCCGCCTCAAGTAGCGCGAGATATATAGATAATATACAAATTCTAAATAACGTCTACGGCGATGAGCAATTTTGTTCTCAACTTGAGGCTGAGATTTCGGTATCTTATTTATAGCATCTCCACTGTTGCCGCTTATTTCATCATAGGCAGTGTATTTGGACAAGAAACTGATAGTTATATTCCCTACATCGGATTTCTTCCTTACGGTGTCGGCCAAACCATTGGCCTGACGATCGCTGGAATAGTTGCACTGTATCTGCAAACAGGTGGCATTGCCAACGCAATGGAATTCTATACTCATAACAAAGTGGGGAAGGGCCGAGCGGCACGAGTGTTATTCGCTCACCGAGATGTCATGCAGTTAGACACATCATGGGAAGCTCAATGGCGGTCAACAAAGCGTTACGCGCTTTTTTGCGATGTTATTCCTGCCAACCTGATTGGGATTGGGATACTGCTGGGTGTTCTTACCTTTATGGCGCAAGGAATCGGGTTTTTGCCGCTGTTTTATACGGTAGGCTTTTGTCTTTTAGGGGGACTTTCTTACAGTTACGCTACCAATCACTTATGTAACCATGAGATGAATGAACTCTATGAACGCCCCCAAACGTATGACAATCCGTTAACTCGCGCCAAGCAAGAGTTAGTAGAAAGAGCCTCAATTGAACAAGCACGACAACGCTTGGAGAAAGAGCGCAGAAGAAACTCCCCATTACCGCCGCAGAGTGAAAAGCAGAAACAGCCTCCTCATAAACCGTACTAAGGAGAAACAATGAGCGATCTGGATCTTTACCGGAATTTCAACCGAAAAAACCCGATTCATTTAACTGAAGAACTCTTAAAACTTCCACCGATCAGTGATGGGGGTTTAAGTCTTAATGATGAACCAACCAGCATTGATGTTCCACCGATACTTTTACCCCCTGCGAGTAATGAAACCCACTACCTTTTTATCGGAGGGTATTATCTGCCGCTCTCTAAGGCTGAAGGGCATACATTACTCGTAGGAACAACAGGGTCGGGGAAAAGCAAATTGACCTACCCCGCTATTGGACACGCCTGTGCAACCTTAAAGCCTAACAAAGGCTTAGTAGTTATTTTTGATACAAAAGGCGATATGTATCCACTGGCGCACTATTTCGCTGAAAAACAAAAGGTTCCGTTACATTACTTCAATGTCACCGATGATCGTTCCGTTGCGTGGGATATTGCAGGGGATGCAGGAAACTACCTTGATGTCTTACACGAGCTGATCCACATTCTCATCCCCCTTGGAAACGGCACTGATCCGTTTTGGGTACAAGGGGCACAAGCTGTAGCGCTTGCGTGTGCGCTCTCGCTCAATTACACCAAGGGAAGTAATTGGGGGTTACATGACTTATATAATGCGTGCTTTGCGAATCTTGAAAATCTGATCAAGTTCTTACGGCACAACCCGTCAAACGAACCAACCATTGAGCGAATTTTGGAGAGTGAGTCAGGTAAAACAGCCGCAGGGATTATGATGCAGCTTTCAGTGAGCCTACAATCGATGCGCCTTGCAGCCGCCCACCAGTACCATACACCCCAAAAACAGTGGGTGAGTTTGAAGAAGATCGTGCAAGGGGGAGGAATTGTTGTTATTGGACAAAAGCAAACTTCCCGTGCTTCCACCACCCCGATTATGCGGGCGATGTTTAAACGTTTAAGCGACCTGATCCTCGACTTGCCTGAGTACTCGCATCCTCCCACCTATATTTTTATTGATGAATTTGCCTACCTTGGGCAACAGTTACCAGGCATCATGGATCTGCTGACCTTCTCTCGCTCAAAACGGTGTCAGGTATATTTAACGGTACAGAACATTGACCAGTTGCGCGAAAATTATGGGCAACATGGGTCAGAAAGCATCGTTTCAAACTGTGAATTTCAAGTACTTCTCCGTGCGGGAAGTGTCGCTACGGCTGAATGGGCCAGCCGCCTTGCTGGTCAAGAGCGAGCATTGCAGCCAAGTTTTTCTCACAGTGCGGGTGGTTTTTCGCAAAACTGGTCTTATGTCACCCGTGAACGGATGTTACCTGATGAATTTAGAACCCTGCCAAGAGCAAACCCCGTACACGGGTTAGAGTATGTGTTTATCTCGCCCTATAGTGGGGTGGTACGAACCCATCTTCCAGCAGAGAGAGTCGATTACTTACAACCTCCGGTCTCCAAAGTGCCACCCCGTATGGATAAACCAGCCTCCAAGTGCGATTTGCCTCGGTGGAATCCTGATGTGGTGCCAAGTAAGGGAATGTCTTCTACCAGTAAGGAAGCGTTTGTTAAGCAAGGAGCAACAGAATTTGAACAAGCAATTCGGCGTAATGTCTGGGATCTCTTTCAATCAATGACCGATGAGGCGCTCGATGACTTACTTGCTCAGTAAGAAGGATTTAGAAGTACGATTTGGTCTTAGCGATACCACTGTGTACCGAACCTTACAGGCGTGTGGTCTCTTAACAAGTAAAAAAACGTACACGCCTGAAGAAATTCAAGACCGCTTTGTCCCTGCCCGAAGGCTTTTTGATGCAGGACATACAACGAAACAAGTCCAAGAATACTTTTGTTTGAAGGAAGCGACCTATGATTACCAAGAAACAAATCGCCGAGCAATTCAAAATAACCATTAATACCGTTAGAAAGACCTTAGAAGCGTGTGGGCTTGATACGTCTCAATCGGAATACTCTGAAGAAGATATTCGTAAAAAGTTTGAGGTAGCCCGAACAATGCTCACAGAAGAGCAGAAGAATTATGTCGATGTCGCCGCTCATTTTGGGGTTGCTATGGGTGAGGAGGTGGGAACGCCTGAAAACAATCAAGAATTTAAGTACGCAACCGTGGCGAACGCTCCCACTGCTGACCCCCTACAAGCGGCAATTCACTCGAACGTACAAACCTATGTGCAGGAAATTACTGATCAAGCTGTAGAGGATGTGGTCGCCGAATTGCCACAGATGATTTTTGAGTCAGTACGCAAGGCGGTAAGGAGTGGGGCCGTTGATGCGGTATTTCGGAATATGCTGGAGCAGCGACGGGCATTTCCACGCGATTTTTCTGATGAAGAAACTACCATTGATGTGGTGTCTGCGGGTGGATTGCCCTTTGTTGATGATGGTGACAGTGATGATTATGAAATTCAGATCACACGTACTGATTAATAATATGAATCATTATGAAAGTATGGCTTGATAAATGAATGGAATGCCGTACTTTATCCAAAGTAACTGTTTAATGGAGTTATAAATGACTGAAAGTGATATTGATAATTTTCCTACCTATGAAGAGATATATGAGTATTTTGAGAAGAAAAATCTTGTAGATGCAATTGGATTGCCACGTATTGAATCGTGCGTGAATAAACTTTTAAACCTTCCACTACCACTAAAAAAAGATTTCTTATATTGGTGGCAGACAGGAGAACTCAAAACTACAGTAGACGTTAAGGGAACAACAGTAGAATTTATTTCTAAGAAAAAAAAATGGGATGTTGCTTTTACTTTTACTGAATTTTCTGACCTCTATCTTAATCCCGAAGATGATGTAAAGTTTTCATTATTAACCAAGAACACAACTTTCGTCGATGGATGGCTTGTAACTGGGTAACTTAGTGGCTAACAGTTTTGTTTACTTTGATATTTAATAGTTTTGCAACATTTTGGTAAAAAGTTTTGCATGTTACGGAATCTGATTTTGATAAACTACGGTTTCTAGAGATTAAAGAGTTGTACCCCGAAGTCTGGTGCAACTTATCTGATATGAAAAAAATCTCTGTTCTTCAAGAATGTTCAAACAGGATATGTGACTTTGAAAACCGTCCGCGCTCAAGTGTAGAAATTGTCGATTTCAATAAGTTTGGGGCTAATAATAGGGATTATGACGCTGCGTATAGTCAGGAATTGAATACTATAGGAATTTTGCCACAGTATTTAAAGAGCGTGAGTTCTTATGAAATGTTCGGCACACTTATTCATGAGTCTATGCATGGCTATCAGGTTCATGCAATTGATAATCCTGGATTTCATAAAAATACAACACAGGTTAATGAATGGAAAGAAGGCTATAAAAATTACATATCGCCAAATCAAGATTTCCATCAATATAAATCAAATTCTCTAGAAGTTCACAGCTCGGTTCATGGAAGTCAATTTAAAAACATTCTTCAGCGTGAGCATCAAATACAAAATTCTCTACAACAACTTGAAACTGAAGCAAATAACTTAAGACACATAGAACAATCTCAAACTCCTAAGAAAATCGTAATTAACCAAATATCTGATAATGAATTCCAGATTCGTGACCAATTATCAGGAGAACCAAAAACATATAAAATTAATCTTCCTAAAGGAAAGACGTTAGAAGAGGTTATTCAATCCAACCCTGATTTAATTTCGCGGATCAATAATCTTGAAAAAGGTCAAGAACAAACCATACGTCTGAATAAAACACCAGAATCCAACCACTCACTGAGTGGTGATGATCAAAAGGTTGATAAAAATAGTAAAGAAAATAATCACCAAAAAGAGAGAAAGAATCTTGATTTTGAGCGGTGATAAAGTAGCGAGCGATGAGCCGCTTTGCAATGCCTCCAAAGGATTATTGTCGATGGAACTACAAGATTGCCGTTTTTACATACTTATGCTTTTAAATACTTGACTGAGGGGGTAAATGAGCATCCGTGCGTGCGACCCGAAGTCGCACGCACGGATGCTCATTTGACCCCACTGATATCAATATTGATATCATAGCTGCGCTCCAGATGATTTTTTGCTTCGCAATGGCATAAAGGGCAGATATAGGGTAGATACTAGGGGCAAACTAAGAGGTGAAACAACCACACTCACGCTAGAAAACTATTTCTTGGTTTCTATCTTCGTTTAACTTAGGTTTCACGAAGTGTTCTGGCGTTATAGGCGAAAGTATTGAGAGTGAAGCCACTGCGCCTAATACCTGGTCTTCCCTTACTTCCAGGTACTTGTATAACTCATCTAAGGTGCGATGTCCCGAAATTTCTTGAATGACCCGCAGCGGGATGCCAGCGTTACTCATTTGGGTGAGCGCTGTACGGCGGAAGCTGTGCGAGCTGACACCTTCAAGCCCAATTCGTTTGCAGGCTTGGCGCAGTAACCACATGGCAGAGTCTTTGTGTAGATGGTCGTCTACACGGGGGCCATACTCATTGCCAGCAAACAACCACTCATTGTCTTCGCGTGGGTGATATTCTTGGAGCTTCAGCCTCAGCTCTTCAATCACTGGCACGGAGCGAGTGGCAAGTTTCCCCTTGGTGTTGCCTTTACGAAATAAAATCTCTCGCCTCACTTTTCCCTTAGTATCGTAGACATCGCGTTTACGTAGAGTGACTGCTTCATTCACTCTACACGCGGTAAACAGCATCACCGCATACAGTGCGCGATCGCGTTGTGTGGTGACTTCTGGGGAGAAGAGAAGCTGAATTTCCTCCTGGGTGAGTATCTTGGCTCGCCCGTGTCGGTCAATTTTCAATGCAGTAAGTAAACGCCTACGATTACTTATTATCCATCTCATGCGGTATCGTGCGCGGTAGGCGGTGTAATTCCTTCTCAAGAGCAGGGGTACAATTCTTATTCCTATTAATTAATATCAGATGCCCAATTAACCATCTAACTTAACTAATTCCCCACAAAAATACTTTCCATGTTGCCATCTGAATCAATGCACGGGGGTGATTAGCTTGAAACGATAGCTCTAAATTCCTGATGGCGTTAATCTGGCAATCCCGTAGTCCTTCAGGATCTAGACTCGGAATATTAAAAAATTGCTGCCTCAGTGGTTTTGACTGTTTTAGAAATTCCTGTAGGGTCTCTGGCTTATGAAAGCTAAAAACCCTTTTTGACCTTGGCTTCGGATCTCGTAGGTCAGTAAAATAAGTCAAAATTCCCGTACTTTCATAAACGAACGGTAACGGGTCGTTATCAATATAGCCTTGAGGATAAGCGAAACGTAAGATGCCGAAAAGGACTTTCGTGTTGTAGCGGCGAACTTGGAGACGCTTCGCTTCTAGAGGTTTCCTGGATGGGCTTATTCCAATCAATTATTTGCTGAGAAGCGTTCGCGTGTGCCCATCCCTGAAACCTCAGACTCCAAGTTCTTAGGATTTTGGAAAGGGTAGGAAATAAGCAGTTAATTCTGCGTATTTCCCACATGAAGCGTATAACCCCTTATGTCTGCTAGTTGTCTCCGCTCCCTATATTCAAAACAAGCTGTGTTGAATGGCAACATCTGTCATCGTTGGCCGATGCTGGTTGTAAAGACTCGGAACTTCATATACTTTGCGTAACACTTTGTCTCTATTTAGTTGTAGATCTGCCGTCTTTCTCTCTCTAGGTAGCGGGCGAAATAAATACTGTGTATGTTTTATACTGTCGCTTTTGTACAGATAGCGATACAACGTCCCATCGATGCTGTACGTTTTCGATTAAGTCAACAAAGTTACACATAACCGTTCTTTGATTTGCTCTCGCAGATCATGTAATGGAACACATTTTCTTTTCCCATTTTGGCGAGAGATTGGACGGGCAAAGAGCTAAACTGTTTTAAGGGTTTAATTGCTAGAATCGAGATCTGCTCCCATCAAGTGCTGGACTATCTTCCCGTAAAAGCTTTTTATCAAAAAAGCGAAAGAAAAGGCTTGCTTTAGGACATGAAGTTTGCCCTTTTTTAGAACTCATAGCTCTCTTAAAAATTTTTAAACTGACTGAATTCACTTAAATATAATTCTAATTAACTATGACCAACTCCTCCGAAAAAACTGAAAAGAGCAAACCTAAGTTACGACTACGACCAGTTCCTTTCAGTCAATGGAATAGGGAATTACCAATTTGGCAGGAAGAAGAAACAATTCGAGCAGCGATACTAGGACATCGGATAGTTGTGCTTACTGCTCCTCCAGCAACAGGTAAAAGTACTCAACTGCCAATTATGATGTTGGAGAAAGATTTTAAAAAAATTGTATTGGTTGTCCCCAGAGTAATTGTTGCTCATCAACTTGCAGAGACAATCTCATCATTGCTTAATGATAACAAAGAGTATGGGCCAGATAAAAAAGTAGGACTAGCAACAGGGCAGAAGTCAGCTTATAACTTTGCTGATAATCAAGTATTGGTAATGACTTCTAGATCTGCCATTGCTCACAATTTAGTGAGTAGGCTGACAGAAGAACATCTGCTGATTCTTGACGAGCTTCATGAGTGGAGCGAAGATCAAGAAGCACTAAACGGGCTAGTGATGCAGCGAATAAAACAACAAGGCTTTCGTTGTCTTGAAACAAGTGCTACTTTGGATAACGCATCTCTAATCGCATGTCATCAAGCGCACGTTGGAAAAGATTGCTCTATTCATCTACAGGTGTGTGCAGACGTTGAAGAACGTTGTGAAATCAGGGATCTTAGTTTATCAGAGGTGCACAACTTGATGCTGGAATTAAAAGAGAAGGGCTTAAAGTACAATGAACTATACCAATATTATGAACTAGATCATCAATTTTATGAACTAGATCAGTTTTATGATATGAAAGCAATAATTTATTGTGCTCTTCAAGGATACGATTTACTTATTTTTCGTTGTGGGCAGGATGAGATAAAAACGTTAAAGAAAATGTGCCTTCACTTAAAGAAGCAATACGATCTACCACATGAAATTTTTGAGGTATACGGGAAAAAGAGGTTTAATGAGATAGAGAGGGCAGTGACGTATATAAGTGGTTCAAAGATTTTACTATCTACTAACATCTTAGAGTCGGGTTTTAATCCTATAATCAGCCCACAAAGCAACGGTCTGGCAGTGATTGACTTCCTTGATAAGTATGAAAGCTACTACGACCCTGATCAAAACATCAAGGGAATACGTAGAGTCAAAATTTCAGAAGCAGAACAGATACAACGTCGTCGGAGAACAGGACGAGATTACCAAGGTATTTATATTCCCATCCTTATAGACAATAGTAGCGAATCTTCAATTACGCCTGAAGGTGATGACAATATTGTCACACAAGGCCCGCTTAAGTATCCAATTCCCTCAATTGAACGAGAAGAGTTGTCAGGAATTCTCTTGAGACTGAGGGCGCATCAAGTAGATCTTGAGAAACTGCCACTCTTTCATTCTCCTGATCAAGATATCATAACTCAAAGTTTGAAGAACTTAAAAGCGATTAATTGTATTGATGGAAATGGCAATATTACGGATATAGGACGTGCTGCGTCACGATTTAGTATTTTATATCCATCAGCAGCACGTATAGTTCTGGAAGCGATGGCGTTATTTCCCGATCTTTCCGGTCTAATGTATGAGGCTCTTCTTGTGGCATGTATCCTGAATGCTGGGGGAATTATTGATCGCCATAAATATGAAAGAACAGAAAAGCCAAAATGGCTCAACATTGAGGGAGCAAAAAGTTTCAAAAGTGATCTTCTTCTACAGGCACATATATTAAAAAACGAACTCAAAGTATTTGATACAAGGGTAATATTTCCTGATAAATATATAACTGATCTGCAACTCGTGCCTAAGCAGATAAAAACTATAATGCGAGACTATGATGAATTAAAAAAATTGCTTTCATCTCCAGATATGTCAGATTTACTGAATAAGGCCTGTCAGATGATTCGGCGAAATTTTCAAGCCCAGTCACATAACGAACTCTCATCTGATAATGAGCGATTGCGTTACTGTATCTTTATTAGCCTTTCTACCTCGCTATGCTTCAACGCACAACAACTTCATTTTGATGATTTTTTTACAAGGAAAGCACTACGAAGCTACGGACATACTTTTAAAGCAGATTTTAGTTATTTTCCATATGGCAGCCGTCGCTCCAGCAGTGATATTTTCAAACCCGAACAAAGGCAATGTCTATTAAAATATCAGGACAGCGAACCAGGATGGATAGTAGCGAATTTATTTCAGCATTTAGGTAAGCCAACTTTATCTTTATATACAGAAATAGAGCCACAGTGGATTGTAGCTAAAAATGTTTATCAAAATTGTACAGTGGGAATGCGGGATTTAGTGTTCTGTTCTCAAGGAAGGTGTAAATGGCAGAGAGTTAAATTTCAAATCGATCAAGATGTTGTTGTGGACTATCAGGTTGAGAAAGAGGGTAAGAACGTAAAACCCATTGAAGTTCTCGCAGAAAGTATTAAGTGCTACGGACAGGTTAGAGATCTGAAGCACCTTTTGTTACAATTTGAAAACCCTACTATAAAGCCAGAATCA
Organism: Cyanocohniella sp. LLY; assembly: GCA_022241785.1. Lineage (GTDB taxonomy): Bacteria > Cyanobacteriota > Cyanobacteriia > Cyanobacteriales > Nostocaceae > Cyanocohniella. The sequence goes on along the minus strand of JAKOMP010000073.1, from coordinate 20,174 downwards.
TTCCTGAATTTATCTGATATTACGTCATCATCATTTAAAAAAGGCTACGTAGTTGAGGGTCGCATAGTGGGTTTAAAAACATACGGTGCTTTTATTGATATTGGGGATCAATTCGGATTGCTTCACATAAGTAATATCTCTCATACATCTATTGAAATATTGCATGAAGTGTTCAAGGTTGATGAGGTAATCAAAATCATGATCCTCGATATAGATGAAGAAAGGGGAAGAATTTTGCTTTCATTAAAGGAATTAGAGCCTGAGCCAGGTGATATATTAAAAAACCGGAACTTAGTTTTTGAAAGAGCTGAGGAGATGGCAGCAAGATATCGCAGAGAGCAGGGCATAGATGAAATTCTGTCCGAAAGAGAAAATGAAATTACAGAAAGTGATGAATTCCATAAGATTGATCTATTGAAAGTCAAAAGATTGACCAATTATGTGATTGCTAGACTTTATAGTTTTGTTAGAGAATTGATAACAAGACATCAGGATACATGGACAGATTCGACCGAAAGCGATCTGCTCGCTCAAGTTTGTTTTGAATGGACTAGTAATTGTTTAGCTAAATTACCACAAGATTGGTCTCTTGATTCGGTTAAAAAAAAGCATCTCGATGAGATTATTACCTCTGTGATTGAAAGAAAAAGGCTACCGAATTAGCTTTATCTTATAAGGAGAGTAGGAGTAAAGAGCGTAACCTTATCAATCTTCGTCCTTCGTCATAAAAACATCCCAGGGGAATAATATGCCATTAAATTCTGCGATTTTTTTTGTCTTCTTACAATTCTTATGTCCTGGATATATGATTTGTGGTTTTACCGCCTCGTAATCCGTTTCTTTAAGCGAAACAAAAGGGTTTGTTTCATCCCTTCCTATAATAAGACGACCTTCGTCGTTTAATATAGCCCCGGCACAAAGCACAAAAGGTCTTTGATAACCAAAATCAGAATCAAATCCTACTTGCCCCTTTACCGCTATGTCACAGTCTTCAGAATTGAAGTAATCTTTCGGATCGCCATAGTAGCCCACTAATACAAAAAAAGTCGCAGTGTCAAGGGCTTCGGGGAAATATTTGTTAGTAACCTGCACTTCAACTATTATCTCTTCGTCATATAAATTATACTCTTGTTTAAGGCGTTCCAGAACCATTACTTGTAATTGGTGCAGTATCTCTTGTGTTTGCTCAAGTATGTCGGGATTGCAATCTTTATCGGTAGGTGTGCTTTTAGCCTCATCAAGAACACGAAGTTTTTGATAAGCAGTTTTGAATACATCCGGAACCGACACATGAAAAAAAACTGAGTAAAGTTTGTCTTGCAACGTTAAGTTCATAGTAGCCTCTCCTAAACTTCTCCCTACACGAGCTTTTTGTACGGAGAAGTCAAGGAGAATTTGTAAAAACTCTTTTTCTCTATAGTCCTATTCTCTAAGCTTTAGAATAATCAAATTTGAATCCGTAATCAAATATGTATAACAAAAACACGTCGCATAAAACTCCTTTTTCACTTTACCCTTTTAGATTTTAAGGAAATAGCTTTTGAAGCAACATTTTTACATTGATTAAAAAAGTTCTTGATGGGAACCTCTAAAACCCGTGTATTAATAACCTTCTCCGAAAAAACTATGTATTAGACATCTCCAAAAGTGAGTTTACAGCAAATGAGAACCTTCATCCTCTCGCTTGACTTCAATCACTCTTACTGGTTTCTTGCCAACAAATAATACGTAATCAGTAATACCTGCATTCGTCTGGTATTCTCTCACTGCGACCCCAAGACTAGCCGTAAGATTTACTGTAGCCAACTCAGCCAGCTTCACGCAAGATTTTATCGCGTGCCTTCTGTTCCGGGTTCTTGTTGGGACTTTCCATGACTTAACTAGTACATATTGAAACATTTTCACGAATACCTTTACCAATATAGCCTTGAGGATAAGCGAAACGTAAGATGCCGAAAAGGACTTTCGTGTTGTAGCGGTGAACTTGGAGACGCTTCACTTCTAGAGGTTTCCTGGATGGGCTTATTCCAATCAATTTTTTGCTGAGAAGGGGTAAAAGTAGCGAAGCTGTCACCAGCCGCCACGCGACGGCTGTAACCTTTACTGTCGGTGGAACCATAATATTGCCGTTTTGGTACGCTTATGCTTCCAATTGACTTCGGCAACATTACGCTTCCAATGTCTTAAATCYTTGCAGGCTCTATATTCGAGGTCAAGGCATTAAAATGCATCAACTTAAAAATGAAGTTTTGAAGTACCCTATTTTGGCAAGTTTATCGTTCCATTTTTAGTTCCCGGCAATGTTATGGTTCCGATTGTTTAATTAGGGTTGCGATCGCACTTCGGAAAGAATGAACATTACAGCCCCAGTCGCGGCAGTATTATGGTTCCAGTTTTGGCAATATTATCCTTCCACCGACACAAGCTTTTCAGGCATTACGTGGCGGCTGGTGACAGCTTCGCTACTTTTACCCCGAGAAGCGTTCGCGTGTGCCCATCCCTGAAACCTCAGACTCGAAGTTCTTAGGATTTTGGAAAGGGTAGGAAATGAGCAGTTAATTGTGCTTATTTCCTACATGAAGCGTATAAACCTTTGATGTCTGCAATTGTCTCCCTACTCTGACGCTCCCTTTATTTCAAAATAAGCTGTGTTGAATGGCAACATCTGTCATCGTTGCCCGATGCTGGTTGTAAAGGCTCGGAACTTCATAGACTCTGCGTAACACTTTGTCTCTATTGAGTTGTAGGTCAGCCTTCTTTCTTTGTCTAGGCAACGGACGGAATAAGTACTGTGTATGCTTTATACTGTCGCTACTGTACAGATAGCGGTACAGTGTCCCATTAATGCTGTACGTTTTAGATCGAGTCAGCAAGGTCACGCACTGAACAAGCTGTAATTCATTCATCTTCTTGAAGCGGCTATTGTTGATTTTTCTTAGTTTTTAGTAGGCTCAATTCGTTGAGAGATTGGATTAAAATAATTTTCTCAGTTTCAAGTTTTTCAAAAATCTTTTCAACTAGCTCGGCTTTCGTTCGATTTTTCTTGCCAAGTCTCTGTTTAATTCCCAATTTCTGAGCGACTAATCTCACGTTTCTAGAGTTCAGATTTGAAATTATATCGTTTATTTTTTCAATAGAAACTTCTGAAAAGTATTCATCTTCTTGATTGAGATGTTCGTTTCCTACTGTTCTTAAATCTTCTGCCTGAATAAAATTTTTCTCTTCTTCAATCTCTAACGCTCCCGCTCTCTCTGGCGTTGTTAGCCAGAAAAGGAAAGAAAGAACTACTAAAAATAAATATGCAGATAGCAACATAATAACCTTTCAAAATCTTTCAATAAAGGAGGTTGTATAATATTGCTAAATAAAATACAAATATGGTTGTATTTTGAGGCGCGTTTTTTGTGAAGAAGCCACGAGATTAAAAAAAAAAGAGGATTCGGATAAACGGCAAAAGTTAGTGGCTTTTGCATTTGGTTGTTATCCGAATCACTCGAAGCTTGAATACTAATTATGCCAAAGAAAGATTATTTGCAAGAGAAAAATAACGATAGAATTTTTGAAACCTATAAAAAATTGGGGGTAACAGAAGAACGCATTCAAAAAATGATATTAGAGCATGAAGCTAAGGCTCAGATAGTTTCTAGAAAAGAAAATTTCGCCAATATAAAAGCGGTAGAGCCAGTATGCCTTACTCGTTATAGAAATGCTCGTTTTATAATGGCGAATCCGCTCTTTTCATGCGACCAGAAAAAGCGGATAGAGCCGATTGAATATAGATTCTTTGATAGTGAGGGACATGAGCGTTTTGTCGAAGTAACTGCTAATGCGACTTACGGCATGGCGACTCAACGAGATGCAGATATAATACGGTTTGCTATTTCTAAGATTGGAGAAATCGGACAACGAACGGGACATTACCCCGATACAATTGAAGAGAGAGCCTACGCACTTCTCAAGGCGATAGGAAAAAACAACAAACAAGGAAATTATGTTTGGCTTAGAGAAGCGGTTAAACGTCTTTCGGGTCACACTATCTATACCAATGCGTTTAGCTCGGATAGTAAAACTACATTCCTTGATACCATTGCGGGGTTTGAATGGGTTGAAGACCAGAACCAAGCTATCAAAAAATTAAAAATACGTCTTCCAAAACAGTTAATAGAGGCAATTAGAAATCGCGGAATTTTAGTTATAGACCAAGCAGTGATGGAAGAGTCAGGTTCATTAAAGAAGCGCCTCCTTGAGCTAGTTCAAGTTCACATGGGAACGAAGAACGAATGGGAAATAGGTTTCGATAAACTGAAAGATATCATTCCTTATAACGGAGAATCAAAGTATTTTAAGAAGGAACTAAAACGCTGCAACCTTGCCTATAAGCTAACGTTTAGGACTAACAGTTCTAAACAACAAATTGTTCGATTTCAGCGTTAGTTCTACCTGTTTAATACCTACTAGCGCCATTCGTGCCACCTACTAGCGCCATTCGTGCCACCTACTAGCGCCATTCGTGCCACCTACTAGCGCCATTCGTGCCACCTACTAGCGCCATTCGTGCCACCTACTAGCGCCATTCGTGCCACCCACTAGCGCCATTCGTGCCACCTACTAGCGCCATTCGTGCCACCTACTAGCGCCATTCGTGCCACTAAGCATTTTTCAACTCATCGAATTGACTAATAAAATCGACTGTTTTTTTATCCGTAAAGATATTAAAAGATATTAAAAGAATTAAGAGGGCGCATTCGCGCTTGATCAATTGTGATTTGCGGATGTTGTTTTGGTGATTACGGGTAAGGTATTTTTCGTAAGCCAGTGCCTGAAAGATAAAGCATCGGTCAATTAAAAATTTTCATATTAATTAAGAGAAGACAGATTCTTTGAACATTAAAACCTTGAAGTGAGTAAGTTCGAGAAGAAAGAGAATCCTAAAAATGTGAAAGAAAGCTCCAGGCGATAAAACTACGTTCGTAAATACTTGCTAACATTGTCATTCACCAGAAGGACGATAAAGGGTAATTCGAGTTAGCCCCGCTTTCTTTCTTTTGGCATTCACCATCTTCAAAAGTTTTTGTTGCTGCCGAAGGATTCCTGGAAACTTGAAAGGTGATATTCGTCCGAAGAAGTCTATAAGCTTGTTTTCATTGTGCAGTGCTGTGTGAGTGAGAAGTTTCTTTAGCCCTCGGTAACGTTTGAGTGACATCTGCACATTTGGCTTCCCGTCTTTAACTCCAACGGTATACCCGCTTAAATGAATGGGTGTTACCCGACAGTCTAAGCACAGCCTCTTTCCTAGCTCCGTATGTGTGCCTTCAGTGGCCAGCAATACGAACCTATGACCAAACCTCACCACAGCAACGACCGCCTCACCTTGAGCCTTTAAACGCGCTCGTTTTGTACGGTGGTAAGTAATGCGATAGGCACTCAAGATTTTCTCATCAATGAGTTTTGGATCTTTTGCTTTTGGTATCTGGATCACCAGATAGCGATAGTACCCGTAGCGCACATAGTCAATTGCTACTTTCCGCAGTAGCTCGCCTAAAGAATGCGCCTCATATTTCATCGATCACCCACCACAGACATACTCGAAAGAAAGAAAGGAAGTTGTTTGCATCCATGCACAAACAACTTCCTCAAAAAAACCTTTGTTCAAGAATCAGAAAGAACCGATTGAAATTAGCCGATGAAAAGCCTTGAATACACCTGTAGCCTCCCTCGCTTGTTCCGAAAGAACCACATTCAATATAGCCGTACCATCTGCTGCAAAATTAAGAGGTTATCCCTCTTGGCTTTTTTCTCTCTTTTCTTCCTTTTTTCTCCTTTTTTTTGCCGCCATCCTGTTTGGCTTGGCTATTTGGGTTAGGTTATTGATTACTCCTGTCGGGGAAACCAATAACCCCACAAATTCACATAGGGGTGTGCTAGTCATAGAACCCCCTCAGAGCTTTCGTTGTCGGTATTGTCGTGTAAGTTACCAGCCTACACCCGAATGGTTTTTTGACTGCCTTGCCAAAGAAACCACCAATCATTGTGTGATCGCTTCTACTTGCTCCCCGCTCCCAGTCTCATCACGTTTGTACTTACTCACACCTGTAAGCTTCCGAAGTAGTCAGCTTCGGCGTGTAAGACCTTCCCCGATTAGTGTTGATAGTCCGTTATGTCCCTTAGAGGTCACTAGTTCATATTTGAACAGGTTGAAAATGTGCTAGGTACTTGTACCTTACGAGAAGTTCTCCCGATTTCAGGAAACCGAATGCAGAAGCATTTCCTTACTCACACACTAACGTTTCGTACTTTGGCCTCACCTCATAGGCTACGTAACCAGCAAGCAGTTTCCCGCCTTTGAATCGTTGAGCTTTTCGCCGTAGTCATTTCTGACCATCGCCGCATTTATGATCATGCGGTCGGTACTGTTACCAGTGACCGAACTCCCGACGCTGGCAGAGGTAACGCATCATAGGCTTATTAAAAAGCCGTTAGACTACGCCCCCTCTGGTGGATTTTCACCACTTCCATCAACACGGCTTCTTATAGAAGTTTGTCTCGGTCGCCCGCTATTCACTTCCTTAAAAAATGTAAAACTATTTGAGATGGGATAGAGACACGGTATTACTCCACAAGACTTGACGCTTATGGGATTACTCCGTGAAGCCTCCCTCGCACTGGACAAGCCCATTTCTAGGCATCCAGCGCTAAGGGTAACGATGATGTGACAGTGACTAACTCTGTCTCTGTTTTATTGCTGGTGGTAAGTCAGCAACCCAGGTATCACCGCTATGACTAGCACAGCTATCCGCATTTGTGTTGACGATATGAGCCAACCGAATCGCACTCTATTACGGGAAGGTGGAAGGTGAACAGGTTTGGGGTGGATGTTTTTTGAGAAATAACGAGGTTAAATTTTTATCCCTCAGCAGTGCTAATAAAATATCGTTTAAATTTTTTGAAAAGGAAAACCTTAGCGAGGGGCAACCCGCCAAGGAAAAAAGGATGACGGGTTGCCCCGCAAAATCCGACTCGATTCACTCTCAAGCAAAAAACACCTTTTTGACCTATAACCACCTAAAATTTTGGTTTGGTCATCTCAAAAGATCCGCAAGTCGCCTATGTTATATCACTACAAAGACTAAAATAGAATCAGTTGAGGAGCGAAGCTAGATAATTTTTTGAAGCTTTGTATTGTAATGTATTGCATTGTAATGTGTTATTGGTTCTTGATAAAGGTGCGAATAGCACGTTCGACCAGTTTTCGTCTTAATTGATTCGGTAATGATCGATAGAACTTGTGCTGCTCTTTCGTAACTCGAAGTGATATCTGTTTACGTTCCCCATGTTCATCTAACTCGGTTAGTTCCATTCCATCTTTATAGGCATCTAGTGCGCTGCGGATTACGTCAGTCACAGAGCTATAGGTGAAATCATTTGCCGTATGCTGACTGCTAATCATGTTTTGTAGTGTTATGTATAGTAATGTATTGCATTGCAGTGAAATGTTATGTATGTAGTTTACTTCATTTAGTTGAGGTTCATTTTGTGAAGGGAGAGGAGTACTGTTTGGTAATAAGGGTTGTTCTTTATTTAACGGTTGTTCTTTTTTTCTTGCGTTCAATTTCATTGACTACTCCTCCAGATTTCTCATGACTTCAGTGAACAGGTTGCTGGTTTCAGCACGAGTATTCTTATCGAGTCTAGAATCAAAAAAATTATCCTTGCTCCCGTTTAAAAGGGGAGGGTATACAGCTTTACGTTCTGTTAAACCAGGTAACACACTACCCCGACCCTCACCACTTACTACGCTTCTAAGTTCCTCAACTCCAGCACGCTGTTCTTTTGTAGGAGAAAGCATATTCGGGATAAAAAATACTCGCTTTTGCAGCTCTTCCTTGAGTGATAAAAACCAGCCAACAATCACCTCTAAATCAGCAACATGAGGTTTAAAAGGAACCAGAATCATATCCGCTTGTCTGATGTACTTTGTTAAGCTCGATCCACTCGTGCCCGCAGTATCAACAATGGTAATATTCGCATCACGAGTACTGATAACTCGTCCCACTTCTCGACACTTATCGATCCACGTTTGAGTACTTTGGTTTGGATCTGCATCAATAATGTGAATTGCATACTTGTTGTAAAGCAGCCACTCTGCTAACAAGGCGGCAATAGTTGACTTGCCAACCCCTCCCTTATCCCCTGTAACTGCAAGTAAAAATGACTCTTTCATAAAGTCCTCTGTGCGTATTGTATGGAATAGTAATGTATAGCATTGTATAGCAATGAAGTGTAATAAAAAGCATGGTAATATCAAGGGTGGTAACTTGACAAGTACTTTCTTCTAAGGAAATTAATGTTAGGCTTTATCCTTTTGGTCTTCCCGCTCGGCGGTCAGGCGTGACTATAACCGCAGCTTCAAGTTCGCGTCGAGATGCCTTGCCCAGGACGTGTAATGCAAGGCGTACTATCTCGCTTGTGGTTGGTGCGACCAACAACCCTTCATCTGAGAGCCGCTTTTTTAGCTTTTCGATGGTGACTAGCTCATTATTGTAAACTGATACTGTTATCTTTTCGCGTTTGTAGCTCATGTGAAGGGATAGGTTGTCTTTGCGTTAGTCTTCGTTGAAATAAGACTCTATATCCATACGGTCATGCAAAATGCGAATGATATCAATATATTCTTCGTTTTCCCGATAAAATATCAAATGTCGTCCGATACGGTATCTCCGATATCCTGGGCTAATCTCATCACAAGCACGTCCTTTGTGTGGATCTCGTGCCAATATCTGAAAGCAGTCGTCCAACATAGTAAGATAACGGTTTCTTTGCTCAGTTCCCCATGTTTTTTGGGTGTAGCGACCGATTGATAGTAAGTCCTGCTTGGCTAATTCAGTAAGGCGAAATGGTGACATGAGCTATTCACGGTCAAGTTCTGCAAGCAATCCTGAGAGAGAATAGTCAGTAAAACCGCTGTTCTCCCCGTCTGTTAAAGCGCGTTGCAAAGCAGCAAGCTTGATTTCCCGCTCTTCTAACAGGCGCAGTCCAGCTCGAATTGCCTCACTGGCACTGTTGAAACGCCCGTTTTGAATCTGATTGGCGATAAATGCTTCAAAATGCTCGCCTAAGGTAACACTTGTATTCTTTTGCATATGATCTCCTTCTATACAATACCAATATATAATATTTTTTGGTATGGTTCCAGCAGTAAATGTATGCTGGATAGTCTTTTTACGTCTTTAATTGTCATTTTTTAGATAGGTAGAATCTGCGGTTGCCTACTTATCGGGCCTACCCCCCTAAAACACCCTATAAGTATCCTTATAGGGTTAAAGTCCTCTAATTGTCGGACAATATAGGGGGGTAGAATGGTGTTTAGAGGGGGTTAGGCGTGTTTTTAAGGATTGTTCCACGCTTTTCTATTACTTCTAAGGACGTATTGAGGTAATAATTCAACTGAATAACAAGATTTTATAGTAGATAAAAACTATAAAATACAGAAAGTTAGGTTAACTAAAATGTGTTTTAAGTTGAGAAGCAAACGCTTTTTAAAAGGCTAAGAATTAGGTGGTGAAGTGGGGAGGGGGAAGCCCGTGGAACAATCTCAGAAACGCTTTGCTTTTCTGCATATACGGATATTTTTTACTACATTTCGGTGGTAATCTTTAAGTAAAATGGCTAGAGTGAATTGTCAGTTGACAACTCACTCTTTACGAATTAAGATTATATGTGTGTCTTAAGTAATGGCAAAGAAACACCCCAATAAAGAGATCCGAGCAGCGTTGGAGTATGCTGTTAAGCAAGGCTGGGAAGTTGAAGAAGGTGGCTCTCATGCTTGGGGGAAAATGTATTGCCCTTACAACGATTCTGAATGCAGATGTGGAGAGTTTTGCATTACTAGTATTTGGAGCACTCCTAGAAATCCTACTAACCATGCAAAGCAGATTCGTCGAGTAGTGGATAAGTGTATTTATCAACAAGAAGACAAATGACTACTTCTAGGAGAGGGTACTATTAGATGCGAGACTATGAATTTACTCTAAAATTCAAACTCCCAGATCCTACGACTGATACTGCTATGTACGTCGATGCTCTCTATGAATCGGGCTGTGATGATGCCATTATTGGCACTGGTACAAAGGGTTTTATCGCTCTTGATTTTATCCGTGAAGCACCATCAGCATATGATGCAATGTCGAGCGCAATAAATGATGTAAGAAAGGCTATCCCACGAGCAGAGATTGTCGAGGCTTCACCCGATTTTGTTGGTGTGACCGATGTAGCGAACCTCTTAGGATGCTCTCGACAAAATATTCAAAAGTTACTATCGAAAAGCATTTCAGACCGACCCCCTGCTGTCTACGGAGGGGCGCAGTCTGTCTGGCATCTATTTGAGCTTCTTGCTTGGCTGATTGAACATAAGAATTATCAAATCGACGAATCTTTAGTAGAGATTGCCAAAACCACTAGGAGCTTAAATCTTGTCAAACAATCTGAAATGCTCGATCCTGATACGCAAAGAAAATTTCACAACCTTGTTTCTATCAATATAGACACCCAATAATTATCCAGCATTCTCAATGCACGGAAAGAAAAATGTAAGGCAGAATTTTACATCCGTAAAAGACTTTCTAGAATTACGGAGACCAAGCATTTTTACAGTTATTAGGAGACCAGGGGCAGTTGCTTGTCCAAGTCATTAAGTCGCTAATTCCTATACGTTCAGGTATATAAAATATTTAATCTATCGAGATAAATGTTTTTTTGACTGAAGTAAGTCCCTTTTTGTTTATTTATAACTTTCAGCTTATACAGTTGCCTATTTATGACAGCTTCATCAATTAATTCTGCTGATTTGGTTGACTTCCACTGTCACTTAGATTTGTATCCTAACTACTTGGAAGTTATGAGAGAATGTGAAGAATTAGGCATTAAAACGCTCACAGTAACAAACGCTCCTTGTGTTTGGACTCAAAGTATGTATTTAGATACATTGGTTGTGAAAGTTTATGAGTTATTTACTGATGATAATTGATGCAAGAAAGAAAACTAAAAAACTTTGCAGATGCGTCGTGCTGTCCGGGCTAGTATCAGTAGTTTATCAAAGGCACAAATAACCAGACCCTACTTTCTTCATCTAGATCGACACAACCGGATATAACTAGGACTTACGCAACGTTCTTTAGAAAGCACCCGAAACGCTCCGTTGTGGTTGTGAGAACATCGCTTACGACATTACCTCACCACTCGAAAATATTCATTATCTCGAATCTCCACTTCGCCATTCTTTTGTAAAAAACTTAATATCAGCCGAACATCCTCAGCATCACGAGTAAGTCTGCGTAGCGATTTATTATTAGCTCTGGCATCACCGATTTTAATCCAGTCCCTATTTTTTATGCTTAGACCCCGCACCGCTTCTATAGCTTTATAAAAATCAAAACCCGTCTCTTCCTTCTCCTCAGACGCTCCATGCTCACTGGTTTCTAATTTCAATAAATTTTCAAGCTGCTGTTTTTGGTCAACGTGGTGCTGCTGAATTAACTCAGGGAAAAACGTGAGTAGCGATCGCACAGGATCTGGTTGACCGTTTGCAGGATGGTTTTGGATTTTAAGCCATTCGGGAATTCTCCCCAACTCGCCTCCAGCCATAGGACTACCAAAATCGTTGGGATTCACTTTGAAATATTCCCCAGATGCAACGTTAATTTTTCTTAAGCCACCAGCACTGACAGATTTGGCAGCGCATCCAATAAATGAGACCGACTGCTTAAAAGTGTCAGCAAGCCCTATCGTCGCTTTACCGACAACAGACGTAAGATTAGAGCCGTGCAGCACAATGATCAATGTTCCGCCACACTTCGCAAAGCGAGACAGTATAAATTGAATTGCCCAGGTTCGATCACTTTCTTCTAACAAGGAAAGTAACCGCATCGCCTCATCGATGACCAGCAGTAGATTTTTATGGGAGTACGGCTCGCACGATTCTAGCCCTTTAAGGAATAGCAACAAGTCTTGTGCCACCATCGTATCTGCCGTGTCAGCGTCTTTACTTGAGCAGTTCAGGGCACTGTGCAAGTTACAGGCACATGGGTATACATCAACACCAGCCGTGAAGTACTGCGTGTTGATGTGTGGATCAAGTGCCTTGGAAAGTGTCGTCAGGAGTGCGGCAAGCGTTCCTTTACCGCCCCGTTGCGTACCACAGATAGCGATGACTTGAGATGCCATCATTTCATCAATCTTAAAACCGTCCTTGATAAGCGCATCAATGACGGAGAAAGCCCTTTTGTCGAGTGGTAGACTCGGTAAGGTGGTAGGGGTAAAGGGTGTTCTTTGAATCTCAGTTGGCGCGTGTTGCACTTGCGTAACATCCACTGTTGGGGGTGCAAACTGTCTGATATCAACGGTTGGTGGCGTGTGAGTCACCTTAGCGATCGCTTGCACTTCCTCATAATTGACGCGGCTATCAATGGTGACGTGCTGTAAATGGTCAACCATACTTTCATAAGTAGGGAGTTGTCGCCCTTTGAGCTTGCCAAACCAGCCGTACATCCAACGGTAGGCGTAGAAACGCTTCCCCGCCTCAACGTTGTTGAGGTACTGACTAATACTCTCGAATTGAGTATAGAGGAACACATATTCTTCTGCTTCTGTCCGCTCTAAAAACTTTATGGTTCCAGCGAGGTGGTCTGCCTGGTAGTTGGCTCTTGCTTCGTAATCCCCGGCGCGGCTAAGAGCATCCATGAAATTACCCCGGACAAAGGGCAGTGGCGCAATCTCCTTTGTTCGGGCGTAATGTTCAACAACAAACCAAACCCAAGCAGCACCGCCAATCATCCCACCGATCACCATAAATGGATTAACCGCGTAGCAGACAATGCCGACACCGCCTGAGAGAAGCCCTAAGACACGAGTTAGATCAGCTGCATTTTCAGCTTCTCGCGCCAACGCAAATAATTGATCCTTACGCTCTTGTAACCACTCGGCAATGCTTCCCGCTTCGAGGTGTGAGAGATTCGGGTACTGGTCACGCAAATTTTGAGTTTGTTTGGTGGTAATTTTCGGGATGTGATTATTGTGCATGGTAGGATTCCTCTCTCTCTATGGGTTTGTATTTAGTCTTTGGTCATTCGCCAAATAGCAAAGCCCATTTCGCCAGCGAGCATTGTGCCGATATCAAAGAGAATGCAGCTTAAAACCATAAGAGGGTTTGTGTATTGAAAGGGGTTTCGTGCTGCAAAAGTCGCCACAAGGTCAAAAATCCATACCGCGAGGGTAACAAGCCCTCCGCTAGAGCGATCGCGTAATCCAGCCGCTTTGTAGTCCTTCCACAATTCACCGACAAGATCAATTTTGCCGTTCGGCTTACCTTCGAGGTCATACACCAGGTGGTCTTGTAATTCTCTGCGTGCGCTATCGGGATTCTTCCCACGTAGCGCGTGCGCTTCGACCACTTGCAACCCGACCGCAATCAGGAACGCCAGATAGAAAAATGGATTAAATAGAGCTGCTGGAATATTGAACCACGACCATTCCGGCTCAAACCAGGGAAACACAGGCGCACCTTGAAAAAGTAGTTGCCAAATAGAATCAGCACTAATCATCGAACCACCAATAAACAGAATCCCACCAACAACCGCCCGGCCAGCCCCGCCATTGGCAACAAACTGGTTCACTATTGCGGCTGCAAACCTAACGGGTAAGCCAACAATCAAGACAATCAACTTGGCGCAAAAATCAATCACTTCGCCGATAGTCCGCTTTTTACCGTGCGTTTGTTGCCCGTTGCTTGCCCCACTATTGCTGCTCGTGGAATCGTTTTTACCTGCCTGAGAACCTAATGCCATTACTTGTTTCTCCTAACTGGTTGAATATTCTGAACACCTCTACATAAGGCATGGTAGTAGTACTTCCACTTCCATTGCCCTTCCTCAATGCGCCCGATACACCGTCCCGTAGCGTCAAAGACATCAACAAGTTCGTCATCTTGAAAAATCGTGGTGTCTGGCCGTGGGTTGCGCTTATGGTTGTCGATGTAGTTGGTAACTCTTAACGTGCGAGTAGTGGGCATCACCCCAGCTTGGTACAGTGCATCACTGGTTTTTGCTCTTTGCTCAATGCGATCGCGTTCAAACTCCTCACTTGTTTTAAGGTTTGCTTTTTTGAGTGCTATTTCTGCCTTGTACTTTTCAGCTTGTGCGTATGCTCCAATTTTGGGAATCAAGGGGAGTAAAAAAGGAGCAACACACACACTGATACCGAGTAGGGCAACATACATTTGCTTTTGGTACATAAGGGTTTAAGGGGCTGGTGATGTCTCTCCAGCCATTGAGAAAATTTATGCTTCTTGCATCAACGCCTTAATGAGTGCAATTCGCTCCCACCTTTTAAGTTCATGGAGTCTGCTTACCACTTCTTCCACCTCATCACTTGGCGGATCGTTGGTGTCTGTCGTCAGCCATAGGTCGTGACACATCCGCCCAATCAACCAAAAAATATCTGTCTCACTCATCTGTGACAAATCCTCACCCCAGGTTTCGCACATATCTTTAATGAGTGTGTTGTCATGGGAGAGACTGAAATAACCGACTGGTTTCGCCATGATGTAAAAACCTTGTGTGAGTGTGTTCTGTTACCTGATGCAACTTTTCGCTGAAACGATCAAAGCGATTGCACATCACTGGTGCTTTTTTAAGCTCATAATCTGTGGAACGTTACTGTTGTTGTAATTGAGTAATTTCCCCCGACGTTCCCTTAATTCCTTGCGAATAAGTTCGCCGAGCCATTTACTCGGCGGTGTATCATCTCTCTCGGCAAGCTCCCTCACGATTGGCACAAGGTCGCCTGGAACGTGGTAACTGATTCGATCTCGTTTAGCCATTTTTAATTTCCTCTAATGCCCGTAGGCTGATAGTCCCTGGAGTGGGGAGAACAATCAGGCGATCGCTATGTGGAAACTGAGCGCGAATGAAATCCTCTATGGGTGGTATTTCAAAGCCACCACCACAACAGAAAACATACTCACCATCTAAAAGCGCTTCGTCTACTTCCTTTAAGACTTTGCGAGTTGCGGGGTGTTTGTCTTTCCAATCGCGTAAACCCACCTGTAAGCTTGCCCCTACGTCGTTGCGAGACCCTGCAACGATTGCTTGATAACGTTTTGAGCCGTTGTCTTCGATAACAATAGATCGCTCTAAGGCTTTCCGTAGTTGATCAAGGTAAATGGTTTCATGATCGCCGTAGTTCGCAGCTTCACTGAATTTTTCCAAGATAGCTAAGACCCCACCACCACTTCCCGAACGTGGAATACCTGCGAGTGGCTTATTTCCAAAGCAGTTGTAGGTGGTCAAGGTGATAGTGCCGTTACCGATATCGAGGATGTGAAACTGTTTAGCGTGTTGGTCAAGTTCCTTCATCTGACGGTGTGCGACGATCGCTGCGCCATACCCTTCAGGATGTACGGTAAAATACCGCCATTGCACCTCATAGGTCATGCCATCTTTAGAGAATCTTTGAATCGTCTGCAACTTCGTTAGTAATTCCTCACCACGGGCAAAGGCAAGGCACTCGATATCAACTATGAGACGTTTACAGAATTTTTCGCCTTTGACTTTTGTTGCGCCATCCAGAAACGTTGGATGAGAGGCGATCGCCCCTAAGACCATATGCGGGAAATAGTTGATTTTAGCTCCTGAGAGAAGCCCGACTTCGATACGAGACTCAGCATCATTGACGACATCCGCATCGGCACCGATAAGCCACTGTGTTCCTTCCCACTCAAACGCGCCTAACGTGTTTCGAGGTGTAGTCACCGTGGAGATGATCGAGCGGATAACATCAAAGTAGCCGTTTGCGAGGAATTTGATACGCCCATTCCCCGCATCAATTTTTAAGCGAGAAACTTTGACTCGTTGCTGTCGGGGTTTTGGGGGTGTCGCAATGGTGTTGATGTCGAGTGGTGCGATTGATTCGAGTGATTCGAGATTGGTAAGCCCATTTGTATTGCTCACTGGCACTTCCTGTTTTTCTATCGCGTAATTTGACGTGATGTGTGGTACGATTGTGTGTATAAACAGCTACGTTGCACGAGGGGCAGCGTCTAAGGTGCTATGGTCAGAGAGAAAAATAACTCCTGACCTATCCTGACCCTTATATAGTAGGCATCTGACCATTGTGGTCAGCCCTGCCTGACTGCCTGACTGTCTGGAACTGACCTGCTGTACCTCACCTTTTGGCACTTTTTTCGTCAGTGGTCAGGGGGTTTAGATGATGTCTTAATTGTTTGAATGAGAAAACGCGCCTTTGCGTAGTATTACTACCAAAGATAATGTAGGCATATCTACTTAATAACGTTGAATCGCGTGAAAAATGTTTTTCCTTAGCGCTCACAATCTCAAGCTAACACGTTACGGGATAGCCTGATACGGATATAAGATATCATGATACGCTATGGGATAGCCTATTAAGAGCACATCTGCTGTAAGCTAAGAGTCATAATTGCTTTGAGACCACCTGCTTACCTATAAGCGATTTATATTGATACCCCGTATCGGGACATCCCTCTAGCGTGTTACTTTCTAGGTAGAGTTTCAATAATGACCGTGAAAATAATTCTTAAGGAGACAAGACAAAAAAAGGAGATAAGCAGAGAGCAACTAGCAGTTAAAAGCGGTATTTCTATTTCGTATATACAAAAACTCGAACAAAATGTAGCGCAGAGAGTGTCGTTGGACATTTACGACAAGCTTTGCAAGGCTCTCAATTGCGATATTTCAGATATTTTGGTGTACACCGAAGACGATGGAAATGGTGATGCAGCATAATTTACTGCAACTCTACTCCTCTTAAAAGGGATGGAGTTGTCACACTAAATTCCACAAAAGTTTAAAGGCAAGCATCAAAGATACGCTTGCCTTCGTGTCTATATAATCTGAATCAAAAAACTAAAAAGAGAAGCAATGGGGCGTTCTGACCTGGAAAATCGAACACGCCCCACAAGCGTTCTTGTCTTTTAATGTAGACGAGAGGCCCCGTTGCTGTCAAGGAACTATATGACAGCAGACAGCACACCAAAAGACCGCAATCGCAAGACTTCCAGAACTCAAAGAGACTCAAAAACCCCGAAAAAACGTACTTTCCAACAAGCATGGAGCGATACGTTCGCAAGAGATGCCGATTACAAAGCAAAGCATCACTATTCGTGGACACAAGACGAAGCGTTTAACGATTTTGTCCGACTTTTTGGAGAAAACTTCTTTGAAGTTATTGAAAAAGACAACGCTGCTGCATCAACCTGGGAGACGCGCCAGGACATCACACCGCCGCGTACTCTTTTGAATTTGTATCAAGACCCTCAAAAAATTGTGGGTTTACGTTTCGGCAGCCTGACGAGTATTTTACTCTGCGACATCGATATCAACTCCCCCTATCACCCCATCATCAACAAAGCGGAGTTTGACCGTTTGTTGCTCACACTTGAAAACATGGGGCTAGCGCGGTATCAGGTCATAGAAAGCAGTGTAAGCGGAGGCACACACATCATCATTGCGTTAGGTGAATTTTTACCCACCTGGATGTGTGCCAAAACCCTGTATATTATGTTGACCAACGAAGGGTTTAAAATTGGCAATGGTATTTTAGAGATTTTCCCTAACCGTAAACAGTATAACCCACAAGCACCAACCAGTTATCAGGGTATACGTCTGCCCCTGCAACCACATTCGGGAAGTGTTGTCTTAGACTCTATAACGTTAGAGCCAGTTCACGCCGACCTACGCCGCTTTGTAGGCGAGTTAGCCCATGATGCTCAAGCTCAGGACTTAAGCACTTTTAAGCGGTTGATGCAGATTGCGTATGAGGATTTTCGCATTGATCATAAGGGACGGGTAAAAGGTTCGTTCAGCAGAGCGCAAACCTGGAAAAAAGAGATGCTCGAACGTATCGCTGTGGGCTTTACCGCGAGCGGACAAACCAATGACCTTATTTTAGAAATCGGGAAAGTGGTGTTTGTCTTTCACCGACTCGACGGAGAAGCCGCCGTTACTGCAATGGTTGCATGGGTGCAAGGTCTGCCAGGGTACGAGCAGCATTGCCACCACACACACGAAATAGAGCAGCGGTGCTGGGACTGGCACAAGTGCATCACCAGATTATATTACCAGTATGACGGCACGTACCACGAGCGTTCGGGCATCAATTATGGTGAAGCGATTAAAAATGTGTTGGAAATCTTCAAAGACGGACGCAGTACCAATAAAGCCAACAGCGAACGCCGCCAGAAAGCACGAGTAGAATTAGCACAAGTGATAAAACAGATCAGACAGGATGCTCGTGCTGGAGTGATAACTAGTGTAGCGAACACCTACCGAGCGGTTATCGACTTAGTGATCGTGGAAGCTAAAAAAATAGTAGGAAAGGGTTTTAGTAGAGAATTCCTACAAAAGTGTAAATGTGCGTTAGTTCGGTTAATCGCATTTCTACAGCGAACGATACAGCCATGTCCCCCCGAATCACCAGCATTACCATCCCCCCTGGAGGATGAAAAACCCGCCATAGAATCGCTAGAAACCTTACCAGTAGCAGTGTCACGGGCATCCTGTACAGAAGCTACACAAGAGAAAAAAGCTCAAACCCCTGCTACTACGGTTGTCACGGGCATTCTCCCTATTATGAAGGTGGGGGAGCAGTCTTTTTCCTCAGATCCTGCTGTGCAACAATTTTCTCATCAACTAGGTGAGAAAGTTAGGTTTCAACATGAAATGTTTGACGGTTGGCGTAAAGGTGAAATTGTGAAGATTTTGTATGAACAAGGGTTTTTTGTGAAATGTTCTGTGAAATTTTGGCTTCACCGTCAGGGCCAATTGATTTCAAAAGTGGTGGATGTTTATAATGAACGATGGATTAAATTTTTATAATTTCACCTGTTTTAAAAAATGCCTTTATGTTGCCATTTCCGGCTTTTCACGGTTCTTTTTACCCTTTATCTACCTTTCACTGCTGGCTTTCCTGCTCTTGCGAACACTCCACTTGCTGAACACCACGTACTCATAGCCTCAATTAACTCAAAGATTCAAGAGTTTATCACTCAAGGGAATACCTCGCTTGCAGAAGGAAACCCTACTAAGTTACTATCAGGTATTTATGGTAACGGTGATAGCCTTATTAACGCGAATGCATCAGCGATCAAAAGCTTTGAGAGAGTGTTAAGTCTTGATCCTAGAAACCGAGATGCGCTTTATGGGAGGGGACTAGCTTATCTCAACATGTATGTTTTGAAAGACCATGCCATTGTCACTCAAATTTTTCCGTCTACTTTCCTTGACACTGCTATCAACGATTTTGCTCAAGTCACGAAAATGCCATCAGCGAAAAACTTTGCCCCTGTCTATCTTGAGCTAGGTCGGGCACTTCTTTTCAATGGCGAGTATAACCATAGCATCGAAGCAAATGTACTCGCTCTCAAAAAGGGGACAAAGCAAGCGTGGAGAGCGTATAGCAATATTGCTTCGGCGTACTATCAACTCATGCGACAAAATCCCTCACCACCGAATGGCCCAAAATTCTTTGAATCGGCAGAAAAATCGTGGTTGCAATCAGTTACGCTTGCTCCTAATAACTGGTTGGCTTATAAGCAGTTAGCTGAAATGCACCGATATGCCTATCAGGAATTCGGCTATCAACAAGCAAGTCCCCAAAAAGCTGACGTTTATGCCAAAAAAGCGGAAGCTTTATATCAGCAAACCCCCCAAGCGCAACAAGAGAGAGCAAGAGAGCAACGCAATCAGCGAGTACGACAGGAGGAAGCAATTCGAGAACAACAAGCACACTCACGACTGGAGGCGTGGAAAAATCGCCCCTGTACTCCAATTGAAGGAGGAGGAGGGGTAATGAATACTTCTGCCTTATTGCGAAATACAATTTGTAAGGAAGGGTACTTATCTCCTCAGAGTGAAAAGGGGAGAAATCAGCCCATGCCGGATGGGTGGCAGCCATAGTTTCAGATTGACACCATCTGCACATTGCACAATTTTTACTTGTTTTAAACCCATATTCCGCACCCTTGACTGTCACAATCGGTTATTACGGAAGTAAATTCATGAAAAAAGAGTAAAAAATTACATTTATCTCTTAAAAAACACATTTTGAATAGGAAAATTTATCAGATGTATTCTCAATAAGGAGCA
>JAKOMP010000072.1 GCA_022241785.1 Cyanocohniella sp. LLY | reverse complement strand
TCTTGCGGCATTTAAAGAAATTACGCTGCTGTTAATTGAGGTGAAAAATGAAGTTTATGCCCATTTGACTGCTCTTTCACCATTACAGAACCGTATTCTTGTTTCGCTTGGGTTCCCGACTACTATTTACACTCAACTTGGTGGTCAATCTTTTACTCCTGAGTAGGCTTTTTTCTATCTCCCGAAAAAATGGGCGAACCGGGAGTCATTATATAAACTGATTAAATTTTTAGATTTTTCACCTCATTAAGAAAGTTAGACATAACAAGACTTTGGTGATGGGTATCTATCGCATTCTTTTTTCAAAGTGGTATTGGGTAATGACAACAATCTAGCCCATCCACTCGACCCAATCGGGAGCATCTGCAATCAATTGAGCAAACCCCTCTGGGCAGGGAGCAACGCGATTTTGTGAGATGACCCCACCTGGAGAGCGATCGCTAAAAACTAGCTTCAGTAGATTATAGATATTAGTTACAGATACATCAATGTTAATACTGATGAACAAATCTGATTTTTATGACCAGAGATAAATAAGACTCGGTTTTTGGGCAAAAAAAAGGTAGGATTCCCGAATAGTAAAGGTTTTGATATTTGACATCAAAACAGGGAGTGCCTACACCGAATGAAAAATAGTATATATTCTACTTTCGATTTAAGCAAATCATTAGAACAGTTTCAAGAAAAAGTTACGAAACTTTTAGAATTAACGAATATATCAGAATGGGATGGACGCTTTTTCAAGGAACGAGAGGAAAAAATTAGAGAGTCTGCATTAATTTTAGCGGGAGAATGTACGGCTTTGTTACTTCATAAGCTGTCAAAATCTCAAGAGTTTTTGGATAAAGCAATGCAGCAGACACAGGGATGGTGGCATAAGACAACACAAAAACATGGTTGTAAAAAGCGCCAAATATTAACAATTGGTAATGTGGAATTAAGTTTAAAATTACCCTATGTAGTTGAACGTCCAACTCAACCAAATAAAAATCAAAAATCATTACAGACAGGATTTTGTCCATTCTTAAGATATTTAGGAATGTCTGAGGGGTTAACTCCTGGTGTTTTCTCAAAAATTGCCCAATATGGTGCAATTGCTGGTTCTTTTGAAGCAGCGCGCACAACACTAATAGATTGGGGCATAAATATCAGTCTAAAACGCATAGAACGGCTAACATACTACTTCGGTAAAATCGGGATAGATTTACGCCAATCGAAATTAAAAAATTTAGAGTGTGGCAGTTTACCGACAAAGAATGTTCTAAAAGACCAGCGTGTTATCATTGCTGTAGATGGCGGTCGTACCCGAATTCGGATTAATAATAAAGGTAGGCGTAAGGTTAAGACTAACCGTGTAGGCTATACAGGAGAATGGATTGAGCCAAAATTATTAACCATTTATGTAGTGAACGAGCAAGGTGAAAAAATCAAGAATGGCGAGATTCCTATTACTAATGATGGAACTTATTCAGGATTTGAAGTATTTTTACAAATATTAGAGATGTACTTGATTAATTTAGGGATTAGTCAGGCAAAACAGGTTTTATTAATTGCGGATGGTGCAGACTGGATATGGATACATATCCCTCGGTTATTAAAAAAATTAAACTGCCCAATTCAAACTTATCAGTTATTAGATTTTTATCATGCTGCATCACATTTACAAGACTTTGCTGATGCTGCATTTAGTACAAAAGATGAACGCCAACAATGGTTTAAAAAGGCGCGGAAAACTTTAAAGAAAGGTCAAGCATTAGCTTTAATGAGAAACATGGATGAATTTATTCATGAGGCGACTGGGGAACGTCTGAAAATTTTAGTCCGAGAGCGAAATTATATTTTAAAAGCTTATCGACGGAGACTTCTAAAATATAACGAAGTTGCATCTCAAAAGCTCCCTCTTGGTAGTGGCGCTGTTGAAAGTTTAATTCGTCAAGTTGTTAATTTACGCATGAAAGGGAACAGTAAGTTTTGGCTTAAAGATCATGCCGAAATCATGTTACATCTTCGATGTCAATGGATAGCTAAAACTTGGGATAATTTTTGTGATTCTATATTTAATTCCTTTATTAAACCTATAAATGCTTGATAAATTTTATACAGTCATTTCTACTTCGCTAGAAACATTGGCATAATCAATACTAAGTACAAGAGATTGAGCGCCAATATTTTTTAAACCAATCACTATGCTTCTTTACCAGTAACCTTTTGACATTCATTGAAAGGATTTTTTGTTATGCCCACTTATTCGATTTTAGGTAATAAACATACTAAGTGCTTAAATATATTTATTAGCGGTAAGCGAAGCTATGCCGTAGGCTTATCGCTCTCCAGGTGGGGTCATCTCACAAAATCGCGTTGCTCCCGTTCTAATTTCACTACCACCGCTTACACGTCTCTCCTCACACTGCACAGGTGATCTACAGGTTAATTCTGGTAAACCAGAACCATCAATAGTTGCAGAATTTTGTAATGCAGCGGAACCATGACCAATTGCCCAACCCAAAGCCTGGACTAGCTCTGAAGAAGATTGTGACATCTGACTAGACCAAGAATCCATAGATGTAGAGATTTGATTTATCGATTTTTGGGCATTGTCTTGACAAGTAGTTGATGTCTGAGAGCGTGCGATTTGATAAAAAGAATTAGGTGAGTATGGGACTAACTTGTTTGACTTTTGACGGGGAATATCAGCAATTTTTTGATTAGTTACATTTCCTAATAACTGAAAAGTTTCTAGTGTTTTTCCACTTGGTGACTTGATAGTAGCAGCATTAGCTCTAATCTGTGCTTTTGTGCCATCCGATAAAACCACTTCTGATAATGAGTTGCGAGAAAATTTCACCTGGAAGTTTTGGAGTGATGCTTGCAGTTGTTGATTTTTAAATGGAACAGTATCACTTGAAATTAATACCCGATTAAATGCGATTTCGTGTAGTTCAAAGTTAGCAGAATTTGGTAAGTTAATAAATAAACGCTGCTCTGAACCTGTAGATGGTGAAACTAAAAGAACTTCTCTTTGACCAGAACTCAATGGCATTTGGCGAGTGACAACAAAATCTTTAACTGTCAGACCCCAAGGAGGTAAAAAATAGGGTGCATTGCTATTTGTTGGTCTTTCCCAAGGAGGAAGAGAGGCTAACTGAAAATGACTGAAATTAGTTTGTGTTTTATTTGCTAAAGCCTTATTTATACGATAGTCAGAAAAAATATGCAGATTCAGGCAAGATAATGAAAAAAAACTAATAATTAATCGTTTTTGTTTAATCATCATATAATTATTCATTTATGAGTGAACAGTTATCATTTTATTTTGGTATATTTTCATGTTTTGGGCAGGTAATATGCTCCCTCCACAAGAGTTATATCGCTTCGCTCTAAATAGGAAGTCGGAAGTCAAAATTTTTGAAGAAGAAATAACTCCCGACATTGAATTCTTTTGGATGATAGTTGTTAACTGTTTATTCTAAGAGCCACAATTATTACCACCACTATTAACACAAAATGCAAAGGATAAAAATCGACTTCTTTCATGAGCAGATGCGTCTATAACTTGCTGTAGTTTAAAGAATAAAGATGAAACTTGAGACTGGTCAGTGATTGGTTTTTGTAAGAACCATTCGCTGTTAGAAATAGTTTCAAAGGTGACAGTCTGACTTTTAGCGTGTTGCATGACTAACCAAGCAACTATTTCTTGATCTGAGCTTGATAATCCTTTATACCAAGTTTCGTAAACTCCTAGAAGTTGTTGGGTTGGATCTTTGCTATTTGTACCAGGAGATTGGATACCTAAAGTGTTGCTTAAATTTTGAATTGAAGTGTTAGTTGTTTTCACAGTACTATCTATTGTGCGAATTGTATTGTTAATATCTTGCAAAAAGCGAAATGGGTTAGCTGAAGCTGGACGCTGATAAAGGCTGCTTAAAATCAATGCAGTCAAGCAAAGAGTTAGTGAAGATTTGAGGATTTTAGACATGATTAATTCTCCTATTGTCTGAAGTTGGGTGACCAGTTTTAGTTTTCAGGTAGAAATAGACAAATAGATTGCTTCAGTTCATTAAAAAAATGTCTGAACTGTTATCTATAAATACAATTAGCATTGCTAAAATTTTTTGAAAGTAGTTTTGATGCGAATGACAAATTGATTATCTGCTGACATTTTTATATGTGTATAGCGTTTCCCAGGCAACTGAAGTACACCTAAACCTTTTATATCAAGGCAAGCAGCTTTAAAACTGTACCTCACTAGATTAAAAAAGGCTATATGTGGGGAGAAAGCAAAGGGGATAAATAGATATTCTGAAGCTGGTAAGATACCTATTCAACAAGGCTGATTGCATTATTTAGCAACGCCGAGTTTTCAATTACCAGTTAATGTCAGGAGATCAAAAGCTTTTGTAAGTTGACTACTTAATCAGGATTTCATCCGCAATTTTTGGGTTGATGAGTGCGATCGCTTAATTTTTAGTTATTTTCGTCATTCGCATAAATAGACGGTTTTTTCGGATTGTTACTGTTAAATTCATAAGTATAAAAATTACCCAGTCAAGTAATTTGAACTGTAAACATGAAATCCTACAATCCTAGAGGCGATCACCTCCATTTTTTGACTTGAGAAGATAATTTCCCCATTCACGTATTTGCCAAGATTAAGATAATTTACCTCAGACAAAGGAAAAAAACTATGCTCAATACTTCACTCATCAACTTTTTCAAACCCTCTAACAATTCTTCAATGAACATAAAAAAGATGTTATTAAGCGTCACCCTTTCTCTGACTTGCTTGAATCCAAGTATGGCATTAGCTCAATATAACTACGAAATTCAACAATTGCTACAACGGAAGGAGGATTACAAAATACAAACAGAGAATCTACAGACAGAAATGGGTTTTTATATGCTAATAAATCCCAAAGCTTCTGCTGCTTTATTAGTTTCAGGAGTAGGGATTGCTGCAATCTTAGAACAAAGTTTAGATCCAACGACCAAAGTATTTTTGACAGGTATGGGAATAGTTGGAACTAATTATTGTTTAAATCATGAAAATTTTCAACGTTGTGCTGAAGTCGCTGCCAATTTAACTTCCTATGCTGTTCAAATCGATAACTATAATCGACAAATAAACTCTATTACACAGGAAATCATCTCATTACAAAATTCTAATTAATTTCGTCAGTTGCATAACTAACTGAGCGTTCATTCTATTGCCACCATTTGTGAACTCATAAATATCAAAACGCAAAATGCACATTTGAATCGGGAGATGAAAATCATGAGTAATATTGATAGACACATCCATAACGAATCCACCTCCAATATCCTTGAAGTAATGAGTGAAACTAATACTATGGATACGGTAACGGCACAAACTTCTGTCAACGAAGGAGACCGATTAGGTAATGATTTAGAAAAAGCCACCAAAGTTCGTCGAGAAACTGCTGAAATTTTAAATAAAACAGCAGACATATTGATGCAATCAGAAATAGCAGGTGAAGATAGCTCTGGAAAATTGGGATTTGAGCAGGATATCGTATATCTCAATAATGTTAGTGAAAATTTGCGTCAAGGTGTATTTCGATTACTCGTGCTAGGAGATATGAAACGAGGTAAAAGCACCTTATTAAATGCCATTATTGGGGAAAAAATCTTGCCTACAGGTGTTAATCCTTGCACAGCAGTGCTGACTGTTGTTCGTTATGGAGAAAACAAACAAGTAATTATTCATTTTAATGACGATAAACGACCCGAAGCAATGGATTTTGATAGCTTTAAAGAACGCTACACTATACCTCCCGATGAAGCCAAGAAATTGGAAGAAGAAGGAATAGCAGCGTTTCCAGATGTAGAATACGCCGTTATCGAGTATCCCCTAGATATTTTAGAGAAGGGAGTAGAATTAATTGACAGTCCTGGTTTAAATGATACCGAATCCCGAAATAATTTAGCTCTGGGTTATATCAATAACTGTCATGCAATTCTTTTCGTTCTTTCTGCTACGCAACCATGTACTCAAGCAGAGCGGCGTTACTTAGAAAATTATATTCATGACAAAGAATTAGCTACTTTTTTCCTGATTAATAATTGGGATTTAATTGCTCAAAAAATAGAAGATGAAGATGAATTACCAGAAGCTGAAAATAAACTTCGTCAAGTATTTCAAAGCAATCTGTCTCCTTATTGTCAAGACAACGGCAGAAATCTCTACGAGCAACGAGTATTTGAGCTAAATTCTTTAGCAGCCTTTAAAGCCCGTACAAAAAATCCCTCTGGTTCACTAGAGGGGACTGGGTTCGATAAGTTTTTCGATGTCTTACGCCCTTTCCTCACCCAAAAAAGAATTATTGCCGAGCTACTAAATGTCAAAGGTTTAGTTCGTCAAATCTATCATCAAGTTCACGAAGCTGTGGGAATACGCATAACTTTACTAGATACAGGAGCAGAAGAACTAAAACAAAAAATTCAAGAAGTTCAGCCGGAATTCAATCAGTTGGTTGAGATTAGAGATGGATTTCAACATGAAATTCGGACTAAATCAGAACGTTACGCTAATGAATTGGCAGATGATTTCTGTAACTATCTCTCTAATTTAGATAGTACATTTGAAACCGATTTTTCTCCATACCAACCTGACTTAAAAATTTTTGATTTACTTAAAGGTGGTAAACGAAAAGAGTTTCAAGAGAATTTAGAACAGGCATTTAATCAGTATTCTAATGACAAGATAGCAGACTGGACTAAAAAAGCAGAACAAAAACTCAAAGAAGCTTTTTCTCAAATTGCTCAAAGTGCCGAAAATTATGGCGATGCTTATACCCAAGTGACAGATAAAATTTATGCAAAACTGAATGAACAAAAGATAGAAACAGGAACAGTTTATTCCGAAGAACGAACTCCTGGCTGGACGAGATGGGCAGGGGCTGCTGCTGGGATATTTTTAGGAAATCCTGCGGGGGCTGCTTTAGTAGGTTTTGGAGCTTTAGATTGGAAAAGTTTAATTGGTCAATTTCTGACTGCTGTAGGAGCTAATATCTTTTTACTATATGGTGGGGGGACTTTTTTAGGACCAATAGGTATAGCTTTAGCTGGTTTATTTGCAGGCGCTGTTCAATTACGATTAGCCAGAAATAAGTTAGTCAAGTTAACTAAAGAAAAAATGAAAGAGAGTTTGCCGAATGTTGCTAAGGCAGAAAGGATCAAAGTTTATAATTTCGTGAAAGAAATTTTTAATAACTTTGAGAAGGAAGTAACTCAGAGAATTGACAGTGATATTTCATCTCGCAAAGCAGAGTTACAAGAGCTTTTGGCTCAAAAAGAATCTCAAGAAATTGACAAAACGGCAGAAGTGTCTCGTTTAAATACCCTAGATAAGCAAATTCTTACTCAATGGAATGAGATAGAAGCTATCACTGACAAGCTTCTTGAAGAAACTGTTTAATGTTCTCTTTAATTTCAGTTGTAGTAAAAAAGTCCAAACAGTGATGTTTGGACTTTTTCTAATCTGGAGTTTAGACTAGTTCAAAAGTACTATTATTTTTCTGCTCATCAATTGCCGTAAGGGTTTAGAGTTTCGCAGCAGGAACTAGACTAAGCAGCAAGAAATGCTTTAAAAAACGATACCGAAGACTTACCACGGCGTTTTCATTATTTCAGCTACCGAGTCCTAAGCACTTCTCATTCTCCTTCAAACATTACACCGCTTTGAACTCGATTAAAACCAAGTTAGAACAGCAGTAGTCCGTAGCATAAAGCACAAATAATTAGCATTAAAAAGGTGCATTACATTTCATTAATACACCCTACAGGATCAGCGATCGCACTACCGAAAAATTTACTCAAACTATTAAAGATTTTTTACGTTTGGTATGCTGCTTGAGAATGCTTCCTCCTAGTACAAACATTCCAAACGAGAGCATAAAACTAGGTTCAGGAACAGTAACAGTGTCTGGTTTTGCTGGAACAATGGCAGTCGGATTTGTAGCACTCCATATACCACTAATGCCTGTTGCGCTCCAAGTTCCATTACCAAGTTGTGATGAGCTTAGGACTTCAGCTTGGTAATTACGATCGGTTCGCTCATTTCACAAACAGAATAGTCAAGCTTTGAGTTACGGTCAACTGGCGGTATTATTATTGGCTTACATATTGACTCAGGCACACTGACTACCAATAGTCCATATTGTCAACATCGCTTTCTGTATCAATATCTTCACTCTCTGTTGTTAAGCCGTTAGAGTGAGAACAGAAATAACAATCAGGTGTTTCTAAATACTTTGTATCTGTTTGATGCCAAACGGAATTAGGAAACTCGTAAATCCAATCAATGCCAGCATCTAAATTGAGAAAACCGCTTACCATACCGTGAATTACACCGACTCCGGTACTCGCACAAATACTATTTAACCAGAATACTGCTGGGTCGTTGACTCCTTCTATATAGCCTGCGCGATTCACCATTTGATTGATTTGTGCTGGTGCGGATTCGACGGCTGCTTTTTGCAGGCTAATAATATTACCGCACATCAAACACCAACCACCCCCCAAAGGTGGAACGGTGACACGACAAAACATTCGTGGTGTGTTATCAGACGGGTTGATATCGATGTGAGTACCCAGACAAACCAGAGGACGCATATATGTCAATGCTAATTCCTGGGCTTGTTTGCGGGAGAGATGATTATCTGTTGCCACTACAATTAAATCAGCTCCGGCTATTTCTGTTTGAGCTATTTCGAGATCGCATGATGTGGGGATAGCTTTGACATTGGAACCTGTGGGGTAGATTTTTTTAATTAAATATTTGATATAATCGACTTTATACCATTGTTGCTCGACCATTTTTTGGGTGGCTCCTGGCATTCGATTGAGATTGACTGTTTCCAGGCGATCGCTGTCAATTAAAACCCAATTTTTTACTCCCAATCTCCCTAATGATTCGGCAAAATTTGCACCGATTCCACCGCAACCAATCAGGCTGATTTTGAGTTCGTGAAGTTGCTTTTGACAGACATCACCAAATATTCTTTGTCTGGCAAACATCAGATTTTGATTATTATAGGATTTTTGCTGGCTAAAAATTGATTTCGTCGTGGATTGCATTAAATTTTTGGAGAAGGAACTTAAAATTGTCGTATTATCAAATCCATCTTGATATTGACTATTAAATGGTTGCTCAAATTCTTCTTGTACTGCATCTGAAGCGAAACTGGCATCAAAATTATTTGTTTTTAAGTATGTATTATGAAAATCAACATGATAATAATTTTTACCTTTTCTGTTCCAGATTCGGAATTTACCTTTTTGTAGTGATTGGTTGAAAACTCCAGAAATTAACCGGATTTTTTGAGAAAAGTTACGAGTCAGAAAATTAGCATATTCAGATTCATAATAATCATCAACAGATGAAAATTCAGGCATGAACTCGCCAATATGGGTGTGAATATGAACCACATGCAGTCCATCTTGAAGATACTTTTCTAATATGTAGGAATGGAATTTTTGTGCTAATACTAAGCCACTATTCGATTGTAATTCGTAACAATCTTGTAAAGGAACTACCCAAGCTTTAGGAATGTAGCGAATCTTGAGTTGGGAAATTTGATGGCTTTTACAGAAAAAGAAGCCAATAACTTCTTCGTTAATATTTCGAGACTCTAACATACTTTTGCAAAATTCCTGCCACATTTTTGGAGGTATGTGTAGTAAGTATTCTGGGAGTTTATTCTGATATTTCATTGGATATTTCTCGCAATTTTATTGAAGTGTGATTAAAAGAATTCGCAATTCGCAATTACGTTCTGTGACGTTCGCGGAGCGTCTCGTAGAGAAGTTTGTGGGGACGGTTTACCTCCACAAAACTTCAAGGTATTTAGACCACGACACAAAAGGCGCTACTTGACAGAAGCAGGTGGCTTAAACCCCTAAATTTATTTAATTCCATCTAGACCTCTGCATTAGTGGTGAGAGTCATCACGTATTTATTGCAATCAATCGTCACTGTTAATTGCATGACGGGCGGTAACAAATAGTGTCGCTAAATTATGTCCTTTATCGACTTTTTGACTGGGTTTCCATGAGTTTAACCAGACTTCACGGTTAAATCCTCCTCCGAGTCCAACACAGTACCAATACCATCCCTCATCGCTTAAAAATGGCGCTCCATAATAGCTTTGTCTGGTGAAGTGATGATCTCCTTCTCCGGTGGTGTTCCAAGGGTAATTGAGATAGCAACCGATAGGTGGTAGTTGGGGATATTCAGGTGGTAGTAGAAATAAAACATCGCTGTTGGAAACGGTGAATTTTTGGGATGAAAGGGGCATTCCTTTGATTAAAATTGCCGTATATCTGAGATGTTCAATTGTTTTATTACCAACGATAATATTCTTGGCTAGTTTTTCTAAAATTTTGAGTTCTTCAATTAATCTTGAAGTTGGTTGAAATTCTAATTTGTCCTGAGTAATTGTAATTGTCATAATTTACCTGTTTGCGTTCAAGTTATTTAGCGTTAGGAAGCAAAAAACCTTGATAAGATGTCAATTTTGAAAAAAATAGATAGTGGAAGTTAGAAATTTCCCGTTGTATAAAGTGTGTAAGGTACTTGCACTACAAAATAAAATCTCCCGTACCTTTGACAATTTTGGGTACACTCCATACTTTTGAGCCTTCTTTGAGAGCTTCATTATTTTTTAAAGGTTTAGTTCCACCAAAACCTTCTTCCATGACATCATCGTTGCCAATTTCGGGAAACTTTTTCCGCAATTGTTCTACTGTTGTACCTTGAGGTAAATCCACTAATTTACCATTGATTACTGCCCGCATATTTTCTCCTTGATATGTATTTTCGTATTTAGCCGCTAGTACCGCTGCGCGGAAGTCAAAAGTCAAAAAGCTTATCAAACAGGCTGTTTGACGATTTCAAAGGGTATGCTTATTTACGCCGTGCTGTACTAGTTTATTTTTGTAGTTGCTGTACTGTTGCCTGGGTTGATTGTTTTGTAGGTTGATTGCCTTCTTGGTGGTTGGCATTAAACCAAAACCATAGAAAAAATAATCCAATCACCCCGCAAATATTAATGATGAGAAACTGGATAAACTGTCGAGCGATCGCTTCTTCGAGAAGGATGCATCTTTTGTCTAGTTTGCTGAGATGATTTTGGATATTGTTGAGTTCCTGGTGATATTTTTCGTTTTGCTGTTGACTAAATTTCATTATTTGTTTTTCTACATTATCTGGATCGTGTATTTCTTGGATAATCAATTTACCGTTGATTGTTCGCATGATTGCTATGCTCTTATGACTGGTTTAATTAATTGCCAAATTAATTAATATTAGAGTTAATCAAATATGTTGGCGTTACCGATTCTGTGGAATGTTTGATTACTATTTTGAGGGTTAAATGAGTCAAATACTTCTATTAAGTCGATAATACTGTTGGCGGCATTTTTTAACTCACTACCTAATGACTGTTCTACAGATGCAACTTCTACTCGCATTCCTCTTCGTCGCAATTTTTCTGCTAAATAGGCAAAATCTGAATCTCCTGTCACCAAGACAACGATATCGGGTTTGACTTCTAATGCTAATTCGATTGCATCCATTGCCATGACAACATCGATATTAGTTTCATATTCTTCTCCTTTGGCTTTTCCTTCCTTTGCAACTACTAAAAAGCCGTTATTTTTAGCCCAATATACAAATTTCTCTTTGGTTTTGCGTTGTTCTTCAAATCTTTCTCTAGCTGGTGGTAAACCAACATAAATCACCATTTCGATTAATTCTCTACCTTCTTGGGGATTGGCAAGGTAGTTACATATTTTTTGCCAGTCGATTTTTCTGTTGAAGCTTTGTGCTGCTAGGTAGGTATTATCGCTGTCTGCAAAAATCAAGACACGACGAGATGTAAGCATAGGTTTTTCCCGACTGCTTTCTGTTTGGGTTTGGACTTTGATATGGTTTATTAAAACCTATGCTCGGAAACGCGGGTTTCCAAAAGAAGCGATCGCCTAACAGTTTGGTGACATACCCATCAATTTAAGATGTTGCGTTAGCGTCCGCGCAGCGTTCCGTAAAGCCTGCGGCATAGCTACGCTTAGGGCGCAGCCTCTCGTAGAGAAGGAAAGCTTACCGCAAGGTATCGTTTGTTTATGAGGAGTATTTAGTACAGATATATTATTGAGTGCTATGAAGACTATATCGATTGTTTTCATTAATAGTTGATTTTTATTAATAGTTAATTTTTATTAATAATTAAAAATACCTGAAACTGCCTTTTCATAATAATCATTACAGTTTCAGGTATCATAATTTCTTCAATTATCCGAATTAACCCAATCGGTGGGGAGTTCTACTTTCCCAAGTTGAAAAAATAGTTTCTTCAACGTTTCCAATTATTCCGAATTAACCCAATCGGTGGGGCGTTTTGCAAACAATTGGGCATACAGTCCGTCATGTTTCCAATTATTCCGAATTAACCCAATCGGTGGGGAAACGGGAATCAACATACTTAGTGAACCCTCACGGAGAACGTTTCCAATTATTCCGAATTAACCCAATCGGTGGGGCCAATCTGTTACAACAGCAAGAGAAGCAGAAGAAAGTTTCCAATTATTCCGAATTAACCCAATCGGTGGGGTCGTTTTTTCGTTTTACCCAAATTTATTTTTTGAGGAAAATCGTTTCCAATTATTCCGAATTAACCCAATCGGTGGGGGCTTATTTACGTCCATCTCCACCACCAACCGAAGTTGATGAGGTTTCCAATTATTCCGAATTAACCCAATCGGTGGGGATACCAGAGGAAGAAGTAATGGTAGTAGCGATAGTTTCCAATTATTCCGAATTAACCCAATCGGTGGGGCAGAAATTGGCAATTCTGATCCCTTGGATCAGAAGTTTCCAATTATTCCGAATTAACCCAATCGGTGGGGTCAAGGTCGCTGTTGTTGAAGTCAACAATGCCCGCCAAGGGTTTCCAATTATTCCGAATTAACCCAATCGGTGGGGCTGGCATAGATGAGGGAGAAAAAGAAACTCGGGTTAAAAGTTTCCAATTATTCCGAATTAACCCAATCGGTGGGGGGTTATAGGGGTATTATTGGCTTGGATTATTTTGGTTTCCAATTATTCCGAATTAACCCAATCGGTGGGGCGATTCAAAAGCGATCTCTCAGGCGGACGCTTTTGGTTTCCAATTATTCCGAATTAACCCAATCGGTGGGGATAAAGTAATTGTAACCTGGAGCGAATACCATGACGTTTCCAATTATTCCGAATTAACCCAATCGGTGGGGGCTATCCGAATATAGTCATCCATGAGATACAAGGGTTTCCAATTATTCCGAATTAACCCAATCGGTGGGGGCAGGATAGCATTGCTAAAGTGTATGATGCTCGCCCTAGCGTTTCCAATTATTCCGAATTAACCCAATCGGTGGGGTAAAGCTGTATCAGAATTCAGGGTGTCTATCGTTTCCAATTATTCCGAATTAACCCAATCGGTGGGGAGTTCGTCTAGCAGCCCTTACCCAGTAAGGGTTTCAGACCACAAATCGACACCACTGGTAAAATGATAATACATTTATCCAAAAAACGAAACATACACACACCTCAAAAGCTTACCCTATAAGCAATCGACACCACTCAAC
This sequence comes from Cyanocohniella sp. LLY, assembly GCA_022241785.1. Lineage (GTDB taxonomy): Bacteria > Cyanobacteriota > Cyanobacteriia > Cyanobacteriales > Nostocaceae > Cyanocohniella. The sequence continues at coordinate 20,089 of JAKOMP010000072.1, read as the reverse complement.
GAAAAATATGGGGTTTGGGCGATTCTCTGACTGGTGTCGATGGGGAATCAAAGAACACAACCCATAAAAGCCTCAAACCTAGATTACATAATAGTTTGGCGGTGGTTGGGGTGCTTCACCACCGATTGTTAACACCCTCTCAACGGCTTCTTGGGATATCCAATAAAAGCGCACATTATCCTCCGCAGGTTTACAGCGGTTCCCGCTATTATGCAATACGGTTTTCTCCCGGCCCCTCTCCTAGCAAAGCTTTCAGTTTTGAGGATGTACCTCATAGCTGCTGGAAGTGCTGTAACTAACTTTCTCACATTTATATAAAGTTGTCGCATTTCCTCCAAACTCAAAAAACACTCAAATACAGAAAACTGGACTCTTCGCCCGTAACCTTCTAAAAAATTGGATAACTTCGTGCGCCTTTTGTCATTAGGAATATCATATACAACAACGACTAACATTTAGATAAATAAAAAGTATAAATTAATGAAACTACAAGTTATTTTACTGGTATTATAAAACTATTTAACACAAATCCCATCATATTCCACCATAGGGTTTAGGATTCCTAAACCCCTACAGGCTTTTCGTAAAATCAGGGTTTTTAAATCAACTTTAAAAAAAAATTAAGAAGGTCTTAAAAATGCTGCATAGGGAATATCCGATAATAAACAACGTTTATATCTTCTGACTTGTAATTGAATTGCATGACGGTATGTGACTTGAGATTGTAAATCGGGGTGGGATGTTTCTTCATTCATTCGGGCTTCAAATTTTTGGAGAAAAATTCGCCTTGCTGATTGATTTAAATACACTCCTCCCGTACTATCTAAAATATCGAAATCCTGCGGTTTAAACACAGAATGATTAATTATGTTCATAACCAAACTATCGACAATAACAGACCGAAATTCCTCCATTAAATCAAAAGCTAAATAAGACTTTTGTCTTTCCCCATAGTGAAAATTACCGATATATGGTGAAAGTCCTTCCGCAACAATAAAACTCATGACATTATTCAATAACAGTGTATAACCAAAACTTAAGAGAGAATTTATCGGGTCTGTTGGTGGTTGACGATTGCGGAGAGAAAACTCAAAATTGGGGTTAGTAACTAACTGTCCAAAAGCCGGAAAATATCTTGCGGCTGTGATACCTTCATAACCGCGTAAAGAATCTAAATTATCAACTAATTCTAAAGAGTCAATATCTTTGCTGATGCCATATATTGCCTGCTCTACTGCTGTTATTTTGCGTTTGCGATTAAAGCGCATTAATAACTGCTTGGAATTGGTTAATTTTCCATAAACGATCGCCTTGGATACATGAAATTGAAAATAGTCGTCATCGCGTCGTTGCATTTGAATGAGATGATTATCTATATTTGTAGATTCCTCACTGGCTAAATGTCCGTGATATTGACCCAGTTGATTGAGAAACAGTACACCAATTTTTTCTTTTAAACAGGCATTAATTACTGGTGTAGAAAGTTGGATATTGCCAAAAATCATGATTTGTTCAACTTCACGAATTGGTATTTCCAGTTTTGGTTTTTCGCTGACATGAATAATAAAACGGAGGTGGTCTTTATAGATACTTGTTCCTTGTTCGAGCAGATAAATTGCAGCCATTTCCTGATTCCAAATGTTTTTTTGTAAAGGACTATGTTTGTCATCACCACCATCAGAGATAATTTCCTTGTCTGTGGTGATATCTATTTCCACTAAATAAGGTTGATGGAGGAATGCAATTTGATGTTCTTGTCCTTGTGCTAAAATTTCTAGTTCTTGGTTTGGTTCTGTATCTAACTGCAACCTCTCAATTTGCGGTGCTAATTGGCGCGGAGGCGTTTTTTTTTACGTTGCTTTGATTGTGGTTGGGGAAGTGAGTTATTTGTAAATTTGGTGCGGTTTGTATCGATGGGAAAAATCGCGTTATCTATAAATCCATGACCGAGAAAACAAAATCCATGCTCAAAATTAGTAATTCTGGTTTTTTCGGGATGTATCTCTAATCCCATCCCAGCTAATAAATTGATGATTTCTGTTTGCGCTGTCAAAATCTCTGCATGGGTACGTGCTAAAACCACAAAATCATCAGCATAACGCACAAGTTGTAAATTACTGGCGGTGATCATTTCATCAAACTCATGCAGGTAAATATTGGCTAAGATTGGTGAAATTACTGCACCTTGAGGAATACCTTTTTGAGAGAAGATTAAACCCGCATCGGTTTGTACACCCACCGATACCCAGGATTTAATCAAACATAAAATACCGGGATGGTCGAGATGGAGTCTAATTTGTTGTAATAAGCGGGAATGTTCGATATTATCAAAAAATTTGACGATATCAGCATCGAAGACCCAAATATAACCTTCATCACGAAAGTCGGCGATTTTTTCCACTGCATTCAGATAGGATAAATTGGGACGATAGGCAAAACTTGCACTCGAAAATTTGGACTCCAAGACGGGATAAAATACATTTAATAGCGCTTGTTGAACAATGCGATCGCGTACTGTTGGTATTTTTAATTCTCGTAAATTACCATTACGTTTGGGTATGACAACTTGTCTGCAAGGTAGAGGTTCATAGCTACCATTAGCAACTGTATTGCGTAATTCATAGATATTTAATGCTTGATTACGAGCAAAATCATCGATGGTTTCTCTGTCGATACCCGCACAGCCGCGTTTCTCTGCAACTTTTTCCCAGGCTCGTTGAAAATTGTGCAAAGCCAAAAATTCACTAATTATTGCTTCCATAAAACCGATGGGATTGAGGATTTTTGATTGGGAGAATCCAGGTTTTAGTTTAGTTCCTGCTTGGAAAGGCGAGTTTCCATAGGGATGGTAAGTTACAGCATTGAAAATTTTCTAGCTGTAATTTAACTAAATGGAGTCAAGAGATGAGATTTAAAAATGCTGGCGGTAATTTAGCTGTAATTGCGATTATGGCACTATTTTGTTTGATAGTTTTGATTTATGGTTTGTGTGCCAGCTATTACGGTTTACTGTTATTTCAGCAGGGCGCATTAAGTTTTATTCTGGGGTTGTTTTTCTTGGTTTGTATTGGATTTCCCAGTCTTTATTGGGTTGTTACTACAAGTTACCGATACTTTTCCGCAGTTCCTACTTACATCAATCAAAGAAACATTCGGGTGATTAATCCATTTTTAGTAGATAGAAAAAGGGCTGTATTCAGATACAGAAGAATGGTTGTGTAGCACAATTCGAGATATTGCGATCGCTGAAAATATCCCCAAAACTCCTGTAGTGGGAATTGAATTGTGTGATGATAATCCCAATGCTTATGCAGTTGGTACTACTCGCTCGCTCGTATTCAATGGTAGTTGCAACTACAGGTTTAATTAAAAATTTAAATCGGGAAGAAGTAGCTGCGGTTATGGCTCATGAAATCGGCCATATTGCTAACTTAGATACGATGGCAAAAACCTTACTTTCCGCAACCTGGGGTGGGGTAATGATGACTCTTTTTAGACCCATGCTATTGGTTGTTTGGTATTTAGGTAGATTTGCAGCTTTATTAATGTTAATTGCGGGTTTAATTTATGGTTTGTTGGGAAATTGGCAACACGCAACGGGCTTTTTCATTGGTGTTGTAATTTGGCTAGTATTAATGTTATTACCATCAATGACCCAACTTTTGGTGACATTACTGACCTTTTGGCACAGTCGTTGGCGAGAATATCACGCCGATGCTGTTGCTGCAAGACTCACCAGCGTTGACGCGATGGTATCAGCACTCGCCACCTTGGACAGACTTCCCTTTCAACCACCAAAAAAGAACCGTGAAGAAATGTCAATTTTATGGATACGAGTGGAAATGAAAGAAGAAACCGGGGTTTTTCATTGGTTAAAACATAGCCATCCGCCAATTCACAAACGAATTGAGGCCTTAAGACGGGGATTTTATATTAAAACGTAGTACCGGCTCCCGGAAGTAAATTTAGGGTGCGTTATAAGGCAGCGCAACGCACCGATTTATCATCAATCATAGAGATGCGTTAGAAGATATTTGAAAAGTGATGGCTGATGTTTAAAAACTTTAGTTCCTCCTAAATCTTCCTTAAAAAGGAGGACTTTGAACAGGTTATTCACCCCTTTTGAAAGGAGGTTAGGCAGGGTGGTTTCATACAACCGTAGACTTTTGAAACACCCTCTTAGCCTACGGTGTCTCTGTACAGGACAAAAAATAGAGAAAAGACTTGCAATGGAGACGCAGAGGGGGTTTCATAGAAAGTTACCACACAATCAAAGAAACCCCTATGAACCAGATTAACCGATTGAGAGACACACTCAAACCTCACCTAGGATGGCATGGTGCGCGTCTAAGCTTCTTAGCTTTATTTCTAATATCTCTATTAAGAGTAAAAACGGTAAATTTGGTAGAATTAGCAACTGGTTTTCGTAACTCTGCCAAAAACGAATCGAATTACAAGCGATTACAACGGTTTTTTCGGGATTTTGATGTAGATTATGCAGTCATAGCGAAAATGATTGTGACAATCATGAAGATTCCCCAACCTTGGGTGTTAAGCGTTGACCGAACGGAATGGCGTTTTGGTCAAACTTGGTTAAATATCCTCATGCTGGGAGTAGTACATAATGGTGTCGCTTACCCCCTAGTTTGGCAGATTTTGGCTAAAAAAGGGAATTCCCACAGCGATGAACGAATGGATTTACTCGACCGATTTGAACAACTGTTCCCAGATGTGCAAGTTGACTATATCAGTGCTGACAGAGAATTTGTCGGTACACAATGGTTAAGTTATTTACTACTTGACCCAGGTATTCCATTCCGAATCAGGATTCGTCACACTGATTTAATTAGTGATACAGAAAAAACCCTTCCAGGTCGCGTCATTTTTGCTCATCTGGCTGTAGGTGAATCTCAAGTTTTATCTACTCGTCGTTGGGTCTGGGGTCGTTTAGTTTATGTGGCTGGTTTACGTCTTGATGATGGCAAGTTATTAATTGTCATCTCTGATGATTCTCCACAAACCATAATTGCTGACTATGGTCGTCGTTGGGGGATTGAAACTTTATTCGCAATGTTCAAAACTCGGGGTTTTTGTCTAGAATCTACGCATTTTCTAGATGCTAACCGATTGAGTAAACTGTTAGCTTTGCTTTCTTTGGCTATGTGTTGGGCTGTCAACACTGGTGAATGGTTACATCAACATCAACCTATCAAAATTAAAAAGCATGGACGTAAAGCCAAAAGTGTTTTTCGTTACGGTTTAGATTATCTGCGTTCTCTTGTCACTGATTTAGACTTGAAATATGACGAGTTTCTTCTCTCTCTACAATTTTTGTCCTGTACTTAGACGGTGTAACACACCCTAGCTTAAATTCCTATTTCTTGATATACATTGAATTTTTCTCACCGACTTACTTGATATAAAATTAACTAACAATCATAAAATGTATACGCTTCACGAATGTTCTTGGCGATGTGTTTTCGTAATTCCATCGGCAATAAAACCTCAACATTAGCACCCCAAGCAAGCAAACGCATGATGATATTATTATCATTGGCGCGATAGATGACACTGTAATAAGCATCGTCAGGATGTTTTGTTACAATAGTATTTAATAATTTTTCTTCCTGGGGATTACTTGTATAGTGATGAATTATTTGTGCTAGTTTGGCAGGTGATTTTATGTAAGTAAACGTGTTATGACGAAAGGTATTTTTAATGTAGCGTTGGTGATAATCGTGCTTAAATCTCAGCAACATGAAGTGAGGAGGTTTATTCATTTCAAATCCCCAAGCACTGCTGATTTCTTTTTCCACATCATCTGGCTCTGGTAGTTGATTCTTGAGATATTTATCTAACATTTGTGGGGGAATAATTTGATTTGACCAATCCACAAAGGCAAATGATTTAATCCGTTCCAAACGATAAATGTACCAATTCACATCACCTTGAGGATTTAACCCATAACCACAAAGATATTTTGCCCTTTGCAGGTAATAAATACACACCGGATAAACCAAGCATTTTTTATCACCACAACGAGCGCTAGCATAGTTTAAAAATATTGGTTTAATTTCCCGACTTTGCCAATTTGCTTGTAATTCCTCTTGTAAATTATCAGTATTAAGCTGGTTATCCTCAGATAAAATATAATCTACGTGCAAAAATATCCGTCGAGTTCCGTAAACTTCCCCAGAAATTTTATCGGCAATCGGTGCTAATTTGGGGTCGAGAAAACTCAACATATCCAAGGCTTGGGCTAAATCTGCCATTTCAGTAGGATTTAATTCGGGAAAAAATCCACTCGAATTTATTGGCTTTTTAGCAACCTTGGTACACAGCCAATCGGGTAATTTATCTACTCGATAGATAATATTTTGCTTTTTAAATAAGGATGTTTCGCATTTGAGACATCCTTTAGCTATCAAAGTATTGATATCTGCCTGTAGGCTTTTTCTCACTTTAGCAAACAGACGATGGTGAATTACTTTAATAATCGTTTCTTGGGATATATAAATATTTTCTTGTAATTCCTCCAGCCACTCATCAACATTAATATTATAAAATCGTAACCAATCGACAGTCGTTTTATAACAGGGGCAGAGGGGATGATGGGGTTTGAAGATTTCGTCATTTTTCTCCAATAAACGACCAAGGGGATGTCCCGATTGAAATGATGGTTGCAGATGGAATAGGTCTTGATTAAAAAAGTATTCGCTCCATTCATTGAAGGTTATACCAGTATAGCGATCGCACTCCAAATTTTTGCTTGCTTCTCCATAAAACCAATTGATTAAAATCCAGCGTCGCATTGCTGTAATTAGGTTTTGGCTCTGGTTGAGGGAACCATCCACTAATCGCTGGAGGATGAAGAAGTGGGGAAATAATTCGGGTAGATGCATTGCAAATTCCCTCTTTTGTGGGCGCAATCGTACAAGCTGGGTTTATTCTTATTTCTTTTTATTATTGTTGGGAAGGAGTAAAAAATCGTCTGTTTGTGATGCGATTGACGAATTTTTATTAAAAAGTCTCCACATTGTTAGTGGAGACAAAGAATCACGCACGAATGGCACTAAGAAAAGGGCGAATCCTTAATATGGCTGGGTTTTGGGTGTCAGGGTGTCAGGGTGTCAGGGTGTCAGGGAAAGAATTAAAAACGACGTAATCATACTTATAAATCAGTAATCATCCCCTACACCCCACACCCCTATACCCCTATACCCAGTCCTCACAAGGGTTTCACGTTTTCTTAGTGACATTCGAATCACGCACAAGTGATCACAAATTTAATAATTTTTATTAAAAAGTCTCCACATTGTTAGTGGAGACTGCTGGGGTCGATAAGACTTGATATACAAGGCTTTTAACACCCGTTTGCGCGGATGAAATTAAAAAGTACTGTTTGCGCGATCGCTTGTCAAGTCCTCCCTTCATCAAAATGGACTCAAAGGCTTTCCTGGTATACATTGCAGAGTTTGCGCGAACCTCATTTTCTCCTAAAAACCTCCAAGACCATAGCTGATAAGACTTGACAGGTTATATAACAAACGTTCGATAAATACATTCCCTGGTTCGCGCAGTTTTAAGTGATGTCGTTGGCGATCGCACTTAGACATTTAAATCCTAGAACGGTAAAACTAACTTGAGAGTCTAGATTAAAGCTTTAATTGTGTTCGTTAAAAAGACAATCTCAAACGAGTTTTCTACGATTCCAAGATACCTCTAGCAAGTTTTACCACGCTAGTTTAAATCACTAAAAGCTTGTGACTCATAATCAGTCAACGCCTTCTTTAAATCTTGATGTATTTGATACATAAGACTAGCTTTTGGTAAAGAAGTAAAAGTTTGGTTAGCCACAAAATTTAAACAACTTAAAACCTTATGTTTCCAAGCATCTTTATTTTGAGCATCCCAAGCTGCAAAAACTTCTTGTTCTTGTAAACCTAATAATCTATGAAATAAGGGATTCCTATTATCTCGCGCTTTACCCCAAACTATACTCATAATGTGAGTCAAATTTTGACATTCTGGTTTTGCTGTTTGCAACAATTGATAAAGTGATTCGCTAAAAAGACCAATTTTACCTTTTTTCTTCAATTGGGTTTGTATATTGGAGTAAAGACGGTTGGTATAATCTGGTAAATCTTGAGAGATACTGCTTTTAATTTCTGGTGAACCATCTGGTTTATATTGGATATGAGTATGATAAGTATTTTCAGCCCATTTACAAATTAACCCTTCTACTGCTCTAAAGCTGTGAAATAATGCTTCAACAGTGTTACCTTGTTCCAAGCGTACCACAGCCAAATAAGAAGCTTCATAGCCAGTCCACCACCAATTTTGTAGACGTTCTTGTGCTGTTTCTCCTAATCCTTTGGCAAACTCATCAAAATTAGCAAAATTCCATTGAATAGCTATTTTCAGCAAATCTCTAAGTTTTTGTTCTTGTGGAGTTACACAATCCAACCAATAAGGTTTCAATAAACTTTCTACCCCAGAATAATCAAAACGTTCTAATAAAACTTTTGCTTCTTGTAGTTGAATACCCCGTAAATAATTAGAACTAGTGATGAATCGGGTATTCTCTGGTTCATATTCATTCGATACCAGAAATTTCACCTTTTTTCCAAACTTTGCAAGGCTCACAAATTGAATTGCAGATGAAATCGCTGGTGTACCTGCTTGATGGCTGACGTATATATTATCGAGAGGTTTAAACTCTAAATTCGATTGAGATAATTCTTGTTGAACTAACTTCAAAGATTGATCCCAATTATCTAAACCTTCATCTTTTGATTTTGGTTTAAGTTCTAAATATTCAATTTTGCTGATTTTAGGAAACTTAGTTTGTAGATACTTGTCTATTATTGGTTTCAAAGTACAAGTATCTTTCCAATATGGACTTTTTTTCTCTGGATTGGTATAAGCAGCCTCTTGATTTGTGAGAATGACAATAATTCTGTCTGGCTGATTTTGACCTTGTAGCTTTTCAGAAAAAGCATCGAGAAGAGGAAAGTATAAATCTTGGTAAATATCTTTATCTAGTTGATTATTATCTAGTTGAGTCCCATAAATTACACCCATAACCCTGGCTGGAACTGTGAAAATCACATCATCTTCTTTTTGAGAAGGTTGAAAGTTATAGTCTCGCTCTAATCCTCTTCTGCCTTCTCTATATAAGTTGATCCAGTTGGTCTTATTTTTAAGTTGAACGTCACTATTTCCTGTAGTTATAATCCAGATATTCATATTTTTGTACTTGATATAAGTTTATTGATATTTGATATTCAGATGCTCGACTCCTCGAAATAATCGAGCAGCTATATTTTTAATTTCCTCCCCACAGTTTGATAAAATCATTATTGTTGCTATTTAAAAAACTTAAAAAATCTCTGGATTTCGGTAAATTATCGGGAGTAAAAATGGTTAACAATTCAACAAATTTATAACTCCCATCCTCATTTTTTTTGTGAATTATCTGACCATCTATTTTCACGTAAAGAGGATACATTCTATGCCAAATTCTACTTACTTGAGTGGGGTTCCCTATCCTTCCAGTTAATTCTGTTCTCTTAATAAAATTATCCCTATGGAACCATTCCACAGCTTGGCTATCATTTTTATTTTCTGCAATTCTCCCCCAAACTTGAACTCTTTGAGGATGCCAAACTTCACGCCAATTGTTTACATGGTTATTCGTAGATGGTAAATTGAAGTGATTTCTGACAGTATCAGGAATACTCGCTAAGAAAGTCTTGATATTATCCAATTCTCCCCTTGGTGCTGTAATACAATAATCTGCTGATTCTGATAGTTTAGTAAATAACCAATGACAACCAATCATCGGCTTATCATTATTATCAAAATATGATTTATAAAATAAGCTATGATGAACTCTCCGCCATGATTTCCCAAAACCACCTAGTAGGAGAGAAAATTTAATTAAAAGATTCAAAAATTCTCGTTCTCCTTCTGAGCATGGTTTAACAGAAATAATATCTAGTTTTCCTGATTTTAAATTGTAGAGAGGCATAGAGGTTTTGCGATTTATTGGATAATATTCATGCTTCCCATACCTAATATCTTCAATTTGAAAATCAATACCAAATTTACCAACAATAGAGCCACTTTCTTCACCACAAAATCCACCCCATAGTTCCTTTGTTAATCTTTGGGATGTTGCTTCATTTGTTATCCCGGCTAGTAAACGCAAAGTATGTCCGCGTAATCCTGCTTTAAACATATTCGGACGAAATTCTGGGGTTCTATTTAGTAATGTCGAAGTTATTCCCCATCCGCCAATATTACTTGACAAAATTACTTTATTACTATGTACAACATTCTTAAATCGACCGTAACCTGCGCTAGTTCTAGAACCTAGTCCTTCCGATAATGCTTGTTCCCAAATTCGTTGTACTAGATTCCAATCAACATTATCTTTAATGCTCGAAATACCAAATTTTAACTTAGCTTTATACAATGATATTTGTACATTAGCACCAGTATTTATATTCTCGATAATTTGACGTTTTTCTTGAGAGTGAACAACATCTACTAAACGTTCTCTGTCTTTCCCCCAGGACATATCCACAGGATAACCGCCATGAAAACGTAAAATTCCTGGTTTAGTTCTATTCTGTTCTCTACCTGCAATAATTTCTTCTATTTCTCCACCACAGTATTCAAGTATTTGTTCGCGTGTAATTTGCAAATGCAAACAAGCACGCAAAAATGCACCTTTCATACCTGAACCAGGATAAAAAGGTATACCCTTTGCACCTATTACAGGTCTAATTACATCTTCATCTTGCCCGGAATTGGTAACTAAACGCCAGCTAATAGTATAAGTTTTTTGCCAAGTGCATAAGCGCAGCCCGTCGTAGACATCGCCTGTCGCAAATTGTGGCATTCTGTATGTATCTTGAGTATTTGGGTTAGGGGGACATCCATCTAACCATTCATTAACCCACTTAGTCGCAGGTTCCGCATCCCCCGCATACTGGATTTTGCCCCTATCTTCGATTTGGGCGCGGTACATCAAAGGTACTAAGTCACTATCGCTCATTTTCTTGTTCTCCTTAATTCTCGTCTTCAGTTGCGTCATTGCGAGTGGGTTTGTATCTCTGCGTCCACCACACCATACAGTCGCATAGTTGCGTTAAAATCGCTAATGTAACCTTGCGATATGCAAGGGGAAAGACTTCTGAGTTCCACAAGTCTTGGGGGTTATTAGGGACTGTAATATCAGCTTGTCCCATAATTTTTACAAGCTGATTCCAAGTTTCTTCCCAATATGCAGATTTTCTCCCATCTAAACGTAAATGTTCTCCCCAAAATCGTTCTAACCCATAAGCAACAGTAGTACGCATTTTATGGACTTGATTCACGGTTTCTTTGTCGTCGTTACGGTATTTATAAACTAAATCGTGAGCAGTTTTGTCAAGGCTAAAATCTTCCCAAGGCATATATCAATTCCCTATATTGTTACTTCGTTATTGACATGAATGTTAAATAATGATATTTCACAATGACCAAATCCCACTGATTCTAATCCTCCCAAATAAATATCATCTTTAGTTTGTTGTCCAGGAAAAGGTTCCCACTGTTCGCCATCTTTATCTTTTTTCAAACCAATGGGGAAAGCTAAAATAGTTTCTTCTGGTAATGCTTCGACTCCGAAAAAAGCCTTATTAGCGTTACGTTTTTGATCTTTTTCTAAGGCAACACGACTTTGACGGTATAGTGCCATATCATGAATCATAGAAATTTCATCATCACCAACTATGACTGCTGGAAATTCTTCATTCTCAGGAAACCAACTGGATAAGTTGGCATGATGCTCAATAGTTAAAAAGCCGAAATTGAAGAATAGTTTGTTATTTGGTAGGGGTGTAAGGGATTGTGATCGCGTATATTTTTGCGGTACAGTAAGATTTTCTAGTCCGGTTATGCGTCTGTAACGTTTGAGTAAACGTGGACAACTCACCCAAACAATTGGTTGTCCAGGACAAAATACAGGTAGCCAAATAATGGAAGCATATTCAAACTTAACTAATGACTCTGTTGTTCGGTCAGAAAAAGTACGATCAACTGTATCATTTTCATTGCGATCTGGTACATCATTACCGTACCACTTCCTGACTTGTTGTTCATCTCCTCCATAATTTTGACGCATTTCTGCACGCAATCTTCCCCGAATTGAGCTACCAGGAATAATCCCTGTTTGGGTAAATTGGTCGCGGAAAATTAAGTTTAAATTTCCCCTTTCTTCTCCTGCTGTTGCTCCCACATGAAGCGGTGCTAAGGTTTTAATGATACCGTAGGCTTGATGATACATTAAATTACTTCCTTCTGGTTTTTTCTTAATTAATTGATGACTGTCTCACGCAGAGGTGCGGAGAATAAGAGATTTAAAGATTGAATTTTTGATTACTGCTGTATGATTCTTAATTAACTCCTGTAATAGCTAGAGGTAAACATAAACCACATCCCAATTGTTTGAGATAAAATCCTTCATTAGGAAACCACTCGTTGGGAAATCCTGGTTCATTTTCATCCCCCCACCAAGATTTATTTAAAATATCGTCAAATACGTAAACAGTACCCGCAGGAACTGCATAACGTCCCCTTCCTAAACGTCCCCTTCCTTTGTTATCTCCGAGGCGGTAACGGTAGGGAGAAGGTTTATCTGTAAGAATATGACTTGGTTGAGGAAATGTTGTATGCTGTGGATTGGGATAGCGACGAGAAAAACGAGTTGAACCCCATACTCCCGGTGTAATTAATGCACAACTACGTTGAATTTTTTGTTTTAATAACTTTAATATCCAACTGTCATCAGTAAGTTCCATAGAACTAATTTCCACTAGATGATTTTCACCACCAAAACAATACCAACCTTTGGGTATTTCGTGGGTTGATAAATACACTAAGCAGGTTTCTTGGTTCTCATTATCACGAGAATTATAGCCCATTTGTACCGAGTTTTCGAGAAATAATCCACCCTCTTCTTGAACACAACGCTCACTTTTAATTAACTTTGGATGTAATATAGATGTATACTTCCAAGGGTCCTTAGCAGTACCACCATTACTGAGAATTGCTGCTGCTGAATCCTCCCAATAATTAATAGTTTGCCAACGACAATCCGGTTCTATCTCTTTTGTTGCTTCGGAACGATACCATTTACCATCTCGAATTTCCCATTCGTCTGTTTGGTTTTCCTCTTGATTGATGATTTTCGTCCAGGGAATGGGGAGATAAAAATATTCAGGATTATCTATTTCTGCCCAAAAAGGGCCAGCAAGATGCAGTTTTTTCAGTTCCTCATGACCGATAAATGGTTCAGTTTTATTAGCAGCAAAAAACAACCCAGATAAGGTATAAGCATCAGGGGGAAACTTTGCTCCAGAACGTCCTACTAAGTTTTCTGGTGATAAAAATGCTCCGGCACTACCATAGAGAAATCCCAAGGGATTAATAATAATTAAATATCTGTACATAATTGCCAACCTACATTAATTAAGTCATTAATCCAGGAAATTATTTCTAAATAAGAAGCATTTCCACCAACAATATGAGAGCTATGATTAATCAAATAATCTCTGTTTTTGAAATAAATATCAAACAAAGCTAAAGCCAATGTATCATCTATATTTTGTCTATTTGGGTCTAAATCAATTGCGTGGTGTGCTTTGAGTTGAGCTAAATCACTATAAATATGATTCCAATTGGGTTGATATTTTTCATCCCTATTGTTCTCTTCCCACTGTTTATAGGTATTACCATTTCTGTCTCTATAATTTTTCAAAATATGCAGATAGTCCCAAGGACAAGTCCATTGCACATATTGACCGCTATTAAACAAGACTCGAATTGTGATGCGATCTCGTCCACGAGATTTTGCTAATTTTTCAGCTTCCCGACAATGTTGCAATACATCCCGTTGGGGTACACTTCCCGCAACCCACACAAATCCTACACTAAGAGTTATTGGTTCTTGGTGTTGTCTCCACCTCTTATCCAGAGTCATCAACCACCCATAAGCAGTAAAAGCTGAAATAGGGTTTTGAGGTTTGGGACTGTAAATCACTCCCAGAAAATCATCACCACCTGCATAAATAACTCGTCCCCTGATTCCTGGGACGTTATTGGTGAAATTTTGGGTAAAATCATGTCCCCAATTCCGCATTGCTTCGCTAAATAGTTTTAGTCCAATATCACCTTCACTTTCTGCGATCACTTGTAGATGATTCCCAACTTTATCTCCATCCCCCATAAACCAACCCGTCCACTGTCCCGGTGTGTTTGTCTCTCCATCAGGTTTACGCTGGATTTCTTGAAATCCTCTAGTTAAGGATGACATCCCAAAACGTCTAGCAATGTCAGGTAATGTCACCAAACGCTTAGTTAGTTCGGGAATGCTTAATTTTTCCCTGGTGTCAATAAATTTACCTTCAATTTCTGATGCTGTCGGGCTTCCGGTGATCGTTGCAAGTTCTGTGTAAAACTCTTCAATCTTATTTTTTTCAGCTTTATAACTAATATTTATTGGGTTGCGTTCTATTCCACCCAATCCCGGAAATACTATACCATCAGTACCCGTAAGACTGGAACTTTCACCAATCCAGTTAATTGCAATCCAATCACGACCCAGCTTATTATTTTCTAATTCTCTCATTACAGAAGTGGGAGAATTTGCTTGCGCCCAAAATATTTCCCAACTATGATTAGCCCAACGATTCCAGTCATCATCCCAGTGATAAGGCCCCAAATGTCGCAGGTTATCGTTTAGCCATTGTCTACAATGGTCGATTACTTCTTTCCAAGCTGATAAAATTGTGTCTCTTGCTTGCTGTTCTGGGAAATTACCTTTAATTAGAATCCGGTTTGGTGTTCCCTGTTCAATGTCAGGACTACCAGGAGAAATCACTTCTATACCAGGTATTTCCTTTGCAGTATCAATTATTTTTGTACTTAAATAGGAAAGAAGTTCCGACGCACCATATAAATCCCTCAACTTCCGCGATTTTTCGATAAATCCCTGCACTGGTGCAAAGGTAATTGCTGTATAGATTGCTTCATCAGCCATACTCTTTCTCAAATGGATAATAGTCTAAACTTACATTCTGGTGTACAAAACGTATCATGGACAACTCAATCGCTATCCAAAAATACTGATTTTCTTTATCTCTGTAACAATACGTAAAAAAGAAAAAGTAAAAGTAAAAATAAGTTTCTTTCCTTTTTAGTATTCAGGCGATCGCTTGTTATATTTAGTTTTGCAGAGATGACCTAAATTGAAAATACGAACTCATGCGAATGACGAAAAATACTTTGATGAGCGGTAACTTCGGGGTCATTGGACGGGGATGAAATAGGCACCTATGTTTCCAATTATTCCGAATTAACCCAATCGGTGGGGAACACTTTCAAAGTAAATGGAAACTTTCATTTTGAAAGGTTTCCAATTATTCCGAATTAACCCAATCGGTGGGGGGAAACGTCCGCGAGTGGTCTAACTTCACTAGTGTTTCCAATTATTCCGAATTAACCCAATCGGTGGGGAGTTCGTCTAGCAGCCCTTACCCAGTAAGGGTTTCAGACCGCAAATCGACACACCTCTAAAAAACATTGTAAATCCAGTCGCAAAATTAATCAAACACATAGCTCAAACCCTTAAACAGCAAGCAATCGACACACCTCAACGAAAGAATAGGGGTTTGGGCGATTTGGGGAGGTGTGTAGATAGTCATGTTACAAAAACTCCTAAAATAACCTCAAAACTAGACACAGAAAGACTTTGATACCAGACTTGCTTTGAGATAACATCTGATTGGTCATTCGCACAAGCAATGTAAAATTATCATTTGTACACGACTAAGATTAAACCTAGAGCGGCAAAACTAACTTGAGAAGTGAAACGAAAGGCTTAATTGCGTTTGCGCGAAAGAAAATCAAAAACGATTTTTCTAGGTTTCCAAAATATCTCTAGCAAGTTTTACCACACTAGAAAATGATATTGCTCTGTGATATTACAAATTCATCAAAGCAACTATAAAATTATACTTTATATGCCAACGTCCCAACTCAAGACTCAACAGGCAGCTAAAACCGACTCCAAAACCTACGCTCATTTTCTCATCGGAACACCAGGAAGCGGTAAATCTACCTTTGCAAAACTCCTATCCAGCCTGGAAAATTGCGAAATTATCTCTACTGACGAAATCCGCCAAGAACTGTATGGTGACGTGACAATTCAAGGCGAATGGCACACAATTGAAGCCACTGTTATCAACCGTATTTGTACTGCATTTAGTTTAGGTAAAAGTGTTATTTACGATGCTACCAATTATAAGCGTTCCTTTCGCATGGACTTTTTACTCAAAGTCAAAACCCAACTTGCACAATGGGAGTTACCCCAACTCCACTGGGTTGGCTGGTATTTAAAAACTCCCTTAGAAATTTGCATTAGCTGGAACCAACAGCGCCAACGCCAAGTTCCCCCAGATATTATTGAAAGTATGTATAAACTGCTGCAAGAATCACCACCGATTACTGATGAAGGATTCGCCGCAGTCAATAATATTGATGTCACTTCACCCGAATTTTCCAAACACCAAATTGCTAAATCAATTGCAAGTGTTCCACGTCAAATTGTCAGCTTTCAAAATCGCCATGCAAAAATCACACTCCATCGTTACAGTCATCTACTAGATTTTGAGCGGTTGATGTATTTGATATTCTTAATTATTAACTATCCTGGAATTGGTGAGTTGCACTTAACTAAGCCTCAACTCCTAGAAAATATACTTGGTCATATTCCAGATTTTGCTAACTCCCTGCAAGAAATTACTGCCGTTATGGCCAAGATGCGGGGTGAAATCTATGCTAGGGAAGATGCTATAGCTGCTGATTTAAAATGGCTAGAAGCTGAGGGAATTATCAATAGTAATTTAAAAGTCAGCAGTCAAGATTTCCCCAACTTTGAGCCTGATAAGTTGATAACTTTAAGTGCAACACACTCCTACTCAGACAAAAAAGTTTTTGGACGTTTAATCGGGACAATCCGCTTTATTTTCCACTACCCTTTTTTAGCTGACATGGGTGTAGGCAGTTTGAACACTTTACTTCGATCTCTTGCACAAGCAGGGATAATTGATAACTATCGTCAAGAAAAAGATAAAATTCGTAAAGATATTGAAAAAGTTTTAAAACCCTATAAAATATTACCTGAGTTTCCTATGCGTCACGGTTATTTTGCTGGTACAGGCATCCTTTCTAAACCAGAATTAATCAAAGTCTTTGATATTATTCAATCCCAAGCCAACAGTTTAAATGACCCCCAAGCTCTAGCAATCTACGAAACATTTAAGCAACGTTTGTTACAAACCCGTACTATAGAACATACTGAAAATATTTATCCCGTCAGAGCGATCGCTAATAGCTCCATAGTAGACCCCAAGCATCTCCATAGCAGCGCCTTAAGTAATAATCTCACCCAGTTGGAAACAGCAATTGTCGAAGGAAGGCTGTTGGAGTTACAACGGTTTGCAGGTGCGGGTAGATACGAAGGGGATGAAAAAGACTTTTTCTTAGCCTATCCATTGCAAATGGTGTTTTCCAATTTTGCTTGGTACTTGGGTTATGAATGTGTGAGCGGTGAAACTTCTGATTTATTGCGATTTGAACGTCTGGATAGATTGTTTTTAGGTAAACCTCAAACCCAACAACGCAGCCGAGAAGCACAAGAAAAAGTGTTGCAAAAGTTACAAAAATTATTTAAATCTGGTGCGGGTATGTATTTAGGAAATAGCAGTACTGACCAACAACAATTTCTTAGTGCAGATCAACAAGAACGAATGCAAGTCTGTGTGACAGTGGAACTCTGGTTTAATGATCGGATTTATCCCTTTATTACCGAGGGGACAAAACGGTTCACACACATGAAAATGTCCCCACCAATTCAGAAGACAAGGAGTAATTTACCCAAGTCTCTATTTTGCTTGGCTAGAACTGGCGATCGCAATTTTCCCCATCGGTTTCAAGCAAAATTTCCCAAGTGGACATTAGATGATTTTGATTTGTGGAGATGGATTGTGGGGTTTGGTGGCAATGTTAAGGTAGTAGCACCACAGGAGTTAGTGGAAAGGGTGAAGGAAATAGGTCAAGGAATCGTAACTAATTATGAAAGTTAAGATACAGTTGTGGGTTCGCAGATAAGATGAAATGTGAACAACGAAGTTATAGGGGTTCCAGGCACCGAGATTCGCGCATAAAGTGAAATCGATTGTGGGGTAAGCGTTTGAGCCTCTTAGCGACTTTGCACATAAAGTGAAATTTTGCATCTAATCACAGAAATTCACAGTATTTTTGGCAATAGTGGTAGTATTTTATATCCAAGAATATAAACGTTACGCACAAAAGCTACTTGACTACCTTCTTATCAAGAATGTATTGGTAATTTTATAGAGCGGGCGATTGCGCGGAGCGCAGTGCCGGAGGCAATCGCACAGGGAATAACACTTATATAATGTATTGTTTTATACTTTTAAATAGCAGGTTATTTCTAAATAGTGAATTATCGTATTTAATATCGGAGATAAGATAAGGGTATCTTATTTTGTGTTAGGTGTGGTAAAATTCTGGTGAACTCAGTTATAAGTGGTCAAAATAAGACAACTTAAACAGTAAATAGCAAGATGGTTTCTCCAGGAATAAGTCCACAATCAAAGTACCAGCCACAAGCAGCTGACACGAACATTGAGGCAGATAAATATCTGTTTGCTCGTCTGCGACAACTTTCGTGGAAACAACGGTTAGAAATGTTCACTGCTCATGAGCGTGGAGTGAAGAAACTATGCCTTGTAGGAATAAAATCGCGGCATCGTGGAGCGTCGCCAGAAGAAATTCGCGGTATTTTTTGCCGTGCTGTACTAGCAGAAAAATGGAGGGTTGACTTTCAACCTACAGGTAATGATGAAAAAATGTGGATACAAGATTCAATAACGCTCGCCGCCGAATTACACTTGATTTTTGAGTCAAGAAATATTCCCTACTATGTGAGTGGTGGTGTAGCAGCTTCGTTGCATGGTGAACCGCGTTCAACGCGTGATTTAGACTTGGTAATAGAAATTAAACCAAACGATATTGATATATTAGTGACGACACTGGAAGGAGCGGGGTATTATTGTCCATCGGGTGCGGTAGAAGGATTAAAGCAAGGGCAAGAGCGAATGCTGAATATCACTCATACAGAAACTATTGCAAATGCCGACTTGTATATTAGTGATGTTTCACCGTTTGCAGTGTCTCAGATGGAAAGACGCAGGCTGATCGACTTAGAAGGGATACCTAAATTTTGGGTAGCCTCGGCAGAAGATACAATTTTACAAAAGTTACGCTGGGGGAGAGTCAGTCAGTCACAAAAACAGTGGCGTGATGTGTTGGGGATAATAAAGTTGCAAGCAGAAAGCTTAGACTACGAATATTTGACACAATGGGCAGAAAACTTGGATTTGGTGGATGCTTTAATGGAGGCATTGACTGAAGCTGGTGTGTAATCTGGAACTAGGGAGTAATAATAAAGTGCAATCGCTTAATAGTTCAGAAAAAGATAGTTTACCACCAATAAAACTGATCCCACTAGAAAATGACAATACGGCATCTGCTAGAAATTCTACAAAACTGAGTAACACGTCGAGAAGAATAACAGCACCGATTGATATTCGCTTTGTCAAAGTACAGGAATTTTTACGCAGCAACAACCTAGCTCCCAACAGCCGTAAGCTATACGAACGGGAACTAAAGCGATTCTTGGGATGGACACAACTGCACTATCATGAGTTGCGTCCGCGCCACTTAGGTTTATACAAGGAATATTTACGCGACGAAGTAAAGACTGATTCAGAAAAACCGCTTTCAAAAAGTAGTATCAATGCTGGGGTGGCCGCACTCAAAAGCTTTTTCAAGTGGATGTGCTACACGTATCCAGATATTATCTCTACTAATCCTACCCTAGGGATAAAGCTAGAAAAAGTGCCACTGCCACCAGCCCAAAGTTTAACAGATGAACAGATGGAACGGGTGT
>JAKOMP010000226.1 GCA_022241785.1 Cyanocohniella sp. LLY | reverse complement strand
GTTTTGAATGCAGATTTGGCTAATGACTTAGGTAATTTGCTAAACCGCACCTTAAACATGGTGAAGAAATACTGTGCTGACGGATTGCCAATTGCCAATGAAGCCACTAATGATGAAAATCCCTTAAAAGCCATTGGTTCAAGTCTTGGAGAACTCGATGCGATGCATCCGGCAATGGTGGCGGAAAGCGCGAGCAAGGTGCCCACTGTCGCATACACATACCCGCCTATGGCCAAAATCGTCAGACCCATGATGGTGGTCGGAACAACGCTGTGAGCGAGGTCGACGACAAGTGCTCTGTAAATTTCGTCGGGATAGTCGGGCACCCGCATACGCCTCCGTCAGGTCGGAGCCGAATGGCTAGGAAGCGGCGGTTAATATCCGAGGAATTCTGACAGATTCTACTATGTGGCGTATGCCACGTGGTTGCTCTTCGATCCTGACTCTCGATGCTTCGCCCTCGGAAATGCAACAGATGACCCATACTCCGGAAATCACCGCGCAGATGCGTTCCGTCATCCTCGAGCGTTGGAAGGGCGCGAATTTTGCCGTTCATTCATTGGGAGGGCAGCCCGGAAGACGCCATTCTGAATTCCGATAACGATCTTGCGCGCGAAGGAGCCCTACGTTTCGAAGCACGGCTCGAGAATCCATAGCTGGGACGCTATATCACCGTGTTGCGGGTGATTGGAGGAATGAACTAGCCTGAACGAGTCCTATAAAAGAACTGCCCGAAGCTTCTGGACAACATCCGCCGGGACATTAATACGTTTCAACTCGTCAGCACTAAGTTCAAAAACCAAACGATCCCAAAGGTTCTGCTTTCGCGCTCCGTTCAAGCTGCGGACGCGGCGATCCAGCTCAAACGGCTTCGACGTATCAGGAAATGCAACAAATGCTTGGGCGTCCTGCGCGGTCTCAGAGATCCATT
>JAKOMP010000071.1 GCA_022241785.1 Cyanocohniella sp. LLY | reverse complement strand
AGTCCGGACTCGCGTCGAAGTCGCGACGTCCAATCAATTCCTGGATGGAATGGAGTTGCTCAGACCCCCAGGCGGGGCCGGCGCATTCGTGCAGGCCGTTCGGAGCGCGGGGGGCGTTGGTGGGATCTAACCTGTTTCTTGGATGCCCAAAGGGCTTTTGTCAGTTCGCTAAATCTGACAGTTTGCTGCAAACAGTAGATATCTGTAGGCGAGTATCAAATTTTGGTAGCGCAAATGGAAGACGTTGACCCGGAATCATTGAAAACTGCGGCGGAAAGGTTACTGCAAAAAATCGGTAACGGTGCAGTGGTGCTGGGTTCGGTTCCAGAAGCTGGGAAGGTGAGTATAGTTGCAGCCTTCAGTGCAGAGGTGAATAAAAAGGGACTGCAAGCGGTTAAATTTGTCGGTGCTATTGCCAAGATTTGCGGCGGTGGCGGTGGTGGTAGACCAAATTTAGCCCAAGCCGGCGGACGTGATGCGAGTAAGTTACCGGAGGCGTTAGCCAAGGCGCAGAGTGATTTACACTCAGCTTTGATTTAATTATCTTCTCTTGTGGGGCGGGCATACTTCTCTACGAGACGCTACGCGAACGACAAGCTCAGTACAAGTCTTGCCTGCCTTTGATATTTTTAATCAGAACAAGACTTTTGAATTGCTTTGGTTAAGGATTTGCAGCAGTTGTTAGCGCTCTGTAGATGAGAGTAGTTGGATAGTAGGGAGCGCTCATTCTTACCCATAAACTTTGTCAGGATTTTGTCTAACCATCAAGGGGCAATAGAATAATAGGAATATGCATCCGAAAACTGTGAAAATGATTGTCAGTTGTGAGGATGTATCAACTATGACGCTCATGCTTGCTGACGTTGCTGTTTGTAGTCGTAGTCTGGGTCATAATCAATAGTGCCAAAGAGGTCTAACACTTTGAGTCGCTTGCGATGTTGGATATATTCGCGCAGTGCAGTTTCGACCAGGACATCAACGGTTATCTGGTCATCCAGGGCAAGTGCCTCTTGTAACAATGTATCGTTGATGTTGAACTGTGTAACCACGATTGCTCCTGATCCAGAAACTGACTAAATCAATATTATCGCACTATTTAACCAACATCATCTAAAAGCCTTTATTATGGGATAAGTCGTAAGTTAAAAGTAGATAGAGCGTAAACAAGATGGAAATATATGAACAACAACGATAAGCAAATTTACAATTACACAGTTCTTCTAGAGAAAGAATCAGATGGAGGTTATCATGCTTTTTGTCCTATCCTAAAAGGCTGTCATTCTCAAGGAGATTCTTTTGAAGAAGCCATCGATAATATCACAGAAGCAATTGAATTATATATTGAAAGCTTAAAGGCTGATAATCGTAATATCTGGTTAAAATGAGAGTTTATGAATACTGAGCTAGCTTTGTGGAAAGTTGTTATTAATCTACCTGAATCTCTGAAAACGGAGCTATTACATTATGCAGAATATTTAAGAGAAAAATATCCAAATAATAAACAATCTCAGGAAAAGATGGAACCCGATCGTGGTTATGGTAGTTGGGCAGGTCAAATTATTATGTCAGATGATTTTGATGAACCATTAGAAGATTTGGCGGAATATATGTAATATGAAATATCTTTTGGATACTCATGCTTTTCTTTGGTATTTATTAGGTGATGCCAAGCTAGCGATTAAAGCCAAGGATATTATTGATAGCAAAGAAAACTTGTATTTTAGTATCGTTAGTCTTTGGGAAATTGCTATTAAAATTAATATAGGCAAGTTGCAAATAAATCGACCTATTGAAGATTTATCTCAAGAATTGCAATCTATAAATATTCAAATTTTACCTATTATCGATAAAGATATTGAGTTATACTCAGCACTTGCTTTCCCATCAAATCATCGCGATCCCTTTGATAGAATGTTAATTGTTCAAGCTATCAATCACTCTCTTATTGTGATTAGCAGAGATGTCAAGTTTGATGCTTATTCTATTCAAAAGTTATGGGATTGAAATGGATAAAAATAATGTTGGGTTTCCTTGCGTCAACCCAACCTACAAGATCAGGCGATTGGACTACAAGGTTAGGCGATGTCTACGATGGGCTACGCCTACGCATTACGTTTAAAACAGTCTCCACAAAAATAGCGATCGCACTTTTGAGAACAAACATCGCACGCTCATTAACCATCATACATGGGCGATCGCACTTGTACGAAAAAAATAGTACGCTCATCAACCTTTATATATGAGCGATCGCTTTAAAGTTAAACCCGAAGAATTACCAGAAAGAATTACCACACTGCAAACTGAACTGAGAAATAGTGAGAAACAACTAGCCACACTAAAATCACAACTGGCGATAGCGCMAGCGCTGTTTCTTGGATGCCCAAAGGGCTTTTGTCAGTTCGCTAAATCTGACAGTTTGCTGCAAACAGTAGAATCTGTAGGCGAGTATCAAATTTTRGTRGCGCARATRGAAGAMGTTGACCCAGAATCATTGAAAACTGCGGCGGAAAGGTTACTGCAAAAAATCGGTAACGGTGCAGTGGTGCTGGGTTCGGTTCCGGAAGAAGGAAAGGTGAGTATAGTTGCAGCCTTCAGTGCAGAGGTGAATAAAAAGGGACTACAAGCGGGTAAATTTGTCGGTGCTATTGCCAAGATTTGCGGCGGTGGCGGTGGTGGTAGACCAAACTTAGCCCAAGCCGGCGGACGTGATGCGAGTAAGTTACCGGAGGCGTTAGCCAAGGCACATAGTTATTTACTCTCAGCCTTGAGTTAATTATCTTCTCTTGTGGGGCAGGCAGCATATGGCTACGCCACGCGAACTATCGACGAAGCTCACGCCAAGTCTTGCCTGCCTGGATAATAGATTCAGTTACACAATACCTTTATGACTATCAAAAAACGCCTTTTCCAAGAAATTGAATCCTCCCTAGACTCTCTTCTAGAAGAAACTCTAGACTTTTTGCGCTTTCTCAAAACTAAGCAAGAAGCAGACAAAAAAGATACACCTGCCTCACCAGTTAAATTAGAAGATACCCAGCAGCTACCAGAATCCAATTCAACAGAAAATTCTCAAGCACCCTATCGTCCAGCTTCCGGTCGTTCGATTCTGAGACACGCTGGAACCTGGGAAGGCGATGATTTTCAAGAGTGTCTTCAGTCGGTTTACGCCACGCGTGGTAAAGCAAAATTCGATTATGACTCACCCGTGCAACCTTGCTCACAATCAAAGTCTTACGAGGTCAAATACGTGGTCTTAAGGGAGTTACTATTGACTTTCATTATCCAATAAAAGCCATTGCTGGACGGAATGGTTCTTGTAAAACTACAGTTCTCGCTTTATCAGCCTGTGCCTTTCACAACAAGTCTAATAGCTTCAAGTTACCTGGAAGAAAACATCCTTATTATACTTTTTCAGATTTCTTTATCCAGACAAAAGAGGAATCAAAACTTGGTGATATAGCAATTGACTATCAAATTCTTCATAACAACTGGAGAATTACGAAGCATAATGCGAATAAGGCTGGTTCACGTTGGCAGCTACGCCGGAAGAAGGCTGGAAGTCGATGGAATAAATATGATTCAAGAGTTCCACGCACCGTTGTATTTCTTGGTGTTGAGCGTATTGTTCCACATGCAGAAAGAAGTGTATCTAAGAGCTATAAAGGTCGGTTCCAGCCAGCAACAGATCACGGATGGGAAGATAGTGTTCGTGTAACTGTAGGAAAAATTCTTGGTACTAACTATACAAGTTTTAGCTATAGTCGATATGCAAGATATCGTTTGCCTATTGTGGCTAAAAACGATTTGAAGGTCTATTCGGGCTTCAATATGGGAACGGGTGAACACTCTTTATTTGAGTTATTTTCAATCATCCATGAATGCCCAGATGGTTCACTGATTTTGATTGACGAGATAGAATTGGGTCTTCATGAGAAGGCACAAGAAAAATTAATTGAAGAATTAAATAAAATATGTGAAAAACGTAAGTTCCAAATTATTTGTACAACTCATTCTTCTCGGATTATTGAATCATTACCACCAGAAGGCAGAATTTTTGTTGAACGCATTTGTGATCAGACTACTATCATACCAGAAATTTCGCCCGCCTATGCAACTGGAAAACTTTCTGGTCGTCTAAATGTTGAGTTAGACATTGTAGTAGAAGATGAGGCGGCTCAATTAATAGTAGAAACAGTTTTAGATAATGAGCTACGCTCACGCACAAAAGTTTTACCTATTGGTTCAGCAACAGCAGTTATGCGATATCTTAGTGCAAAATATAAAGAATATACGTACAAACAAGATGGAACCATAGAACTTTGTGTAATTTTCGACGGTGATCAAGCACCGAAAAAATCTGAGCATATTAGGCAATTCTTAAACAGTTTGGAAAAACTTAATGATACGGAAAAAGAAAAGGCTAAAGATTGGGTAGAAAAACGTCTGACATTTCTACCCGGAAATGATTGGACTGAATTATGGATTATTAAGCCAAACAATAAAGAAGCATTTTATGAAAGATTTCAGAGAGAATTTCAAATGTCGAATGCAGCAGTCGATGAAATGTTAGATTCAGCATTTAGGGCTGGGAAACATAATGAATTTCATGAAGTAGCAAAAATATTAATTCTTGATTATAAAGTTGTAGCCAGTCATCTAATTAAGAGTGCTTTTGAATCAGAGCCAGAGGAATCAAAAAAATTATTAACTTGATTCGGGCTTTTCTTGGAGAGAGAACAATATAGTTTTTTAGGCTTGTATTAGAATAAATCAAATTTAGGCAGATGATCACAACTTAAATTATCGAGGAAGAATATCATCTAGGTGAAGTTGAAGACGAGGCAAAAGCGGTGAATTAATCAATTGATTTAATCGATATTGTTGTTGAGTATAAATATCTTCAGCTAGTTGACAAATAGTAAAAGTTGGTTGTTTTGGTTTACCAATAAAAGCTACACCACCCAATCCTCGATAATCGACAATCCAATATTCAGGATTTAAGCGATAGTTACTGCAATCGGTAACGGTGCAGTAGTGCTGGGTTCTGTTCCTGAAGCGGGGAAGGTGAGAATAGTTGCAGCCTTAAGTGCAGAGATGAATAAATTTTACAGATACTTCCTGTGACTCTTCCAGATTCCCCAATAGACAGAGAACTGCAACCGTAATAGTAACTAAGATGTGGGTGTAGGAGAGTTATTAAGGAATATTTCAATGGCAACTAAAACTAATAAAGCAGTTGAATTATCTACTGATGCTAAGGCTTATAACGGTGTTGATCGCAATGCTTGGATTCTGGGGTGGAATCCCCAACAAGAACTGTGGAATGGGCGTTTAGCAATGATTGGCTTTGTTGCTTACCTACTTTGGAATTTGGCTGGCTATAGTTTAGTGCGTGAGGTTCTCGACCTGGTTCGCTAAACATTGACTGATGATTTATCCCCCCTGGGGAAATCAATTTAATAAACAACTTAACTTAGTAGTGTTTTAATACTTAACCTACTTGTCAATTGAGACAAAATACTGTGGTTATAGATGAACCCACTAATACAATTATGAAAGAGGAAAATATGATAACTAAAGATACTATACGTGCATTAGGAGTATTTGCTAATTCTCAACAGATAGAACAGGCAATTAATGAATTGAAAACTGCCAACTTTCCTATGGAGAAAGTTTCTGTCATTGCTAAAGATGTAGAACAAGGCGATCGCTTAGGCGAAGCGCACATGAGCGACCACATCGGTAATCAAGATGTCAATACAACCGGAGTTGTAGGAAACACGCTGACAGCAACTACGTGGGGTAGCGCCTTAGTTGGTTTGAGTAGTTTAGCACTTCCCGGTTTGGGAGCTGTGTTAGCAGCAGGTTCGGTAGGTGTAGCATTAGTCAGCAGCATTGCAGGTGTTGCTGTGGGAGCCGCAGCAAATCAAAATTTGTTGAAGGCATTAGGTGATTTAGGCATTCCTGAAGACAGAGCCAGAGTTTATAGCGATCGCCTCCAACAGAGTTATTATTTGCTCATCCTAGAAGCCTCAGAAGCAGAAATTCATCGCGCCGAGCTGATATTACGCGATCAGGGGATTGAATATTGGGGCGTTTATGATTCCCAGAAGACTCAAAACGGTGGAATGCATTAGTTTTTTAGGAAAATCTTTTAAGGAGTAACACTGATGCAATTAAAGCCAATCAATCAGCAGGTTGTTTCTGTTGTTGGAGCCTCCAGCGGTATCGGACGGATTACAGCTCTTGAGTTTGCTAAACGTGGGGCCAAAGTGGTAGTTTCATCTCGCAGTGAGTCAAAGCTAAAGTCTTTAGTGGAGGAGATTCGCGGCTTTGGCGGCGAGGCAACTTTTTACGTAGCTGATGTGGAAGTATTTGAACAAGTTAAGGCGATCGCCGATAAAACTGTCGAGGTATACGGAAGACTTGATACGTGGGTTCATGTGGCCGCCATCGGTATCTTTGCGACATTTGACAAGACAACACCAGAAGAGTTTAAGCATGTTATTGATGTCAACTTGATGGGGCAAGTATATGGTGCGATGGCGGCGTTACCCCACCTCAAACGTGAGGGACGCGGGGCCTTAATCCATGTATCTTCAATGGAAGGTAGGCGATCGCTTCCATATCAAAGTGCTTACTCTTCAGCCAAACATGGTGTTGAGGGTTTTCTGGAAGCAATGCGTGTTGAATTGATACATGAAAAATGGCCTATTAGTGTCACAAGTGTGAAGCCAGCGGTGATCAACACTCCCTTCTGGAATAATGGCTTAACAAAGTTAGGTGTGAAACCGTCAGGAATACCACCTTACTATGACCCAAGAATTGTGTCTGATGCCATCCTTTACGCAGCTGAACACCCAATCCGTGACCTGCTCGTTGGCGATATAGCTAAATTACTAGATTTAGCTCAAAAAATATCACCTTCGTTGGTAGATTCATTATTATTACTGACTGGCTTTAATTTACAACGCAGTCATGAACTAAAATCTGAAGATGCACCCAACAATTTTTACCAACCTGTTGCAGAAGACGACAGAGTTGATGGAGATTATCAGAACTTAGTCATACCCAGCATTACTGATTTATTGGGTAAATTACCTCTGTTTCAGGTGGGAGCAGGAGTTTTATTGGCGTTACTGGCAGCACAAGGATTCAAACAGAATGAGTAATATCATCATTTGAATCATTGCAAAAACGATCGCACAATTCTATAGTTCCACAAAGTGCGATCGGTATTTTGTTATTGAAGCAGAGATATATTAACTCAACCGTTATTTGTAGCTTGACGACGACGAGAGACAACCAGCATTCCACCCATCAAGCCAAGACCTAACAAGCTAGCTGGTTCAGGTACACTTTGGGCGACTGCTCCCACAACTTTGAAGTCAGGGCCGTTAAACGATTTATCCGCGCTGACGCGAATTCCTATAATGGAGCTATAACCACTTAAACCCAAGTCTGCCAAACTGACACCCCTAGAGCCGACGTTTTGAGAGCCACTAATTTCAACTGTGTCAATTTTATACCCAGCATCATCCCACTCACTCCGCAACATTTTTAGTAAATTACCAATCACGTTGCCATCAGCATCTATGGCTTGAACGGCTAAATCACTATTCATCCCCCGTTCCCAAAAAAACAATTGATCGACTGCTTGATCAAAGAAAAGATTCATGATGAATTTACCGCTATCTTCACCATCTATGATGTTGTTAAGGTTGAGATTACCTAGTGCAGCAACTACCTGTTGATTAGTAGGATCTTCGGCTACTATACCTTGTGCATTATCTCCTCTGTCTGCGCTGGCTGCCCCAGAATTACCACCTTTGTAAGCATCGTTATAGATGATATTGGCTTTATTAACTAAGGCAAAATCATTAATGATAGTTCCATCTTTCAACTGTACAGACTTCAACCAAATATCATCTTTGGGCTTATTGTTGTAGGTGGAATTAGTAGTAAATGAAAAAGCCTGTGCAGAAGATGTAGATAGAGCTAAAACACCAGCAGCAATTAAGCCAGTAAGAATAGAGATGTGTTGAAATTTCATGTTTTTATTTGCATGTGATTTACGCTTGTGCGTTCATCATGTCACAGGCAATATCACGGTGTATAGCTGTTTTATAGTATCTTATTTTGCAGCTTTATTTTCAGTTTTATTACGCAAGTCAAACCACTTTTCGCATGGTATCGGCTTGTTGTCAAAATCACTAATCCTGTTTCAGTATTTGCTACCTTGGTGGGGAATCGAGTTGATTTCTTTACTTTGCACTTTCAGTTTCGGCAACTCGGCGCTTCACTGCAATTACACTATCTGGGTTGAGTGAAATCGAGTCAATCCCAGCGTCCACAAGAAAAGCAGCAAATTCAGGATAATCGCTGGGTGCTT
Source organism: Cyanocohniella sp. LLY (assembly GCA_022241785.1). Lineage (GTDB taxonomy): Bacteria > Cyanobacteriota > Cyanobacteriia > Cyanobacteriales > Nostocaceae > Cyanocohniella. Next base: position 25,452 of record JAKOMP010000071.1, on the reverse strand, counting down.
GACCGCAGATACCCACCTTGAGGTCGCTTTCATGGGCTGTGGCAATTAAACGACGGATCATGCGTTTGACCGCTTCGTCACGTTCATCAAATATATATGCTAGTTCCGAGGAATCACGATCTACACCTAAAACTAGCTGTGTTAAATCATTACTACCAATAGAAAAGCCATCAAACCGCTGAGAAAATTCGGCTGCTAACTCAATGTTCGAGGGAATTTCTGCCATCACGTAAACCTGTAGATGATTCTCGCCCCGCTGCAAGCCGTTTTCTGCCAATACTTGCAAAACCTGGTCGGCTTCCTTGAGAGTGCGACAAAAAGGAATCATCATCATAATGTTGGTCATGCCAATAACTTCACGAGCGCGTTTAATGGCATGACATTCTAAAGCAAAACCTTCACGGTAGCGATCGCTATAATATCGAGATGCACCCCGGAATCCCAACATGGGATTTGCTTCTTTTGGCTCGAATTGCTGACCGCCAATCAAGTTAGCATATTCATTAGTTTTAAAGTCGCTCATGCGTACAATCACAGGTCGGGGATATTGGGAAGCGGCAATTTTCGCCATACCCCGCGCCAAATTGTCTACAAAATATTCAGTTTTGTCTTGATAACCGTAAGTTAAATTCTGAATCTGCTTGCGTGTATTTCTATCTTTTAAAGCATCAAAATGCACCAAAGCCATCGGGTGAATTTTAATAATATTGTTGATAATAAATTCCATCCGCGCCAAACCAATGCCATCACAGGGTAAGCGCCACCAGCGCAAAGCAGCCCCAGGACTGGCAATATTTAGTAATATGTGGGTTTTGGTACTAGGGATATCTTCAATACTGACTTCTGTTTCCGCAAACTGCAAAAGATGCTGATAGATATAACCTTGATCACCTTCAGCACAAGAAATCGTAATTTCCTGTTGATCATGTAAAATCGTCGTCGCCTGATCTGTACCCACAATAGCCGGAATACCTAACTCACGGCTGACAATGGCTGCGTGACAAGTGCGTCCCCCGTGGTCTGTGACAATACCAGCCGCCCGTTTCATAATTGGTACCCAATCCGGGTCGGTCATTTGTGTGACTAAAATTGACCCATCTTGAAAATGCCGGATATCATCTGCACTTTCAATCAGACATACCTTACCCGAGGCGATCGCTTCCCCGATACTCAAACCAGTTAAGATAATTTCCCCTTTTTCCTGCAAACTATAAGCCTTTAAGGTATTAGTCTTTTTTTGGGTTTGCACTGTTTCCGGACGTGCTTGCACAATAAACAACTCACCTGTTTCCCCATCCTTGGCCCATTCCATATCCATTGGCTTTTGGTAATGGGTTTCAATCACAGCAGCCCAACGGGCTAATTGTAAAATTTCGTCATCACAAAGGACAAAAGACTGGCGTTCTTCTAAAGATGTATTGATATTTTTAGTAGAATGAGTGCCACCTTTGGCGTAGACTAGTTTTTTTTGTTTATCTCCCAAAGTTTTCTCAATTACTGGTTGAAAATTATCTTGGTTTAGCAAAGGTTTAAACACTCGATACTCATCCGGTGTCACCGTACCTTGCACCACATTTTCACCTAAGCCCCAAGCTGCATCAATCAATACAATATCTGGAAATCCCGTTTCCGTATCAATAGAAAACATTACCCCAGCGCTGGCTTGATCAGAGCGCACCATCTTTTGGATACCAATAGATAAAGCAACTTGCAGATGATCAAATCCCTGTGCTTGCCGATAACTAATGGCTCTGTCGGTAAACAATGAAGCGTAACATTTACGACAGGCATCTAATAACTCTACCTCACCTGTAATGTTGAGAAACGTTTCCTGCTGTCCCGCAAAACTAGCTTGGGGCAAATCTTCGGCTGTGGCGCTGCTTCTCACGGCCACATCAACTTCATGGGTATTGTAGCGCTGACAAAGTTGATGATAAGCGTCTTTAATAGCTGCGGCTATATCTGCGGGAAAATTAGCAGATAAAAATAACCGCCGGATAGATTTACCAACTTTATCTAAAGAAGTTTTACCACTTTCCAGTTCTTCAAGATGAGACTGGATTTTCTCAGTGAGATGATTTGCTTCTAAAAATTGCCAATAAGCATCTGCGGTGGTAGCGAAACCATCGGGTACGCAAATACCTTTATCTTTGAGGGTAGCAATCATTTCCCCCAAAGAGGCGTTTTTGCCACCAACAATGTTGACATCCTCAGATTTGAGAGTTTCAAACCAGCGGATAAAAGAATTTTGGTTAGTTATCATAGGTTTTTTTTCAACGCAGAGGAACGCAAATTATCTTTCTTCTCTTCCTTCGCGTCCTTTGTGGTTCATACATTTAAACAGTTTGCAGAGGGCGAGAGGTTCTAGCCATATGTTGGGCTTGTCGAATCATCTGAGAAGCATAACCCCATTCGTTGTCATACCAACTCATGACTTTCACCAAGTCGCCATCCACAACTTGAGTCATACTCAAATCAACAATTGAGGCTCGCGGATCTTGGATAATATCAGATGAAACGATAGGATCTTCGGCAACTCCTAAAATGCCTTGATATCTTTGGCTGGTTGCTTCTTCTTGAAAAATGTTGTTGATTTCTGCAACAGTGGTTGTTCTCTCGGTAACAAAAGTGATATCAGAAATAGAACCCACAGCCACAGGAACCCGTATCGCCGCCCCATCAAATTTATCGGAGTATTGGGTGAGAACTTGAGTAGTTGCGATCGCACCCCCAGTGGTAGTCGGTACGATATTGGCCGCCGCCGCCCTACCTCTGGTAAATTTTTTATGGGGGCCATCCACTAATTCTTGAGTAGTAGTATAAGCATGAATTGTGGTCATGATTGCCTTTTTAACGCCAATTCTTCTGCCCATCACTTCCAACACAGGGGTTATGCAATTGGTTGTACAACTGGCACAGGAAACAATGTGATCTGACTCTCGGGTTTGGTTAACACCGAAAACAACTGTATTAATATCTTCACTCTTCGTGGGAGCCGATAAAATTACGTTTTTAGCTCCGGCTTGTAAATGTTTTTCTAGTTCTGGTTTTTTATTAAAAATTCCCGTACATTCAAAGACTATATCAACTCCTAATTTTTTCCAAGGTAGTTTATTAGGGTCTTTTTCACTGAATACCTGATAGCTTTTACCATCAACTATCAAATTATGGCTATTGCTTTCTATCTTTTTGTCATACTTACCATAAACAGTGTCGTATTTTAACAAATAAACTAGATTATCTAACGGAATTAAATCATTGATAGCGACTAGTTCTAATTCCTTAGTATTCAGGATAATTTTAAAGACTGCTCTACCAATTCGACCTAAGCCATTTATTGCTACTTTCGTCATAAGTGACCTACCTTTTGAGAAGGGGCTAGGGGCTAGGGTTAGAGTTAAGGACTTCCAGAAATTAAATTATCCAATTTACTGGGATGCAAGGTTGTCTTTCTCCCTCCTCCCCTGCTTACCGAGTGATAAGACATTTATTTAGTTTGAAGTCCCCAGTAACTTAATGTGCCACCAACTGCTCAGTGCGCTGTGCTAATAGCTGCTTGGCTCGCTCTGCTAAATTCTGGTTTTGGCTTTTCACTTCTTGGAAAAATTGGGTGAAATCGCGAACTGACAAAAGCCCTTTGGGCATCCAAGAAACAGCGCTTGCGCTATCGCCTGCTTGCTCTGCATCGCTAAGATAGGTTTCACAGCACGCTGCACTTTGGAGGGCATGATATAGCACGCTGACGAGATCGAAATGTTCGTCTTTGGTTCCAGTATGATATTTGTCAGGCATGTTCTCAACTCCTAATAATTTAACTGGGATGAGTAGTTTCTAAGGTAGCTGTGACTTTTACTGGTAACTCCTACCCAAAGAATGAGTTAGACATTTATGCTCTTATTCCTACTGGCTGTCTAACTTGCATTTTTACTGCTTCTACAATGGCATCGGCATCGATTTTGGCAGCGTGAAGTAGTTCTTCTGGTGTGCCTGAACCTGGCATATCTCGCACGGCTAGTTTAATTAATCGCAGTTGGGGGCCATCATAAATGGGGGTATTACTAGTACCTGCAAAGGCATCTAGCACCGCAGCACCTAAACCGCCTTCAATCCAATGGTCTTCCACAACGACTAAATTACCTTTGGTATCCCGTGCGGCTTGATGTAGTGTCTGCACATCAATGGGTTTGACTGAGTAAGCATCGATAACGCGGACTGTGATACCTTCGTTTTTTAGTCTGTCATAAGCTTTAATCGCTTCATGTAAGGTAATACCTGCACCAATTACTGTGGCTTGATCACGGTCGCTACTGTGAATGATTTTGCTACCACCAATGGGAAATTCTTCTTCATAACCATAAATTACAGGTGTTTTTTCCCGTGTCGTGCGGAGGTAAACAATGCCATTGCGATCGCACATTTGGGCGACTAATTTAGCTGTTTGATTGGCATCACTGGGATAAAGTACCGTACTACTCCACACCGCCCGAAATGCTGCTAAGTCTTCCAATGCCATCTGTGAAGGGCCATCTTGACCGATGGATACACCAGCATGGGAACCTACTAATTTAATGTTGGCACGAGATATGGCCGCCATCCGCACAAAATCATAGGCACGAGTTAAGAAAGCCGCGAAGGTAGAAGCGAAGGGTTTATATCCTCTTACCTGCAAGCCCACGGCAGCTGCTACCATTTGTTGTTCAGCAATGTACATTTCAAAGTAGCGCTCTGGATAGGCTTCGGCGAAATCTTCGGCATACGTGGAATTGCTGACTTCTGCATCTAGAACAATTACATTTGGTTGTGCGGCTCCTAATGCTACTAAAGCATCACCGTAAGCTCGGCGTGTTGCTACATCTGCACCTTTGTTATAGGTAAGGAGTTGTAATGGTTGAACATTACCTATAGTAGCTGGTTGTCCTTGTGCTTCGGGTTTATCCACCTGGATTTTAATCTGCCGTTCACCGCCTAACTCGGCGATCGCCTGTTGTTCATCCTCAGGTTTCAAGGCTTTACCATGCCATCCACCTAAATCTTCCAAGGACGCTACACCTTTACCTTTCTTAGTACGGGCGATAATCACAGTGGGGCGATCGTTAACAGTCAACGCAGCGCTAAATGCTTGATCAATCTCCGTCAGATTATGACCGTCAACTTCAATAGCTTGCCAACCAAAAGCCATCGCCCGTTTAGCATAAGCTTGGGTATTCCAACCCAATTCCGTCTGACCCCGTTGACCAAGGCGATTGACATCGATAATGGCAATTAAATTATCTAATGTATAGTGTGCAGCATGGTCAAAAGCTTCCCAAACTGACCCTTCGGCGGTTTCACTATCACCCAGCAGCACCCACGTATGATATGGCAGTTGATCTAAATATTTACCTGCTAAAGCTATTCCTACACCAATGGGTAATCCTTGTCCTAGAGAACCTGTAGCTACATCTACCCAAGGTAAAGCCGGTGTGGGATGACCTTCTAAACGACTGCCAAAATGCCGCAAATCAAGTAATTCATCATCACTGATGACTCCAGCTGCTTTGTACATACTATACAGTAGCGGTGCTGCATGACCTTTGGAGAAAATCAGGCGATCGTTATGAGGATTATGGGGATTGTCAAAGTCGTAGCTGAGATATTTAGAGAGTAAAATTGCCATCAAATCAGCTGGGGACATGGACGAGGTAGGATGACCCGAACCTGCAATGGTCGTAGCGCGAATACTATCAACACGCAACTGTTGTGCTAGTTCATGCCATTGATGTAGTTGCTCCTGTGTGGTCATAGTGATTTTCCTAAATCAAAATATAGGTACTTGATCTAATTCGGCAGTTTTTGGTTTGATTATTCTTTTTTCGCTAAACTTTGCTATTTTCCCAGAATCGATTACTTAACAATTTGGAAAATACATTTCATACCAATTAAAAAAAGAATGTGAAAAATAGCTAGGGATACGGTAATGTTCCCCAGTCAGAATTTATTTGCATAACCGACATCTTGTATCAGGCGACTGGAAGTCACGGCTATACAGGCGAAACCCGCCTACGCGGGTTAAAACCCCTGATTTTCTGTTAGTCCGCGTAGGCGGACTTAGTTTGTATAGCCGCGATTTCTAATCGCCAGGGCTAGGTGCTAATTTAAATATGCAAACCAGATGTTTTTCAGATGATCGCAATCACTAATTGAATTGGTATATCGCCAGACAGTCGAGAGCTTTAAATCTCTCTTACTGGGTTTACTGTAGAAAGTAGAATGTATAATAACTTCTTTCTAATGGAATAATTAGCATTTATTTCTTAGGGTATATAAAACCAAAGTTTATTTATAGTGTATTTATATTTAAAAATATTACTGAAGTAGTGAGATGGAGGATATATGCTTTTTTGCCATGATTGTAAGTGGTTTTATTGTCATAAAATAACTTAACAATTATTTATCAATTTCTCCATGACGAAATTTATCAACTTTTGACCTCTACGTTCTACTTCTTGCTCTTTTACCAGCAGAAAGTTTTTGTTAGCGAAAAAAGATTTAGCGGTAATGCTAGCTTCTACGAATAGCCTTTTAATACCTAAACTTCTGGCTTTTGATTCAATTTGTTCGAGAATCATCGTGCCAATGCCTTGTCCTTGAAAATCTTTATGGCAAAAAAATTTGTCAATATGTCCATTGGCTTCTAGTTCACCAAAACCGACGATTTTACCATTATTTTCTACTACATAAGTAAACTTACTTTTTAAGCTGTTTATCCAAACTTCAACATCCATCTTTACTGGTGCCCAAGCATCAATCTGTTCTTTGGTGTAATCACGAATATTTACTTCATGAACAGTGTTATGGAACAAGTCCATGATTTCTGCGGTATCACCGATTTCGTAGGTTCGTAATTTCATTTTTTTAGCTATTTTATGCCGATTAAATATCAGAATAACTCAGGACAAAAATCATTGTATAGGACAGTGCAACAAGTTGACACTCCTAGTCCAAATTCCCCAGATCCACTAATTGCTAAAGGTTGGGAACGCGAACAGTATGTTGGTATTACTATTTTGTTTATCAGTTTGATTGCTGCTGTGGGATATTTGAGTCGTCGCTTGGGATATGCTTTATTGTTTGCTGTTACTCTCAGCATTATACTGGTAGTTTTTTTTCTCACTATGTGAAAAGAGTTTTTGCGACGCTCAAATAAGAAATACTTATTTACCACCATAAAAAAAACAGCGATCGCCTGATCATGTCGCTGTTTTTCTGCTAGCCGCTAGGATTAATAATCATAGGCCACTCATCGCTATAGGAATTTGCAGATGAGGCGGAGGTATATTTGTGTTGCCAATTCTCAGACGACGAATGAACCAGGGAGGAAATCTCACTGAAAACCTAGCTGGGTATATGTTCATGATGCCCACAATTTTGGTTTTGGGGTGTTTTGTGATCCTGCCAATTTTCTACGCGGTTTTTCTCTCTTTGCATAAAGTCCAGCTTTTAGGCGGTATTGAGTACGAGTTCATTGGCTGGCGTAATTTCACACGCTTGCTTGAAGATGGACGTGTGGGGATTGCTTTACGAAATACGGCAGAATATGTAGCAATTGTTGTGCCTACGCAAACAATTTTGGCTTTGTTGCTGGCTGTAACTCTCAATTCTGGGATTCGTGGTAAAAACTCATGGCGGATTCTCTTCTTTTTGCCTACGGTTACATCTTCAGCGGTGCTAACCCTGATATTTATGTGGATTTATAACACCGATGGGTTATTAAACCATGTTCTCGCTTTTGTGGGGCTACCTACTTATAACTGGTTGGGTGACCCATCCGTTGCCCTTAAAGGCATCATGATTATGAATATTTGGTCAACTGCACCGTTTTATATGGTGATTTACTTAGCGGCGTTGCAGGATATTCCCCAAAAGCTTTACGAGGCGGCAGAACTTGATGGGGCAAATTGGTGGCAACAGTTTATTTACATTACTATTCCTTTGCTCAAACCTGTGACGTTTTTTGTGCTGGCTGTGGGCATAATTGGTACATTTCAACTGTTTGACCAGTCTTATATTTTCTCTGGTGGCACTGGTGGGCCCAATAATGCTACTTTGACCGTAGTTTTACTGATATATCAAGCTGTCTTTCGTAACTTACAGATGGGATATGCTGCGGCGATCGCCTTTTTATTAGCAGGGATAATTATTGCTGTAACTTTGATTCAACGGCGAATTTTTGGGGGCGAAAAAATATGATGGGAATTTCTCGCTTCCCTTGGCTAAAAGTTCTGTTATACACGGTTTTAACACTGTATGCCATCCTCACTCTTATTCCCTTTTTGTGGGCAGTTTCCGCATCCTTTAAGCCACTTTCGGAAATTATCAGCGGGGAATTAAATTTTTTCCCCCAGAATTTCACCCTGGATAATTACAGGCAAATCTTTATACAGGAACCTCTATTTTGGCGGTGGGTTTTAAATAGTGTGGTAATTGCTGTGAGTGTAACGTTGTTGAATTTACTATTTAATTCAATGGCGGGATATGCCTTAGCCAGACTGAATTTTGTGGGCAAACACTTTTGGTTTTTTCTAATTTTGGCACTCTTAGCAGTCCCTGCACAAATAACCTTGATTCCCACGTTTTTAATTTTGAAGGCTATGGGCTGGCTAAATTCTTACCAAGGGATGATTGTCCCTGGTATGGTGAATGCCACATTTATTTTTATGATGCGGCAATTCTTTGTGAATTTTCCCAAAGAACTGGAAGAAGCAGGTCAACTAGATGGTTTAAATACTGTAGGAATATTTCGGCATATTGTCTTACCCCTAGCGAAACCAGCCTTAGCAGCCCAGGCGGTTTTTGTGTTCATGGGTAGTTGGAATAATTTTTTGCTTCCCATAGTTATTTTGTTTGACCCAGAAATGTTTACCCTCCCCCTAGGGCTGAACAGCTTCAAAGGGCAATATATCAGCTATTGGAACTATATTATGGCTGCTTCTATGATGTTCACTCTGCCAGCCTTAGGAATTTATGCTTTTTTCAACCGCTACTTTATTCAAGGCGCAACTTTTACAGGTGGGAAGGGTTAGGAGTGGTAGATGAGGGAGATGAGGGGAGCAGGGGGAAATAATTAAATGTTTTTGACCCTTCGACTAAGCTCAGGGTAAACTTTTGACTTCCCCCCAGGGGTTCCCCAGTCCCCACGTTAATTAATATCTATTTTTATTGACTTATTGACCCTTGATCCCCACTTGAGAAGCAACAGTATTTTCGGCGACAAATTGCGCTCTGAACATGATATTGGTATTACAGCGACTTAATCTCTCATCTGTTCAGTTAACAAGTGTTATGGGTTTTGCAGACCTACTGATTGCAGAGATAGCAGCAGACTACAGTGTCCCTGTAGAAAGATTGTTTTCTCTGCCTAAACAACTGGTAATTGCCGATAAACACCAAAAGACCCGTTTGGCGTTAGAGGATATAAAGGCAATGATTTTCCAAATTTTGTCGGGAATAAGCCTAAAGGTAACTAGGAACTCGGTGGGTGAGACCCAAATTACCAGAGGTGCTATTTCGGACTTTAGCTAATTGGCTAATGGCAAAGAACCAGCTATTAGTCTGGACAACATGGAGATTGAGTATCGCTTTATTAGCTGTGTTGAGCGTCAAAATCTTTAAGGGGAAACATGTTTAGAAGACTAATTGGCGTTGTTGTTGCTACCGTTTTGCTGACGTTTCAGTTAATGGTCGGTGGCGCGACAGCAGTGGAACTGGACGAAGCTATCCGAACAGTGCCATTAAATACTCAGGGTGATACCGTTGTACTCAGCCTAAAACAAGTCAAAGAAGGCAAACGTTTATTTCAATACGCTTGCGCCCAATGTCATGTTGGAGGCGTTACCAAGACTAACCAAAACGTGGGATTAGAACCAGAAGCGCTAGCTTTAGCATCACCAAACCGGAATAATATTGAAGGCTTGGTAGACTACATGAAAAATCCCACCACCTATGATGGGGAACAGGAAATTTCTGAATTACATCCCAGCATCAAGAGTGCAGATATTTTCACAGCAATGAGAAATCTCACAGAGGATGATTTAGTGGCGATCGCTGGCCATATTCTCCTACAACCCAAAGTTGTGGGCAACAAGTGGGGCGGTGGTAAAATTTATTACTAAACTCCTAATTGAATGCTGATTTTTAGGGATGAGGGAGATGAGGGAGATGAGGGAGATGAGGGAGATGAGGGAGAAATATTTTGCTACTACTAGCCTAAAGTCTTCCCCCCTGCATCTTGCTTCTGCTTCCCCGACTCCCAATTCCCTACTCCCGATTCCCAACTTTTGCTATATATTTAGTCGCCATTAAAAAAAATTTTTTATCTACGACAGATTGTCATACTTTGGCGTTGATTTTATCTAAAATGAGAAAGGGAAAATAAAAACTTTAGTTAGGAGAAAGCCATGAAATTGATTTCAGCAAGCTTGCGGCGCTTTACTTTAGCTGTATTAACAGTTCTTTTAGTTGTTAGCAGCTTTGCTATTTTCACTCCCAGTGCTTCAGCCGAAACCTTCCAGGTAAAATTGGGTAGTGACAAAGGTATGCTGGCATTTGAGCCCAAAAAATTGACAGTTAAACCAGGCGACACCATTGAGTGGGTAAACAACAAAGTTCCTCCCCATAACGTTGTGTTTGATGCAGCTTTAAACCCTGCTAAGAGTGCTGATTTAGCCAAAGAACTGTCTCACAAGCAATTGCTAATGAGTCCTGGTCAAACCCAAACAACCACCATTCCCGCAGATGCACCTGCTGGTGAATATACCTTCTACTGCGAACCCCACCGTGGTGCTGGCATGGTTGGTAAATTAGTTGTTGAATAATCTTTTGTCACTTTTTTAGAGAATTGATCAAAAGTAGCACGCCATACCCATAACGTGGCCTGCATGATAGATAGGCGGTGACGAGTTATATTTCCGCCAAGAGAGAAATGAACTCATCACCGCTAATCTTAATCAAAATAAAAGTTCGTAGTCAGGACTTTAGTCCTCAAAAATCTGTATTTCACTTAACCAATTTGTGAATATTCGCTTCCCAATTCGCTCCATCAAAAGGTATAATCTCAAAATTTCCCATCACATCCCCATCTAAACAACGCACATTCACATCGACACCATCGGGATGACTGCGGGGAATATAAAAAGGATGCATTCCACAAGTCTGACAAAACTTATGCTGGGCAACTCCAGTATTAAATGTATAAGTTGCCAAATTATCTTCACCTTGCAGTAAAGTAAACTGCTCTCGCGGCACAATTAAATGTAAGAAGCCCTTTTTTCGACAAATCGAACAATTGCAATCTTCCACTTGATTATTGTCAACAATTACCCGAAAGCGCACCGCACCACAATGACATCCGCCTTCGTAAGTAATTGATGGCATAGAACTTTCTGCCATTTAACACTCCCTTTAATCAAGCAACCAACTAAATAAATCTTCTACTGTCAGACTAAAATCTTTGGCGAAAACCGGCACAGGTAAATGTGCTTGTGGTTCATCGTAAATAGTAGTCGGCTGGTCTGGTAAATATACAAACACAGCTTTTTCCTCTGGGTCAATCAGCCATCCCATTTGAGCGCCATACTTCAGACAATACAGAACATTTTTCGTGACTTTAGTTTGACTTTGATTGGGTGAAAGTATTTCAATTGTCCAATCTGGAGCCATAGGAAAAATATTGGCAATTACGCCATTTTCTTGGCGAGGAATTCTACTCCAAGTAAAGACAGAAATATCCGGTACAATTGAGCGAACGCCAAAAGTACAGCGAAGTTCACAAAAAGCCCGTGCAATCTTTTTAGGTTTCAAAATTGAGTTAATAGCAGGGGCTAACTCGGTTTGAATGACGCTATGTTCTCCTAGCGGCATTGGTTTTTGGACAATACGCCCATCAATATATTCGCTGGCTGGTTTTGTTTCTGGTAATTGTAAAAAGTCTTCTAGTGTCAGAACTTGAGTAGATGTTTTTACCATTTAAGTGTTCCGATACTTTTTCGCTTTATCGAGGTGATTCTAATTGAGCAACCCTATCTTCTAATTGATTTACTTGTTGCTTTAATTCCACAACTAAGGTAGCTAAATTATCAAACATTTGCTCTTGTGGCGATAAGTTACGTCTAGCATTATTGGACTGCGGTGGGGTAAGTGTAGTTCTGGCTGAGGGCGATTTACCCAGTTGATTGAGTTGCGACTCTACTCGTCTCAAGCGCGCCTCTACACGATTAAAATCGGCTTGTAGGTTATTAAAACGGGATTCCACTTGTTGAGATGAGACTGGATTTGATAATAAACCCAGCCAAATAACTATGACCACAACCCCAGCAAAAATTAATCTGCGAAACATGAAATTTACTCCTTTATTGGAGGTTTTTGATTACATTTATTTATCAGGTTGTAATTGAGAAAATAGCTGATGCCAATCGATGGAATTTACAGTATTTTCGCTTGATTTGACTTCTAATGTGATATTAGATGCTGGGGATTCATGGAGCGATCGCACACAAAGTTCTGCTACATCATCCCGGCTGATTTTACCCCGAATATTATCACCTTGTTCAAAGATTAATTCTTTACCACCTGGTTCTTCAGTTAATGCACAAGGTCTAATAATTGTGTAAGGAATACCACTTTCTCTTAAACTATCTTCCCCTTTCAACTTCCATGTTAAAATGCCGCCTAATTGGTCATTTAAGCGCACGGCTGGCGGTTCTTCATCTAAATTAATTCCCGGTCTTCCCGGACGAGTTACCCCGGCTGAACTCACAAGGACAAATCGTGGGAAACTATCCCCGCCATAAGCTTTAATTGATTCTACTTGTAAGGCAAAATTACCTGGTGTAAATTTGGGATTTAAAGCCCCATCGTATTCAAACTTACTCAACATCAGTTGAAAAGAAGAAATCCTATTAACATCAATTAGGGGACAATCTGCAACCACTTTGGCCCGAAATACCGGAGTCAATTCACTAAAGGGAATGCGAATATTCATCCAGGTATCAGCTACAGTATCAAAAGAATAACTGTAACCAACGCCATCCCATTTAGTATCTGTCCGTAAAAATAATTTGTAACGCTGTCCGTCACCTTGGACGCGTAATTCGACACCTTCATAACCCGATAAGACAAAAGGTGGCTCAAAATTCTTGGTTCTTACCGAAGCAAATCCTCCTGAGTTAGCTGTGGAAACGTTACCAGCAAACACGGCTTTATTTCCCGCTAATTGCATATTGCTGGAACTCACACCGCCCATAACCACATCATCCACCGCACCCCAAACCGCTTTTAATTCCGCTGAAGGATTGGTGAAATCAAATATTAATTGTTCATTCGCTGGAGGTAAATATTTGGCCGCAGCTTGTACCAAGTTTTTCACACCTTGATATTCTACGTTTTCTGGAGTGTCACCCACAATTTCTGGCAGATAAAATTTAATACCTTGATTATATTTAGCTCTATGGGGTGTGTCTCCTTCCACGGGCTGCACACGCACTGCTGTACAACAAATTACCGCTTGAATGTTAGACATTATTACAGAATTTAACGTTTCTGCCTTAGTAATATCCGCAACCACTAAGTCAATATCATTACCAAGAATTGACCTAGCTTTTTCAACATCTCGCACCAGCGCCCGGACTTGATAACCTTGTTTTACTAGTCGCTGCACCACTCTTTTGCCCACACCACCTGTTGCACCCGCAACTAGTATTACACCCATGTATCTTCCTCCTTTGGGTAGATTTTGTTGATCTTGAGGACGACCTTGGATTAACTGTTGCACCCAGTTAAGGAAAGGAATTACCTCGAAATAGGTTAGGGTTTCCATAAACCTACCTAAGTCCCATTGAGAACGGTTTTTGTCAGCCATTACTGCGTCCTCATAATTTTTTGTTTGTTATATACATGATAACGAAACAGTTGCTAGCGCTTAACTGATGCGGGGAGTGAGATTATTTTTGGCTAAAATTAAGCTAAATATTTGGTATTTCATCTGATCGGGCAAACGCGTTAGGATACTTACCAAAAGATAAGGTTTAAAACCCCACTCCTTGTCGGTGGTTTTTCACCCCTGCCCCCCTGCCTTTTTACTGATGAACCAACTTGAAAAAGCTCAAGCTGAGTACAAAAATTTTCCTCAAGAATTTCAGAGTGTAATTATTAGCACGGTAAATGAGCAAAGAATACCCAATGCTAGTTACACTCCTTTTGTGATGGATGCAGCCAAAAACATTTACATTTATGTCAGTGGTCTGGCAACCCACACGCAAAATCTTCATGCTAATCCTCATGTCAGTGTCTTATTTATCGATGATGAATCTAAAACTGAACAAATTTTTGCGCGTCGTCGGTTGAGTTTTGATTGCACAGCGACTTTAATTGAGCGTGACACTGAAGCCTGGAATCATATTGTTGAGCAATTTCAAGGGCGTTTTGGTGAATTGATTGAGGTTTTGCGTGGTTTACCTGATTTTCGGATTTTCCAATTAACTCCCAGTGTTGGTCGTTTTGTGGTTGGTTTCGGCACAGCTTATCACATTCGTGGGGATCAACTCGATCAATTAGTTCACATTACTAGAGATAAATAAGGCGGATGTAACAGAGGACTAAAGTCCTCACTACAAACTTTATAAGAGTATAATTTTATGCTTCAGTTTCAACCTCCTGGCTTTGGGCATAAAGTCATTCATACCTCTTTAGGGGCAATGGTTTACTATACTCAAACGACTGCGCCCTGGTTAAATACCGATAGTGAAAGTTTACCGCCTTTATTGTTCCTGCACAATTTTGGTGGTGGGGCATCTGCGTATGAATGGTCTAAAGTTTACCCAGCTTTTGCGGCTACGCATCACATAATAGCCCCGGATTTAATTGGCTGGGGTGAATCTGCCCATCCAGTGCGGGATTATCAAATTAGAGATTATCTGAGCGCGATCGCCGAATTAATTACCCAAACTTGTCAACAGCCGGTGCAGGTGGTGGCTTCTTCTTTAACAGCGGCTTTGACTATTCGCCTGGCTATTAACCAACCTGAGTTATTTCAAAAACTATTTCTGGTATGTCCCTCTGGGTTTGATGACTTTGGCCAAGGTGCTGGACGCAGGTTACCACTATCAGTGATTAATACGCCTTTATTGGACAATCTAATTTATGCCCTGGGGGCGGAAAATGAATTGGCTGTGAGAAATTTTCTGCAAATTTTTCTGTTTGCCAAACCACAAAGAGTCTCTCCAGAAATGGTGGCAGCTTATTTAACTTCTGCACAACAGCCCAACGCCAAGTTTTCCGCCTTGGCATTTTTACGGGGAGACCTTTACTTTGACTTGAGTTTGTATATTCAGCAGTTAAAAATTCCCACTGTGATGTTTTGGGGAGAGAAAGCACAATTTACTAGTATCAAACTAGGACGACGTTTAGCCAATTTAAATCCCACTGTCATTGAAAAGTTTCAGGCGATCGCCGATGCCGGAATCTTACCCCATCTAGAAATACCCGAAATTTTCATTGGGCTATTACAGCCTTATTTGTAGCTACATACTCAGTGCTTCGATCTCCAATTCTGACAAACCCGTAATATTAGCGACCTGCTCTACTGACATCCCCGAATAAAGTAAGTTGCGTGCTGTTTGATGTAACTGAAATTCTGCTCGGTCTGCTCGTTGACGTTCTTGCTCTACCCGTTGTTGTTCTTGATACACGCTTTCTTCGGGAACTGGCAGCAACTTTCCTGCTAAATCTGCCCAGCGTAACCAAGTAGCATCAACGCCTTGATAAATACCTTGCCAAAGTAGCAATGATAAACCTAATACTTGGCTAACTAAGTAATTATTCGTATTTGGTAATAATGGTTGATAAACCCCATTTTGTAAAGAAAAACCAGCCCAATCATCAGGGTTAAAAGGATCAAACCAGAAATATTCCGGTACGCGCAGCTGATTTTGATAAATTAGCTTTTTCCCATTTTTATCAGCTTGGGTAGTACTTTTAGATAATAATTCAATGACGATATCTGGCCCTTTACCCTCTTCCCAGACAACCCAACTACGACGTTCTCCCTTGGGGACTCCTAGCACAGCAAAAAAGTCTGGGCCGCGAAAATCCTCATTGTTCAACTGCGCCAAACTGAAGTAGACAAACATATTGCCGCCGATATATCCATCTTCTCGCTGGGCTAACCAAGGAACTAAGGCATTAATCAACAAATCCATTTGTAATTTATGTCGTTGGCTTTCCATCGACATACAGTCATCGTCAGGTAATTCTGCTTGGTTTGGGGGTAAGTTTACGGTTGAGGTGGCGAAAATTTCTGACACGGCTTTTTCAATATGGGGTAGCCATCACTGACATATCTATGTTACTCTATCGCCTGCGGCATAAAGGAGCAAAATGGCAGTTAAGTAGATGGGTTCAGCGATTCTATCTGTGATTGATTTAAACCTGTTAACGTAGCTACCTGTTCTACTGTCATTCCTGTCCCCAGTAAATTACGTGCAGTTTGTAGTAATTGCAATTCTGCCGTATTTGCTCTTTGGGTTTCTTGTTCTGCACGTTGGCGTTCTTGTTCGGCGCGTTGGCGTTCTTGTTCGGCGCGTTGGCGTTCTTTTTCGGCGATTTCTGCGATAGTTGGCAATAATTCCCCATCTAAAGTTGCCCAACGTAACCAAGTCGCATTAATACCTTGATAATTTCCTACCCACAGTTGTAATGCTAAACCTAACGATGAACTGACTAATTGATTTTGAGCATTAGGAAGAATAGGCTGATAAACTCTTTCTTGGATAGAAAACCCAGCTAAATCATCAGGGTTAAAAGGATCAAACCAGAAATATTCCGGTACACGCATCTGATTTTGATAAATCAGTTTTTTTTCATTTTTGTCTATTGCGGCTGTACTGTCAGAAAGCAACTCAATTACTACATCTGGCGCTTTACCTTCTTCCCATACTACCCAACTGCGACGTTCACCTTGCGGAACTCCTAATACTACAAAAAAATCTGGCCCTTTAAAGTCTTTGTTGCGTACCTGGGCCAGACTGTAGTAAACAAACATATTCCCACCGACAAAACCATCCTCTCGTTCTGCCAACCACGGGAATAAAGCATCAATTAGCAAATCCATCTGGGCTTTATGACGTGCGCTTTCCATTGGTATCCCGTCATCATAGGGTAATTCTGCTTGGGTGGGTGGCAGTTGTATATCCGGTGTAGCTAAGGTAGTTTCTGACATAGCTTGTCACCTCAAGAAAAGTATAGCGGGTATTTTTATGTTATCTTTTTTGGGCGATCGCCTACGGTAAGCTACATTAACGCCTGGCAAGGGTGGGACAATACCCATTGGTTACAAGTTCAAAGTGAGCAAATTTTCTCAACTAGTAGAAATTGCAAATCCCTCAAAGCGTGAGCTAGAGAGGGATTTTTTGGTATTGGGTGTTAGGGATTGGGTTGCTAGTAGTTTAAATTCCCTGCTTTGTCAACAACTTGTTTCAACTCTTCAAAGGTGATATTACCGCCTTTATCCCCATGCATCGCTAGCAATTCCTGGGGGCTACTAACACCTGTTTCTGCTAAAATAATTGCACTTAACCCAGGGCTTAAAAAAAGCTCATTAATCGAGATTTTGCCATCTTGATCGCGATCTAAATTATTAAAAAGAGATTGAAGCTCTTGCTCGGTTGCCATAAGTTTTTATCTGAAGAACGGTTTTCAATTTAATATCTCATTAATATCTGATTAATTTCTCAAAATTAAATAAACTTGTATCTTTAGACGTAAAAACGGCTATCGCTGGGGCTTAAATTCGGTGATTGCTCTATTACCAATGGGCGAGGCGGCAGCAAATTGTACTGGTAATATCGGGCGAGGTTGTGTATGTGCCAGATGGTTAGGCTGTGGCATTGCAGAAGATGATGCGGCGGTTTCATTAGTGTCAAGTCAAGAAAAATGGATGGTTGTCAACAGAACGTCACCAACGAACGGCGGCTCGCTCTGTTGACAACTGAGCATCGGCCTTAACTTGACACCAATGGACGATACCCACCCCGGGGACTTCCAACTAAATAAATGTCCAATCACTGGGTAAGCAGGGGAGCAGGCTTCGCCGTGAGCGTCAGCCGTTAGCGTAGCTTCCCGAAGGGTACGGGAGCAGGGGGGAGAAAGACAACCTTGCATCCCAGTAAATTGGATAATTTAATTTCTGGAAGTCCCCCGAAACAATTAAGATTCCAATGCCTTAGCAGTCTTCATCCTATCCAACTTGAGAATCAACACACCCAAAGGTGGCAGACATAAATCCAAGGAGTAAGGATGACTGTGCAATGACCAATCATCTGTCCACTTACCGCCTAAATTGCCCATATTGCTACCGCCATAGGGACGAGCATCACTATTAAACAACTCAGTATAAAATCCCTTTTCTGGTACACCGATGCGGTAGTGAGAATGGGGTTGGGGTGTAAAGTTGCAAACTACGACAACGAAGTCATCAGATTCTTGATCGCGGCGCATAAAGGAAACGACACTGTGGCGGTTATCGCTACAATCAATCCACTCAAACCCATCCTGAGCAAAATCTTGGGTATATAAAGCAGGTTCTGAACGGTACAGTTGGTTAACATCTTGGAAAAACTGTTTTAACTGTTGGTGATCTTCATACTGCAATAATTGCCACTCTAAGTCTGCCCAGACGTTCCACTCACTCCACTGCCCAATCTCCATGCTCATAAACATGGTTTTCTTGCCTGGGTGGGCGAACATATAGCTAAATAAACAACGCACATTAGCTAACTTTTGCCATCTATCCCCTGGCATTTTGCCGATGATGTTGCTCTTGCCATGCACTACTTCGTCATGAGACAACGCCAGCATGAAGTTTTCACTGTGGTTGTACCACATACTAAAGGTGATGTTATTTTGATGGAACTGGCGGAACCAAGGGTCCATACTGAAGTAATCCAGCATATCGTGCATCCAGCCCATATTCCACTTCAAGTTAAAGCCCAATCCACCGGTATAGGTAGGCCAAGATACCATTGGCCAAGAAGTAGATTCTTCAGCAATTGAGAGAATCCCAGGGAAATAACTGAAGATGATGTGATTAACCTGACGGAGAAACTCTGCTGCTTCTAAGTTTTCTCTACCACCGTACTGGTTAGGTAGCCATTCTCCTGGTTTACGACAATAGTCCAGGTAAAGCATGGAAGCCACAGCATCAACCCGAATTCCATCGATGTGATACTTATCAAACCAGAAGAGGGCATTTGCCACCAAGAAATTCCTAACTTCATGGCGATTGTAGTTGAATACTAATGTCCCCCATTCTTTATGCTCACCTTTGCGGGGGTCAGAGTGTTCGTAAAGATGACTACCATCGAAGAAAGCTAAACCATGTCCATCCTTAGGAAAATGACCAGGAACCCAATCCACAATTACGCCGATGTCGTTTTGATGACATTTGTCAACAAAATACATGAAATCTTCAGCCGTACCAAAACGGGAAGTAGGGGCATAGTACCCAGTTACTTGATAACCCCAAGACCCATCAAAGGGATGCTCGGCAATGGGTAACAATTCTAAATGGGTGTATCCTAGCTCTTTGACGTAGGGAATCAGCCTATCTGCTAATTCTCTGTAGGTAAGGAAACGTGCGCCTGGTTTGAGTTCCGAAACGATAACTACAGGTTCTGTTTCACCGTTAGGCAATTTAGCTGGTTCTGAACTAGAACCATGTAACCAAGAGCCTAAATGCACTTCGTAGACTGATACAGGCTGGGTGAGGGGGTCAGTGTGACGGCGTTTTTCCATCCACTCTTCGTCATCCCAACTGTAAGTATTTAAATCGGTAACAATGGATGCCGTTTTAGGACGAGGTTCTTGCTGGAAACCGAAGGGGTCGGATTTTTCGTAAATATGTCCTTCAAAATTTTTGATTTCATATTTGTAATGTTCTCCCACCCCGATTTCGGGAATAAATAATTCCCAAACTCCAGTAGGTCCTTTCCGCATTTGGTGTTTACGACCGTCCCAGAGGTTAAAATCTCCCAGTAACGAAACATTACGGGCATTAGGCGCCCAAACAGCAAAATAAACGCCCTTGACACCATCTATCTCTGTCGGGTGCGCTCCCAGTTTTTCGTATATGCGGTGATGGTTACCTTCAGAAAATAAATGTAAGTCAAACTCTGTCAACCGGGGAGAACGGAAGGCGTAGGGATCATAGGTGACACGCTCATGCTCCCCTTCTTTAATCTTTAACTGGTAATTTGTCAGTTCTGCTACTTCAATGGTGCATTCAAAAAAGTGAGGATCATGTACCGTCTGCATTTGGTATTCCTGACGTTGTTCAGGAAGAACTACCCATGCGGCACTCGCATTTGGTAGGTAGGCTCGCACAGCCCAGACATTTTTACCATTTTGTTCTATGGGGTGAGAACCTAGTATTTCAAAGGGATCATGATGCTGATTCCCAACTATACGGTTAACCTGCTCAGGAGCAATCGGGGTCATGGACATGAAGCTACCTACGTATAATAAAGTGATTGAGTAAATCTACTGTTCTATTCTCTATATATATTCTTTACATTTATTTGCAATTTTGTCGCCACCGTTATCGTACATCAGAATCAGGCAACAGGTTTTTTAGGGACTGGGTATTGATGAGGAGTAATTATTGTTAAATATCTAGAAATGGGAAAATTTGCAGTAAAGCTCTACGCAAACGTATGAGGTAAATAGTTTGTCTGACCTCAGCACTGAGTTTGGGTGGAGGACTCACTTGTAGTTGCTCTTGTAATTGTGCGTATTCAACAGCATTTAGAGGTTTGCCATCCACAGGCGATCGCGCGTCTATAATAATTTCTGTCCGCAATATTTCTTCTGGTATATCCTCTGGTGGTGGTAGTGCCATTACAGGTTTCCCCCAATGACCCAATAACCACACCAAAACACTGGTACTGATACTCAAAGCCCCAAATAAAAATATTTTTTTTCTTTCCCCCATTCCCTACTCCCTACTCCCGTACCCTTCGGGAAGCTACGCTAACGGCTGACGCTCACGGCGAAGCCTACTCCCTACTCCCCATTCCCTACTTCTTCACTCAACCCCGGTGGTAATGGTTCATTACACAGTTGATGGATTTGCATAATGCGTTCAAACAACCAGGGATAACCCTTACGGTAGTGGGGTATGAGTGCTAAAGGACTCATCAAGGCAGCTGCGGCAATATCCGCCACACTCAACCTGTCACCTACCAAATAATCACTTCTTTGCCAGCGGATAGATAACTCTTCCAAGGCATTTGCCAGTCTATTGGTAGCTAGTTCTACGCTAGCATCGTTGATTCCATATTGTTTTCTCACTACCTTGATTACCATCTGGCTAGATAGTGAGGGGTCGATTTGTTTGCCTTCTCCAGCACGAAACTGATAATACACAAACCTGGTTGCAGTACCGATACTTTCGTCCAACCAATCTTCTAGCATCAAGGCTTCTGTCTGCTGTTCATGGTTGGGTAAAAAAAACGATGGTGCTTTTTGGTAAGTTTCTAAGTATTTTAAAACTTGTGTGGAATCAGCGATCGCTTGCGGTTGTCCGTCTATTTGTGGCAGCAAAACAGGCAGAGTCTTTAAACCAGTTAACGGCTTAACTCGCAGAACATGCAACCCAGGAGTCAAATTCTCCCTTTGATAATCAATTTGTTTGTAACCTAGCCCTAGGCGGGCTTTGCGGCAATAATGAGATGTACTAAATTGCAGTAGCAACATAACAGCTACTTTAGCAGATTAGCTAAAAAACACGTTGACAAAATTCTTCCTACAAAAATTTGGCAATGCCAAGCAATTCTACCTAAATCGTTTTCTCCCCATGAAAAAAACTATAGATAATGCTCACTAGCAGTTGCCAGTAACTTAGTTGTCGTATTTTTAGTAATTTACTACATACTCAATACTAGGTATGTAAAGTTATTTACTACTTACAACAGAAAGTTAAATTTTCCAGATTTTACTTGATTTCAAAACAACATTTTTTAGAGAATCATTAACCCCTACAGGAATTTTTCTCAGAAAAATGGATATTCGCCCAAAACTAATTATTGCCAGTTGTGTAGTGAGCAGCACTATCACTAACCTGTTTTGGGCGCCGTCTCTAAGAGGGCATTTTATGGTGTAGCTGGTGTGGGAGCAGGGGTAACACCATCTGTAGGCTCACCAGGAGCGGGAGTAGTTGCGGGTGGGGTACCAGCTGGGTCGTTAGTACCAGTGTCGCAAGCTCCGAGAACAGCAGCTAAGCTCAACATTAAAGCAAAACCAAAGATTTTTGTTTTCATCATTAACTCCTCTTTCACCAATTTTGGCTATAAAAAATTTCGCCTGTTGAATAAGATAACCTATTTGTTGCTGATTTTTAAGATGTGTGGATATTACATTTTTAAATGCCATACTTTCGGCTGATTTCTTAAGGTGTAGTTATTATGCAGTAAGCCGATTATTTTCTGTGGATGAGGAGTATAGTGACTTGATAAGAAGGTGCATCTTACCACATATGATCACAAACAAGGATGTCATGGTGTTGAGGACTTGCTCCTTACTGCCTTGTCTTGCCATACTTTAAATGCAATATTGCTACTTAATGATTATCAGTATTGCAATATCTAGTTGTAGTTGACTCCGTTATTTGGTGCAATTACCTCATTACAGGGGTATGGGGTGTTAGGTGTGCTGATGACGTAGAACACAATTTTCGCCCTAACTAAAGTAGGTCAACGATCTAAAACACCATATTTTTAATTTCCGAAAATTTATGACTGCTGTTCGTAAATCGGCTGTTTCCACGAAAGGTAATTGGTTCCGACGAAATTCTACCCCATCTGTAGAAAAGCGGCGCTCCCTGGGTTTGAGTGAACCTACACTGGCAAATCAATCTCCGCCAGTACCCGTAATCAAAAAACGGCGTTCCTCACTGCCTACTACTAAAGTACAAGAGTTAGCTAAACAACCAATCTCACCCGTTAAAGAGTCGGCAATTGCCGCACAGGTCAAACCGCAGTCTGGCATCTTAAACGTGCCTGTAGTGCCAAATTCGGGAGCGGCACCTTTTTGGTTACTGCGGTTGTACACTTCACATCGTTATTCTTCAGTTGTGGCGTTTTTATTAGTAAGTGCAACTTTGGTTGTTTATGGTTTGACAGTATATTCCCAAGATTCGTGGGGTCAGGGGTATCGTAAACTACAAGATTTCCAACTTTATGAGCGCCAGTTAACCACAACCAATGCCTCCTTGAAGAATCAAATGGCTGAAGAAGCAGAAAAGCAAACATCAGGTCTTATATCGCCAACACCAGAGCGGACACTTTTCTTACCCACGTCCCCTCCTCCATCTGCTAGTTCTCAGCCCATAATTCCTGCCGTGCCAAATCAAGCAATGCAGCAGCAAACTTCTTCGCCACTGGGGTATTAAGGGTTAATCCAAAATCCCAAATTCCCACTTAAAAATTGGCACGGTCAACATAACTAAGCCATTTGATACTGAGCAGGTCAATGCAAAAGTCACCAAGTAGATTAAAATTTAGAAACTTTCGGAATCCATCGTTGAAAAAACGCCAAAAAGCGTCTAAACGAGGATTTATGGCTAGGTTTAGCGCTAATACTCCAGACCAGATACAAAGCACTAAATCCCGATTGTTCGTGGTATGGGGCATATTAATGGCTGCTGGTTTGGGATTGGCTATTAATTTATATCAACTGCAAATTATCCAGGGGCCAAAGTTAACCCAGAGGGCGCGCAATCAGCAAATGGTGAATCTACGGCCTTTTGTTCCGCGTCGCCTGGTGGTAGACCGCAGTAATGATGTGTTGGCCGTTGACCGTCCTGTTTATATTTTGTATGCCCATCCCAAGTTGTTTAGTCAGTCTCAGGAAAAAATGGCAGAACGCTTGGCCCCCATCCTGGATAAAACCCCTGCTGACTTGGTGAAAACTTTTCAAAGCCGAAAAAGTGGAATTACACTGGCTTCTTCCCTACCAGAAGTAGTTGCCGATCGCATTAGATCTTTGCGCTTAAATGGCTTAGAATTGACTCAAAAATACTCTCGATTTTATCCACAACAGGATTTGGTTGCTGATGTAGTGGGCTATGTAAATATTGACCGTCGTGGTCAGGCTGGTGTGGAATATAGTCAAGAAAAATTATTAGAACGTTCTGTGCAGACGGTGCGGTTGAGCCGTTCAGGAAACGGGCGACTACTACCAAATCATGCACCAGAAGGATTTTTAAATTTTGATGACTTGCGATTGCAATTAACTATTGATAGTCGTTTGCAAAGGGCTGCCCGTACTGCTCTCAAAGACCAAATGGATAAGTTTCAGGCTAAACGGGGGGCGGTAATTGTCATGGATGCCTTGGATGGTTCTTTACTGGCTTTGGTGTCTTATCCCACCTATAACCCCAATGAATACTCCAAATCTGATGTTTCTTTATTTAGAAACTGGACAGTGGCGGATCTTTATGAGCCGGGATCAACTTTTAAGCCGTTGAATGTGGCGATCGCTCTAGAAAATGGTGCCATTAAACCAGATGATGTGTTTAATGATCCCGGTTCGATTCGCATCGGTAGTCACACTATCAGAAATGCCCAGCGCAATAGTTATGGGAATATCGACATTGCTCAAATTCTCCAAACTTCCAGCAATATTGGCATGGTGCGGATCATTCAACAAATGAAACCCTCTGTTTATTACAATTGGCTAGAACGCTTAGGATTAGGGCAAACTATAGAGACAGATTTGCCGTTTGAAGTTCGTGGACAGTTTAAAGGTCAAACGAAATTTCTCGGTTCGCCCATTGAAGCCGCAACTACATCTTTTGGGCAAGGTTTCTCTTTGACACCGTTACAGTTGGTGCAAATGCACGCAGCTTTAGCTAATGGGGGTAAATTGGTCACACCCCATGTAGTCCAAGGGCTAGTTGATACCAATGGGCAGATGCATTATGCACCAGAACGCCCCACACCACGCCAAATTTTTTCCCCAGCGACAGCCCAAACTGTGGTGGAAATGATGGAAACTGTGGTTTCAAAAGGCACTGGTAAGGCTGCACAAATTCCGGGTTATCGCATTGGTGGTAAAACAGGTACAGCGCAAAAAGCTAGTCCTAATGGTGGCTATATTGCTAATGCTAGAATTACCAGCTTTGTGGGTATCTTGCCAGTAGAGTCTCCCCGCTATGTGGTTTTGGCAGTAGCAGATGAGCCAAAAGGAGCCAATGCTTACGGTTCTACGGTGGCTGCACCAGTTGTGAAAGCGGTGATGGAAGCGCTGATTCCCATTGAACGTATTTCACCAAGTCAGGGGAGTGGGGAGTAGGAAAAGAGGCAGGGGAGCGGGGAGCAGGGAGCGGRGAGCAGGGAGCAGGGAGCAGGGAGCAGGGAGCAGGGA
>JAKOMP010000070.1 GCA_022241785.1 Cyanocohniella sp. LLY | reverse complement strand
TTAGCACCTAGAGAATAAATGTCATTGCGAGGAGGAACGACGTTCGCGTAGCGTGTCGCTTTGCGACTCAGCAATCGCAAAGTCTCGCACTAAGAATAAAACCATGCGATTGCTAGAGCCTCCGGCACGCTACGCGAACACTCCACTTCGTTGCGTTCGCAATGACATTCAAAAAAGTGGGATGCTCCCGATGGTGTTTAGATAGCTTTCAAATAATTCGCGGGAGTTGGCGAGGTTTTTTTCGGTGTTTGCGATCGCTCTATCAATCCCCTCAAACGCCTCATCCAAAATCGCCACAATCCGCTTTTGTTCGGCGATAGGCGCGATAGGAATATGCAACTGCAATTGTTGGGTTATGCCGATGTAAGCACGAGTAGATCCAGCCCCTGCAATCTTTTTAATTTCATTTTGAAATTTTGGGCTATGGAACGAATAGTATAAGAAGCGGTTATCAAGTACTGAATTATCCAGAATTCTGTAGTATGTGACTTGTGGAGTCAGCACTACATAATCTAGAGAAGTCTGGAGAATCGCAGACCTGCCAATTGTACCTTTGTGCGAAAGTAGAACGTCTCCATTTTTAGCAAAACCCTTTCGCAAAGAGCCAGCCTGTTCTCGACTTATAAAATTGCAAGTTTCTTGATTGACTGCACCTTTAACTAAGTCTGAAGCCATTACAAATGGTATGCCAGATTCAGTAAAATCTGATTTTTTAGGATGAATTTCACCGTGATTTCCGTCAAGGGGTTTTTCTATAATCTTCTGATTAACAAGTTTTTCAACTGTTGTTTTTACCCAACCTTTTCTCATAAAATTCCCCCAATCCCCGCCAGAATCTCTGCACTCTCCGCATCCAAAGCCGCAATTTCATCTATAATTTCCTGCGGTTCTCGTAACGCCGATTCCTCAGCCTTATTCGGATTTTTCACTGATAGATCGAATGACTCGCGATCAATATCAGCAATATCCACCAGCCAAGATTTTTCTGTTTCTGCAAACGTAGCCTGTAACTCTACAAACTCGCGCAAATCCTCATCATTCAGGGAATTAGTTTTACCCATATTCCGCCCTGGAGCGAGTTGGTAATACCAAATTTGCTGAGTCGCCATTCCCTCATTTAAAGGTTTTCCCTGAGAAAATAAAGGCGTTCCCTGAACGGAATCGAAGGGCTTTCCTTTCTCAAAAAACAGAACAACCGTTTTTACCCCAGCCCCGATAAAAGTCCCACTCGGACAATCCAAAATTGTGTGCAGATTGCAACTACTCAAAAGCTCTTGACGCAACGCCCGCGAAGCATTATCCGAATTTGACAGAAACGTGTTTTTGATTACCACCGCCGCCCTACCGCCCATCTTCAGCATTTTGATAAAATGCTGCAAAAACAGAAACGCTGTTTCCCCAGTTTTAATCGGGAAATTCTGCTGTACTTCCTTGCGTTCCTTCCCCCCAAATGGCGGATTAGCCAAAATGACATCAAAACGATTCTTGTCTTGAATATCACTGAGATTTTCCGTCAGCGTGTTGGTGTGGATAATATTCGGCGCATCAATGCCATGCAAAATCATATTCATGATGGCAATCACATACGCCAAACTTTTCTTTTCTTTACCCGTAAACGTATGTTTTTGAAGTATCTCAAGCTCTTTTGTTGTCAGCTTACCCCGACGTAAATAGTCGTAACACTCACACAAAAACCCCGCCGAACCGCAAGCACCATCATAAATGCGATCGCCAATCTTCGGCTTTACTACCTGAATGATTGCCCGAATCAACGGACGCGGCGTGTAATATTCCCCACCATTACGCCCTGCATTACCCATATTTTTGATTTTGGCTTCATAGAGATGCGATAGCTCGTGTTTCTCCTGTTGCGATCGAAACCGTAGCTCATCAATATATTCCAGCGCATCCCGCAAGCTGTAGCCGCTTTGAAACCTATTCTTAATCTCGCTAAAAATTTCCCCAATCTTATATTCGATTGTGTCTGGACTAGTAGCCCGTTGCTTGAAACTCTGTAAATATGGGAATAACTTGCGGTTGACATAATCAATTAGATCATCACCAATCAGCGCATGATCATGATCCAAAGTACCATCCGGTTTTTTCGGTGCTGCCCAAGCCGACCAACGATGCGCCTCATCAATAATAAATTCGTATGGCTTGCTAGCCAGTTCCGCCTCTAACGCCCTTTCCTGCTCCAAATCATCCAAATACTTCAGAAACAGCAGCCAAGAGGTTTGCTCGGTGTAATCTAACTCTGTAGTACAACCCGCCTCTTTCCAGAGAACATCATCAATATTTTTAAAAGTTTGCTCAAACATTTAGCTTTACTGTGGGATTTTTAATATTAATAGCTTGGCTCATAACTTTGCACCTACAAGGAGAAATGAGCGTGTAATTCAGTGCTACGCCACGGTCAAAAACATTACATAGTTAATGCAATCTAAAATTCCTCAGCCTAGATTGAACTTATCGATTGATGTAGGTGTAAACCTCGCTTTTTCACAAAGGCTGACAAAGCAGTAATCAAAAAAAACTTACGGTATATATTATACAAAAACTTCAGTATTTTTGACCATAACTCTTTAACTCCCCTGTGACTCTCCACCAGCAGAGGTATCTTTTTTTTGCAACCAATCTCTAATCGCCTCCTCCAAAGCCGCAGTCTGGGTCAATTCCAGACGCGCACAGGCGATTTCAAACGCGATTTTTATATCTTTAGGGACTCTCCCCCGAACTTCTCTAGTTTCTTCTGCCATCCTCATTTGAAGCCAAAGCTTGCGGCTTTTATTTTTGCACAGCCTCTCAGTAAAAAAACATTTGCGTCATTGCGCTATTGCGTCATTGCGCTATAATATAAAAATCAAAATAATAAAAACTCTGTTAATTTCATCAAATCTGCAAAGCTGAGGACACCATGAACTTTATGACAATTTCATGTCGCATGGTTGCTGAAGAAGAAACCTTCCGCTGGCTGTGGGAACTGATGGCTGATAAAAATACACCATTTATAAATGAAATTTTGGTAAGGCTAGGAAAACACCCAGATTTTGAAACCTGGCTACAAAAAGGCAAAATACCTACTGAAGTACTCAAAACACTTGTTAATTCCCTCAAAACTCAAGAGCGTTTTGCTGGTCAACCTGGACGCTTTTACACTTCTGCGATCGCTCTAGTAGATTATGTATATAAATCTTGGTTCGCTTTGCAAAAACGAAGAAAGCGCCAAATAGAAGGGAAAGAACGTTGGCTCAAAATTCTCAAAAGTGATCTTGAACTCGAACAAGAAAGCCAGTGTAGCTTAGATGTAATTCGTACTAAAGCCACCGAACTTCTTAGCAAATTTACTACTCAGTCCGAGCAGAATAACAACCAGAGAAAGGAAAAAAAATCTAAAAAATATTCACTTTTCCAAATACTTATTAACACTTACGAAGAAACACAAGATCCTCTTACTCGTTGCGCCTTAGTATTCCTCTTAAAAAATAACTGTCAAATCAGTGAACTCAACGAAGACCCAGAAGAATTTACTAGAAATAAACGCAAAAAGGAAATAGAAATTGAGCGATTAAAAGACCAACTCCAAAGCCGTTTACCTAAAGGTAGAGACTTGACAGGAGAAGAGTGGCTAGAAACTTTAGAAATGGCTACAGCCAATGTACCTCAAAATGAAAATGAGACAAAAGCTTGGCAAGCAGCACTTTTAAGA
This sequence comes from Cyanocohniella sp. LLY, assembly GCA_022241785.1. Lineage (GTDB taxonomy): Bacteria > Cyanobacteriota > Cyanobacteriia > Cyanobacteriales > Nostocaceae > Cyanocohniella. The sequence continues at coordinate 30,593 of JAKOMP010000070.1, read as the reverse complement.
AAAACTGCTAATGTTCCTTTTCCAGTAGCTTACGAATCTAACGAAGATATGACATGGTTAAAAAATGACAAAGGTCGTCTCTTTGTTCGATTCAATGGCTTGGGGAAACTTACGTTTGAAATTTACTGCGATAAGCGTCATTTACACTACTTTCAACGCTTTCTAGAAGATCAAGAAATTAAACGTAATAGTAAAAACAAATACTCAAGCAGTTTGTTTACGCTGCGTTCAGGAAGGCTTGCTTGGTCGCCAGGAAAAGAAAAAGGTGAACCCTGGAAAGTAAATCAACTGCATCTTTACTGTACTTTAGATACTCGGATGTGGACTACTGAAGGCACTCAACAGGTAGTCGATGAGAAAAGCACAAAAATAACCGAAACTTTAACAAAAGCGAAACAGAAAGAAGACCTCAATGATAAACAGCAAGCTTTTATCACTCGTCAGCAATCCACGCTAGATAGGATTAATAACCCTTTCCCTCGTCCCAGCAAGCCTAACTATCAAGGTCAACCCTCAATCTTAGTTGGTGTTAGTTTTGGTCTAGAAAAGCCAGTAACACTAGCTGTAGTGGATGTTGTTAAAAATGAAGTTCTAGCTTATCGCAGCGTCAAACAACTGCTTGGCAAACACTACAACCTTCTTAATCGCCAGCGACAACAACAGCAACGCCTATCTCACGAACGTCATAAAGCTCAGAAACAGAATGCGCCCAACTCCTTTGGAGAATCAGAGTTAGGGCAATATGTGGATAGATTATTGGCTGATGCAATTGTGGCGATCGCCAAAACTTATCAAGTAGGTAGCATAGTTGTCCCAAAACTCTCTGATATGCGGGAGCAAATCACTAGTGAAATCCAATCCAGAGCAGAGAAAAAATGTCCCGGCTACAAAGAAGGTCAACAAAAATATGCCAAACAATACCGGATAAGCGTTCATCGCTGGAGTTATGGACGCTTAATTGAAAGTATTCAATGCAAAGCTGCAAAAGCCGGAATTTCTACGGAAATTGGTACACAGCCAATCAGAGGCAGTCCAGAAGACAAAGCGCGAGATTTAGCTCTCTTTGCTTACCAAGAACGCCAAGCCGCTTTAGTTTAATTTACCCATCCGAACCTTGAAAATATAATATAGATATAACAGCGCCGCAGTTCATGCTCTTTGGAGCCAATGTACTGTGAAAAATCTGGGTTAGGTTGGCGGTTCGTCATGCTTTCTGACCCTGGTAGCTGCCCGCTTCTGATGCTGCTATCTGTAGAATTCTATAGATAGGATAGGTGCGCTCCCAGCAATAAGGAGTAAGGCTTTAGCTGTAGCCGTTATTTATAACGGTGTGGATTACCACAGTGGTGGCTACTGAATCACCCCCTTCGTCGGGGGAACCCTCCTAAATATTTTTTTGGCAAACCATAAGCGGGGGCAAAAACCCAGGGGGTCTGCCAAAACATAGAATCCCTTGTCCAGTATTGATTTGACTCATTTGAGTATTAAGGAATGCCCTCACTTGAGAGCAGAAAAAGCAGGTATTTAAACAGGTTTGCCAAAATCGCATCTGGAAACCTGTATTGGCAAGGGTCTAGACGGGCGCGGTTTCAACAACCATCCCGACTAGGGGTGGGTTGAAAGTCTTGACTAGCTAATTTCGCTTTACACAGGACAGGGTTTCAACAACCATCCCGACTAGGGGTGGGTTGAAAGGGTACTTATGAAGCTGTGCAAAAGAAGGTTAACCAAAGTTTCAACAACCATCCCGACTAGGGGTGGGTTGAAAGAGGGCATTAGCATTTAACGCTACTGCTGATTCGGGTTTCAACAACCATCCCGACTAGGGGTGGGTTGAAAGCTTCAAAACAATTGGGTTAATTTTTTATTTAAGTTAATAGGTATACATGAATTATTAGGAGGGTTGAAAGGAGTGCTGCGATCGAACAAATGTTGGGGAAATAATTCGCTTGCCATAAATTTCACAGTTAATGACTAAAAAATACGACTTTAATTTGCGAAAAGTTAATATAATCGAATTAGCGACACAAATTAGCGAAAGCGACATTAATGTGCAAATAACGACACCAATTTGCGAATTGCGACATATAATGTGCGAATGTACAAATGGAGAATAGGAGACTCGAACCCCTGACCTCTGCGGTGCGATCGCAGCACTCTACCAACTGAGCTAATTCCCCTTGTGAATGCAGAGTTATACACTCTGATACACATACCATATCTTAACACTCAGGCACAGTAAGTTTCACTTGTTTTTGCGAATATACTTCCTGGACTCGTTCCAATTCTAAATCAATGAGATAATCTACAGTCCAGTTACAGCAACGCTGAAGCATATGAAACGGGTATGTGTGCGCTACACCAACTACTTGCATTTGTGCTTGTTTGGCTGCTTGGATTCCTGGTAGTGTATCTTCAATTACCAGACACTCTTGTGGTTGGAGATGCAAATCGGGATATTTGTGGTTGAATCTTTCCACTGCCAGCAAATAACCATCGGGTTGGGGTTTACTGGTAGTGATATCATCACCCGCGACAATAATTGTAAAATATTCAGCTAGATTGGCGTGTTCAAGTACTAGTTCTATTTCTTGACGAATAGCACCACTAACTAAGCCTATTTGCAGATGACGCAAACGCACCTGATAAATTAAATCTTCTACACCTGGATACAACGGTAATTTGTCGAATTTTTCGAGTTCTTGCACATAAGCTTGGGCTTTACGGTGCAGCAACTGAGTTAAATACTCTTCTGTCGCTACTCTACCGCGATTCGTCAGCAGTTCTTGAAAACAAGCGCGATCGCTTCTGCCCAGGGAAGCTTGACGCTCACTTACCTTTTGGGGTTGTAGATTTTCCTCGATGAGAATCTCATCTATTAGTTGTAGGTGGATGCGCTCATCGTTAATGATCACGCCATTAAAATCAAATAGAACTGCCTTTAAACTCATGCCGTTATGCCAAACACTGGAGATCCAAAGTCCTCCAAATCATTATTATCTATTGTGTGATCTATTGGTGTTGGTGTGTACTGGCGAGTATCCTGAGAAATTGGTTTCACGCCGCTAGTTAGCTGATTCATCCACCATACATCTTGAGTTCGCACGGCTTCAAACCCCGCTGCACCCATACGCGCGTCTAAATTGTCAGCAGCATACTCACGAATATATGGTTCTTCAAATACATTATTGAGCCAATCTAACTGCCTTAGGGTATTCTGATTCCCATCGAGAATTAATACTTGCCCACCAGTTACCAGTAATCGAAAGCTTTCTCGTAGAATTGCCTGACAGACTACAGTTGGTGTTTCATGAAATAGTAAAGAAGCTGTTACTAAGTCAAAAGCAGCGTCCGGGAAATTAGTTGTTTCCGCATTACCATGTCGCCAGAGTATATCTAACCCAGCACTTTGGGCTTTATCTTCTGCCCTCACCAGCATATAAGGTGATAAATCTAAACCTATAACTTCGGCTTGGGGAAATGCCTGTTTTAACATCAAAGTTGTGGTACCTGTACCGCAGCCTAAATCGAGTATGCGTCGTGGCTTCACCTTGATAGCATCAATTAAAGCTTGGCGTACTACAGTTTCGCTGGGTGGGAGAACGTATTGAGTAATGGCATCGTAGGAAACCGCCGCACCGGGGTTGAGATATCCGCCTTCAATGCCGTGAAAGTTTTGATTATTGTAGTACGGGGGGATGATGACATCAGATTGTTGCAAGCGATCGCTTGCTTGTTCCCAATCAATACTCTTAGCGTAACGCCGCAACTGCTCCTCATCAATTAACAGCCGTACTACAGGCGATAGAAACATTTCCCAGAGAGTGTTTTGCTTTGTTGCCATGATTTACCCAGAGTCATTGCCTTTACAAATTTTAATACATTCTCAGGCGATGGCGGCTCCTGCACCTAGATGCGATCGCCTTGACACTTAATTAGGTTTTGTAGTACAAATGTAGTATAAAACCCTTAACGACCTGAAATTTAAAAATTATTCTTCCCATTCCCTATTCCTGATAAAAAAATGCCCTACGAAAAGTTAGAAATTACTACCCCATATCCTGTTTTATCTTGGGCAAATCACCCTTTGGGGTCAGATGAAACCAAAATGGCAAAAAATGTGGCATCACTACCATTTGTGTTTAAACATGTCGCCTTAATGCCAGATGTTCATTTAGGTAAAGGTGCTTTAGTTGGTTCCGTCATTGCTACCAAAGAGGCAATTATCCCTGCTGCTGTCGGTGTAGATATTGGTTGCTTTGTGGGAGATACCTTAATTCCTATAGTTGATGGTCAGTCTTATCGCCTAAAAGACCTAACCGATGGGGGGAAAGAGTTTTTTGTCTACGCTTGTACCCCCACAGGAAAAATTGTGGCGGCGCCAGCAACGGCTAAATTGACCAGACGTAATGCTTCTCTGGTAAAAGTGATTTTGGGTAATGGTGAAGAAGTTATTTGTACCCCAGATCACCAGTTCATGTTGCGGGATGGCTCTTACCAAGAAGCTCAGTTGCTTTCATCTGGGACTTCCTTAATGCCCTTCTATTCCAAAACTGACAAAGATGGCTATACCTTAATTGCCCAAACATACTCTGGTAGGTGGCAAAAAGCGGATTGGGTTATTGCCAGGTCTGGTTTACTCAGCAAGATTCCCCAATTTGTGGGACAAAGAACAGTCATTCATCATCGCAATTTCCAGGAATCTGATAATCGACCAGATAATTTGGAGTTTATGGGCGATGGCGATCATTCTACTTATCATCGCTCTTTAGTAGAACGTAATCAACATTGGCAGTCTCCAGAGTTTGAAGCAAGAAGAATAGCTTCTTTAGCTCAAAAAGCAAAAACTCCCGCAGGATATAAATATTATGCAGAGAGAGGAACAAGAAATATTACTCAATACATGCAACAGCAACCAGAACACTTTCAAAATGCAGTTGCAGGTAATGGTTTGCGAGGTAAAGAATATTTAGTCCAATACAATAAAAGTGAAAAAGGAAGGGCAAAATCACAGGAAATTGCTAACCGATACTATACTTGTGATATTTGTGGGGCAGAAATTAAAACTCCCATTGGATTACATAACCATCGCCGGAAAGAACATCAGTGCAATCACAAAGTTGTAGCAGTAATTCCTTTAAATTACACAGAAGATGTTTACTGTTTGACCGTGCCAGAGTACCATAACTTTGCCCTAAAAGCTGGGGTATTTGTTCATAACTGCGGAATGTGCGCCATCAAAACGCCATTTACAGGTGAACAACTCGAAGGCAAATTAAAGAAAATTCGCCTAGATATTGAAGCAGCAATTCCTACTGGCTTTAATGAAAATAAAGATGTAGAAAAATCTGCTACTAATTGGCAACGGTGGGGTGATTTTTCCGAATTGCATCCAGGTGTGCAAGATTTGCAACGCAAAGCCATGAGACAAATGGGTTCTCTTGGCGGAGGAAATCACTTTATAGAAGTATGCCTCGATACAGAAAACCAAGTTTGGTTAATGTTGCATTCTGGTTCCCGCAATATTGGTAATAAGCTAGCCCAGTGCCATATTAGTACAGCCAAAGAGTTGGCTAAAATGGCAGGTAATAAATTGCCTGATCCTGATCTATCATACTTTGTAGCTGGGACACCAGAATTTCAAGCTTATTGGCATGATTTACAGTGGGCGCAAGACTACGCACGTTTTAACCGTGATGTGATGATGGCGCGTTTTAAGCACATCATCGAGAAGCATTTGGCGGGTGGAAAAGCAACTAAACCTCTATTACAGGTAAATTGTCACCACAATTACGCCGAAAAAGAAGTGCATTTTAATGAGGATGTGTATGTGACTCGTAAAGGTGCAGTCCGCGCCCAGACTGAAGATTATGGCATTATTCCCGGTTCAATGGGGGCAAAGTCTTTCATTGTCAAAGGTAAAGGTAATGCTCATAGTTTCTGTTCTTGCTCTCATGGTGCAGGGCGTTTAATGTCTAGAAACAAGGCAAAAAATGCCTATACACTTGATGATTTGATTGAGCAAACTCAGGGTGTAGAATGCCGCAAGGATACAGGTGTTTTGGATGAAATTCCTGGTGCTTATAAGCCCATAGACCAAGTTATGGAAAATCAAGCAGATTTAGTGGAAGTTGTGGCAACACTTAAGCAAGTAGTTTGTGTAAAGGGATGATTTTTTTAGGTGGGCAATGCCCACTTTTTTATTTTTTAGACACAAAGGGAAACTGAAGTAAGTTAATTTTGTAATTGATTTAGCCAATTAACCAAGTCAGTTTCAGTTGCGAAATCTAATAATACTTCACCTAAGTTTTCTAATTGAACAAGGGATAAATCTTGCAGTCTCAATTCTACTTGGGGATTAATTAAACCGAGGCGACGGGTTAATATACGCATTACTAATCTCAGTTCCGATTGTCTTCCTTGTTCTCTTCCTTCTTGAAGCCCTTCTTGGAGAATTTCTTGATAAATGGCAGATTCTCTCATGGTTTCTTTCCTTAAAAGCTGACGAATGAGTTCTGGTTCAAATACCAACCCTGCTAGAATTTGGGTACATGCTGATATGCTTTGTTTGGTGGCTGTTTCTTTAATCATACTCATTTGATTTGCCACTTGTTGCAGTAAAGTTTCAGGTGCATCTGTCCGCGCTAAAGTTGCTAAAGGTAATAAACCAGGAGATGCTAGCAACGGTTCGGGGTTTTGTTCCCACATGCGAATGACACGGTAGCGATGGGTAGTATTTCGGGCAGTAAATTGGTCTACAAATACGGCTTCTGAAGTTGTGGGTTTGAGAAAAATAATTACTTGCTCAATGTCGCACTGATACTGTCGATACAGTCGCACCCAGTAATCTAACATCCGCAGTGGTAAGGGTGGAGTCGATGTAGGTAATGTCTGAAATTCTAAATGCAGTATTTGATTGGCGGTTTGCAAAAAGATAACTGAGTCAGCACGGATGGGTTCTTGATTTAATTCTGTTTGCAGAATTTGGATATCTGTTGGGTCGAAAGCGAGTAAGTAGCTGATGAAGTCTTCTGGATACTGCTCAACTAGATATTTAAGGGTGTTGTCGTATGTCACGGCGATATTAACTAGCTAATTAAAAGAGACGCAGCATGGCCACGTCTCTACATAAAATTTGGTATCTTTTACGATCTACATTGTTAAAGATTGAGGATTGGTTTCAATCAATTTTGCTAAATCTTGCAAGAAGGCCGCAGCATGGGCGCCGTAAATAATGCGGTGGTCACAAGTAATATTTACCTGCATTTGTTGGCGCACGCCAAATAAACCATCGCCTGTGGCTACAACTTGAGGGCGAGATGCACCGATCGCTAAAATTGAGCCTTGTCCGGGAGGTAAAATAGCGTCAAATGTGTCAACACCAAACATACCCAAATTAGAAAGGGTAAATGTACCACTGTTGTATTCTTCGGGTTGCAGTTGTTTTGCCCTAGCACGGTCTACCAAGGATTTCCAAGTGCGAGAAATAGAATAAATATCTACCATGTCTGCATTTTGCAACACTGGTGTAATTAATCCCCCGTCATCCATTGCTACAGCTACGGCAATGTTGATACCAGAATGATACACAATGCCTTGTTCGGAATAACTGGCGTTTAATAATGGATGTTTTTGTAATGTTACCGCTACGGCTTTAGCCAATAGCGCTGTCATTGTCACGCCTTTGGATTTAATTTGTTTGTAAAGTTTATCTAAGCCATCGGTGGTAATTGTATAACTCACACGGAAGACTGGCACAGATAATGTCGCTACCATGTTCCGGACTACGGCTTGCTGGAAGGTAGTTAGAGGAACTGTTTGACCAGGTACAACTGCTACTGGTACGGGTGCAGGTGCAGGTGTTGGTACAGGGGTTGGGGTGATTGTGGGTGTTGGTGTGGATTTTGTGGTGGCTGGCTGGCCTTGATTAACCACAGATTCTACGTCTTCAGCGACTATGCGACCGTAGGGGCCACTACCTTTAAGAGTCGTTAAATCGACTTTAAGTTCTTTGGCCAACTTGCGGGCGCGGGGTGAAACTACAAGTCTTCCTTCTCGGTGGTTAGAACCGTTTTGACTAGCGGTGACGGGTGTCGTTACAGAGGCGGTGGCTGCTACTGGTTCGGGAGTGGAGGCGGGAGTGGACGCAGCGCTACCGGAATTAGCCATAGACTTGGCGGTTTCTATTTCGGCTTCGGTTTCGACTACGTAGGCGATCGCCGACCCTACAGACGCAGTATCACCAGCGTCTACTATGATGTGAGCCAGATATCCCTCGTAGAAGGATTCCACATCCATATCTGCCTTATCTGACTCCACAACCACCACGGTTTCGCCTTTTTCCACTTTATCGCCTGGCGATTTCACCCAGGAAACGATTTTTCCTTCGGTCATTGTGGAACTCAGCGCCGGCATAAATACTTCGTGAATGCTCATATGGTGGTTCTAGAATCAATGGTTTATGGACTTTAACAGCTTTTGCCAGATAGAATTGTATCTCGGCTGAGGAGTTTTAGGGTTGAAATTTTCTATTTTAGTGGACTGGGGATTGGGGGGAAGAAATTTTTTAACGACTAATAAATCGTCTTCATCTCTCCAAAGGATGATTAACAAATGACCCTTGGAACCTTCAAAATATAATTAAGGTCTTTGAATATTGACAATATACATTTTTGTCAAACCCCTATTGTAAACATTTGTGTTTGACTATGCAATAGCGATCGCAATTTTTCCAAACTTCAATAGGATTGCTATAAATGTTTATTTGACCCGTTGGAAATTTCTGTTTAGTCTTATGACTTCAGTAAAGTGGAAATTTTTTTTAATTCTGGTACTGAGTATCTTTGCCACTGCTGGTACTAACTTTTATTTCAATCAGCACCAACAATCTGTCGAAATTGGGGAAAATGGCAATGGTCAACAACAGCAAGTTGCGACCATACAACATTCTCAAGATGTTAAAACACATCCTGAGCGTTATCAGTATAAAAACATACCGTTAGAAAGTATCAACTCTACTCTTCAGGGTAGTGACCCGGCTACCCTAGCCGTGAATGCTGTTGAAGATAAAATATCAGCAGACAAAAAGCGCAAAGTAGAAGTAGTTTATCCCGAGCAAAATCAAGTTTTAGTAAAAATTACGCAAACTTCTACTGATGAAAATGATGCAGTTGATACAATTAAATATCGCATAGAAATGACAACTTTTGGGCGATCGCTCTTAGTCAGTTCACCGCCTATCTGGCAAATTGTGTGGGCTGGCTCCCAAACACGATGTCGCGCTGGGAGTCGCCTTTATCAAGGGTTAACTCAAAGTTGCCAGTAGGCAAGTTGGTGTGAGGAGTTAACTATCAAATATCGCCGCGAATGTCTTCGACAATGCCATCGCGCAGCACGATTTCGACTTGCATTTTGCTAATCAAGTTATCACCCTTTTCCACCCGGAAAAAGCCTTCCATTTGAAATTGATTGACTTCTTGATCCAATTCGAGAAACTGCACTTGCTGGAGGTTTTGCAGCAGTTGATTTTTTTGCTCTAGCAGTTCACTTTTCTTTTGATTGACTTGGAGTTGGATATTGTCAATTTGTTGGAGAGTTTGGGGGCCGGGTGGTTGTAAACTCTGCTTTTGAATCGCGGAAATCGCTCTTTGTCCTTCAGAATCTAGCTGTTGCAGTTGCTGATCACTTTGATTGATCTGTCCTTGCAATTGCTGTTGTACTTCCTCTTTCCACAGGGGAGTGACAATGACTTTGACGTTAACGACGCGCTTTAAAAGTAGTTGAGGGTTGGAGACATCCATAAAGTTTCACGTTCACTCTAATAGTTGGCAAGTGGAATAATTATCGGGTAAACATTCCGTCAATAGTATCGTGATAGCGTTCTGCAACCACGTGCCGCCGGATTTTCAGGGTTTGTGTCATCAAGCCATTTTCCATAGAAAACGGCTCTTGAATCAGCCTGAAGGGGCCTATGCGGTCATCCGGGCGGTAACCTGGACGATTTTGCACTTCCCGATTCAATTCTTGCCGAAACAAGTCCTGGATCATTTTACTCTCCAGGTCAACAGATGTGCTGGAACCTGAGGGTTTTTCTTCTGATGGCCGCAGTTGCAGATTTTGACTTTCGGCCCATTTTTCTACGGCTTCAATATTAGGCACAATTAAAGCACCAAGGCTGCGCTGGTCTTGTCCAACAAGCATGATTTGATCAACGTAGGGCGATCGCAAACAGGCATCTTCAATTGGTTGCGGTTCGATGTTTTCTCCATTGGTCAAAACAATTGTATCTTTTGCTCTACCAGTCAGCACTAAATCATTGTGTGGTGTGACCCAACCCAAATCGCCGCTATTAAACCAGCCTTCAGGATCGATGACTTTCGCTGTGGCTTCTGGATTCTGGTAATAGCCTTGCATGATTTGTGGCCCTTTTAATAGCACCAAACCGCGTTGTCCCATCGGTAAAGGCGTTTTCGTTTCCGGATCGACAATTTTCACTTGTGTGCCGGCAATTGGTTGACCAGATGAACCCCGCATATTATGCCAAGGACGCCGCGCATTCGTCACAGGAGAGGTTTCTGTTAAGCCATAACCCTGCAAAATCTCGACATTAATAATTTCAAAAAAGTTATCTATGTGTCTTGGTAACGCCCCACCACCACTAACTACTTGCTTGATGCGTCCGCCCGTGGCTTCGCGCACCTTGGCATAAACTAGGCGTTCTCCTAGTGCATGAAAGGGTAAAAAGACAAATGTGAGTATATTCGCGGTTAATCGCTCCAGTCCTGAGGCATGAAGATGATTTAAATTTAATCCGTGGGCAATGCTGCGGGCTTTGACATATTTCTCACTCATGCCCAATAAAAACTTAATCAGGCGTTGCTTGCTTGCGGGTTGTTCGCGAAACTGCTTTTGCACTCCTTCATAAATCGATTCCCAGAGGCGCGGTACAGCTATCATGTAATGCGGTTTAAATTCTTTTAAATCTTGTTTGACATAACGCAAGTTGGTATAAATTTGCGTACAACCTTGAGAAAATAAGAAATACTCACCGCTGCGTTCGTAACTGTGCCAAGAAGGAAGGATACTGAGAACGATGTCTCCTGCTTGGGGTTGTATTATAGTACCCAGGGTTTTGACTTGGTGTAATAAGTTGCTATGAGAAAGCATCACCCCCTTGGGCTTGCCTGTAGTGCCTGATGTATAAATTAAAGTAGCTAAAGTATCGGCTTTTTGTGGTACTCGCACCAGAGTATGATTAGCACCAATTTCTAGCAATTGAGGAAAATTCACCACTTTGGGGGTGGCTGCTGCTGGTGGCGTTTCATCGGAAAGTAAGACAATCAATTGAATGGGGAGATCATCCAGGCGTTCGCGCAATTTATCTAGGGTGCTTAAATCCTGCACTACCAACACTGTACTACCACTATTGGCCACGATAAATAATAATTCTTCGCGTTCGGCTTGGGAACTACGCACTGCATTCACCGCCCCAGCCGTCATCATACCTTGATCGGCAATAAACCACCGGGGACTATTATCGGCAATTAAAGAAATGCGATCGCCTGCTTGGACTCCGGACGCTTGCAACCCAGCCGCAAATTGTTGAATTTGCTCCACTAGCTGGGCATAAGTAATTTTTACCTCTGGTGTAGTGTGGGGATTGTGCAGGGCCACAACATCACCAAATCGCTGGGCTGCCAAGGGCCAAATTTCTGGTAATGAAACTACATTGCTGTAATCTACCAAACGCTGTAATTCTTGGCTTTCTCGCTTGGTAATATTAGATAAATAAGAAGGGGCAGGTTGGATGTTGGTCATAACACATCACCTAAATATAGTAAACTACCTTGTTAACAGATTTTTCTGCTATTAGGCTATAATACTTCTCCTGATTATCTACATAGCCGAATGTGTAAGGTATTTCACAACTCCAACGGTTGTATTGATAAAAATTTATGTTAAAGTAAAGTTATATAAACTGCGAGCAATAGATTAACTAATAATTTAGTTGCTCAAGTTTTGCGAACCAAAAAACAGAGACCACCTATTTTTCAACGGGGGTGATTACCTATCAATTTAGTGGATGCTTTACTACTAACCCTAGTCAATGCTGTCGCCTGTTTAGCATTGCCCAAATTCCTCTCCATGATTCTGGTACGTCAACCCAAGCCGACGAAAGCGTCGTCAATAAGTTCAACATCAGGCAAAAGTACAATCGAAGCTACCAGTTTCCCTTATTGTACGACTTACATATTGACAAGTAACCAATTTTGTAGGTTCAGTCCTCAATTCTGTTCCAAGTGTTCGCTGAGTTAGTTTGTTGCCCGAAGGTACTAATCTCTGCATAATTTGTACCGACTTCTTACTTGTCTTACAGCTAGAAAAATATGTAGCAACGAACGAATTGAATTATGCTGCTTTTTAGTGGCACTAAATTTTTGTCAGATATCTAACCATTGGTAGATTAGTCCAGGACTTACGTAACCAACCACGTATTTCCGTCATTGTGACCGGAGGGAAGCAATCTCAAAGCCTTAATCTTCGTGGCGAGTGCGTAAGTCCCACAGTCTACAAATTTGTTAATCAGCGACTAATCTTTATTTGTATGATTAATAGGTAATAGGTGCTTGCCTATTACTTATTTTCTATTACTTGATAGATAGTTTTATAACTGTAGTTAGATGATTGACCACGGTAAATTCATGATACAATCTTTTCATGCTTCGAGTTTAGTTTATAGATAAATTGATGGTTACCATATATATTAATCGATAACATTTATCTGACTTATATAGTTTAAAAGATAATTAAAATTATTTATATATATATATAATTGCTGGACAAATTATGCTTCAAACTAAGAAATAGTAAAAGCTTGTTTTGAAAAAGAGGATAATATCTATGAATTTCATGGATGGTCTATTGTTTACCCTACTAAATACAGTCGTTTGTCTTTGCCTACCTAAGCTGTTATCTGTTATGGCTGCTAAATCTATAAGCGATGCACCCCAAGTAGTGGCAATTCAATCTTCAGAGTCTAGCAGTGAAATCTCCGGTGTAATGGATGCTGCTTAGTATCTGCCGTAGGCGAGCGCTTGTTTTCAGCATGAGCATAAATCTGCAAACAGCAACTCATTCTTAGCAAAACTTAAAAAAAGAACAATAGGCGATCGCCCATTTTAAACTCCTTCTTCTTATTTGCGCCTTTGCGCCTTTGCGCGCCAGTTGCTACAAGTCGGGGAACCCGCCCAACGCACTGGCTTGCCTTTGCGCGAAACAATCACCCCATCATCAACAAAGCCATCAACTACGATTTTCCCGCCGCCACTTTTCCCTAACTAGCCGAATCTCATCAAAAGTATAATTTTCACCCAATTGTTCTTTAACAGGAGTTAGAGAAATATCACCCAGAACTTCTAAAACTTGCCAAATTTTTTGTTGATGTTCTAACGGAACCAACTGATTTAAATCTACAGCCTGATTTTTCTCCATTAACTTAGACAGGTGATTGAGAATCGTTGAAGGACTAAGATTACGTTTATGGGCAATTTCGGCAATACTCAAACCTTCTTGATGCAACCTTAACGTCACCAACTCAGTATCAGTAGGTAAATTCTTAAAAGCTATAGAATCTGTAGAATATTCTTTTACTTGCGGCTTACCTTGTTCTTGACGGTATGCTTTGATTTCTGTGAGAAACTTCTTCCCATATTGGGCGAGTTTGTGACTACCCACCCCAGAAAGTTTAGCAAACTCATTTAAAGATTGCGGTTGTACCTGAGCCATCAACTTCAGGGTAGAATCGGGAAACACAACATAAGGCGGAACAGACTGTGCATCAGCCAATTGTTTGCGGAGCGATCGCAACCTCTGCAATAATATTTCTGCCTCAATAGCTTTTTCGCTTCCCTCTATCAAACTCAATTTTTGGGCGATGGGAACAGCCAAAGAAACTGTACGTTGTTTTCGCATCACTTCCCAACTCAACGCGTTAAGTTTCAAAACCGAGTAACCATCGCTGGTTTGTTCCAATAACCCTTGATGTAGCAGAGAACGCCCCAACATTCGCCATTCATCTAAAGTTTTATCTTTACCAATACCGTAAGTAGAAAGCTGATCATGTTTATTTTGCAGAATTTTCTGAGTTTTTGCACCCCGCAACACTTCAATAATATGTAGCATCCCAAATCTTTCCTGACAACGCGCCACACAAGATAGAAACTTCATGGCTTCAATTGTCCAGTCTTGTACTGGTTTGGGATAACGACAATTATCACAGTTACCACAATTACCCGGAAATCTTTCGCCAAAATAACCAAGCTGAATTGTCCGCCGGCAATCTGTACCTTCAGCATAATCAATTACCTGACGTAATTGTTGCTTGGCTATTAACTGTTCTTGGGGGTCAGTTTTTTGATTAATACTCCATTCAATAGTTTTAATATCACTAAAATTGAAAAATAATGTACAACGCGAAGGTTCACTATCCCTACCCGCCCTACCTGATTCTTGATAATAACTTTCCAAATTACGTGGTAAATCAAAATGAACTACCAAGCGCACATCTGGCTTATTAATTCCCATACCAAAGGCAATTGTCGCCACCATGACACGCACATCATCACGAATAAAGCGAGTTTGGTTTTGGGAACGTTCTTCGTCACTTAAACCAGCATGATAAGCCAAAGCCCCAACCTTATCATTTTGTAGTTTAAAGGTGAGTTCATCAACCTTTTTCCGAGTCAAACAATAAATAATTGCCGAACCATCAATTTCCCTCACAAGTTCTAATAATTCCGCGTAAGCAGACTTAGATTTAGTCCTAACTTCGTAATATAGATTTTGCCGATTAAAGCTAGCAATGTGAATACTAGGTTGCTTTAATCCCAATTGTTGGATGATATCACTCCGGACGCGATCTGTAGCTGTGGCAGTGAGGGCGGTAAGGGGGACATCTGCATAACGTTTCCGCAGAGATTTCAACTGACGATATTCTGGACGGAAATCGTGTCCCCACTCAGAAACGCAATGTGCTTCGTCAATAGCAAAGGTAGAAATGCCGATTTGGTGATGAACTAAATCTAGAAATGGCAGAAACCTTTCACTTAAAAGACGTTCGGGCGCAACATAGAGTAATCTTACCTTACCCTGAAGAATCGCTTCCTCACGCGATCGCACTTTATAGGCATTCAAACTACTATTGAGAAAAGTCGCCGAAATATTATTATTTCGCAGTGATTCCACCTGGTCTTGCATCAAAGCAATTAACGGCGACACCACCACCGTTAAACCCTTCTTAATTAACGCTGGTAACTGAAAACACAGAGATTTACCCCCACCCGTAGGCATCACCACCATTAAATCTCGATTTTGCAGCGCATCTTCGATAATTTGTCGTTGTCCAAGGCGGAAGTTATCGTAACCGAAGTGATATTTCAGCGCTTGTTCGAGATTAGGATACTGAAGCATGGCGATGAGTCTTTCAGGGGCGTTCTGTGTGTATCGTTACGAGGATAACAGCATTATAAAAGCCCTGGCGCATAGAAGTAGCAGTGGACTGGGAATTTAAATTTATAATTAAATTAATCAGGACTTACGTAACCAACCACGTATTTTCGTCATTGCGACCGTATGGAAGCAATCTCAAAGCCTTGATTTTCATAGCGAGTGCGTAAGTCCTATTAATAAACCAAAGGCATAACCGAAAAACCACCATAGCCTTACCAGGAGAAAAAATCATGGTCAGCAGCCTGAAAGAACTTTTAAACGATGCAGAATTTACATCGACTGATGACCTAGAGGAAAAATTTGTGACCAGTGGCGTTAGTTGGCAAAAGTATGAAGCTTTATTAGCCAAACTAGAAGATAACTCTCACTACCGTGTCACTTACTTAGATGGAATTTTAGAAATTGTGTCACCATCCATCAGACATGAAAATCTCAAAAAACGTTTGGCTATTTTAATAGAACGCTATCTTTACTCAAGGCGAATTTGCTTCAGCCCTATGGGGAGTTCCACTATTAGAAAACAACTCAAGCAAGCAGGAGTTGAACCAGATGAATGCTACGCCATTGGCGAGAAGAAAGATATCCCAGACTTAGCTATAGAGGTAATCATTACCAGTGGTAGCATTGAAAAGTTAGAAATTTACCGCCGCTTAGGAGTGAGTGAAGTTTGGGTTTGGCAAATCAATCGGCTCAAACTTTATCATTTGCGAGAAGAAACACCATCTATATTTATAGATACTTATGGTTATGAACAAATTCAATCAAGTGAATTATTACCTGGACTCAATATTACTTTATTAGAACAATGTATCCAGATTTCTGATGACATTCAAGCTATTGATCAATTTGAATTGGGTATTTAATTTTTATTAGTAGGCTAAACATCTTAATGTATGACACAAGAATTAATAGAATTAAGACAAAGTATATTAGACGGTCGTTATGATGATGCCTTAGAAATTATTGATGATTTGGAGGAAATGAGTAAACAGGCAATATTAAGAAAAATAGAAGCTTTTTTAGTAAGATTATGTATTCATCTCATTAAAAATCAAATTGAACAACGGTTAACCAATTCATGGATTGCTTTTATTTCTGACTCCATCACTCAAATTGCCAAATTAAATCTTAAATGTAATCAAATATCCCATTATATAAAAGCTGATGAATGGCAAATATACTTAGAAGAAGCCTTAGCAATGGCAATTAGGCCAGCAAGTGCGGAAATATATGAAGGTACATTAAAACCCAGTCAAATCATCCACAGGCTGAATCAGGAAATATTAATTAATTTTGCGAAAAATCTTTTAATTTTAACTTATAAATATCAAATTAAAGAATTAACAAATATTATTGATGATCACCTAGCAAAATTACCAGGAGGCCAAGATTGGTTTGAGTAAATTGCCATAAATAAGAATTATGAAAAAAGTAAAATTACAATTTATTGTTACTTACAAAAGCCTCATATTTAATTCATTTTGACAATAATCACCCTAAATAATTCACTTTGCGTTCCTGTGCGGTTTAAAAATTAACCCTTAAAAACATCTTTCTTCACTAGGACTTACGGAAAATTAACTTAATTACGTCATTACTAGCGATAGCGACGTAATCGCCTAAAACTCTGGGATTGCTTCCCTACTCTGCGTTTCGGTCGCAATGACAAATTTTGTTTACGTAAGTCCTGTTCACAACCAAAAATCCTCATTCAGAATAGATTCAATCTCTCGATTAAACAGCCATGTATCAGGAAATGAGTATTGAGGATATTCTCGCCTAACTTTTTTAAGTGCTTGTTTGTAAGTAGCATCAAAAATTTCAGCATAATAAATACGGAGACTAGGCGAATTTTCTAATATATCTTCTAATTCAAAACGCACATTATCAATAGTACGTTCCCAACCATGAAAATCTTGAAGTAGATTAACATACACCCGTTTCAATAAATGCTCAAAATAAGCACGTAAATGTCCTTTGAAGGCTCTTTTTGTCTCCTTACCCAAAGATTCAATTTCCTCAATTAAGTTATCAATATCTAATTGATTAAAATCTCTATTTCGTAGTTTTTGTGCCGTTGCTTGTGTCCACAGTAAATAGTCAATTTCGTAAACAGACGTGATAGCTGTAGTTTTTGGTGGTATTGATTGTGTCATGGGTAATCGACCTACTGATGATTATTACGAATGTAGATGCAATTTCCGACTCTAAAACCAGCATACTATTGCTGGAATTTACTCTCTCATATATATAGTAATTGCGATTGTGGATATTCCCACATATATTTTTGGTCACTACTTAACAATCAAAGTCAGATAAATGCTGCTTCTGTCAGTTCCAGTACTGCTTGACCAAAATCTAAACGCTGCGGTTCACTTTCCGCCACCGTACTGGTGAGTAAAGGTGATTTATTCTTTTGGCGGAGTTTTTAAATTAACTTCAATAATATTGCTTGTAAAGTAATTAAACAGGGAAGTTGTCAAGTTAGATAACTCTGCTTATAGTAATATTACGTATACTAAATAATTACGGAAACAGTGTCTCAATCAAATCATGATCCTGATTTAGAGTCGTGGCAGCACAATCTCGCACCCCATAACTTGAGTTATAGAATCAAATTGTTATCACAACTGCTAGGACGCAATTTTACTGAAAAGCTAGAACCCTTTGGACTCACGCCATTTCACTGGTTGGTATTATGCTGTTTGTGGCAAGAAGATGGTTTACCTACGTCTAGTATTAGCGACAGACTCAAACAGGTAGGAGGTACTTTAACAGGTGTACTAGATCGCATGGAAGAACGCGGCCTAGTGCGTCGAGAACGTGATCTCCACGATCGCCGGATATGGCGGATATGGCTAACAGATGCAGGAAGAGAACTAGAAACAACTTTACCACCCATTGCCGCAGCAGTGCGCGCAGAAGCAATGCACGGTATTTCTTCCCCTCATTGTGAATTATTTTCTCAACTATTGAATCAAGCGATCGCTAATCTTTCCTAAAATACACCAGTTAAAAATACGCCAATATTCTATTCAGTAAATCAAACTGCTTTCTTGAGTAATACCAATATATCTAGACTGTGATTTAACTTGTTCTATCCATGCCTGAATAGCCGGAAACTTTGTCAAATCAAATCCACCTTCATCAGCAACATGAGTATAGGCAAATAACGCAATATCAGCAATAGTATAACGCTCACCTACAAAGAAATTGTGCTTCATTAAATGGTTTTCCATTACACTCAAGGCTGCATAACCAGGTTCGCGTTTTTTCTCTATAGCTGTGCGATATTCTTCAGCTTTACCTAAAATAGAAATCCAAAATCTTGATGTAGCAATAAAAGGTTCATGGCTATATTGTTCAAAAAATAACCACTGTAAGACTTGCGCCCTTAAGAAACGATCATAGGGTAAAAATTCTGTGCATTCACTCAAATATACTAAAATGGCATTTGACTCTGCCAAATATTTACCCGTTTCAATTTCCAAAACTGGTATTTTACCGTTAGGATTTTTACTTAAAAATTCTGATGTTCGACTTTCTCCCTTTAAAATATTAATATTTACTCGCTCAAAAGGCATACCCATTTGTGTCAATAAAAGACGTATCTTGTAGCCATTACCTGAGGGTAAAAAATCATACAATCGTAGTGGTTCCATATGAAAAAGTATAATAAGTGGAAATAACTTATGGTCTAAAATTACAATATTTTACAGATTTTATTGAACAAAACAGGATAATTTTAATTTATTTTATGGGTCTACGTACGAGATAGAATTATCTGAGAAAATAAAAAACAATAATATTATCTATAGCCTGTATTTAAAGACTTCAGGTTATTCAGTATTTCAAAATAAAACTATGTGTGGAAGATTTACTTTAAACCAGTCATCAGCAGCATTAGCCGAATTTTTTCAGGTAAAGTCAATTCCCAATTTAGCCGCCCAATATAACATTGCACCTACGCAAAGAGTGGCAACAGTGCTACATAATCCAGAAAGTGGTAGCAATGAATTTCAGCAGTTACGTTGGGGATTGATTCCTTCATGGGCCAAAGATGCCAGCATGGGAGCGAAGCTAATTAATGCTAGAGCAGAAACAGTTGCCGAAAAACCAGCTTTCCGTTCAGCTTTCAAGCACCGACGCTGCTTAGTGCTAGCTGATGGCTTTTTTGAATGGCAAAGACAAAATGGTAAAAAACAGCCGTTTTATTTTCGTCTTGTGGATGGACAACCCTTCGGCTTTGCAGGTTTGTGGGAAAAATGGCGATCGCCTGAAGGTGAAGAAATTACATCTTGTACAATTTTGACAACGGCAGCTAACGAATTACTGCAACCCATACATGAACGGATGCCAGTGATTTTGGCTCCCCAAGATTACGATTTGTGGTTAAATCCCCAAATGCAAACACGTGAAACACTACAGCCGCTATTGTGTTCTTATCCATCTCAAGCAATGACGGCATACCCAGTTAGTACTATAGTCAATAACCCTCGGCATAATACGCCTGAATGTATTAGGGAGTGGGGAGTAGGGAGTGGGGAGTAGGGGCGAAGTTTTTTCGCTCGTACCGAGTCCTGAGTTCCCCAGTCTCCTAAATCAGTTAAATTAGCTATTGAGCATAATGATTGCCAACTATTAATCCATAGCCGCACAACCATAGAAGCAAATATGCCAAGAACACAGAAAAACGATAACTTTGTTGACAAATCCTTTACAGTAATGGCGGATCTCATCCTGAAACTCCTGCCAGCCAACAGAAAAGCGAAAGAAGCATTTGTCTATTACCGAGATGGCATGTCAGCGCAGGCGGAAGGAGAATATGCTGAAGCATTAGATTACTATGAAGAAGCGCTAACGCTAGAAGAAGACACTTACGATCGCAGTTATATTCTCTACAATATGGGGTTGATCTATGCCAGTAACGGTGATCATATAACGGCATTAGAAATGTATCACCAAGCAATTGAATTTAACCCCCGCTTACCCCAAGCCTTAAACAACATCGCCGTCATTTACCATTATCAAGGCGAAAAAGCTAAGGAAGAAGGGGATAACGATGCTGGCGAAGCCCTATTTGACCAAGCCGCCGATTATTGGATTAGAGCTATTCGCATGGCTCCCAATAACTACATTGAAGCCCAAAACTGGCTGAAAACTACTGGACGGATGCAAATTGACGTATTCTTTTAGTCAGTGGTCAGTTATCGGTGAACAGTAAACTGAAAATAGCTGGCCACTGATAACTGATAATTGATAACTAATAACGAAAAAACCATGATTGATCGTGAACAAGTTCGCAAAGTAGCCCTTCTTGCCCGTTTAGAATTAACACCACAAGAAGAAGAGCAATTTACTACCCAATTGGGAAGCATTCTGGATTATATTGAACAGTTGAATGCAGTTGATGTTAGTAATGTGACCCCAACAACACGGGCAATTGATGTCAGCAATGTCACTAGAGAAGATGAGTTGCAACCATATCCTGAGCGAGAAGCCATTCTGAATAGTGCGCCTGAACAAGAAGGCGAATTTTTTAAAGTTCCAAAAATCCTTAACAGCAATGAGTAGGGATCATTGCTGCAAAATTTAGGATCAAATGAATCATAGCCATGAGTCAAGTATTCATATACGCCGAATATCAAGTATCGATTCCTTTTTGTGAAATTGATTGGCGTTCTATCAATGTAGAAATGAAAAAATTTCCAGGATGACAATCTAAAACTTGGTTAAGTGGGTTAAATACTAATACTTTGGGTGGTTTTTATGAATTTGATTCTCTAGAAAATGCCCAAAATTATATTGATAATTTACTGATTCCATTTGCTAAACAGGTTAATGGAAATCTCACTGTTAGGCTATTCGATGGTCACACAACCCAAGAAGCTAGCATCGGTATGAATTCCCCATTTTATAAAGGAGTATAGATATGGGTTTGGGAATCCTCAAGGATGGTCAGTGGATATCTAGAAGGGAACAAGAAGATTCAGAAGGCAAATTTATTCGCCCATCAACAACCTTTCGTGAGCAAATTACGGCCGATGGCTCTAGTGGTTTTCCAGCGGAACCTGGGCGCTATCATTTGTATATTTCTTGGGCTTGTCCGTGGGCTTGTCGGACGGCAATTATTCGCCAATTAAAGGGACTAGAAGATGTCATTAGCCTATCGGTAGTTGCAGCAGAAATTGATCAAAACAGTTGGGAATTTAACGACGAGCCAGGGGCGATTCCTGATACAGTTAACGGTACTCAATATCTTTGGCAATTGTATCTCAAAGCTGACCCTAAATACAGTGGACGGGTAACAGTGCCAGTATTATGGGATAAGCAAAAGGGGACAATTGTTAATAATGAATCCCGTGAAATCATCCGGATGTTTGATACAGAATTTAATGATTTCGCTAAACAAGATATCAATTTTTATCCAGAACACTTACAAAAAATAATTGACGAGACTATTGACGCAATTTATCAACCGATAAATAACGGTGTATACCGGGCGGGATTTGCTACTACTCAGTCGGCTTATGATGAAGCCGTCACAGAATTATTTGCGGCTCTTGATGACTGGGAAAATATTTTAGGAAAACAACGCTATCTTTGCGGCGATCAAATTACTGAAGCCGACTGGTGTATGTTCACTACTTTGTTGCGGTTTGATGCAGTTTATTATGTGCATTTTAAATGCAACTTACACCGAATTGTAGAATATCCTAATTTGTGGAATTATTTGAAGGAACTTTATCAATTGCCAGGGGTAAAAGCAACTTGTAATTTTGACCATATTAAACGGCATTATTACAAAAGCCATCCTCATGTGAACCCTACGCGCATTGTACCCAAAGGCCCGGTGATTGATTTTGATGCACCCCATAATCGGGAAGAGGTGGGGAGATAGGGCGAAGGTTTTGCACACAAGCCGAAAGCCTTTCTCATGACTCCCTGTTTCCTCTTGATTAGGAGTTAATCATTAATTCTTTGAGTATTACCTGTTCTTACCCAACCTTCTTGTTGACCTTGGAGGCGAATTTTTTGCCAGCTTTTATCTGGACTTTCTTCTAAGATAATAACTTCTTCATCAAAAGCAGCCCCAGCGACACGTTGAGCATCTTGGTTGGGTTCAGCGCGCACACTTAAGCCTTGAGACCAAGTAACACGTCCTCGGTAAGCTCCTGGTGGTAATGTTTCTGTAGGGGTAGGAGTGGGGGTAGGCGTAGGAGTAGCAGTAGGAGGGGGGGTTGGGCTAGCCTGTACCTCCGTTGCTTTGGGTGCGGCGATTCCCAACGAGGGAGTATCGTTGGCAAAAAGAGGCCTAGGAGGTGGTGTAGAACTGCGATTCATGAAATAAAGTGCAACTGCGACACCGCTACCCAATAAAACTGCCATCGCTAAGAAAACGCCAAGTATAAACTTTAGTAAACCAGAAAGCATAATTAAAACCTGATCACCAGTAGTCAATAGTCAATAGTAATTCATGATTAAAAATTGACTATTGACATAAGTAAGAATGATTAATTACTTCTTGATTGTAGCTATTGCTGGATGCGTTAGCTGAGTTTACCGAAAGCATTGCTTAAAGGACTGTGTTTTGAGGCTAAACGCGCCCTTCCCGCCGCAGCCCATTCTTGTAATTCCTGGATTTGCTCTACAGCCGTTCGTGCCAAAGGGATAATTTGACTGGCTGATTCTAAAATATCATCAGTAGTGAAATCCCGGTTTTGGCTAAATCCAATGTGCATTGCTTCAATCAAAGTCTGCTCAATTTCTGCGCCAGAAAAATCGGGTGTTTCATAAGCTAGCCGCTCAATATCATATCCTTTCAAGTTATGGGGGCGCAGTCGGGATAAATGAACGTTGAAAATGGCTTTTCTCTCTTCTTGGGTAGGTAAACCCACAAAGAAAATTTCATCAAATCGCCCTTTGCGTAACATTTCCGGCGGTAAAGCTTGGATGTTGTTAGCGGTAGATACAACAAATACAGGTGAGGTTTTTTCGGCTAGCCAGGTAATAAATGTCCCAAATACCCGGCTAGTTGTTCCCGCATCACCTTTACTACCCAGTCCCGAAAAGGCTTTATCTATTTCATCAATCCACAATACACAGGGGGCGAGGGCTTCAGCTACTTGAATCATTTGGCGGGTGCGGGATTCTGATTCACCCACTAAACCCCCAAATAAACGTCCCACATCCAAACGCAGTAGGGGTAAATGCCAATGATGAGCGATCGCTTTTGCTGTTAACGATTTACCAGTTCCTTGAATACCCACCAACATTAAACCACGGGGATGGGGTAATCCATACTGGCGCGCACGTTCTGTAAATGAGCCTCCCCGGCGAATTAGCCAGTCTTTGAGGTTATCTAGTCCCCCTATATCAGAAATTTGCTCAGTGACGGGGTAAAAGTCCAGGATTTGGGTTTGGCGAATAGTTTGGCGTTTTTCTTCCAAAACTAAGTCTACGTCTTCTGGCCGCAATTCTCCGTGGGAGGCGATCGCTCTCGCTAAAACTCGGCGAATGCGTTCCATAGATAGACCTTGACAAGAGCGCACCAAGTCATCCAAGATTTTGCCAGAAAGCGAGTTATTGCTAGTAGCTTGTAGTAATCGTTCTATTTCTGTTTTAATTTCTGGGGCTGCGGGTAAGGGAAACTCCACAACTGTCAGCACTTCGGTTAAATCGTCAGGAATCGCAATGCGCGGCGATAGCAATACTATATTTTTCGGCTGAGATTTTAGCAGTCTAGCCAAGTTGCGGAGTTTACGGGCGATGGCTACATCTTCTAAAAAGCGATGATAATCCCGTAAAATCAAGACTGCTGGGGCGGAAGCTGGCAATTTTTCGATAAATTCTAAAGCTTGTAAAGGATTACGTTTACCGAAACCAGTATCATTGGGATTTCCCTGATAACCATCAACAAAATCCCAGGTGTAAACTGGGCGGTTACCTTGGTTGGTGGCTTCTTCTCGAATAGCGGTTTCTACCCGTTCTTCTTCATAAGTGGGGATATAAATTAAAGGGTAGCGGGCGCGCAGTAGTAGTTTAAATTCTTCACGGAAATTCATAAGTAAGTAAAGTTCTTAGTTCTTCTCCCATTGTTCAGCACATTTACGCTCTTTTCCTTTCGTTAGTAAACATCTATTTGATGGGAATACTAGTTTTGTTAAGCAAAAACAAACTTGTAGACAAGGTATGTATAAATGGCTACTGTAACTCCTTACCCCATAATTCCCGGATATCAAATTACATCTCAACTGTATGCAGGCTCTAGAACCAGAGTATATAGAGCTATCCGAGAACAAGATACCCTGGCAGTGGTGATTAAACTTTTGATTTGTGAATATCCCAGCTTTCACGAATTATTGCAATTTCGTAACCAATATACCATTAGTAAAAATCTCCATATGCCCGGGATCATTCATCCCTTATCATTAGAAACCTATGGTAATGCGTATATTTTAGTGATGGAAGATATTGGGGGAATTTCTTTACGAGAATATATTAAAACCACTACTCTCCACCTAGACGAATTTTTAGCGATCGCCATCCAATTAAGCCACATTCTCTACGATTTACACCATAATTGTCTACTGCACAAAGACATCAAACCTGCGAACATCCTAATTCATGCAGAAACCAAACAAGTCCAACTGATTGACTTTAGTATCGCTTCATTACTTCCCAAAGAAACCCCAGAAATCAAAAGTCCGAATGTTTTAGAAGGAACTCTCGCTTATATTTCCCCAGAACAAACTGGCAGAATGAACCGAGGAATTGACTACCGCAGCGATTTTTATTCTCTGGGTGTGACATTTTACGAATTATTAACCGGGGAGTTGCCATTTATCTCTGATGATCCGATGGAGTTGGTTCATTGGCATATTGCTAAAACACCGATGGCATTGGGTAACAGGTTCACCCTGAGCGGAGCCGAAGGGAAAGAGATTCCCCAAGTGCTGTCGGATATCGTCATGAAACTCATGGCGAAGAATGCCGAGGATAGATATCAGAGTGCTTTGGGATTAAAGCATGATTTAGAAACTTGTTTATCTCAATTAAAAGATATCGGTGAAATCACAGACTTTACCATTGGTCAGCGGGATTTGTGCGATCGCTTCCTCATTCCCGAAAAACTCTATGGGCGGGAACCAGAAGTTACCACCTTGCTGCAAGCTTTTGAGCGCGCTGCCAATGGTATATCCGAAATGATGCTGATTGCGGGATTTTCCGGCATTGGTAAAACCGCTGTTGTCAATGAAGTCCACAAGCCAATTACTCGGCAGCAAGGGTATTTTATTAAAGGTAAATTTGACCAATTCAATCGCAATATTCCTTTATCAGCCTTTGTCCAAGCCCTGCGGGATTTAATGGGGCAATTGTTATCGGAGTCTGACGCACAATTGGTGCAATGGCAAGCTAAGATTCTCGCAGCCGTGGGAGACAATGGACAGGTGCTGATTGAAGTCATTCCGGAACTAGAAAGAATTATTGGTAAACAACCCCCGACACCAGAAATATCAGGAACAGCAGCACAGAATCGGTTTAACTTATTGTTCCAAAAGTTTATTGCTGTCTTTACCACCGCAGAACATCCGTTAGTCATGTTTCTCGATGATTTGCAGTGGGCAGATTTGGCTTCGCTGCATTTGATGAAACTCTTAATGGAGGATAAAAATTATCTGCTGTTGTTGGGAGCTTATCGAGATAATGAGGTTTCGCCTGCACATCCTTTGATGTTAACGGTGGAGGATTTAAAGCAAACCGGGAAAACTGTCAATACCATTACCCTCGCCCCACTAGCCTTGAGTCAGACGAATCAGTTGGTTGCTGATACTTTACATTGTGCCACCGAGCGATCGCATCCCTTAACGCAATTAATTGACCGCAAAACCCAAGGTAATCCCTTTTTTATCACACAGTTTCTCAAAGCATTGCACGACGATGGACACATTACATTTAATCGCCACCACGGCTATTGGGAAAGTGATATTGCCCAAATCAAAGCCCTATCCCTCACCGATGATGTGGTGGAGTTTATGGCCCAGCAGTTGCAGAAATTACCTAGAGAAACCCAAAATGTACTCAAACTAGCAGCTTGTATTGGTAACCAATTTGATTTAGTCACCTTGGCAATTGTTTCTAAACAATCAGAAGCAGATGCGGCGGTGGCTTTGTGGAAAGCTTTACAGGAAGGACTGATTCTGCCGCAAAGTGAAGTATATAAATTTTATCTCAGCCACGATGAAGTAGATGGGAATACTGGCAACAGCGAAAATGTCGCCTATCGGTTTCTGCACGATCGCATTCAACAAGCTGCCTATTCTCTAATTCCCACCGAGCAAAAGCAGGCAACTCACCTGGCAATTGGGCAACTGATGTTGAAACATACCCCTGTTACCCAGCAAGAAGAAAAGCTATTTGAGATTGTCAACCAACTCAACATAGCTAAATCTCTGATTGTCAACCCATGTGAACAAATACAACTTGCCCAACTAAATTTGCAAGCTGGACAGAAAGCCAGAAATTCCACAGCCTATGCCGCATCACTGGCATATTTGACTACAGGCATCAACTTGCTGACGGAAAATCCCTGGCAAACACAGTACGATCTGAATTTGGAATTGCATACAGCCGCGACTGAAGCAGCTTATCTCAGCGGCGATTTTCTGCAAATGGCAGATTTAGCAGACATAATTCTCGAACACACCAAAACCTTATTAGATCGAGTTAAGGTTTACGAAATTCAAATCCAAGCTGCCCAAGCACAAGCTCAACCGGCAAAAGCAATTTCAATTGCCTTGCAAATTTTGCAACAGTTGGGGGTCAATTTTCCAGAACAACCCAACGAACAGGATATTGGGCGGGCAATAGGGGAAACCTTATCGCTGTTAGCTGGTAGACAGCCACTAGATTTGATGGCTCTACCGCAGATGTCCGATGCCAAGCAGTTAGCAATTATGGGGCTGCTCGCCAGTGTAACGGCTTCTGCTTATATCGCAGCACCGACATTGTTGCCCCTAGTCATGCTCGAACAAGTCAAGATATCGTTGCAATATGGCAATAGCTTATTTTCTCCTGATGGCTATTGCGGTTATGGAATTATTCTCTGCGGGATGGCGGGAGACATTGAAACGGGCTATCAATTTGGTCAACTAGCACTTTTGTTACTTGAACAACTCGATACCAAAAGACTCAAAGCCAGAACCTATGGACAGGTGAACTGCTGCATTTCCCATTGGCAAGAGCCACTTGTTAACACCTTGACTTATTTCCGAGAGGGTTACCAAATTGGTTTGGAAGTGGGAGATTTAGAATGGGGTGGCATTTGTGCTGTTCTTTACCTGATGCACGCTTGGTTTGCCGGCAAAGAACTGAATGATCTGAGTCGAGAGGGTGCGGCTATTTGTACCCAATTTGTGCAACTCAAACAAGAAACAATGTCTAAGCAGGGAGCAATTTTTCAACAAGCCATTTTAAACTTGTTAAGTAATTCTTCTCAAGCCTGGCAGTTTGCTGGTGATACTTTTAATGAAGTAGAGCATCTACCGCTTTTTTTGGCGGCGGGGAATCAAACAGCACTATGCTACTTTAATGTCAGTAAACTAGTCCTGTGTTATTTATTTGGGCAAATTGAGCAGGCGATCGCCACTGCTAGGACGCTAGAAACATGCTTAGGTGCAGCTACAGGAATGTCTTTAATTCCCGTCTTTTACACCTATGATTCTCTGGCAAATTTAGCTATTTATTCCCAAGTTGCAAAAATAGAACAACAACGCATTCTTGAACGGGTAAATACCAATCAAGAAAAGATGAAAAAGTGGGCTGATTATGCTCCAGCCAATCAATTGCACAAATTCTATTTAATTGCAGCCGAACTACATCGAGTGTTAGAGCGAAAAATTGAGGCGATAGAATTTTATGATCTGGCTATTTCTAACGCTAAAGAAAATGGTTATATTCAAGAAGAAGCCTTAGCCAATGAACTTGCAGCTAAATTTTACCTTGACTGGGGTAAAGAAAAAATTGCCCCAACATATATGCAAGAAGCATACTATTGCTATGCTCGGTGGGGAGCAAAAGCTAAAACAGATGACTTGGAAAAACGCTATCCTCTACTTCTCAAACCCATTCTACAACAACGACGAGCCAACCTCAATCCATTAGAAACTATTGCGAATGTTACCCATACTTTCCTTGCTAGAACAACTGACACTTCCAGCCAAGGTAGCAGCAGTATTTCCGATATTCTTGATTTTACTTCTGTCCTTAAAGCTGCTCAAGCCATATCTAGCAGTATCGAATTAGATGAATTAATTACTAACCTCACAAAAATTATCCTAGAAACCTCTGGGGCGAAAAAAGCTATCTTAATTCTCCCCCAAGAAAAGGATACTCTCCAGCGAGATTTACTGTCAGTTAATACTTGGCAAATACGAGCAATTACTTTTATTAGTCATGACAATAACCCCCAAGGTGAAATTCAAAATATTCTAACTTCAGAATTAATTGATACTTGTGAATATATACCCAGAAAAATCATTAATTACGTCAAGAATACCCAAGAAACAGTTGTAATTGACAATTTGCAAACAGAGATTCCTGGTTTAATTGCCGAATATATGCTCAAACATCAACCAAAAAGTGTATTATGTACGCCAATTGTGAACCAAGGGCATTTAGTAGGTATCTTATATCTGGAAAATCAAATCACTTCTGGAGTATTTACCCAGGAAGGTTTACAAGTAATTAACTTACTTTCTTCGCAAGCTGCAATATCTCTAGAAAATGCCAGACTTTACCAACAAGCCCAACAAGCCTTACAAGATTTACAACAAGCACAATTGC
Organism: Cyanocohniella sp. LLY; assembly: GCA_022241785.1. GTDB lineage: Bacteria > Cyanobacteriota > Cyanobacteriia > Cyanobacteriales > Nostocaceae > Cyanocohniella. The sequence continues at coordinate 1,241 of JAKOMP010000070.1, read as the reverse complement.
AAATTGTCCAAAGCGAAAAAATGTCGGCACTGGGTAACTTAGTCGCAGGAATAGCCCATGAAATGAATAATCCCCTCGGCTTTATTTCGGCAAGTCTCAAACAAGCTAAACCCACATTTTCTGATATTGTTGACCACCTAAAAATATATCAGAAAAGTTTAACTAATCCTGGAGAGGAAATTTTAGAACATGCCGAAGAAATTGACTTGGATTATAGTTTAGAAGATTTTCCCAAAATGATTGACTCAATGGTCATGGCTTGCGATCGCCTGAAAAATATCAGCACCAGTCTCCGCACTTTTTCCCGTGCTGATAAAGACTATAAAGTGCTATTTAAAATTCACGAAGGTATTGACAGCACAATTTTAATTTTGAAACACCGTCTCAAGGCAAATGAACAGCATCCAGTCATTGAAGTCATCAAAGAATATGGCGATTTACCACATATTGAATGTTTTCCTGGGCAATTAAACCAGGTATTTATGAATATTCTAGCCAATGCCATTGATGCATTAGAAGAATCAAACAACGGACGCAGTTTTGAGGAAATTCAAGCTGATTCCCCGCAAATTTCCATTAAAACCTTAATGATAAATAACCAAGTAAAAATTACCATTGCTGATAACGGTATAGGGATGAATGAACAAGTCAAACAAAAAATATTTGACCATTTATTTACTACTAAAACTGTTGGTAAAGGCACAGGCTTAGGACTAGCGATCGCTCGGCAAATTGTCGTAGAAAAACATCACGGTTCACTGAATGTAAATTCTACACTCGGTGAAGGAACTGAATTTGTCATCACCTTACCGATTTTGTCCCCGACTCAGAACCAACAGGGAGATGTTTAATGTGATGCCATACAGTTTTGATAAGTCTTTTTCTCTCTCCCTACTGATACTTGCAATACTTTTACCCAACTCCAGGGCGATGGCCTTTTCGGACATCCAAAATCATTGGGGAAAAGATTGTCTGGTTCTTCGGTTACTTTTATGGTGATTATGAAAATTAACTGAATTATAAGGGCTATGATTTAAAGACAATAATGCCTACGATTTAGATTTGGCAAGTATTTAAGAGATATTAAGCATTATGTAAAAATACCAAAATTATAATTTATATTATAAAATTGTTAGTTTTCAGGTATTTACGATGAAGTTTCCTGTAGAGCAAATCTTGAATCTCCCCGATATGAAAGTGTTAGATTTTCAAGAACTTGTTGGGGAAGAAATAATTATAAC
>JAKOMP010000069.1 GCA_022241785.1 Cyanocohniella sp. LLY | reverse complement strand
GCTTTTGCACTAAACTCTTCGACACGGAAAATATGTTAGCTACTTTCCTGATTGAGATGTTTTTCTGAACATGTGCTGCAACTATTTTTTCTCGAAGATCGATAGAATATGACTTCATTTAAAAATATTTATATTTTGATCTAGTGTACCTCATTACAGACGGAAGTGCTGTATCGTTGCCCGAGCAGAGAAGGAACATCAAGGATATGCGCATTATTTCTTTGCTGATATGCCCGATTTTCTTTCAAGTCGAACCAATCAAGACTTTGGTGTAGTTTGGGAAATCCATCCGTGTTACCGACAAGCTTTGGATATTCAAAAACTTAATCAGTATCAGCAAAAGAGGCGTAACTACGCGAGGTAAGCGGAGCAAAACGCATTAACAGAGAAGGCTAACTTCACGGCAGCGGACAGACGAAAGCCTTTGTCCACAATAATTACATATCTAAAGGGCATAAGTTCCCTATTCTCCTGGCTTTCATCATTATATCAGTGGAGATTACAAGTGGGTGGCGACGCTGCGACAGGCGATCGCTTGAGAACGGTTGACGCAGCGAATTAAGGAGTTGACAGACAAGCTATTTGAAGAAATGTAAAATTTTAGTTCTCTATCCATCAATGTATCAGGTAATCTCATAGTCATGTGCGATCGCCTGTGATCTGAGAGAAACATTAGATGTAAATTCCCAATTAAATAACTTTCTTAACTACAAATTACTTATGGCGATTTTTTTTGAATTTGAAGCAGATTTTGTTGACTCCTTGCGCTGTATACCTATGCAGGTACGCTATAAATTAGATACCTGTGGTATCAAATTAAAATTGTCTGATTGGCATCACATGAATCAAGATGAACGTACAGCTTTAGTTGAATTACCTTGTGCAACAGAAACAGAAATTAAAGCTTACCAAGACTATCTCGATCAATTAATTCTAGACCGCACAGGCAAACCAGCGGCAACACTACCAATTGAATCTGAGCCGGTATGGATGGACTCTAGTAATATACCCACTAGCATCCAAGAAAAGACCCAGGAAATAGGTGTTAACCTCACGCTACAACAGTGGGCAAATTTAAATCCATTACAGCGATTTGCCCTAATTAAACTCAGTCGTTCCGGACATGAAAACAAAAACTTTTCTCAGGTGATCGCAGAATTTAATCTGCTGGAATGAGTCATTATTATTTAGTAAAGTAAAAATAACGTCTGTAGTCTGAGTTACACTTTGTAAACGCTTTGCTATCAAGTCGTGGTTTACTCATAAATTTATGACTAAATATGTGAGGATAACCAAACATGGCTGCCAAAAAAATTTTGATGCTCGTTGGGGACTATGTGGAAGACTACGAAGTTATGGTTCCCTTCCAGGCGTTACAAATGATAGGACACACTGTCCATGCAGTTTGTCCAGATAAAAAAGCTGGTGACAAGGTGCGAACAGCAGTTCACGACTTTGAAGGAGATCAGACTTACAGTGAAAAACCTGGTCACAACTTCACTTTAAACGCCACCTTTGCCGAAGTAGAAGCACAAACCTATGATGCTTTAATTATCCCTGGTGGACGAGCGCCAGAATATATTCGGTTAAATCAGCAGGTACTAGAAATCACTCGTCATTTTGCTAAATTCAATAAGCCTATAGCTGCTATCTGCCACGGTTTACAGTTATTAGCAGCGGCTGATGTCTTGCAAGGTAAGCGTTGTACTGGCTACCCAGCCTGTAGTCCAGATATCCGTAGTTCTGGCGGTATCTACGTCAGTATTGCCGTTGATGAGGCTATAGTTGATGGTAACTTAGTGACAGCGCCAGCTTGGCCGGCTCATCCCCGTTGGTTATCAGAATTTCTGAAAGTACTGGGGACTAAAGTTGAGCATCTAGAAATAGCTGCTATCACATGATTATCGGGGAACAGGGAATAGGGAATAGGAAGACAATGTGTGTAATTAATTTTGTCTAAATACTTACTGGTCGTGGAGGCATGGCATCACAGAATATAAATGATCAACTAAAATATTTTTATTGCTGTGCCTCTGACATAAGTTCGTATACAATTTGGAAATGGTCAGTAATCAAAAACAACTGATAGCAAACCGTGGATCATTTTATAACTTTTGCAAACGATTGAATGTGGCAAATACTACTATTATTTGATCAATTGCCGTAAATTTAATTTGTAGTTGTTTGTCATGACTATCTCACCTATAGACTCTAATGAAGACAACTGATAAACAAAGCACAGAAAATTATTCTTACAGCCAGAATGCTTGTCAATATTGAGTTAGGCAATTTTAAATTTTGAATGAGCAAATTTTGAATTTCTTTACAGTAAGTAAAGCTATAGTGTATTTAGCAATGCTGCTGTTGGCGTGGCTAAGATTAAGTTCTAATGCCAAATTATTTTTGATGAATTTGTTTGGAAAGACACTCTAACTCGATGACAGGCAAAAACACAAGACATAATGCATTTCTGCGGCTAGTGTCTGGTAACGTGGCAGCTTTTGGTTCAGAATCTCGCTACTCGCTGCTTACCAGTAAAGAGGTAGTAATTGGACGCGACCCCACCTGCCAAGTTGTCTTGGATGCCATGATGTATCGGATGGTATCTCGCCGTCATGCTGTGGTTCGTCCCCTCTCCTCATCTCCAGATAGTAAATTTAGTTGGGTAATTTGTGATTTAAATAGTGCCAATGGCACTTTTTTAAACGGAAAACGCTTGTCTGGTTGTCAGGAATTACATGCAGGCGATCGCATTTCTCTGGGTTCTGATGGGCCGCAATTTATTTTTGAGTATGATTTGATTTCTCAGCCTACGGTGATGACTAACCAAGTCAAGCCGCTACCATCAGCATCAAAAACCCACGGACACACCTATTTAAAACAACCTGATTCGGTAAGCTTCACACAACTTTTTCCGATTATTTCTACTGGTAAAGATTTAACTCGTAAAGCCTATCTCATACCAGGAATCCTCACGGTAATATTTGTGGTGCTGATGTTTGCTACTGTCGGTCAGCCCCAAGCTAATCAAGTGATAGTTGCAATTTACATCGCCTCGGCTGCTTACTATTTTGTTTATCAACTTTGCGGTAAACAAAAGCCTTGGTGGGTACTCATGGGAGCAGCTATATGCACAACGCTGATTTTGCTGAGTCCCCTGTTGGATTTATTTATCTTTGTGTTTCGCGTGATTCTGCCTGGTAACTTACCTACACCTCAAGAGCCTATCACCTTTACAGAATTGTTGGTACGGATGTTTTTTGGTGCCGGCTTGATGGAAGAATTACTCAAGGCATTACCTTTAATTGGGGCATATTTCATCGGTCGGGGTTTACCTTCGCCTTGGCGAGAACGTATCGGTATTTGGGAACCCTTAGATGGTATTCTCCTGGGAACGGCTTCTGCTGTAGGCTTTACTTTGTTGGAAACTCTCGGACAATATGTGCCGGATATTACCCAGAATGTCACGCAACAAGTGGGAATAGGGGCGGCTGGACAACTAGCGGGTTTACAACTGCTAATTCCCCGCATTTTAGGTTCTGTGGCCGGGCATATGGCTTACAGTGGCTATTTGGGATATTTTATTGGCTTGGCTGTCCTCAAGCCGCGCATGAGTTGGCAGATTCTCTCTATTGGTTATCTGAGCGCTTCTGCACTTCACGCGTTGTGGAATGCCACAGGATCTATTAACGCTTTACTGTTAGTGGTAGTTGGGGTGTTATCTTATGCCTTTTTGATGGCAGCAATTCTTAAGGCACGAGTGTTATCACCGACGCGATCGCAAAATTTTGCTACCCGCTTTATTGGTCCCAAGTAAGGGCTAGTACCACTTTTCACAGTTATTAAGTCAAAAGGCAAAAATTAAGAATATCAGAATTGAATGTCAAAATTTCATGATCTCCTAGGGATGTATCGTTTTTGCCTTTTACCTTTTATTTCCTGAATTGAATGGTTCCTGGAATAAATTGACAACTTGACAACCGCTTGCTATGTCTGGGTGGCATCATTTTATCAGTCGTTCACATGTTGCTATTTAATTTGAGATTCGACTAGTTAAAATTCGGATTTATGTCTTCAGGTAGATGTGCTTATTTCCACATCAATCTAAGGTGGTAATCATCAGATACTTGTGTATCAAAAATAATCAAAAATTTAAAAATCGCCACGTCAAATTATCCGCTGGCAAATACTTGCAGCCAAAAATTCCATCAAGCTGTGAGTTATGAAAATAAGAGAACAATTAGTTTATTCTTCAGATTGAGAGTTTTTTATTTGTCTGAAGGCATAGTAGGCGATCGCCACACTAACTTTTGCTTGTTCCAGTTCCGATAAAGTTGCCCAATCTCGGTTGTTCACCTGATCAATAATAGATTTCACATCTCTCGATTCGTTGCTACGCATAGCATAGGCAAAAGGACGCGCTAAAACCAATAAATCGTCTGTGTCCCAAGTCGGTAAAACAGATTGAACACACTGTACTAGTTCTTCGCCTATTGATTGTTGAGTCGCAAAAATTTCTGTAGCTTTTTGGGCGATGGTTTTCAGCCAAGCTTGGGGTACATTAGCCGCAAAGGCTGAATTTAAAATCAGTTGCAGATGATCTACAACTGATTGATTTGTATTACATGTGTAGTGAGAATTAGTGACAACTTGATCCCATAAGCTGTCTAGATGCCCATAAAAAGCTTGTGATTTTGTTGTTAGTTCTTCGTTCGTCAGTAATTCCTCTATAGCAAACTGCTGTTCTAGTTCGCTAAAATACGCATCTGACTCATCATCAGCCGGATTCCAAGGATAAGTACCGTCTTCTGGTTGTAGTAAGGTATCTAATAACTCTAATTCCATCTGGGAAGATAAAGCGTTTAAAGTTTTTGATTCGTTATTTTTCTTGATCATTTTTTTGTCTCCCGATGAATTATTTATTAGTATTGACAGCTACAACTGTCAAAGGCACATTTCCGCAAAAATTCAATTTTATCTAAACTTAAAAATAGGTTTTTAAAACTAGCATTATTCAATCCAGATAAATAATGATTTTGTATTGGGTAAACAGATACAGATAAAACAATCAATAGGTTGTACTTTCTCAATCCCTTATCCCCAGAGGGGCCCCGAGTTCCCTCCTAAGAATCTTCAATCACAAACTGCCAAATTTCACCACGAGAACTACCAAACTTTAACTGCATTCCCGACTGTAATGGTACTTCCTCGCGGAGGATTTGTTGCCAACCATTAGGGCCTAAACACCAAGTTGTACCGTAGGTAGAAAAATCTTGGAGATAATAAGTTCTCACTGGAGTATTACCAGTTAACGTGTTTCGACATAAAATTTCGGCGTGACGTTTGGAAACCGAGGGTTCGGGGATGATAATATCATTATCTTTCGTGCGACCGATGCGGGTAACTCCGGATCGTAATAGCCACATTTCTCCACCGGATGAAAGCGATCGCAACGAAGCTTGAGGAATTGAGGAATTAAGGCTAGGTAGTACAGTATCTGGTATTTCTGTAACGCCTTCATCAAAGCTTTTAATGAGTTCGCCATCAAAATCTGGATGCAGATACAGCACAGGCAAAGTCCAAGCAGGTTGATTGAACTTATAAAGTGTTAATAACTCTTGTCTAGCTTCTGCTACTGCTTCATCAATTGATTTACGCGATCGCAAAGCCGCAGTAAAAGCCTGAATAAAACTGTGGCTTTCGTGGTCAGCAATTTGATCACGCATTCCCAACACCGCAGGCACACCATGTCGAATCAACACTTCTGCCATACTGCTAGCGGGGATAGCTTGGTGATGACTAGCGGCAGGTTGTGCGCCCCAACAAGCATTAAAAACTGCTAATTTCAACCCACTACGGGTTAAAACTTGGGCTATTTCTATGCCATTCAAGGTCATACCTGGGCGCAACAAAAATAAGCCTCCATCTGGGCCCGGTAGTCCATGACCAGCATAAAAGAAAACATTGTATGCCTTGGTTTCTAACTCTTGAATTAACTCTTGTGGTGTTGGTTGCAGAAGTGTCTTGACGTTACAAGGTGCATATCCTTGAAAACTGCGCTGTTCAAGAATTTGTTCTAAAATTGCTGCTTCTTGTTCTAATTGCAGATTATCATCATGTCCTAAAACCAGGAGAATATTTAAAGTCTGATCGGTTCGCAAATACGGTAAGGCTTCAACCTCACTAGTAGTGCGACTAAATAATAAATCTGGAGAGAGAGACATTGCCGGCTGTCCAGGTTCACGCTGCATAATTTCCCAAGGCAAGGCAATGAGATCAGGGTCACGAATTTCTAGGCGAAAGCGCAAACGTCTACGCTGCCCCATAGCCATGCCACGACTACGTTCGAGACTACCAATAATCGGCCCATCGAAGACCCATCGCCACAGATTAATGCCGAGGTATTGCATTAAACGAATACTATAGCTAGTGGTTTGTCCAGAAGGTGGGGAAACCAAGTTGATGGGTGGTGGATTTATTTGCCCTTGGTTAGAGCCGGGATGAATATCTAAGCCACTATGACCAGCAAACATCTGCTGCCATTCTTGCCAAACTTGAGTGAGTTCAACAGGCCATACACAGTCATGCAAAACATAACCACTGGGATAGGGAGCCTTAACCACCCAAATGGCGAAGCTATCTGTGCCAGTGTTAATCAGACGGGCGATCGCCAAGTTTAAGGATGGCATGGATTCATGACACTAAAAGGTAAAAACAAATTATTTTCAATTTTCCCAAAATAATTTTTTTGTGGTGAAAAGCTGTTTTGGCAAGTTTTTCATCTGTTTACTAGCTGTATTATTTCAGGTTTTTACTAATTTATCGAGGATCTTAATTAGTTGGATGAGGACGCTACTGTGCATTGAGTGCTGGAGTTTGGCTGAAATCAGCATCACAGGGATTGTCATGGTCTGGTTGCAAGACAGAAATATCAAAACGTTTCAGTTGAGATAATTCAATTCGCTCTATTGTCTGTGCTTGTGGAGGTTGAGCAACATCGGAATTAACTTCACCTGGAGGAGAACACAGCCGCATCTCCACCCACAAATCTCCCGTAGCAGGCTGGGGAATTGGTTCAGTTTCTATTACTTGCCAAAAACTTCCTGGGGGAAATGCTGCTAGATTCCCCAATGGGATGTCACTGTTGGTTTGAATCACCCACCCAGGTTCGAGGTTATTCAGCGATCGCTCTGAAACTGGATTAGAGACAGTGGGTGGCGGAGTTCTCACAGGAAAAATATTTGTAGGCGATCGCAATAGCATGATCAAGTATCCTAATCCACCAGATGCGATCGCCAATATTAACGGCACGATTAAACTTAACGGCAGTCTCGTAATTTTCGTAGGCTGATTTTCGGGCAGGACTTTCGTTTTTTGGTTGGGACTCCCCTCTAGTAATGTTGGTTGCAACCCTTTAGTTCCAGAACTTGCCGCTGGCATCGCCGAAACATCAGGAATGACGGCTTTTACAGTTAACTCTGGTTCTGCGTATTTGACTCGATAGTGTATTAACGCCAGCGTGACATTATCATGTCCGTTTTTCGTATTAGCGATTTCTACTAATCTGTCAGCAACCTTCACTAGATCATTTTCACCCGTGAGAATTGGTAAGATTTCTGTTTCCCAATAATCTTCAATGCGGTCAAAATCACTCAATCCATCAGATGTGAGTAAAAAAATCGCATCTTCATCCACAATAAATCGCTGAGAAGTAGGATGTAATGAGGCACTGGAACTCATTCCTAGAGCTTGCACCAGCGAACCAGCACCACCCTGTTGTACAGCTTCCCGATAGATAGCATAACCAAGTCTGACTTCACGAGCCGCCACGTCATCGTCAAGGGTAACTTGATAACAACCGTGACGAGTAATCCAGTAGGCACGACTATCCCCAACGTGGGTAATGTAGATTTCGTGGGCAATAGGTAACGCCATCACCAAAGTTGTACCCATGCGTTGGCGAGCATGGCGATTTTCACTGTCATTGCGTTGGCTAATTTTGTCATTAGCAATAGCCACAGCTTGATCTAAATCAGCCAGTACCAGAGAAGGTTCTAGATGATCGTAGGGAACCGATGTTATTTGCTGTACCTGCTGCTGGATGGTTTCAATGGCTAAATTAGAGGCTACATTACCTCCTTCATGTCCACCAATGCCATCACAGACAATAGCTAAAGCCGTGGCTTGGGGTGGTTTGCTCACAACTGTACCACTGGCGGGGTAACAGGCATCTTCGTTACGTTGGCGACTGGGCCCGGTGTCTGTTTTGGTAACGATTTTAATTTTGGGAGTTTGTGAACGTCCTAAGTCTGCCAGTCCTTGATCTAAAACTGTAATTAATACTTCTGATGAGTTAATTTCTCCTTGAATGAGAAAGTTGCTCAGTTGCTGCAAAAATTCAGCTATAGCTGGTCTAGATTCCGCTTGTAATTTTTGCCAAAACGTACCTAATTGGGGCAAGCCTGGTGCCGTTGCCGCGTCAAAACGCAATTCTAACAAGCGCACTAATGATCCTTCTACCCGGAGTACATGAGGATCTATTAAGCTAGTAGCCACCCCTTCACTTTTTAAAGGTTGCCACAAATTAGCTATCTGCCATAGCCAATTAAGTTGACGCATTGATGTTGCTTGGCGCCAAGCGGTAGTTAACTGGCTACATAGCTGTACTTGTGTGGCTGAAGCATCTGCACATAGGGGCGGCTTCTCTAACAACAAAATCTCTTTAGGGGAGTTGCCATCAGCTAGGGGCAATACTCCATATACCTGTGGTACGTTTAAACTGTAAGGAATTAGTCTTAGATAAGCTTTGATACCCTGGGAATTTTCTAACTCGGGTACTTGGGGCAGTAACCCCGGTTTCCTATCTAAAACCACAGATTTAGAAATGACTAAATAGCGATCGGCTAAAATATCTCCAGGGCTACCCACAGTCAAATTTTCGCCCACAACCCAGAGGTAACGTTTGGGAAGAGGTGCAGAGCATCGCTGGCAAAACTTGTGAGTTAAGGGATTCGCAGCCAGACAAGCTTCATTTGGGCAGTAGAGCGTTGCCGCATCATTTTCCATAGTGTTCGCAGTAATCAGCGATTGGCAATTTCTTCAACAGCATTGTTAGCGGTAATCTAAACCGCTGATGTTTCTTCTGGGATTCGATATATCTAACTGGGGATCATGGTTTTAGCCAGCAGACACCAGCGTATATTAATAATTAATTTCCTTACTTATGCAAATAACATACTCCTTAGTCAACCCTACAGCCTAATGATAGCCTCTACTCCTCTATGGCTCTACATTGCCAGAGCGACTAAAACTAAATCTGTCATCAAAGCATAACTCACGCCTAATTGTGGGGAGTGGAGATAAGGGAGAAAGATTTTGTTACTAGACCAAAGTTTGCTCCCCTACCCCCCTGTTTCTTACTTGACTCTACTGATTTTCTGCAACTGCTACTTGGGGTAGACCCATGCTGTAGTTAGTGACGCGAGCCGAGAGATTGTAGCTGATTTCGCCTTTTTGCAGAAGCGATCGCAGATAATGTTCTAAATCTGAGCCAATGCGACGTAAGTTGTAATCTGTGAGATCTTCACCACTTGATGCTTCTACTAGTTCATCAAACTGGCGATAAACCTTTTGTAGAGCATCTTCATTCCAATTGAATTCGTTATCTGGATCGATATCCAACGTTAAGACCTGATTACTAGGAACCAGTTCGCCATCCCGGTCAATTTCTGCCGCAAAAATTCGGATATGCCGGGTTGTGGACTTGAGCAGCATCGGGTTGTCCATAAAAGGGTGTCAGGCTTGATTTAATCACACTGAAATTATATAACTGTAAACGCTATACATGGGGTGAAATGCCCTCTAATTAAAAGCTTTGAGCAGGGGAGCAGGGGGAAGACAAAAAATATAGGACTTACGCAAAAGTCACGTAATTACATCATTACGTTTGCGTAGCATGTCCGGAACAGACGAACGAAGCGACGTAATCGCCTCAAACTCTGGGATTGCTTCCCTTCACTAAGTTACGGTCGCAATGACAAATTTTGCTTGCGTAAGTCCTGAAATATTATTTGAGTAAATTGGATAATTTATTCTTTGGATATCCCTAACTCTGTAAAAGTATAAATTCATAGCTTTTTTTACCTACCATATCTATGAAGAAACTAGGGTAAGGCAGTTTATTGGCAGAGCTTATTTAGAGTTTTGCATCATCTGGCTGCACAAATATTTACTTTTGATGAATTAATTCGTCAAAATTTCCTGAATTTTTATAATGAAAAAAACGTACATCCAGTAATTTTACGTAATGTTCTTACAACCTCCTCTGGCTTTAAACAAATTCAAAAAAACCAGCAATTTCACTTACGTAATAACACCAAAAATTGAGTAACAAGTCAAACTATTCTTGACTGAAAGATAAAGTTGATGTGAAAAGCTTTAAAAAGATTAAACAAGTTCTTACAGAAACTTTATTGTATAGAATCTCAAAAACTGAATAATGGTTATGGTTTACCTAAAGCACATCTGGCTCAGGAAGATCAAGATTTGGCTAGTCGAAGTCTAGCTAAAAAAACGCAAGAGGGTGAATATGGAATACAACTGTTATGGATTGAAGAAAGGTTTATAATTCCAGCACTGTGGATTCAAAAAAAAATCAATGATTTTGCTGGACAGATAGTTCCTCACCCTCATGACCACCAAGTAAAGTAATCCTCAAAACTATGAACTCGAAAGCATTACCACGTCAAATAAGTAATATTGAAGTCGGTGTTTATGAATGCGAAATACATCTCAAATTCCGGCTGATTGAGGAAAAAAGTTTATTGGGCGATCGCGAGCAATTATTACAGGTGCTGCTAGATGCGTTGACTGAAGGTTCTGATGAATTTTTGGAGACGCTACAAGCATCTGTCAAAGCGCAGGAAGTTTCTGAATTCAAGGCTTCTCCTCAAATGCGCCGTCAACTGATGCGCTTACGCAATGCTGTTGACAATAACGAAAAAGGTTGAGTAGCGGTAACATGGTCAACTGGGCAGCCAACGGTGAATTTTTTGATTAGCTGTTGTGCCTCAGCGCGCTCACAAAACATTGGCTTGTGTAAACTCATCCTCAGGTGACAAGCTAAAATTTACTCTGCTCTTTTAAGAAGCCAAAAAAGCATCTACAAGTAGCCTCACTCTTTAGACTACGGAGATTGTGGGGAGTCTACGACATAGACGAATGCCTTCATTTCAGGGCAGGTGACAGTTTTTGCAGATGGAAATTTCAGTACAAGTACTCTAACCAGGGTTTTGCTTCGATTTACACAAATACGCAGAAGTAAAAAATCAAAATAATAAATTGCTCAATAGTCAGACGTTATCAGTAATTTCGGACTATTAGAGCCAAAAATAGCAAACAACTAAATTAACTAAAATTCATAGAGTGGGCATCTTGTCTCGTCCTATGTAGGCAGGATGCCACAGATTATGACTTTTTATCGCCTTCAAAAGCGTGTCAATTGGCAAGACCATGTTCTAGTGCAAAACGCACCAACTCAGTACGGCTATTAGTGCCAGTTTTGCTGAACAAACGGCTGACGTATTTTTCTACATTTCGGACACTGGTTTCTAAACGTCGGGCAATTTCCTTGTTCATCAATCCTTCAGCTACCAAATTTAAAACACTTTGCTCTCTAGGGGTTAAGTCAATTTTAAATGGGGCTGGTGATTGAGATATGGCATTTCTTTGGGTTAATAATGCTTTAATTTGGGCAATCTGATTAGCTAGTTCAGCAAGATCAGGGGTTTCGCTGTCTTCACTGGTTGTTGGTAGTTTGGCGTTGCGTCGAGACAGTAAGTTTTCTACTATTGCCACCAACTCATCGGGATCAAACGGCTTGGGCAGATATGCATCAACTCCGGCTTGGTAGCCCTGAATGCGATCGCCTGTCATCCCTTTAGCAGTTAAAAATACTACTGGCAATGTTTGAAACCGGGGGTCTTCTCGGAGTTGTTTCAGGAACTGATAGCCATCTATCTGAGGCATCATGATGTCAGAAATCACTAAGTCAGGTGTATTTTGCTGCATCAAATCCCATCCTTCACGGGCGTTACTGGCAACTTGAACGCTGAAACCGCTTTCTTGTAAATAATCTTTGACGGCTTCCCGCAATCCCGGTTCATCATCTACCAGTAACAATTGTGCTGACATGGCAATTTCCTAAAGTTTACCTTTCTTTAATTTAGCGAAAGTTGGTAGCTCTTGGCTAATAGATAGTGCCAACCTGGTTTTTAATGGAATTTGAGTAACATTGTCTAAAGGACTTCCAAAGAATAAATTATCCAATTTACTCAAATAATATGTGTTGTCTTCCCCCTACTCCCCCACAGGGTTGGAAGTCCCTAAAGCCAGTCTATGTTTTTGGCATTCTCTGGCAATTTAGCTGTTCTTTGACCAACTGTACGCGCTCTGGCATTGTATAAACCAATGGGAGTATCTAATAAATCGACAAGGGTGGCTTTACCTGCGATCGCCTGGAGACTATTTTTTGGCACTTCTTTCAATAACCAACGTAATAGGCGATAAATGTATTCTTTGAGTGTGAGTTCCCGCATCAGATCTACACCATGCAGTTCATGCAAATAACGATTGGAGCGTCCATAGCGTTGCCATTGACTTTGCAGTTCCTTGAGTGTCGTCCGGTGGCGGTGCTGGATAATTGCATGAGGTGCAAATTCCCAACGCCCCAGATTTTGCTTGAGAATTCGCCAACAAATGTCTGCATCGCCACCAGTGGTCAAATAAGGACGAAATAATCCGGCTTTTTCTAAAGCAATGCGGCGAATGGCTAAATTAGCAGTTTGACCGTAGGGGCAAAAGGAATGGGTAAGAGTATGCTTTTGGGATAAAGTGTCTTGCTGTTGGGCGTGTTGTTCTAGCAGGGTATTGCCTGGAAGCGCGGCAATTTCACCAGCGACAAGTACCACATCTGGATTGATAAAAGGCTGGATGAGTGAGTGTAGCCATTGCGGTTGGGGATGGCAGTCAGCATCAGTAAACGCGACAATTTCGCCTTTAGCGGCGCGGATTCCCGTATTACGGGCAGCGTAAGAGCTTTGAATTTGGTTTTCACTTAATACATGAATTATGGGGCAACTTTCGGCAGATTGCTTTAGCAAAGTGAAAGTGCGATCGCTGCTATTATTATCCACCAGTAAAAACTCTACCCTGTCTTGGGGGTAGGTTTGAGATAACAGACAATTGATTAACTCTGGTAAATCTGCTTCACCGTTATAAATGGGAACAACCACAGATACCATTGGCAAGAAGCTGTTGGCAGTGGTTGCATCAATTGACTGAATCATAAATGTGAGATTTTGGGATGGGATTACTTCATTTAGTATTCCCCATCCAAAATCTTGTAACTTTAATATCAGGAGATTTTCGTGGCTCCAAAACTCTGGACAAGAGAATACTAATATTAAAATTTTAATTCCCTAGCACCAGCGCTGAGAGGTTGATTATTCGGTTTGACTGGAGGTTGAGCAAAGTTGTTACTGGATAATGCCGTAATCGCTCGGGTATATTGGGGATCGTTTTGAGTTCCTAGTAAGTTGGGATTAGAGGCTAACTGACGCTCTTGTGCTGCTGTCAACTCTAGTTTGATATCGGGAGCAATTCCTTTCTTATTAATATCTGTGCCTTTGGGGGTGTAGTAGTGGGCAATAGTCACTGCCAAACCTGAACCATCTACAAGTTCATGTACAGATTGCACCATTGCTTTACCAAAGGTTTGACTGCCAATTACTACAGCTCGGTTATTATCCTGGAGCGCCCCTGTGAGGATTTCACTAGCACTAGCTGAATTACCATCTACCAAAACTGCCAAGGGCTTTTGTGTTAGGGCTGTGCGATTAGCTCTAGTTACCTCACTACCTCCGGCGCGGTTAACTGTACGGACAATGCCGCCATCATCTAGCCACATCCGGGAAATTTCAATGCTGGCATTCAACAAGCCACCAGGATTCCCCCGTAAATCTAAGACAAAGGCATCAACATTCTGACTGTTCAAATCACGAATGGCTCGGCGCATTTGGTCGGAGGCATGACCACTAAATTCGCGTAAACGAATGTAACCAACGCGACGATTTCCTTCTTGCTGGAGGGTATAACGGACTGTTGGCACTTCAATGGTCGCCCGTGTCAGCTTCATATCAAAAGCAGCCAGCCCCGTCCGTCCTAGTCGCAGTGTGATGGGAGTACCTGCTTTACCGCGAATTAATTGGGAGGCATCATCCACCTTCATTTGGGTAGTGGGTTTGCCGTCAATAGCTAAAATTTCATCGCCTGCTTTGATCCCTGCTTTGAGGGCGGGAGAATTCTCTATGGCTTCTAAAACTGTGAGGCGCTGAGTTTTATCATTGATTTCCATGCGAATACCAATACCAGACACTTCCCCTGATGTTTGGCTGGTCAAGGATTCATATTGTTTGGGGTCCATAAACCGGGTGTAAGGATCTCCCAAAGTTTGTAAAGCCTCGCGGATTGCTACATAAGCTTGCTCATTAGAAGTATATTCTTTACTTAACAAGCTCTGTCTGGTGGCTATCCAATCTTGTTGATTAAAATTGCCATCAACATATTCACGATTTACCAATTGCCATACTTGGTCAACTAATGCTTTCGGGCTATCTTGTAGGGCGGCAAGAACGCAGCGAGTCCAAGCCGAGCCAAATACGGACATGGTAGCAGTCGTGGCGATCGCTCCACCAATCAAGGCTACTTGGAGGGGCGAGTAACTTTTCGCAGATTGGTTCATGTATATCAGTTGAAATAGTTCTATTGTTGACAGTTTAGCAATCAGGCTTTGGGGAAATTTTAAGTTTTTATACTCAATTTTCAGTTATGTTACTTTCATGATTTTCTCCTGAAAATTATGCGGAAAATTCTGGGCTAATTTATTCACGATAATCTCTGCGATCGCTAGTTTTTTTCACAGTCTAAAATAACACTATGAAGCTATTGTGACATTGCTATGACATTATTGTGACACTTTTACCAGTGTCAACTTTACACCCTATATTATTTTTATAAGATAGCACCTCGTTGGTTTAATTGTAGGCCTAATCGACATTATTTAACCAAGCTTTTATTACCTATGTTATGAGACATAAATTTACCAAAACTTCATCAATTTATCTTGGGATAAAATTCCGTAAACAGTGGCAATTGTTACAAAAAATAACTTGTGGTTTATGCCTAATCTTTGGATGTTGGCTATTTTTCACTACGCTCAACCTAGTTTGGGCATCTTCTCAGCCAACAAGTGCTTTGTTTGTGCTGGGTGGTAGTATTCGTCGAGAGATTTATGTTGCCCAAAAAGCTCCACAAGATCCACAAATTCCCATTTTAATTTCTCAGGGTTCCCCAGACCCCTGCATATGGCTAATTTTTCAGCGAGAAGCAGCGGCTTTACAAAACGTTTGGTTAGAAAATTGCGCTAATTCTACTTTTGAGAATTTTTACTATGGGATTCCCATTTTGCGGCGATGGAAAGTACATAAGGTAAAACTGATTACTTCGCCAACCCACTTACCTAGAGCTAAATGGATGGCACAGATTCTTTTAGGCGCTCATGGTATTTGGGTAGAATCAGAGATTGTTCAAGAAGATGGTGTTCCTGGTAACTATGAGTCAGGGCTAAAAACTGGATTAGATGTAACGCGCAGCTTACTATGGGCTGTATTGAGTCAGGTTGTTCAGCCACAATGCTCAAATGTCACCAGGCTGGCTGAAGTGGATATGCAAGCTTGGGAGAGCCGGGGTTTTAAATGTGAACGACAAGGGGAAGTAGGGAGTGGGGAGTAGGGAGTGGGGAGTAGGGAGTGGGGAGTGGGGAGTAGGGAGTAGGGAGTGGGGAGTGGGGAGTAGGGGGAGAATAAATTTGATAGTTGTCCCCAAAGGAGCGATTACTGACTGTGAATCATGGCCATGATGGTAGATAAGGGAACTTCGGCAAAATAATTTTGCTGAAATTGTTCTTCGCTGATGGCGGCTAAAAATTTGGCTATGGCTGCGTCGGTAACATTTTCTGAGGTGGTGGTGGGATGCCAACTTATCTGTAAATCACGGTCTTGGCGTGTGATGGTAAATCCTATATGTTTTAAGGCTTTGAGTCCTAAATGTAAGGTTTGGTCACGGATGCCGAGTTTTTCTAAAAGTTGGGTGCGGGTAACTAATTGATTTGTCCGACTGAGATATTTGGCTAGTCCTACTAGGGTTAACCAAATTTGCCTCGGTGATTGGTGGTTGGGTTTAGTCCAGGCGATGGCGAAGCGCTCCCTAGGAATCGCTAGTTGTGGTTGATGATAATTTAATGTCAGACACCGCCTCCACCATGCGCGGACATCATCCCAGCTAGTAGGACACTCTTGCATCACAAGTGCTGCATTTTTCGTGTTGATTTCTGGAGATTGCTGATGCCGCCAGTCTAATATGGGTGCTGAATTTTCAGTTATGTTAACGTAGCAACCTTGTGTTGATTCCGCAGCAGGACGAATGGCAATTAATCTGATTTCGTAGCGTTTTTTAAAGGTGTTGTAGTCCAGTTCGGCAATGCAATCACATCTACCTATGGGCAGTTCATCTTTATAATGTCCCCACCATACCCCAGGAAAGGGATTTTTCGTAGAATCATCCCGAATGTCAAAATCGGTTTTGATGTATTGCACCTTTTTGCCTTTCCAATCTTGCTGATTGCGATGCCAAGTATTTTCAAACCAGCAGTTTTCAATCAGCAGTTTTGGGACAGGATTACCCATTCCACAAGGTTCTAGCAGTTTCAATTCTAAAAATAATTCTTTGCCCAAGTCGGCAACTGTGACTGTTAAATCCGCTTGCAAAGTTGGTGTGAGAGTGGTAGCGCCTAAAGATTGCCGCAATTGTTGGTTAATCGCTGCTGTAAATAAGGGAATATTCTCCACCAACAAACTCAAACCAGCAGCAAAAGGATGTCCACCAAAGCTATGTAAAAGATGAGCTTGCTCTTTTACCAATTGGTATAAATCGACCCCATTGATTGAACGGGCGGAACCACGGGCTAGGGGAGATGAGGGGGAAGATTCTGTGGCTACGTTTTCGGTACTTAATAAAATTGTGGGACAACCTGTTTCTTGTGCTATTTGCCCAGCCACTAAACCTAATACACCTGTAGGCCATTGGGCATCTTCTAGAACAATGACGCTGGTGGTTGATAAGTCTAACTGCGATAGTTTTTGGGCTACTTGCGCTTGGACATCTTTTTGTAAAGATTTGCGGCGGGTGTTGGCTATTTCTGTGACTTCGGCTAGTTGATGGCAATGTTGGGCATCTCGACTAGTTAATAACTCTACGCAAAAACTAGCATCACCTTGGATACGACTCACAGCGTTAATGCGCGGCCCTAAACCAAAGGAAATATCTGTGGGGCGATCGCCATTTCTCTGGCACAATTCTAATAATCGCCCTACCCCTGGCCGTCGTCGTGCAGCTACTGGCTGCTGAAAATCTGTTTGTAGTCTTTGAATGCCTAATTGTGCTAAGTAGCGACAATCTCCACTGAGTTGCACCAAATCGGCAATTAATCCTACTGCTACTAAATCTAATAAATCTTCTAAGGGTTGTTGGGGAACGTCGGGTAATGTTTGATAAAGGGCTTCTACTAACTTAAAAGCTACCGCCACCCCAGAAAGGTGAAATAACTGATGTTCGTTAGATAAATAACGGGGATTAATAATTGCTGTGACTGGTGGGCGTTCTTCAGGTAAAGTGTGGTGGTCTGTAACTATGACATCTATCCCTAACTGTTTAGCATAAGTAATTTCCGCAATATTAGTGCTACCAGTGTCACAAGTAATAATTAACGTACAACCTTGTTGATGTAATTTATCAATGCCTGGATAGTTGAGTCCGTGGGATTCTGTGAGGCGATTGGGAATATAGTAAATTAATTGAGTATTTTGGCTAAAAAATTGCCCTAAACCATCCCATAAAACAGCAGTAGAAGTTATCCCATCAGCATCAAAATCTCCCCAAATAGCCAGCTTTTCACCAGCAAGACGAGCCTGTTGCAACCTTGTCATGGCTAGCTGCATTTCTGTCCCAAATGCCAAGGGACTAGCTGGTTGATAAGTTTGATGGTTGATAAAAGCAGCTAATTGTTGATGATCTTTAATTCCTCGTTGCCAGAATAATTGGGCTGCATATCTGCCACTGGATGCAGGCGTATATTTTTTCACCACTTGGATGAACCAATCTGGTGGTTGTTCAGTTGTTGTTAAAATCCATTGCATGATCAACGAACCACAGAGACACAGAGGTCACAGAAAAAAAAGAGAAGTTTATTATTTAAGTAGGACGAAGTAAATAATTAAAGGTTTGTAGTGAGGACTTTAGTCCTCAAATAAGGGCTAGAGCCGCTGACTACGAAATGAATTTTAATTATTTTACATTGCTTAACATAGTTCGATTTTTTTCGCCGACTTACTTAAGTGTAGGCAATTCTTGTCTGAACAAGGTGGAAGCAGAAGCAATTAACTACACATCAATACAAAAGGGGTACATATTACTGCACCCCTACACAAAATCTATATATGCCAAGCTTGTCCTAAATCTATAGTTGCTTCACTTCCGAAACCAACTTAGAAACCATATCCTTAGCACCACCAAACAGCATTGTAGTTTTATCCTTGTAGAACAACTCATTATCTACACCAGCAAAACCCGTACTCATCCCGCGCTTAATCACAATTGTTTGCTTTGCCCGATCTACCTCCAAAATCGGCATCCCATAAATCGGACTATTTACATCAGTACGCGCCGCCGGATTCACCACATCATTAGCCCCAATTACCAAAGCCACATCCGCAGTTTCTAATTGAGGATTGATATCATCCATGTCATACAACTGCGTATAAGCCACATTCGCCTCAGCCAATAACACATTCATGTGACCAGGCATTCTACCAGCAACTGGATGAATGGCATACTTAACATCAACGCCCATACGTTCTAACTGATCTGCCAATTCCCGAACACTATGCTGTGCTTGGGCCACAGCCATACCATAACCAGGTACAATTACCACGTTACGGGCATAACCCAACATCATTGCGCCTTCTTCAGCGTCGATGCTGCGAACAGTTTGATCGCCTGTCGCACCTGTAGCGCCTGTCGCACCACCTGCCACCGCCCCACCAAACGCACCGAATAACACGCTAAATAATGAACGGTTCATGGCCTTACACATAATCTGGGTGAGGATTAAGCCAGAAGCCCCCACCAGTGCGCCAGCGATAATCAACATATTGTTCATCACCACAAATCCGGCTGCGGCGGCTGCTATCCCAGATAGGGAGTTTAACAGCGAAATTACCACAGGCATATCCCCCCCACCAATGGGGAGAACGAACATGATACCCAAGACTAAAGAAACTCCCACCACTCCGAAGAATATGGGTAAGCTATCGGGTGTGATGATTAAATAGACACTGCCTACTATATAAGCTGCTAAAAGTAAAAGGTTCAATGGTTGCTGGAAAGGTAATTTAATTGGCGAACCACTAATTAAACCTTGCAATTTGGCAAAGGCAATAAAACTACCGGTTAAGGTGACACCACCAATTAACACATCCAGCAAAATGGAAATGTTCACATCTAGAGGGATGGGTTCAGATGCTGCGATTAACCGCCAAAATTCAGCAACGGCAATGAGGGCAGAAGCTGCACCACCCAATCCATTGAGTAAACCCACCATTTGGGGCATTTCTGTCATTTGGACTTTATAAGCGGCAATCGCACCAATCCCAGCCCCAATTGCCAAGCCCACCAAAATCATCTGGTAGTTCAACACCTGCTGATCTAACAGTGTGGCGACAATCGCCAGCAACATACCCACAGCCGCGACAACGTTACCATTCCGCGCTGTAGCTGGAGAACCGAGTTTTTTCAAACCCAGGATGAATAAAGATGCAGCGACTAAGTACGTCAGCTGTATTCCAGTTGGTAAAAAGTCGCTCACGCCTTAACTTCCTTTTTTTTGAACATTTGCAACATCCGATCTGTGACGAGAAAACCACCGACGACGTTAACTGTCGCCAGTACCACAGCAATTAAACCGAGAATCACTGACACACTGGTATCTTTAGCACCAGCAGCCACAATCGCCCCTAATACCGCAATCCCAGAAATGGCATTTGAGCCGGACATTAAAGGCGTGTGTAAAGTCGGTGGGATTTTGTTGATGACTTCAAAGCCAATAAAAGATGCCAGAACAAACACAAACAAAGCAGCAAGTAATGCCTCTGTCATGAAATTAAAACTCCTTGTATGTAAATGAGAGGGGCTAGAGGCTAGGGGCTAGAGGTTAGAGGTTAGAGGCTAGAACCAAGCACAAGTTTGTTCTTTTTGGTTACGTCAGTTACATAGTCAAGATATTCTGAGTATTCATTTCTAATCCCTAGTCCCTAATTCCTAGTCCCTAGTCTCTAACTAATTGATTATCCACAGCCTTTAGCGCATCCTTTACCCGTTGATTGCGAATTTCCCCAGCGTGGGTAATACAAGCTGCATTTACGATGTCGTCAGCAAAGTCTATCTGTAAAGCTTTGTCCTTAACTAATAATTGCACTAAGGATGTTAGGTTCTTAGAATATAACTGGCTAGCGTGAATTGGCATTGATGAAGGCAAATTGATCGGGCCAATAATTGTTACGCCATTCCAAACAATATCTTTACCCGCTTCAGTGCAGGCGCAGTTACCACCCTGATCAGCCGCTAAATCGACAATTACTGAACCTGGTTTCATCTGTGCCACCATTTCTTCTGTAACCAGTCTTGGTGCTGTTCTTCCAGGAACTTGGGCTGTGGTAATTACTACATCGGCATTTTTCACGTGTTCGGCGACAACTTCCTGGGTGCGTTGTTTGCTAGCCTCGGAAATTTCTTTAGCATAGCCACCAGCGGCGGTTGTTTCTTCTTCGAGTTTGACTTCGACGAATTTCGCCCCTAAACTTTGCACTTCTTCTTTGACGGCGGGACGAATATCAAAGGCTTCTACCACTGCACCCAAGCGTCTGGCTGTGGCGATCGCTTGCAATCCGGCCACACCAGCACCCATGATAAATACTTTAGCTGGGGCAATGGTGCCTGCGGCTGTTGTCAGCATGGGGAAATATTTGGGTAATGCAGCTGCGGCAATTAATACTGCCTTATAACCTGCTAATGAAGCTTGGGACGACAAAGCATCCATACTTTGGGCCCTGGTGGTACGGGGGATCAATTCCATACTCAAGGCTGTGATTTTGCGGTTAGCTAGTTGCTGCGCCACGACGGGATTTCCCAAAGGATTGAGAAAGCTGATTAATACAGATCCTTCCCGGAGTAATTCAACTTCTGATCCCCCATTTTCTCGCTCTTGTGGTGGGCTAACTTTCAACAGGATGTCTGCTTGGCTCCATAATTGAGCAGTATCACTGATAATTGTCGCTCCTACTGCTTCATAGGCAGAATCGCTAAAAAAAGAGCGCTCTCCTGCACCTGTTTCTACCCATACTTCTAAACCTTGTTTAACTAACCGGGCAACGGTGTCAGGATTTAATGCTACACGACGTTCACAAACTTCTATTTCTTTAGCAACTGCTATTCTCATGAAATCTCCTGGAGATAAATACCTTTATTTCTGGCAAATATGCAATTTTTCCCCTTAGGGATGTCTTTTACTCATCATTCAGGGCAGTATCTGTCTGCGATGGCTTTTCCTAGATAGAATCTTGAATTTTTCTTATACCACTCTTAGTTATCTAGACATAGCCTTACTCTGCCACTTGCAGATGTCACACTTGCTGATAGTTACAAATAGGGTTACATATTGCAAATCCTAAGTTGATTCTCACATTTACATCTTTGTCTTTAGCTTGTTTTAGGGATTGCAAAATTTGACTATTCCTTGCTTATATTTTGCAGCTTGGTAATTTCTCAGTTATTTTTAATGATTGCCGCTTTGATTCCATCTGGTTTTAATCAATCTATCTCAAGTTAATCGGCGATCGCTGTCTAGTCATCTCAACTTTTATAACAAAACTCTTAAATTAAGATACACTTATACATATTTAGAAACACAATCTCATCCAAGTATTTTTCTGGGCAAGTGGCATTTAACGACGGCCCTCGAAAAGTGAGCCTAATTTTTCCAAAGGTTCAATCAAGTTTAAATATCATATTACATAGTAATATTACTAGCATCTGTAAGTAGTATTGTAACGGCACTTTTTGTTTTCATGGCACGTCACTTGTCAAACAGCCACTAGTAAATTTGATTTACGCAGGCTGAATATGGGTGATTTAAATAACAGACAATAATTTCTTGGTGGAGGAGCGTAACTATGCGATTTGGAAGTTCTAGACAACACTTACCTTTAAAACTACTCTCAGCTTTAGCTGTGACTAGCGGTTTACTGGCTGCTTTTCCCGCCATAACTGGAGCGCAAAGCTTACCAGGGTTTACACTATTTAGCGGTGTGAAAAGCGAAAATCAGCTACCTTTTCGGTTAGATTATGGTGGACAAGCTAATGGTTGGGATCGTTACACTCTGAGAATTCCCGCCCAAAGAATGAAATTGGCAGTTGCTCAGTTTGCTGTCACATACCCAGATTATTACAAAGGAACTTTTGATCCCAACAAAATTGAGGTCAAGTACAGAGGCAAAAACGTGCCATTGGAAGAGGTGAAGTGGAACCAAGAAAGTCGCCTCCTGGAAATCTTTCCCGAAGAGCCAGTACCCGCAGGTGGACAAGTAGAAATAGTTTTATCTAACGTCCGGAATCCGGCCTTTGGTGGCATGTATCATTTCAACTGTCAAGTTCTTTCCCCTGGGGAAGTGCCCATGCTACGTTACATAGGAACTTGGATCTTGAGCATCTCTTAAGCATTTATTCAGTGGTCAGTTGTTAGTGGCAATTTATGAAGATGCATTGACTTTTGACCACTTTTTGATAACTATATTTACCAATTTGCTGGTAAAGTGATAAAATCATAGATTGTGACTTTTTATAAAAATCGCCTTAGAGGAGAACGATATGCAGAGAACCCTGGGCGGCACTTGCCGTAAGAGAAAAAGAACCTCTGGTTTTCGGGCTAGAATGCGGACACCAGACGGGAGAAACGTGATTAGGGCTAGAAGAAAAAAAGGTCGTCATCGTCTGAGCGTCTAGGGCCGTTGCCGCTAAAAGAGCAGATGTGGCTTTGCCCAAAGCGTATCGACTAAAATCGCGCCAAGATTTTCAGGCAGTTTTCCGGGAAGGAATTCGGCGTCATAGTTCTCATTTCACATTGAGAGCATTAAAGCCGTCATATTCAAGTAAACATTCTTGGGATGCTGCCGCCAACACCAACCAAGCAACTGGCTCAAAACAGGTTGCTAGCAGTAAATTTGGCATTTCGATCAGCACAAAAGTCAGTAAAAGAGCCGTAGTGCGTAACCGAATTAAACGCCAGATTACCTCTGCTTTGCAGCATTTGCTGCCGAAATTATCTCCAGGCTGGCGTCTAGTCATTGTTGTCAAACCAACAGCAGCAGAATCTACGTGCGGAAGCCAAGAATTTCTGCAAGAATTAGAGCAGTTGTTGGTAAAAGCTGAGGTATTTGATGGGCATTCGTGAAGAAGTTTATTATGAAGGCGGCCCCCACATCGGGGACTTGATCCTCAACGTTTTGATTGGATTCACTGTTGTGGGTCTACCCTTGGCAGTAGGAGCAATTGTTAGAGCCTTGTGGCTGCGTTTCCGCATCACTGATCGCCGAATTTCTGTGATTGGAGGTTGGAGAGGAGGCGATCGCACTGACATTATTTATTCAGAAGTGGTCAAAATTGTCAAAGTTCCCCGTGGCATTGGCTTTTGGGGAGATATGGTGCTAACGCTAAGAAATGGTAGCCGTCTAGAAATGCGGGCTGTGCCCAACTTCCGGGAAACATACGACTACATCAATGAAAGAGTTACAGCTAAAAATCCCCTATATAGCGGTGCTGCTAAGAAGTGATGATAGTAGGGCGTGGGAGGAATTTTAGATTTGAGATTTTGGATGAAACTGCAATCTAAAATATTAGCTGGGCGGCATACGCTGTGAAGATCGCAAATTCCGATTTCCCACTCCCAATTTTTGAAAGTGCGGCTATCCGTAGCGTAGGATAGTCACAGAGGAATCTTGATTTAGATAAATTAGATTCAGTTCAGTTTACAGTAACTCAGGTTGAATTCAGAATAATGGATTTTGGTATCGGGTTTCTCTCGAACAACGTGATGCTGCCAATCATAGATTTTTTCTATGGAATTGTGCCTAGCTATGGATTGGCGATCGTTGCCTTGACATTGATAATCCGCTTTGCGCTCTATCCCCTGAGTGCTGGTTCAATTCGCAATATGCGAAAGATGCGAATTGTACAACCTCTGATGCAGAAGCGGATGGCAGCAATCAAAGAGCGGTATAAGGATGATCCGCAAAAACAACAAGAGGAAATGGTAAATGTCCAAAAAGAATTTGGCAACCCATTGGCAGGATGCTTACCTCTATTGCTGCAAATGCCAGTTTTGTTGGCGCTGTTTGCCACTTTGCGGGGGTCACCTTTTGCTGGTGTGAACTACAGCGTTAACCTGCAAATTTTGCCCTCTGAACAAATCGAACGAATTCAACCCCAAGCCTTTGCTACAGCTCCCCAAAACATCTACATTGCTGATGGGGAACGCACAAGGGTTACAGCTATTCTCCCCGCAGGCAATAAATTAGCTGTGGGAGAACAAACTAAGATTCAATATCAGACTCTAGAAGGTAAACCATTTCAGTTGCTTCTAGCAGAACACCCAGAAAATAATTTGCTTCCTCAATGGAAAATAACCAAAGGCGAAGAAAGAATCAAAATTGATGCTGAAGGCAATATAGAAGCTTTAGAGCCAGGAGATGTGACAATTCAAGGTACAATTCCCGGACTAGCAGCAGATAAAGGATTTCTCTTCATTGATGCCTTAGGTAGAGTTGGCGCCATAGATCCTGATGGTCAAGTCCACTGGGATATTGTCTCGATGATTGTTTTCTTTGGGATCAGCCTTTATGTCAGCCAATTGCTGTCTGGGCAAAATTCCAGTGGCGGTAACCCACAGCAAGATACAGTTAACAAAATCACTCCAGTTATTTTTTCTGGGATGTTCTTGTTCTTCCCCCTACCTGCTGGGGTACTGATGTATATGGTAATTGGTAATATCTTCCAAACACTGCAAACTTATATTCTTTCTCGTGAACCTCTACCAGAGGAACTACAAAAGATTGTAGCCACTCAGGAGCAAGAAGTAACAGCAGAACAAAAGAGTTTACCATTTGAGCCAAAGAGTTCTAAGAAAAAGACTACAGGTTGATTACAGGTTGATGATGCTCGATAGTCCCATGCAACGAGGGCAGCAGTGGTTAAAAACGCTGCTGCAACTAACTGAAATATCTACTGAGATTAGGGGTGAGTTAAAAGTCTCCCCATCTCAAGATGGTGATTCTCCAGAACCAGATAATTACTGGTTGACCATTGATGAAAGCAATCTGACACCAACACAAATCCAAGTGTTAATTGGCACTGATGGATCGGCTCTTGATGCGATTCAGTATTTAGCTAATTCTGTACTAAATCTCAGCCAACCCGAAGAGGAACAAGCTTCTTATACAATTGAATTGAATGGCTACCGCGTTCAAAGAGAAGCGGAAATTCGGGTAATGGCAGAAGCCGCAGCCGATGAAGTCCGTTCTTCTGGTCAAGAAGTGGAAATTAAATCTCTAAGTTCCGCTGAAAGGCGGCAAATGCATACCTTCTTCAAAGAGTTTCGAGATTTAGAAACTTTTAGTCGTGGTAAGGAACCGCATCGTCATTTGGTTGTTCGTCCAGCAGGAACGTTGGAATCATAAACAGAGTTAGCCCAGTGCAAATACTTATTGTTGCTAAGAGCTAAACTAAAAATGGATTATTAGCAATTTGCTGATAATTAAAATAAATTTTCGTGATTATGTCTCAATCCTATGGACGCAATTTTTATTCCGCAGCTCACCAAAGCCCCGGAGCGGACAGAGGAACTTCAAGTTAAAGAGTTTCTGCCTGGTCTGGAAACCCTGACACCAGTGCGCGGCCAAGTTCGTGTACAGCATCATGGCAATTACTTAGAAGTGTCCGGCCAAGCAGAAGCAATTGTTACTTGTACTTGCAACCGTTGTTTGCAGCAATATAATCATCGTTTGGCGGTGAATACCAAAGAAGTAATTTGGTTAGACGCTACTGCCAATCAAATACAAGACTTGCCTCTAGAAAGGGAAGTGGTGTTAGAAGATTTGGTAGAAACTCTTTCACCTGATGGTTATTTTTACCCCAGTGAGTGGCTGTATGAGCAGATGTGCTTGGAGTTTCCTCAGCGTCAACTTTGTGACCTCAATTGTCCGGGGATTTTGAGTGGTACTGGTGAAGGTTCAGATAAATCGGTGGATAGTCGTTGGGCTTCTTTAGAAGCATTGAAAAAACAACTTCCAGGATAAAAAAAGTTTGCTCGTAGTCAGGACTTTAGTCCTGTCTTTAAAGACTGTAGTCCCTACTACAAACTCAAACTTGAAGTTCCACTTCCATAATCTCGGTATACTCAAACTCATTGGGACTTTGTTTCACCAAAGGATATCTTTCTCCCTCTAACTCAATATCATCTTGTTCACAATCTGGCTTAGATGAGTAGTAGGTCAATACATATTCCCTACCAATTCTGTCTGCCATCTCTGTCGCTACTTCACCCCGCCACTGAGTCTTAGTAACTAATACTATTAACTGATTGGCTAATTTGGGAATTGTCCCGGCTATGTGCCGTCGAGAAATTTCATCCAAACTACCAAATGGCGAGTCCATGACAATGGGGAAAGTGCTGCTGTCGGGAAGCATCATCATTTTGCGCTTTTCACTCCACTCCCGCACCTTATCTATAATGCTGGCAATAAAGGATAAACTAAGAATTTGGTTTTCTCCTGTGGAAGCTGCAACGGGTGCTTCTATACCAGATGTATGTTCTACTAGTGTCAATTCATATTTTTCGCTAATTTTGGGAATATAGGGTGCAAAAGAAATTTCTGTAAATATTTCTTGTACCCGCTTTTCTAGTTGCAGACGAAATTGTTTTTCTTGGCGATTTTTAACTTCTGTTAGTCGTTCAATGGCATCTTGAGTGGCGTTAATTCGTCGCTGTGCTAATGTTTGTCTTTCTTCATTCAATTTTTGTTTGGCGATTTGTTTACCCACAGCATCAATTTCGCCTTTTAAGTGGACAAGTTGCTGCTGATTGGCGCCTTGTTCTCTGTTTAATTCATCAATTTTAGTTTCAATTTCGTCTAAACGTTTTTGCAAGCTGCTAATTTCTTCATTGGCATCTTTTCGCAGTCTTTCCTGAAGATTATCTAGTTCACCTTCAACTTGGGATATTGTTTGTCTTAATTGATTAATTCTGGCTTGTTCTCTATCTACAGCTTGCCAAAAGCCTACGGCTTGCTTGTCAATTTCATCTACTTGCGCGCTCATACGAATAGCTATTTCTTCCACGGTGGAAGAACTAGCTCTATTTAACCAAGTTGTCACGTTTGTATGGAAATGAGTTCCCACGTTTAAGTCTGCACCACAAATGCAACGTTGGGATTGCAATAATTCAGTGACAAATTCCCGCGAAATTCCCGAAGTTAACTCACCTCGCTGCTTCAACTCATCAATTATTTCCCGAAATTGGCCTGTAGTTTCCGATAACAATACTGTATAAGCCTGTGCAGAGATTAACTTCTTCAGCGCTGCTTTAGTTTTTTTATATTCTTCCTGATTTGCAGTCTTTTGAGCTTCTAAATTTTGCCATCTTTCTTGTACTTCCTTGGCAGCAATTAGTTCTTGTAAGCGATGAATTGTTTCTTTTTTAAAGGTTTGTTGATATTCTAGCTCTTGTTGAATTTCGGTTTGGCGTTTAGTAATACGTTCACTTTCCGATTCTATTTTTTCTTGTTGCCGTAAAAGTTGTTTTGTTTCTGCGTCACCAATAGCCTTCAACTCAGTTTCCAGACTTTTTTTAGCTTCTCCCAGATGTCTAATGGAACGGTCAATTACTTCTACGCCCAAGAAAATTTTGGTCGCTTCGGCAATTTCCGCTTTTTTATCAGAACGCACTATTTCTTCAATGCGTTCACCATCGAAGAAAAAATATTGATGCAAACTGGCAGGTAAAATTTGATTAATTATATCTTCTGGTAATTGAGGTGGTAAATACCATTTGCCATCATCTCCACCTACCCACATGCGTAATTGAGTTTTGCCCGTTGTAAAATCATTGGGATTTTTGTAACCCCGACAAGAACGTTGTACTCGGTAGCGTTTCCCTTCATGTTCCCAGCCAACTTCTACCCAACATTCTACGGCTTGACCTGTTTGAGCTTCAGCAATTGACCGCTTATTAACTAGCTGTTCTGTAGAGGCAAAAGCAGCACTAAATTTTTCGTATAATACCCATGTAAAGGCATTTAGAAGACTGGTTTTTCCTGCACCATTATTGCCATGAATAATTGTGGTATTGAGAATATCTCCCACAGCCAAGATAATCTCTGGTGTGGTGCCATAAAAGGAGCGAAAATTACACAGCTTAATTGAAGTTAGCTTCATCGCACCTCTTCCTTGACAATATTCAAAATATCATCGTTAATATGACCTTTGCTTTTTTTGTCTATTCTGCTTTTCTCTAACTTCCATACCCGCTCAATAATTTGTCGTACTTCCGGCGGTGCGCTGGTAATTGGTTCTTGCACATCATCGATATTTGCCTCTTGTGACATTGCGGCTTGTAAATAAGTTTTCTTTCTATTTTAGCCGTCTCTAACGCTGCGATCGCATCAGTAAAGTTACTATCAGAATTATCTTGATTATTGGGTCAACTTTAGTTGCGAATTACATAAAATATTTTGTAAATTAGCTTTATTTTGTAATAAGTTTTTGATAAATTAAAAGTAATGAATTTATTATAATCGGACATAATCCAAATTTTTAAAATAAGATATGTTACATTATAAAGCTTATAATTATGGCTCTCCCAGACTAGATATGCTAAATTAACAACAGAAATACCAATTCAGTAAAATCCTTCTTCTAAAATTATTAAAATTAGAGCGATCGCGTCATCGTAAAGTGTCGGTTGGACTAGCTTTTCGCTGCCACGGCTTGAGGATTAGTGCTGACCAGAGGATAAAGCCTCATATTGCCAAACCAGTCAACCCATCAGTCCAAATAAAAAGATGCATCTTCGCTGAGAACTGTGAAAGACTTCCATAAAGATAAAACGAAGGCTAATTTGCTATATATCCAATAATCCATAACGCTTTTGTAAATCCAGCAATTTAATTCTGGCTTCACCGGCGTTGTCAGCTAAATCAGCAAACTCCACAAAACGGCGCAACTCTTTTTTTAATAAGTTGCGTTCCACTTCTATGGTTTCTCGATCTAAATCTGGCGGCAAAACAATCATGTCAAAAATCGTGGCGCGTTCCTTACCAATGTGCGGGCGTAAAACTCGCCCTCGACGCTGAATAAATTGGCGAGGATTTCCCGAACTGGATAAAATCACCGCAGTTTTAATGGCGGGAATATCAACACCTTCATCTAAACAGCGAATAGCCAC
The DNA here is from genome assembly GCA_022241785.1 of Cyanocohniella sp. LLY. GTDB lineage: Bacteria > Cyanobacteriota > Cyanobacteriia > Cyanobacteriales > Nostocaceae > Cyanocohniella. The sequence continues at coordinate 4,686 of JAKOMP010000069.1, read as the reverse complement.
TAAACCTTGCAAGTCGCCACTTTCAAATTGACGACGTAGATTTTCACGTTCTTGTAAAGACGTATGTGCAGTGTAGGTACTTACCCTATATCCTAGTTCTACTCCTAAAATTTGGGCAACGGCTTTGAGTTGATGTAACGAAGAACGCTGTCCCGCTTCTTGAGAACCATCACTACAATAAAAAAGAGTGTGAGTAGTTTCCCGGCGAGTCGCCATTAAATCTCGTAAAGCAGTTAATTTATTTGCCGCTGCACCAATTAATCTAGCGCGTTGCATGAGTAAAGGTTTTAAATCTTCGTTGTCTTCAAAGTTTTCGGCTGCTTTATTTTCTCGTTCTCGATATAGTAGCGATCGCCCGATTTTTTTAGTCAACTTTAAATAAGCAATACTTTCTGCCTCTGTTAATTCTACAAGTATCGGATAATACAAATAATGTACTAAAGCACCTTGGGCGATGGCATCCCTCAAGGTAAACTCTGGCTGAAGCACCGGGCCAAAATAATCCAATAACGATTGCGTACCGTAATCATCAAAATATCTTTCTGGTGTCGCCGATAAAGCCAGCCGTAACCCGACACTGCGCGGTAAATTTTCCTCTAACTTTGGTGCGCCTAAATTATGGGCCTCATCACCAATAATTAAAGTCTTGGGGGGAAAATACTTGAGTTGAGACTGGAAACCATCACCAATTAATGTCGAGTTGGTAGTAATTACCGTAACAAAGTTTTGAGAACCGGAACGCAGATTATAAAGTTGCGTAGACAGTTGACTTTGCCAAGTGCGTAAATTCTCAAAAGCCAAGATAGGCTGTAAGTTAAATTTTGCACATTCTCGCGCCCATTGCGTCACCAGATGACGATAGGGACACACCACCAACAACACTTGTAAATTAATCTGCTGATATAATTCACAGGTGATCGCTAATGCTGTAATGGTTTTACCACTACCAGTAGCCATTTTCAGCGTACCTCTGCCATTGTTGGCAAACCAGCTAGTAATAGCCTGTCGCTGATACTGCCGTAGTTGCAGAGATGCAGGCATAATGGGGCATCCTGGTAATGGCTGACGAGTCTGATAACTACCCCTACCTTCCCTAACAAATGGAAATTTCAGCCTAAAAGTAGGTTGTTGCTGCACCAGATAATTAGTCATTGATTATTTCCCCATTCCCTACTCCCTACTCCCCATTCCCTACTCCCAATTAATAACCGCGCCAAACCCCAACCAGAGAACCCTGCACCTCCACCTGCATTGCCAGGACTTCAATGGGATTGTACTTAGGATTAGCAGGTTTGAGGGTAACGCGATCGCCCTGGCGATAAAAACGTTTTAATGTAGTACCGTAGCCATCAACTCTAGCCGCGACGATGGTACCATTTTTCAACTGATCTGGTTCTACTACTGGACGCAGAAATACCAAATCTCCATCGGCAATTAAATCTTCAATCATGCTATCGCCAGTTACTCGTAAAGCGTAGCTTTGGAGAGGTAACGAAATACTAGAAAAGTCTAAATGATCTACAGCTTCGGTAAAGGGTTCTATTAAACCACCAGCAGCGATTGTGCCTAAAATTGGAATACCTTGCTTAACAGAATGCAAAATCCGAATTGTTCGTGCTTTGCCTTCATTCCAGTCAATATATCCTTTGGTACGTAAATGATCTAAACGACTTTGAATCGGTGCAGGTGATTTTAAATTCATCGCTTGCATCATTTGCCGAATTGAAGGCGAATGTTGATGAATGCGGATGTATTCTACCAACCAATCATAAAGTTCTTGTTGAGCTTCTGTTAGACGTTCCATAAATTTATCGGGAAGTAAATAAAAATGTCTCTAGAACATTAGTACTACAAAAAATCCCGAATAACAAGATATCAAGTAAAAAGATGAAAGGCAAAAGAAAGACTATTCTCATTACTTTTGCCCTGGGAATTTTTACTCTGCCCCTAAAATACTAGCAAGCAAGGCTTTTTGGGCGTGTAAGCGATTTTCCGCTTGTTGCCAAACTCGTGACTGAGAACCTTCTATAACTGCTTCAGTAATTTCTTCACCACGATGGGCTGGTAAGCAGTGTAAAACAATTGCCTCTGGATCAGCAAGACTTAATAACTGTTCAGAAATTTGGTAGGGTTGGAAAATCGGCAAGCGATCGCCTGCTTCTGTTTCTTGGCCCATACTTGCCCAAACATCGGTATAAAGTACAGCAGATCCCTTAGCTGCTAATTCTGGATCATGAGTCAGGAAAACTTCGGTTTTATTGTTAGCAATTTTTCTTGCTTGTTCTACAATGCCAGCATCCGGTTCATATCCATTAGGGATCGCAATTTTCACATTCATTCCCACTAAAGCACAGCCTAACATTAGGGAATTAGCCACATTATTGCCATCGCCTACGTAGGTCAAAGTTAAGCCAGCTAAAGTGCCAAAGCATTCTTGAATTGTCAATAAATCCGCTAAAACCTGACAGGGATGTTCTAAATCGGTCAGTGCATTAATTACAGGACTTTTAGCATAGTGAGCGAAAGTTTGTAACTCCTGCTGTGCAAAAGTGCGAATTGCCAAAATATCTAAATATCTATCCAATACCCGCGCTGTATCCTGCAAAGGTTCCCCTCGACTAACTTGAGTGACATTCGGATTGAGGTCAATTACCTGTCCACCCAGTTGGTACATTGCCACAGTAAAACTGACTCGTGTGCGAGTAGAAGCTTTAGAGAACAACAAACCCAATACCTTATTGCAATGTAATTTCAACTGTTCTGATTTGAGTTGAGTTGCTAATTGCAAGATTTCTTGAAGTTCCGTTGGACTGAGGTCAGCCAAACCTAATAAATCTCGTCCTATCAACGCTGCCATGCTTGTGATTTGTAAAGAACAATGATAGACTTCTGTTCCTTTACCTAGCCCTTTCAAAAAAAATACAGTTTTTACTCTGTATGAGAGATTTTTGCGTCTAGCCCAGGATTTGAATTAGCTTTTGCTATGCATATTAATTTAGCAACTTTACCAGTAATTAAAATCACTAATTTTCTCGGATTTAGCGCCCTGGTAGTACTGACTCAACCATCCACGGGTTCCTAGGCAACAATATCCCGCATTTTTTGCCCTTGGCTGTTGACAAGTCAATTATTTATGTTAAAATTGAAAATCGGTTGGTGCTTAAAAATAACAGCCATAACCGCCAGCATAGCACAGTGGTAGTGCATCCGACTTGTAATCGGAAGGTCGTCGGTTCAAATCCGACTGCTGGCTTTTTGGGACTAGTAAACTCAGAGAATTTCTGTACTTTCCTAACTCAGATTCTGATAACTTATTTGGTGTATTGCTTTTTTGAGCTTTGTGGCGTTCATGAGAATGACGTTGCTGTTGCTGTCGCTGGCGGTTTAGTAACTTGTAATTATCACCAAGTAGCTGTTTAACACTACGATATGCAAGAACTTCATTTGTGGAACTGTCCACAATAGCTAATGTTGCAGGCTTTTCTAAACCTAAACTCACACCAACGAGAATTGATGGTTTACCCTGATACAGATCATGATTATGACGTGGGTAAGGATTGTTGAGTTTACTTAATGTTGATTGCAGACGTTTGACATAATTTGGCTGATTCTGATTGAGGTTTCCTTTTTGTTCCATGTTGGCTAATTGTTGAGTAATTTCATCTACTTTTTCTTGCTTTACTTGTTGAGTACCTTCATTTGTCCATAAGCGAATATCAACAGTGCAATAAAGAGTTAAACGATGAGTATTCCAGGGAAGTCCATTTCCTGGATTTTCTTTATTTTCGTGCCACGCTAAAGTTGCCGAGCGTAAAGTGAACAGAGCAGATGAATGCTGGTCTTTATTATTGTGTTTGATGCTCTGATCTTCTAAAAATCTTTGAAACCAATGAATTTGTCTATTGTCGCAGTAGATTTCAAAGATGTGATCATTCAATCCTTCACCTGAGAATTTAACACAAATACGTCCTTTTTCATTTTTTGACAAAATTAGGTCTTCGTTGGTTCTGAATCGAATTGGGAATGGGAGTGAAATATCTTTTTTTAAAAGAAGTTTCTGCCAAATATTAGCTTCATCGTCACTTTCAGGAATAGATGATGTTGCCGTTATGAGAGTTTGTTGCCATTCTTTTCCTGTCAAATCACGACCACAAGGTATTCTCGATTGTAGTTGCTTTTTAAGACGTTCAATTTCTTTCTCTTTCTTACTGCGGCGTAAAGCATAATGATTGGGGTCTTCCTCTTGTTGGCTGACCTGACAGTTATTTTTGAGCAAATATGCAAGAGCGCATCGATTAAGGGGATTTTTCGCTTTGTCATAAGCTTTGAATAAAATATCAAATAATGTAGAGTTCTCGTTTTTAGTTTTACTTTTTTTACTCTTTTTCTGGTTTTGACTCTGAGTCTGATGATTATTATCTTGTTCAGATTGAGCAAGATATTTCGGCAGAATTTTAGTAGCTTGAGCGCGAATAGCATCTGGGTGCATCCCAGTTTTTATTTAGCACCTAGAGAATAAATGTCATTGCGAGGAGGAACGACGTTCGCGTAGCGTGTCGCTTTGCGACTCAGCAATCGCAAAGTCTCGCACTAAGAATAAAACCATGCGATTGCTAGAGCCTCCGGCACGCTACGCGAACACTCCACTTCGTTGCGTTCGCAATGACATTCAAAAAAGTGGGATGC
>JAKOMP010000225.1 GCA_022241785.1 Cyanocohniella sp. LLY | reverse complement strand
ACATTAATAGTGGAATGGCACTAAGATATCGGCAAATCCAATGTTCATAAGGCTTTTGGGTGTGGGGTGTAGGGTGTGGGGTGTAGTGGCGTAAAGCCCTAACGGGCATAGCTGCGCTTACCGCGTCAGCGTTGCGTAGCAAAGAAGTTTATTAATGTTCGCACTTGTTTTTAATTTTCTTGATTTTTTCCCTATACCCGACACCCTACCCCCTATACCCTGCCCTGACTAGGTTTCACGTTTTCTTAGTGCCATTCCATTAATAGTGCATGGTGGGTAAGTGGACTTGACCCTCATCACGATTGGCTACCAATGGATTGGGGAAGGATGAAGCCTGACAACCCCCGTTTTGAATGGGACAACGAAACCCAACAGCACACCGAAAAATCCGTCAAATACGAATCCCCGCCCAAAACCCCCAACCGTGTCACCTACTTGAGAGTACCGTTGCATATCTGGAAGTTGGTAGCCCTACGTTATGATGTACCGATGCCAGAACACATTACAGTCACAGAATTCGGGGAAGCGTTGGGGTTTTGGGCTTGGGTGATGGCACACCCAGAAATTCCCATCATTCTCACAGAAGGCGAAAAGAAAGCGGGTTGTCTCCTGACATTGGGATTTGTGGCGATCGCTTTACCGGGAATTTGGAATGGTCGGGTTGGTCAAGAAGATTTTGAACGGCTACATCCCGATTTAGTGCCAATGGCGCAAAAAGGACGAAAATATACTACCCACATTCCGCACCCGCAACTGTCACACTCCAAAGAAACCGATATATTTAGTACATAAGAACTAATTGCTGGGAGAATTGACTAGAATTTATTAGAACTAAATAAGAATTATTACTATTAATGTAGATATACAGTTAATAAACTTGGACTTTGTACAAAATTTTGGTTTTTAGGTAATTTTTATGGAAAACTTGGTTCAGAATCATTGAAAGCTTGCTCTTCAA
>JAKOMP010000068.1 GCA_022241785.1 Cyanocohniella sp. LLY | reverse complement strand
AGGGCATCAGAGCGCAGTCAATAGTGTGAATTTCAGCCCCGACGGCAAAATGCTCGCCACCGCATCCCATGACCGGACAGCGCGGTTGTGGAGTCTGGATGGGCAACTGTTACACGAATTCACAGGGCATCAGAGCGCAGTCARKAGTGTGAATTTCAGCCCCGACGGCAAAAYSMTCGCCACCGCATCCAATGACSGGACAGCGCGGTTGTGGAGTCTGGATGGGCAACTGTTACAGGAATTSAMAGGGCATCAGAGCGCAGTCAATAGTGTGAATTTCAGCCCCGACGGCAAAATGCTCGCCACCGCATCCCATGACCGGACAGCGCGGTTGTGGAGTCTGGATGGGCAACTGTTACAGGAATTGAAAGGGCATCAGGGCATAGTCATTAGTGTGAGTTTCAGCCCCGACGGCAAAATGCTCGCCACCGCATCCCATGACCGGACAGCGCGGTTGTGGAGTCTGGATGGGCAACTGTTACAGGAATTGAAAGGGCATCAGGGCATAGTCTTGAGTGTGAGTTTCAGCCCCGACGGCAAAATGCTCGCCACCGCATCCTCTGACCGGACAGCGCGGTTGTGGCCTGTGGAGAGTTTGGATGAATTGCTGGTGCGGGGTTGTGCTTGGTTGCGTGGTTATTTGCTGTACAACGCGAGTTTGAGTGAGAGTGAGAGGAGGATTTGTGACTAATTCGCAATTCGCAATTCGCAATTCGCAATTCGCAATTCGCAATTAAATACAATAAAGCTCTTGAATTTAGGAGTGACGCACTCGCTATGAAAATCAAGGTTTTGAGATTGCTTAAGAGCGATCGCAATGACAAGGGAGTGACGCACTCGCTATGAAAATCAAGGTTTTGAGATTGCTTGTCTGCGATCGCAATGACAAGGGAGTAACGCAGCCGCACGAAAATCAAGGTTTTGAGATTGCTTAAGAGCGATCGCAATGACAAGGGAGTGACGCACTCGCTATGAAAATCAAGGTTTTGAGATTGCTTAAGAGCGGTCGCAATGACAAGGGAGTGACGCACTCGCTATGAAAACCAAGGTTTTGAGATTGCTTAAGAGCGATCGCAATGACAAGGGAGTAACGCACTCGCACGAAAATCAAGGTTTTGAGATTGCTTAAGAGCGATCGCAATGACAAGGGTTTTGAAACTGTTCCCCGTTCCCTCCCTACTCCCTACTCCCTACTCCCCACTCCCCAATTATTTAATATCCAACAATTCCACATCAAACAATAAAGTGGCGTTGGGGGGAATTACTCCACCTGCACCACGGGAACCATAACCTAACTCAGAGGGAATGATTAATTGACGACGACCACCTACTTTCATAGTGCTGAGTCCTTCATCCCAACCTTGAATTACCTGTCCTACGCCGATTTTAAAGCTGAAAGGTTGGTTGCGATCGCGTGAACTATCAAACTTAGTACCATCTTCTAAAGTGCCGGTGTAATGAACTACAACGGTTTGTCCAGATTCAGGAGTCGCTCCAGTTCCCTCTTCCACTTCCACGTACTTTAGTCCAGAGGGGTTAGTTACAACGTTAGCTTCAGACATAGTATTGCTCGCAATTAAGATATTGTTTTCAGTAAGACTAGTGGGGGCTAGTGCAGTAGCAGTGATATTAGCCGCAATAGCAGAGTCCTGCTTACTGCCAACTTGTGCTAATACCAATACCACAACACATACCAGCATGAAACCCACGCTGAGTAAAATTGATTTCAAAATCAGTCCTCCCTAAATTGAAAGTGCTGTTAGCAGATTTGAGCTTGAGCCAATGTTAAGTCAGAATGCTAGTACAAGTCGGCGTAAATAAACAGACCAGTTGAAATCAATGAAAAACCTATAAAATAAGCTTTTTGACTTTTGACTTCCGCCTTGCGGTACTAGCCCCTAACACAATCATTACCAACAGGACACAATTTAGTTTAAATCAGAAAGGACATCCTAACGCCAAAGCTTATTTTCTAAATCGCGCACTTGACGTTCTAAACGGTCGATTCTCCCGCGTAATTCATCCACCTCAGACTGACGAGCAACACCCAAGTCCTGCATCATATTTCGCATTTGCCGTTGCATTTGCTCTTCCCAGTTTCCCTGTTCTGACTTTAACTGCTGCACAACATCATCCATCACCGCCTTAGCTTGCTCAGGATCGAGTTTACCGTCCTTAACCAAGTCATCACTGACTTGCCGCATTTTTTCGGCTACTAAAGATGTTGTGCCAATACCAAGCATCATTAATTGTTGCAACCAGTTGTTATTGTCCATACTCCCTTCCTCTTTAATTTTTTCCCACTAGCTGACTTTTGCTCTTGAGTGTATGCAATCAAGCTATGCTGGAAAAGTGGTTATTCTAGCCTACATCTCTATTTTGGCAAATTCGTAGACACACAAAAGGAATGCAAGGGTGTGGTTATAGAACTACTGAAGTTTAAGGTAGCCCCAGAACAGCGAGAACATTATATCCAGCAGGATGCAGAAATTTGGACAACAGCCCTGGCTAAGTATCCAGGATTTCTGGGGAAAGAAGTTTGGATTAACCCCAACGATCCCACAGAACTGATTTTAATTGTTCGTTGGGCAACAAGGGAACAGTGGAAAGCTATACCCTTAGAAGATTTACAAGCTATTGAAGCGAAATTTACCCAAGCAATGGGAGAATCCTATCCCATCATCGAGTTAGCAGAATATCAAGTGCGGAAATTTCCTCATCTGGTGTCTACTTAAGATTTTGGCAGATAGGCAATACTTGACTTGGCGATCGCAGGCACAATTTTCTCACTGGCCATTCTTGCACCTGATAAATTCCGCGCTGTCGGCCCCACCTGCAAAGCTGCTAATCCACCCATAATAAATAATTCACACCCAGGCCAACGCAGATAATTATCTAAAACGGGTAAGCCGTTGGCGATCGCGATCGGGTAATTGTCTAAAATTTCGGTTAATAGTGGTTCAGATGTCACATCAAATTTACTGCCAGTGGCAAGCCAAATCTGTTCATACTCATATTCACTGCCGTGATCACATTTCACTAGCCAATGATTGCCTAACCATTGTGCTTGCAGAATTTGGCAATATTCATCCAGTGTCAGATTACCATGACGCACAGCCCGCCGCAACTGCATAGCGATCGACGGGGTCACAGAACCACCATTACGCGCTTGCTGGATCATTTCCCAACGCTTTTGATAATCTGATTCAGCGAAAAATCCTTTCAGATATTTGGGCCCTAACCACCCCGGTTCGGCATCAAATAACTTTTCTTGCAACTGTCGCCGCAACATTAAGTGTACTTTGGCACCACGACTTAAAGCCCCGACTGCTAGGTGTCCACTCGTCAAGCCTCCCCCGACAACTAATATTCTTTTATTTGCTAAATCTAATTTACGTAAATCTACTTTATGTGAATAGCAAAGTTTATCTGAGGGATACTCTGTGGTTATCTGATTTATCCAATCAGGTATCTGAAATTTACTACCGCCAGTAGCCAACACCACCCGCCGCGCCATAAGGTAATTTCCATCTTGTAACCACAGCCGAAAACGTTGATGCCAAGGTTCCAGACGGGTAACTTGAGCTTTGACGACTTGATTTTGTAAATCCCAGCGGTGAATCACATCTTCACACATATCCTCAAATAGCCGAGTTCCTGGTAAATCGTAGGGAGGAAATAACTCACCAGGGCGGGATTCAGCAAATTTTCGCAAAGCAAAAGGATTAGGATCAGGATGATGTACCGCAGGGGATCTCAAATGTGGTATTTCTAAAGCAGCAAACTGTTGTTGCCAGCGACTCATCCATTTACCACTAGGGTCAAATACTAAAAATCTCCCTCGCATGGTTTGCCGTTTTTGCAGCAGATGCGTTACCAATGTTAACGCGTGAGGCCCAGCCCCAATAATGGCCAAGTCAATTTTGCTGGGTAACTGAGGCGAATTAGTTGCCATTGTCTCATAGGGAATACAACGATAATCGTTATCATTATATCCTTTTGATCAGCATCAGCATTTCTGACGGGCAGAGAATCAACTTTTCAAGCACCTAGCCCTGGCGATTAGAAATCGCAGCTATACAAACTAAGTAAGTCGGTGAAAATAAACCTAACTATGTAACAGAATGTAAAATCGACAAAACCATTGCGATTGCTTCATTTCACTTCGTTCCATTCGCAATGACATACTTGTAAATTTTCCCCACGGCTTACTTAAGTCCGCCTGCGCGGAAAGCACGGAAAATAAAATATTTTAACCCGCGTAGGCGGGTTTGGTCTGTATAGCCGTGACTTCCAGTCGCCTGGTGCTTTTCTCATCGGATAATTTAATTTCTGGAAGTCCCTAATAGGAGAATTAGCCGAAAATATTCGTCCTGGCATCATTATTTATGCCGTAAAATAACCGAAAATTGTCTAATTTTTACATCAGTATTGATTCAAGTAGAATACTAATAGATGTATTTTATTAATATCTATGTTTGAACGAGTTTTAATTTGCACAGATTTTACTGACGGCTTGCATCGACTATTGCATTTTGTTCCGAGTCTTGGGGCCGCAGGGATAAAGCAAATTGTTTTTCTCCACGTTGTGCCATTATGGGAAAAAGGTATTATTCCCCAAGTCGATAGTGAGAAAATAGAACAGGCTCAAACCCGTTTGGCAAAAGATTTTGGTGACATTTCTACTGATGTAGATGTCAACATAGAAGTTCAATCAGGAAAAGCATCTGACACTATTTTGAAGGTAGCTCAAGCTTATCAGTCTCAACTGATTATCCTGGGTTCTCCAAATCGTAGCTCAATCGCCGAAAAGCTGGCGGGTAGTACGATGGCTGGGTTATCCCGCCAAAGCAAAATTCCTTTACTGATAGTGCGTCCTCAGTTAATTTCTGCTTATACTTCTGAGGAATTAACACTGCGTTGTCAGCACCTTTTTCGCTCTTTACTAATTCCCTATAATGATAGTCAAGTGTCAAATTCTCTGGTACAACAGATCAAAAATTTGGCACAACAACAGTCTGATATGTTTCTGCAAAAGTGTCATCTGTGCTGGGTTTTAGAGACTAATATTAGTCAAAAAATACCCAGTAAAATTTTACCACCACAGGCGCACGAAATTTTATCTCAGATTAAGGCTGATTTGGAAAAGGTAAATTTACAAGTAGAGACAGAAGTCCGCGAGGGCAACTCTGTTCCTCAGGTTTTGGAGACAGCTATCATGGCTGATATTAGCGCGATCGCTATATCTTCTGGAACAATAGGTAAGCTCCAAGAATGGTTAGTTTCTAGTTTTGCAGCGGAAATTTTGCGTCAAAGTTGGTATCCTGTGCTATTTTTTCCCTCCTAAATTCGCCAGCGCACAAGTAAGCAGAGTCTTAATAACAAACTTTTGCTCAGTAGAAGTCAACTACCATCCCCAGGTACCGGGACTACCCTTAAACGGCCCAACAATATCACTGGTAATCCAGCCACCGTAAAAATTACCTGGTTGGGGTTGCACTTTTTCACTATCAACATAGCAGACATCCATGAGATGGGCATAAAAAGCTACATGGTCTTTAAGAGATGCGAAAGCTGGTGTGGGGTTGGGATAAAACCAAGCAGCATTGTGAGCTTCTCTGTCACCCACACGGATTGTATAGTAACCGGCTGGCCCTTTCCATTCGCAAAAACTAGTTTTTGGTGTTTGCAATAGGTGTTCCATCTTAATATCCCCAGGGGGAATGTAATAAGAAGGTGGATGACTTGTTTCTAAAACTCGCTTGGCGCTGTGGGTGTCTACAATTGTGACTTGATTAAAGATAATCTGAATATGTTTGCTTGTGTCTTCCAAACGAGGGGGACGAGGGTAATCCCAAACTGATTCTTGTCCGGGAGCAGGATTAATGCGTTGGGGATTTACCATAAGAAGATTTGTAATTTCATGTTTTCACTAATTGTAAAACTGAATACGATGGAAAGAAACCCATCTATCTTCCCCAATCCCCAGTATCATTAGTTACTTTTTAACAGCTAACTCTTTTTTCTTGTTGACCATCGCCAAGTATTCATTGCGCGTTCCATCTAATCGGTAGTGGTCACAAATCTGACAGAGTTTCAAAATATCCAATCGGCTAAATATTTTTTGATTCTCAATTCCATTGTCATTTCTCCAGCGCCAGAAAGTTGTTCGGTCAATGCGGCGATTGCTTTCAGGCCATCTTCTTCGGGATAAAAAGTCGATTAAATCCTCTTCATAAAGCAAATAATCTTTGGGTAACTTCAGGAGTTTTTCTCTTAATTCTTTTAGGGGGATAAGTGGATCTAGATTAGATATTTTCATGCCAGCAAGCCCTGATAATTTAAGAAAAGTCACATGATGTGGAATAATTTATGTGCCAAAGTTTCTTCTATTAAATTGCTAGCTAGATACTGTGAGGCTGATAGCGAATGCAATCATAAGGCGATTGGGTAAATTTATACTTACCTTTGTATACCTCTACTTCACTATTTTCACAGCATGAGGTTGCATTATTTAACTACACACAATAAACTGATTCTTGCTTGATTGCAACTCATATGCAACAGATTTAATAGTAATTAATAGCGTGTTTATCTTCAACATTAAGTGATTGAACAAATTGGCATATTCTATCTAGAATATATTAATGATAATTAGCGCATTTGCCCATACTACCCAAATAAATAAATTTGTTTAGTAGAAATATGATACATAATCACTTGCTTATTTCTTTTCATACTTTAGACATAGTTATTAGTAGCTAAATTTGCTAGGTGACAATGATAACAATCTTGTTACCAAAAATATAAAATATTCAGCCAATATATAGATTTCTTCTTTTTCAAAATTAGCTGTATTGCTATGCAGGCTTATGGTCTAAACGAGTTGCTTGCTCTAGTGCTGCTTTTCCTTTGGCTCTTTTGGCATAGGCTTGTAATTGAATACGTTCTCCACTTGTCAGAATACCCAGGTTTTCTAGGCTCATCCCCCGCATTAACATTTCTACACACCAGGTGTGTTGTGCTTGGGCGATCGCAGGTGGTATTCCTTGAGGAGTTAACAATCCTTCAGTCCACATTTCCCAATGTTGCAACAATTCTGATTCGGAAATGAAGTTACCAACTTCGTTGACAAACATCGCTTGGTGAGTATCTTTACGACTTTTAAGCCATCTGGTTAAGGGGTTGTTGGTATAGGAACCATAGCGCTTACCCAAAATCCACTGATTAACAGGTACCTGGCGGGACAACCCTGGGGTAGTAATCTGGAGAAAATGACCGGAAGTATCACAAATTTGCTGATTTCGCTGCAAACTGGCAATTTCTCTAGGAGATAAGCCAGCCCCGAATAACACATAAGCCAAGGCATAATCTTGTGTACTTGACTTCTTGGCTTGTTGCAAAATTTGGTAGACTACTCCAGCAGGTAAATCAGCTACTTCCATCACATTGTCCTTGCTTGTTGCTGATTTTTTTGAAGGTGACATAGCTCCATGTAAAAATAACTCTACTAAATTCTCTAAAAAATCATCCCGATCCTCCCACAGTTGATGAAATTCACTGGTGAATTCAATTACCGCATATCCCAGAATCATGCCATTGAGTAAACTAGCTAATTTCTCTGCGGGTAGATCCGTATTTAAATCTCCTTGTTGGATAACAGTGGCTAAATACTCTGCTACGTAGCGGTTTGCTTCTGTTAGTCCACGACCTAGGGCCCGGCGATTTTCCATCGGATACTGTTTAGCTTCACCTACTACAGATCGAACCAACTCAGGTATCCTTTCTAAGGCCTGTAAGCTGTCACTTGCATAATCTTTTAGGGCTTGATAAATATCACCAGGAGGAGTTGCCCTCTGTACTAGGGATTCCCCTAAATTCTTGAAAGCTGCGGATTCTTCTAGCACAGACAATAGTAATCCATGCTTGTTACCAAAGTGCCGAAATAACGTCACTTCATTGACTTCTGCTTTCTCCGCAATTTGGCGGGTTGTCGTGGCGCTAACTCCCTGAGCAGTAAATAACTCCAGTGCTGACTGAATCAGACGTTGACGAGCGGAAATTAGTTGAGATGACATAGAGAATAATGCAAGTGTCACTTGCATGAAATTGAGTAGTCTGTTAGCATAACAAATGTAAGTGATACTTGCTTTTCTTTACTGTAACGAACTGCTGTGCAGAGCAGGCAAATACCTGCTATGGTTGCACCGAGAAAAAGCACATCGCTTCATCATCTATCAACAGGAATTTGTATGACCGCGAAGTTTCTGGCGTTCGCCCCCGAAAGAGGAAATGCGCCTCGCCTTAGGTGGCTAAATGTGGCATTTTTTGGTACATTTCATGCCTTAGCTCTCCTGGCTCCTTGGTTTTTCTCTTGGTCAGCATTAGGTTTGCTACTGTTGCTCCACTGGTTGTTCGGGAGTATTGGCATTTGCCTAGGATATCATCGACTACTGAGCCATAAGAGTTTTCAAGTGCCTAAGTGGCTGGAATATATAATCGCTACCATTGGAGCCTTGGCTTTACAAGGAGGGCCGATTTTCTGGATTGGTGGACACCGCCAGCATCACGCCCACACAGAAGATATTAACTTAGATCCCTACTCTGCCCAACGAGGATTTTGGTGGAGCCACATGCTGTGGATTTTTTACCCGCGGCCTGAATTTTTTGATTATGACGTTTATCAAAAATACGCACCCGACTTAGCAAGACAGCCTTTTTATCGCTGGCTAGATCGCTACTTCTTACTAATACAAGTTCCCTTTGGGGTACTGCTGTATCTTTTAGGTGGTTGGTCTTTTGTTATTTACGGTGTATTTGTCAGGTCAGTCTTGCTTTGGCACTCTACCTGGTTTGTCAACTCAGCATCACATTTGTGGGGTTATCGTACCTTTGATGCCAATGATGGCGCGCGTAATCTTTGGTGGGTATCTTTAGTAACCTACGGAGAAGGATGGCACAATAACCATCATACTTATCCCAATATGGCAAAATCTGGCTTGTCTTGGTGGGAAATTGATGTAACTTGGTGGAGTATCAAACTCTTGCAGACTTTGGGTTTAGCGAAAAAGGTGGTTTCTCTTCCCCCTCAGCATAGCGCGGCTCAAAAATAAATTTTTACTCAATTATCGCCAATGTTTTAGGCCGACAGCACCAGCAGCAGTCGGCTTGTTAATTTGTACTAGAAAAAAAATGGAAATTTTATTTAACTTAAGCGCTCAGTAGTAGAGGCGAAAACTGAACTGTATTAAAACATAATAAAGATTTGCTAATGCCATACTTAACTTCTGCTAGTGATATTCGTGCCATAGTAGCTGAATATACTCAAGCCAAAACCCTGTGGATGGATACAGAGGTGGCTGATTATAAAAGTCGCAATCCTAAATTGTCACTGATTCAGGTATTAGACGACCCAACAGATATGAGTGGCGATCGCGTGTTTCTTTTAGATGTCCTCAATCAACCTGATGTGGTGGACTATTTTATTGAGCAAATTATGATCAATCCTGCTATTACTAAAGTATTTCACAATGCCAATTATGATGTGAAATTTCTGGGTAATAAGCAAGTTAAAAATATTGCTTGCACTTTAGAAATAGCTAAAAAAATTCCTTACTATCTCTTACCATTACCTAATTATCAACTCAAAACTCTAGCTACTGCACTATGCAGATTTAACTATATTGATAAACAGGAACAAGGTAGTGATTGGGGAAAAAGACCCCTAACTGAAGGGCAAATAGAATATGCTTATTTAGATTGTATTTATCTGGCCCAAGTACATTTACAGTTATTAGAATTACAAATAGCCAGTAATCCAGACCCCGCAACGGAAGATTTAATAGCAATCAGTGCCAGATACACAGCACTCGAAGAGCAATCGAAATTATTAAATTCAGAATTTGAGCATTTGCAAGAACGTTTAAAAAAAGCCATGCAGGCTCAGAATGTATCCGAAACATCATTTTGCAAACTTTCTAGTTATGAGCGTCAAACTGTAAAAGTTGCATTTACAGAATTAGTTAAACTAGTACAAAATCAAGATGTGAGTTTAGATTTTTCTGTCACACTGACTCAGAAACTTCAAAAAGACTTAGGTAAAAACCTAGAAGAATTGTCTTTAGATATTGACAAAAGTACATCTTGGCGATTAACTCCTAAAACCCAGGAAAGTGGAGGTGGAGATTAGGGAGTAGGGAGTAGGGAGTGGGGAGTGGGGAGTGGGGAGTGGGAAGAAGTATTTTTGTTCAAAATAGTTATTTAAAACTATATTTATAAGTATTGCTCTGTTATTTTTTATATTTAGATAAAAATTTAAGATTAATTAAAGTTTAGGACACAAAATAAAACATTGATAAAGTATACGCAAAAACATAAAATTTTATGCTGATTGTCTAGAATTTAATTCACATAACAAATAAAGAAATTATCTAGAATAAAATTTTTTATACTTAATACCTCATCAAGCAGGTAACTGTGAATTAAACCTAGAGTATATGCTATTCCAGTCTCACTCAACTGTATTGCTATATGGGATCAGCATATCAATTGATTTGACACAAATATAAAGATTTAGGAACAATCTTGATTTTAAATTGGTGCTAATTTTAATGCAAAAGTCCGAAATCTAAAATTCAAAATCCAAAATCTAAAATTGTTTGACGGTTTAGGGTAACTTATGAAATTGCGGTTATTTGGGCAAGAGCAGGTGAAACTTAAAAAAATATTGACCATAATTATGGTTACCGCATTGAGTGCCATTACTAGCATTTCCTGCAATCGAAATGAAGATGTATTGGTAACAGAAATAGGAGTGAGTCCTCCTAACCGTCGTGTAGTGCAAACATCTCAAGGTGGTAATCTTTATGTTCAAGGAAAGAATCAGCATCTAAGAGGCGACTTACAAGGGGCGATCGCATCCTATAACCAAGCGATTGAAGTAGATCCTGACTATAGTGCAGCTTATAAAGGCCGGGGACTAGCTTATTTTGATCAAGGCGATAAGCAACGAGCGATCGCCGATTATAATCAAGCCATTAGTCTAGCTGCCGATGACGCGGAAGCCTACAACAGTCGGGGTAATGCACTGGCTTCACAAGGAGATCACCAGCGAGCGATCGCCGACTATAACGAAGCTATTCGCATCTCGCCCAATTATGCTGAAGCCTACAATAATCGGGGTAATGCCCGTGTTACCCAAGGAGATATTAACGGGGCGTTAGATGATTTCAACCAAGCCATTCGCCTCGATTCTCGATACGCCATCGCCTACAACAACCGAGGAAATGCCCGCGCCGCTCAAGGAGATAGAGAAGGTGCGATCGCAGATTACAATCAAGCCATACGTCTCAATTCTAACTTTGGCCCTGCCTACAACAACAGAGGAAATGCCCGCGCCGCCCAAGGAGACAGACAAGGGGCCCTGCAAGATTTACGACAAGCAGCCAGCATTTTTGACAACCAAAATAACCGTGACTTGTATCAACAAGTGATGAACAATATTAATGAACTAGGGCAATAGCGGGAAGAAGCAGGGGGTAAGGGAGGAGATAGTTCTGGCTAGTACCATAATCTCCCAGTCCCCAGTCCCCAGTTCCTAGCTATCTAATTGGTATGAAAGAGCTTGAAGATTCCTGCTTTGAATCCGTCAGTGAAAGTGATGTATCTGCGGTCATCGGAAAGTTTCCATCTACAGGTTTTGTACTCCTTTGGTAAGGTTGCCCAAAATTATAAAGGTAGCTTAAAGTAAAAAATACTACCTGCTCCTATTTGACTTTCAACCCAAATTTGCCCGTTGTGTTGCTCTATAATATTACGACAAATAGCCAGACCTAAACCTGTTCCGCCTTGCTTGCGAGAATCAGAAGCATCCACTTGATGAAACCGCTCAAAAATAGATTCTAACTTGTTAGCAGGAATCCCTCTACCTTGGTCTTGTACCTTAAATAATGTATCCGAAGTTTGACCATCTTTTGCTTTGATTTCTTCTACAGCAATTAATACAGTAGACCCTTTGGGTGAAAACTTAATCGCATTACTCAGCAAATTTGTTAGTACCTGGATTATCCGATCTTTGTCAACTGTTAATTCAATACATTGGGGTAAAACTGATAATTTTACCTCAAATTCGTCAGCCATTAATTGCATTAATTCTGTAGATTCTATTAATAATTCAGCAGCATTAATTTTTTGTTTATTTAAAGTGAATTGTCCTGATTGCAACCTTTCTAAAGTTAGAACATCATTTACTATTCTGACTAAGCGTTCAGAGCTGTCTGACACAATTTGAATGATCCGTTTAGCCTGATCAGAATCAAGCTTTACCAAACCAGTTTTCAATAAGCTTAAACCTCCTTGGATCGAAGTCATGGGGGTACGTAATTCGTGACTAACAACTGAGATAAACTCATTCTTGATTTTTTCTAATGTGTAGCGTTCTGTAATATCTTCACCAATACTCATCGTGCCTACTTTTGTGCCTCGTGAATCTCGTAGTAGCGTATTGTTCCAGGCGATTACGCGTTCTTCTTTAGATTTAGTAATAATTGAATTCTGGTAGTGAGAATGTAATTCTTCCTCTAACGTCTCTACAAAAAGTTTTTGTATATTATCTTGCTGATGCTGCGGTATAAAATTGGGAACCCATTCTTTACCTAAAATTTCTTCTGGGCTATACTTACTCAATTCTAAAAAGAAAGGATTAACATATTCAACTTTACCTGTCTTATCCAATGCAATAACTAACAATTGCACATTGTCTAACAAGCTACGCCAACGGCGTTCTGCTTCACGCAGTTGAGCTTCAGTTTTTGTTTGTTGGTTAATAGTTAATGTCAGAATATTGATTAATCTATGTAAGTGTGAATTTGCTTGAGATAATTCAGTAGTTCGCTCTGCAACTTTAATTTCTAATTCTGCCTTTGATTGTTGTAAAAATGCTTCTGCTTGCTTGCGTTGGGTTATATCCAAACAAGTACCAATCATGCGTACTGCTGTACCTTCGTCGTCATAGATACATTTTCCTTTAGCCCCAATCGAATGAATGCTACCATCATTCCAAATAACTCTATATTCCACATAATATTCAGACTTATTATCTTTGGCATCAATTATTGCTTGGTGAATTGCTTCTCTATCCTCAGGGTGGAGAAAGGCGAGAAAAGCTTCATAGTTACTTGCAAATGTACCTATCTTTACACCAAATAACTGCTCTTGACGGCTTGACCATTTGAGATGGTTAGTCAGAATATTCCAATCCCAAGTCCCCATCTGAGAAGCTTCTAAAGCTAATCTTAAATGTTCTTCACTTTCTTGTAAAGCAATCTCCGTCTGTTTTTCTTTAGTTATTTCTTTAAAAAAAATTGATATGCCTTCTAAAGAAGGATAAATGCGATTTTCAAACCAGCGATCACTCGATGAATAATATTCTTCTAATTGAATAAACCTTTGTTCAGTGAAAGCTTGTAAATACGCTTCATAAGAATGATGATGAAAGTCTTCGTTACATTCTTGCCAAATATTTTTATCAATTAAATCCTTTGGTTCTCTGCCAAAAATTTCTGCTGCTTTCTGATTAACGTATGTATAGCACCAATAATTATCAACAGAAATAAAAGCATCACTAATACTTTCTAATATATTAGCTAACCTATTTTTGGTTGCTTCCGCTTCTGCACAAGCAAGTTGTTCACGGATTAGCATTTCTGCTATTTTTTCTTCTGTCTGTTTGCGCTCTGTGATATTTGTCAGTGTCACTACACTACCAATATTTTGCTTGTCTAAATTTAATAATGGAGCCGCACTCAACAGTAAAGGAAATTCGTTACCATCTTCGCGGTTTAAGAATACTTCTACTCCTTGAAAATATTGACCTTGCAGCAAGCTAGATATTGAAAATACCTCTTGTTTTTCCTGGCAATTTGCTGATTGATTGGTAAATAAACATTCTTCTATTTTTTTATAGCTACTACAATGATGACATTGCAGTGGAAACGACAAATCAAATTGTTTAAATAATGGATTTGTACCACACAGTTGCTTTGCTGCTTGATTGGCACGAATAATTTTCCACCTTTGATCACAAACAATAATTGCTTCGCCTGCTTGTTCCAGAATAGAATTTACTAGTTTTTCAGCCGCCACAATTTCTGCATTACGTTTTTGCTCGGTTAAGTCGGTTACTACTATGCAAGTAACGGCTATATCGTCTATTTGCAATGACTTAAAAGACAAATAAACAGGTACTTGAGTTTCATCTTCAGCAATTAAGTAAAGCTCTCCTCGACGACATTCCTGCCTTGCTTGCCGAAATAATCCTTGAAATACCTGTTTTTCTTGTGGCGCTATGTAATCCTCAAATTTAGAGCCGATTACTTTCTTTAGTGGCTTTTTGAGCATTACTGCTAAAGGGTGATTGCAGTAAAGAATTGTTCCATCCTCATCTATAGTCACAGCGCCTTCATGCATTTCTTGCAAAAAAGCACGGTAAGGATAATCAGCATCTTGCAAAGTGAAAATTCGTTCTTCTTGAGCGCTAGATATAACTAAAGCATCTACCTCTCCCATTCTAATAGCTCTGAATGTCTCTTCTAAGACCTCTATTTGATTACGTAGAGCTATATTTTCTAGTTCAAGTTCTTCGCGTGTTTTCACTGCAATCACCTATTCACCCACTAATTACTAATTCGTAATTGATGTTACAAGACCCTCAACTAGTTGATAGAGAAAAATAACTCTTCCTATGTATTTTCTACCTATAGTTTAGCAATGTAGTAATAATTTTTATAGATATTCAGTCAAAAATTATTTTTAACTATCTTTGAATATCAGAATTTTTTCAACAAATATCTAAAGCAACTATCACCTTATCAACATTTGTTAAATCGCCAATCAACTGTTGTAAAGGTGGCGGAAGCTCTTTAATTAAAGTAGGCACAGCAAATATATGGTCTTTTTTTAAAATCTCAGGTTGTTGGTATATATCAATAATTTCCATTTCATAGCGCCCTTTTAAATATTTTTCACAAATTCTTTTCAGCATTTGAATAGCACGCATAGATTTAAGGGTATTGCCAGCTACATATAAACGTAAAACATATTTTTTTATGTCCTTATTTGCCAGCGCTTTTTCAAAATCTTCTGTGGATTCTATAATTAGTTCATTAGAACTATCATTAATTTGGTTTGAATTATTCATGGCTATCCTTCGTTGATATTTAATTGACGTAAATCTAGCCCTATTAAGACTTTTTCCGTATTGGATAAGTCTCCTATTATTTGCTTTACAGGCTCAGGTAATTTTCTCACTAAAGTTGGAATAGCTAATATTTGATCCCCCTTAGCTAATTGGGGATTTTCCATGAGATCAATTACTTCAATACGATATTGACCTTCAAGGTATTCTTCACAAATTTTTTTCAAATTGGCAAATGCTTTTAAAGACTTAGGAGTTTGTCCGGCTACATATAGCCTTAACTCCCAAATTTCTTCTCCTGTATGGCTAGATTGAGATAGGGTATTCATATATTTAACCGTGATTAAAATCTCTATTTATGTGTCAGCTTGGCGCAAATGTAATCTTTGTTTTTCTTCATCTAATAAAACTTGTTCTTGTGCCTTTTCGAGAGAAATTAACCATTCAATTTCTTTCTTTTCAATTTCAAATTGAGCTTGTATCTCTTTGACTTGTGCTTCTGTCATTAAACGTTTATGTTCAATTTCACGCTGTTTTTGTTCAATTTTTTGTTGGTGGTCCATAGCAGCCGCTTTGTCTTTAGCTTCTTGTATAACCCTTGCTGTACCTGTGAGTACTCCTCCCGTCCCTAAATATACATCTAATAACTGTAGACCTTCAGTAGTTAAAGCAAATTCTCGCACTTGATTAGAGTGTGACATACCACGAGATTTAAGTACATGAATTAAACGGTTGCGTTCACCATTACTCTCTACACTTTGCAGCAGTATCCAAGTATCTGCTAACGAAGAAATACCTATCTCTGTATATTCTACAAAAGAACTATTAGCTTCATTTAAATTTGTAAAAATTGTTGTGATGTTTTTTGTTTTCAGATAATCAATCAGGCGCATCATAAAAGATTTCAGCTGAATATCGCTACTGCCATAAATTAAGTTAGATATGGGGTCGAGAATGACTGCCTTAGGTTGAAAGTCATTAACTGTACTCAGTATATTCACAAGGTGCATTTCCAAACTATAAAATGTTGGGCGTAATGCTTGGAATTTGAGTAATTTTTTATTAACCACAGGGTCTAAATCGATACCAATAGAACGCATGTTACGAATAATCTGTTGGGGAGATTCTTCAAAAGCGAAATAAAGGCATTTTTCTCCTCTTTTACAAGTAGCATCAGCAAACTGAGCGCAAAATGAACTCTTACCAGTTCCCGCCATACCGGAAATTAAGATACTGCTACCACGAAAAAAACCTTGTCCTCCCAACATTGTATCGAGGCGTCTGATACCACTAGGTATCCGTTGGGTTGTGACTGGATAATCTAAGCCGACAGAGGTAATCGGGAGAACCGAAATACCATCTTCCTTAATCAAAAATGGATACTCGTTTGAGCTGTGCCTAGAACCACGATACTTAATAATTTGTAACCACCGAGTTGAAAGTTCATTCCTGACACGCTGCTCTACACGAATGACACAATCTGAAACATATTCTTCTAAACCATGTCGTGTGAGGCTATTCTCTGTACTTTCACTGGTAATGATAGCTGTGACACCTTTGGTTTTCAGCCACAGAAATAATCGCCGCAATTCGGCTCGCACGATCGCAGCATTATCCAAACCACTAAATAATACCTCTAGTGTATCGATGACTACTCTTTTGGCTGCGATCGCATCAATTTCATAGCCTAATCTAATAAATAATGCTTCTAGGTCATATTCGCCTGTTTCTTGAATCTGACTGCGCGCAACTTGAACGTGATCAATTGCTAATTTTTTTTCTTTGATTAGTTCTGCTACATCCCACCCCAAGGAAGCAATGTTTTGGGTTAACTCCTCAGCAGTTTCTTCAAAGGCCATAAATACGCCTGGTTCATCAAATAGGGTAGCACCCCGTACCAAAAATTCCATTGCCATCAGTGTTTTGCCACAACCTGCTCTACCACAAAGTAGTATCGGTCTTCCTTGTGGCAACCCCCCATAAGTAATTTCATCTAAACCTTGAATACCAGTTGGGCATTTGGCAAGCATCGTAAGTTTTAGCTGTGTATCATTTTTTTCTTTATTCATATCGCACCTAAATGCTTATTTGAGAGTTATCACAACAGCAGGGGCTAGTATTTCTAATAAAAATTAACTCTAAAAACTACCTTGCTTCTATTTCCTTATACTAATTTATATAAAGTTTGTGAGGATTTTGTGAAGAAGTGTAATCCTTTCGCAAAACCAATGGATTTTGTGAAAAAATAAATATCAAAAATGATTATCATCTTCTCAAAAGTTGTCTTGTTAACTCAGACGCGGCCTTAGTATCGCCCCAGAATCCTGTGATAAATATCCAACATAATTCCTGTTTTACTCTTAGACTTTTCTTAATTAATTCGGTTCTTCATTACTTGTTATGCTAAAAACGTCTATAAATTAGCTCATATCCCTTACTGGGCAAGAAATACAGCTTTTTACCTTGACGTTTGAGCTTTTGCGATAAAACCTAGGTTATAACTGTCTGAAACCCTTGATTTTAAAGGGAAATTTCTAATTTTAGTTTGAAGTTTAGCATAACACCTACGGAAGAGCCATTAATTCATTCTTATTCAAGAATTATCATCTTGCTTAACCTACAGCTACTAATTAGCAACCTGGGAAGAATATTAGGTTATGAGATATTTTTATTGCTAGTTCTATTGTATTTATTTAAATTTTTTTTCCTCACAAGATCTTCATAATTGTTAGCTAATATCTTGCTATTGGGATGTTAGACGAATTTTCTAATCCTATTACTTGAAGTCACAATCAAAAAAAAATTTGCTGATCAATACTAGCGTAGTGTTTTGATTGATAAAAGTATCTGTAGAAAAACCAACGGTAACAAATATGAAAAAGCGGCTATTGATAATTGATGATGAAGATAGTGTGCGGGAAATTATTCAAATCTCGTTAGAATCAGTGGCTGGCTGGGATATACTAACAGCATCTTCAGGTAGCGAGGGAATAAAAGTTGCAGCATCTGAGCATCCTGATGCCATTTTACTAGATGTAATGATGCCTGAGATGGATGGGACGACTACTTTTAAGCAGCTACAGGCAACTGTTGCCACCTGTCACATTCCTATTATCATGCTGACAGCTAAAGCTCAACCTAGCGAACAAAAGCAGTTGAGAGATTTAGGAGTAGCAGAGGTAATTACTAAGCCTTATCTACCCCAAGAATTAGTTGATGACATCTGTAGAATTCTTAATTGGAATCAATGATCGGTAAATTTGGCTAGAAAATATGCTGTAAGTAAGTCAGGGCAAAAAATTTAATGTATTTAAATTTCTTCACAAACGCTTTTGAGCATCTGTCTTAACCAAAGATTTGCCGGATCTTGCTCTGTAAGTTTGCTCCACAGCATGGAAATCATCCACGGTTGTGTTTGTACAGGAATTTCAAAAATTTCTTTTTGATCACTCCTTATAACAATTCTTGTATCTTGAGTGAATCTAGCTGTTGCACATTATTTAAAACTACTGCGGCTCCTGCTTTCATGAGCGATTCGCCATAAGCATCACTACGGGCTGTTGTTTCTTGGACATGAGGTGGTAACACTGCTACACCAATCCAAGTGCGTTGAGGATTAATTTCTCGCGCTTTAACGACGGTGTACATATCAGCCACCGTATCTCCCACATAGATAATTGGTGGTTGATTGTCTAATTCGTCTTCTAATAAACGCACAGTAGCAAAAAGTCCTGTAGGATCTGGTTTACCTGGTGCATCTTCCATTGCAATTAACACTGGCGACTGCAAGCCTAGACGTGTTTGCAAAACATAGGTAGCAGAACCGCGAGTAGCACCACTGAAAAATCCCCAGGAAATGCCTGACTGGGTAAGTTCTTCTAAATAACTAGGCTTTAATAATAAAGGTTCATTACAGATATACCCTGTCCAATTATCTGGATCTGGGCCTCGGTAACGAGATTGAAAAAAGGCAACAATATTTTTGTAATCTAATTGCGATTCCTCGCGGGATTGTCCTTGAGATTGAAAGTAGCGGTAAATAAATTCTTGGGAAGCTTCCCAATCATTATTCCAGATGCCTTCAGACTTTAATTGGTCAATGTCTGGTGATGTGGGACGGTAGGCTTTATTTGTAAAATGCTCTACTGTATCTGCTAGGGCGCGACGATAGGAATTACTCACATCGCGGACAACGCCATCAATATCGAACACGACGATGGCCGGTGTTGTAAGTTGTTGAGTCATAGGAATGAGGCAGTTTAACTTGTATTTTATTATTTGTTGACAGGCTCCCCAACCAAGAAAGCTGAGGATTCCACATGGGGATTAGCCGCGTTGATAGTATTAGTATCCCAATTCTTTGGTCATTGGGTGAGGTATTGCGTTAAAATAAGCGATCGCAAAGCACGTACAGTGGAGTTAATTTCCACTCATGCGATCGCACCAGCACTGACAAGTCAGTTCGCTCACTTAAGTAAGTAATGCCTTAACACTCCCTGGAGGTGTGATTGACCCAATTTATTCTAAAAATCCTTTGGTTAGACGAAAACGTCGCTCTAGCAGTCGATCAAGTTGTCGGCAAAGGCACAAGTCCTTTGACTAAGTACTTTTTCTGGCCCAGAAATGATGCCTGGGAAGAGTTAAAAAAAGAACTCGAATCCAAACATTGGATTACTGACCTAGATCGCGTCGAATTGCTGAATAAAGCCACAGAAGTCATCAACTACTGGCAAGAAGAAGGCAGAAGACGCCCGATGGCAGAAGCTCAGTTGAAGTTTCCCGAAGTTGCCTTTACAGGTAGCGCTTAAATAGTACAGAAGTACAGAGTCACTAAAGTTGGCGAGGATGGTTGCCCTCCAGGCAACTTCTCGCGCTCATGCTGAGTCCTGAGTAACAAAATATTTTGGAGTCAGCAGCGCCCTGGGCGCTGTTTTTATTTAGCCTTCGGCGCTTTAAATTTGGCAAAAATTGCCCCTAAATAAAAGTAATATTGAATACAATGGTGTGACTTCACATCAGAATATTTAGCTAAATATGTTGTTATCTCGTCAAGCTATTGCGGCTCCTTTGGTAGCCTGTTTCTGTTTGTTGGGAGTAAGCTTGATTCAATTTCCTCAGCTACAAATCCTGCTAAGAAGCAAACAAGCTCCGTCCTTAGAGATTATCGAAAGAGAATTACACTCGGAAAGTCTAAGCCTAAATTTGCTCAAAAAAATGCCCAGTTTTGGGTATGGTAACTTAATAGCCAATTGGGTTTATTTGAGTTACTTGCAGTACTTTGGTGATGATGAAGTTCGAGGAAAAACAGGATATCGCCTGAGTCCAGAGTATTTTGAAGTCATTCTAGAACGTGACCCCAGATTTTTAGCCGCTTATTTAAGTCTTTCTAGCAGTACTACGATATATGCTGGAATGCCAGAACGCTCAATAGGATTAATGGAAAAGGGTTTAAAGTCATTGTCTCCCTGGGTTCCCAAAAGGTCTTATTATGTATGGCGTTATAAAGGAATTGATGAGTTATTATTTGCATCAAATACTGAATCTGCCCAACAATCTTTTACTACTGCATCTGAGTGGGCTAGTAATTTCTCAGATGAAGAAAGTCAATTAGTTGCTGAAGCTTCCCAAAGAACCGCAAGATTTTTAAGTCAAAATCCTAGTAGGAGAAGTACGCAAATATCCGCCTGGGTAATGGTTTTAAATAATCAAGTTGATGAAAGGACTCGTAAACGAGCAATTAGTGAAATTGAAGCCTTGGGAGGAAAGGTAACCAGCTCTCCAGAAGGTAACAGAATTACATTTCCTCAAGATTAATTTAGTAGGGGTGCAAGGTGTTGCACCCTGAATATCTGATGTCTTGAACTGGTCGCTTGATTGCCAATTTATTCAGCTAAAAGTTTTTCTTCACTAAATGTTGAGAGTACTCCACAATCGTCTCTACTAGTTCAAAATTCAACAAACCACCTACGTAAAAAGTTTGGCGTTGACCTTGTAAAGCTTCCAGGCGATCGTAAAATCCTGCTTGCATTGCTTCAGATGAAACATGGGGGAAGTAAGGCCATTGATCATAAGTGTAATACTTATCATCTACTTGCACACCTAAGTTTTCTAAAGTCTTTTGAATCCCTTGGATAACGTCTTTTTTAGTAAGTTTTCCTGGGGTGGATTTAAAAGGATTGTAAATTTTTCCTGGGCCTTCGCTGTATAATTTAGCGCCTACTTCTTCGGCTATTTTCAGGACTTGTTTGTAGGCGGGCGTGAGGTAGTTGGCTCCTAAGTCGAAGGAACGGGAGTTATGGGTAATGGAACAGCACAGTCCTCCTACTCTATCGGCTTTTTCTAGGAGGGTGACGTTTTGATAACCTTGTTTTTTGAGGAAGTAGGCTGTGGAAAGTCAGGCGGCTCCGGCTCCGACGATGCAAATACGGGTGTTTGGCATTTTT
Source organism: Cyanocohniella sp. LLY (assembly GCA_022241785.1). Classification (GTDB taxonomy): domain Bacteria; phylum Cyanobacteriota; class Cyanobacteriia; order Cyanobacteriales; family Nostocaceae; genus Cyanocohniella. The sequence goes on along the minus strand of JAKOMP010000068.1, from coordinate 13,012 downwards.
TGGTGTTGTTGATTAAGATGGTGAATTTTTTCGCGCAAAGGCGCACCAGCGTTCGCGGAGCGTGCTGTAAGCTCTAGCACGAAGTGCGTTAGGCGCAAAGGTGCAAAGAATAAAGAGGTAAGTATTCCTACTCCCCACTCTCTACTCCCTACTCCCTGAAAAGTGTGGATAAATGGCTTCTTCAAATAGGCGTTGTATGGCTGTTTGAGTGATGAGGGGTTGATAGTCTTGTTGTGCGTGCCTTTGGGATTGGGTAAACCACCAGAAGCAACTGTGCCTACGGGAGCAATAATAAAGACATGTCCAGACCAGTCTTTTGGTATATTTCCAGAAATGGTATTCAGGGGTAAAAAAGAGGCCGGGGAGCCGGGAGCAAGGGGGAAGACTGAGTGCCCGATTTTACTTCATCCCAGTAAGAGCGCCCTTGCAGGGCGAAACGCTCCGCAAACATACCCATGCTCCGCTTCGCTCCGCGCAGAGGGGAAGGGATTACTCCCCCTGCTCCCTGCCCCCTTCCCCTCCGCCTCTTCGGTGAGGTCAAAAACCAGATTTGATTGATTATCTCCGTCCCGGTGTGCGTCCACCTTCGTCGTTACTACCACCGTGGGGACTAGATTTACCAGGGTCGCAGCCTTCAGCGCCATTACCAATACCTTGATTACAATTTTGACGTGGTGTGAAGCTTCCCATTGGTGCAACAGCTTCTTCTTCAGCTACAGTTTGCTGTTGTACTGGCTGCACTGCATACTGCGAGGATATATCAACTACTTCACCAGTGCTGGCTAAGGCTCTGTATATCAAAGCACTGACTTCGGCTCTAGTTGCTACCTTATCAGCATTTAGAGACTGGACATTCGGATAATTTACTATAACACCCCGTTCTGTGAGTGCTGCGATCGCACTGCGAACATCACTCCGAATGCTGGATGCATCGCTGTAAGCTGCCAAAATTGTCTCTGTGGAACCGCTAAAGGTGTAGTTGAGTCCTCGCGCTAATGCTAGTAAAACCTCTAGGCGTGACAGGCTTTGGGTAGGATTAAAGTTACTACCTGTAGTTGCTAAAAAGCCGCTGGCATAAGCTTCGCGGATAGCATTGTAAGCCCAATATCTGTTAGAAACATCATTGAAGCTAATGGGATTACGAACTCTCACCTTCTGAAAGGCTTGGGTTAGCATGGCTGCAAATTGGGCGCGAGTCACCTGTTCATCGGGACGGAAACTACCATCGGGGAACCCTTGGAGAACTTCTAAGGCTGTTAACTCAGAAATAAAATCTTTCGCCCAATGGTTGCTAGAAACATCAGTAAACATAGTTTGGATACTGCTAGCTACACCTACCTCCCGATAATTCATCATCATCTGGCTGACATCGTAGATGGAACTACTATCATCACGGACGGCAATGAGTTGGACTAACTTACCAGGTGCGGCTTTTAATACTGGTGGTAAGCCGGGACTGAAAGCACTCAATGATTGATTTAATAAGGCAAACTCGCCTGTTCTCAAGGCTGTGGGATAAATGCTGTTTGTCGCTACTGTTGATAAACCCTGTACTTGAAACTGGCTGACATTGATAGCCCGTGAACTATTCAAGAAGCTAACGCGTTGATTACTGACTTGGGTAAAGTAGTCATAAGAAGTAGCACCTGCATCAATCATGCCGTCTTGTTTGGTGTCCACACCATAGACAGTCCGCACGATTTGAGTTTGTGTCGGGTTAGCAGGTAGAACCAAGTTAACTACTGTGTGTTCTGACAAGCATTCAAATTCGCTGTAACCAAGAAAGCGGTTTTGTAGATCATACAAGCGTACCACCACGCGATCGCCTGGTTTAATCCCCTTGAGAAATTTCGCTTTTTTCCCTTTTTGCTGAACTTTGTACTTGTAATCACCTAAAAATCTTTCTTGCAGGTAACCCTTGTTACGTTTACCTTTTAAAGAAACACGAGCAACTACCTCAGAAAGACTACCAGAGGGCTGCATAATAGCCAGGCTGAAACCTTTATGTTTACCCTTGAGTGATTGACTACTGCTTTGTGTCGTCACAGTTTCTCGCTGTGTGCGACTGGTGGTTTGTTGTCTCACCATTGCAGTAGTCACGTATTGAGTGGAATCTTGGTCTAGTTTGGCGACTGTCCCCGATTCATTAGTACGATATACCCACACTTGCTGTTGGTTAGCAACAAGTACTTGCCAACCCTTTACCATAGCTTGAGTGCAACTGCCCTCCACTGGTAAATTCAAACAGCCATTTGTCCAAATTTGCCTTCTAGTTTGAACAACACGCAACATGGAAATTTGTGATCCTGTGCGCTGAGAAATGTCTCGGAACACAGCTACTTTGATAGATTCTGGCAAGTTTGCCTTCCTATCATCATCATCCCTATCATCATCATCGTTGTCTGCCAATAAAAGTTGTTGTCCTGGGGTATTACCAGGTGTTTGATCGACGGTGGTAGATATCCCTGAAGATGCGTAGACGGAAATTATTGGCGAGAAAATTGCTACAGAAGTTGCAGCAACAACGACTTTGCTCAAATAAGCTAATGAACGTGGATTCATCTGTTTCATCACACACCGTACCAATCAAATAGAAGTCAAAGAGATACTTTTATCTCTGTATTTATTAATCCCTTTTTAGTGATGAAAATAACATTAACTTGAATCTGTTAATCCTGAAATCTAGCCCCTAGCCTCTGAGCTTTTTGTCCGGAATTATTAATGTTCAGCGACAATACTATATAGAGCAATACTTTACGAATTTTAATAATGACCGGAACTACACAGCAGCTACCTTCAGTCACCTTAGAAAAACTTATTTGGACTTGGCAAGGTCACAAAATTCAATATACTGTGATGGGTATGGGTCGCCCTTTGGTATTGGTGCATGGGTTTGGCGCTTCCATTGGACATTGGCGAAAAAATATTCCAGTTTTAGCTAATGCTGGGTATCAGGTTTTTGCTTTGGATCTTTTAGGTTTTGGTGGTTCTGATAAAGCACCAATTAATTACACAGTGGAAGTATGGGTAGAACTGCTGAAAGATTTTTGGCACGCACATATTCAAGAACCTGCGGTATTTATTGGTAACTCCATTGGCGCTCTTTTAAGCTTAATGGTACTAGCAGAACATCCCGAAATTGCTGCTGGTGGTGTTTTAATCAACTCAGCTGGTGGTTTGAGTCATCGTCCCCATGAATTGAACCCACCTTTAAGGATAGTAATGGGAGCTTTTAATAGATTTGTGCGATCGCCTATCACTGGTAAATTTGTTTATAATCGCATTCGTCAAAAATCGCAAATTCGTCGTACTTTATACCAAGTTTATCGCAATCGTGAAGCCGTCACCGATGAATTAGTTGATATTCTTTATACTCCCTCTTGCGATCCCGGCGCGCAGCAAGTTTTTGCCTCCATCCTCACAGCACCTCCTGGCCCTACACCTGGGGAACTCTTGCCCAAAATAGAACGTCCCTTATTAGTAATTTGGGGTGCTGATGACCCTTGGACACCAATTACCGGGGCCAAGATATATGAAGAAGCGTGTGAGAATGGCAAAGACATCAAGATTATTCCCATTCCTAACGCTGGTCATTGCCCTCACGACGAAGTTCCAGATATTGTCAATGCCCAGATTGTCAATTGGTTAGCGCAAAGTTAATAATTGAACAGATAGATGTCCTCTGGATATCTAGGCTTTAAGTATAGGACTTACGCAACATTATTAATAGTTTCAGAGAGTTTTTGCGTAAGTCCTAAAGTAGATGCAAAGACAAATTTATTTTGATAGCGTCTTTGTATAGATAGGGCAAAAAAGCGGCTAACAATACTGGGTGAGTACCTCTTATTTTTTAATTGCACCTTGACAAAATCAGACTCAAATAGTGTGTGTAATGGAGCTTGATGTGCATAAGCGAGAGGCAATTCCTTTAAATGGTTATCCTGATTTTTCTGAGTTAGGCTATCAAGTTATTAAAGAACTAGGAAGCAATCAACAAGAAGAACGGATTACTTACCTAGCTAATGGCTGTAAATCTTATCAGCAGGTAGTGATTAAAAAATTCAATGTTGCTAGAACAAGTACAGACTGGTCAGGCTTGAAAACTTATGAACGTGAAATTCAAATCCTGCAACAACTTGATCATCCCCGCATCCCCCGCTACATAGAATGTTTTGAATTATCCGGTAATTTTTATCTGGTACAAGAGTATAAAAATGCTCAATCATTGAGTTGGCAACGCACATTTCAACCAGAAGAAATCAAGCAAATAGCTATATCAATCTTAGAAATTTTGGTTTATTTGCAACAGCGAGTCAACCCGATTATTCATCGGGATATTAAACCAGAAAACATTTTAGTAGATGAGCAACTAAATGCTTATCTAGTTGATTTTGGATTAGCGCGGATACAAGGTGCGAAAATAGCTTTGAGTAGCTTCGCTTGTGGAACTCCAGGTTTTATGCCGCCAGAAGAACAACTTGGTTATACCCTCAACCAAGCTTCAGATTTGTATAGTCTGGGGGGAACACTAATTTGCCTACTCACTAATACCCGTTCTATTGATATTGGCAAGTTGATAGATCATAAATATCGCTTTCATTTCCAGACATTAGTACCCCAACTGAACCCGAATTTTAAATCATGGTTGGCAAAAATGGTGGAACGCAAGTGTAAATATCGGTATGTCAATGCTGCTGTTGCTTTACAAGCATTGAAGCCACTTCAAGTTACTGGTGCTGAAACTACCATAGATATTTTATTTGCGGCAATCAAATTGAGACAACGAACAGCCGTATTGGGGCTAGCTGTGGTAATGATGATTGCCATGGCCGCAACAACTTTGATACTTTCCGAGGAAGGTGGCGTGGCCCAGCAGTTGCAAGAAATGGGGAGTAGGGAGTAGGGGGGATGAGGGGGAGGAGGGGGATCAAACTTCCCAGTACCCAATCCCCAATCCCTAACCCCCAATTGCTAATTCCATTAACCCAGGGGGGGGAGTAATTTCGATTCGATGTGCTGGCAAATCTACCACGGGGGCGATCGCAGTCACGAATGGGATCAAAATAGTCTTAGGGGATTTTGTTTTTTCTCCCTCAACAGTTTCGTTTTGTTGATGCAACTTTACTTCCAGTAAATCATTACCAGCCGGAATCACATCTACCACAGTACCTATAAGTTCCCCAGATTCTTGCATGAAGACTTCCACACCAATCAAATCGATGACATGATATTCATCTTCACCCAATGGGGGGCGATCGCTTGCGGGAACCAGCAATTTACAACCACGCATCTCTTCAGCTTGGTTACGATCTTCCACACCAGCTAACTCAATCACATACAAATTTTTCCCTTCAATATAACGTCCCCCCAACAACTCCACAGGCTGCGGTTCCCTCTCACCCGGACGCAACAACCAACGTGTCCCTGGAACCTCAAACCGTTCAGGAAAATCCGATTGGGGATACACCCGTAACTCCCCACATAACCCCTGAGGAGAGACAATTTTACCAATTTCCAGCCATTCATCAAGATTAGGGAGTAGGGAGTGGGGAGTGGGGAGTGGGGAACTTTTCTCCTTCATCTTCCCCCCTGCTCCCTGCTCCCTGCTCCCCTGCTTCTTCTTCTCGCGGCGGTTCGTTTTCATAATCTTAGGCACTCACAACAGCACGCTGATAAACTTGTTCAGCCACTTTTGCTAAACGCTGCATTCCTGTGACAATCTCCTCATCACTACCAGTCAAACTAATACGTAAACATTGATGCTTGTGTGGCCACTCTTCCCGCAAACCAGGGAAGAAGGTACTACCAGGCACAACAATTACACCCACTTGCTTGAGTTGCTGGTAAAATTCCCAATCAGTTATGGGTAGATCCTGTAACCACAACCAAGCAAATATCGCCCCTTCACCACGATGCAAGAACCAAGGTAAATCCTGAGGCATGGCTGCATCTAAGGTATCTTCTAATACAGTGAATTTTTTCTGGTAAAAGGGGCGAATGACATCTGCGGCTATTTCTGGCAAAGCACCAGAATTAATTGCCAAAGCTGCGATCGCCTGCCCATATCGTGATGGATGAATACACAAATTTGTTTGGAAGCACTCCAGAACTTGAATCATGCTTTCATCACCAATGGCAACACCGATGCGTTCTCCGGGTAATCCCACCTTGGATAAACTCATGCAGTGCAAAATATTACCACCAAATACAGGTGTCATTTCCGTAAAGTTCAACGCCGGGAAAGGAGGCGCATAAGCTGAATCAATCAACACAGGTACATCAAAAGGTGCAGCCAAAGCAGCAATTTTTTTGACTTCCTCGTCACTGAGAACATTACCTGTAGGGTTACAAGGACGAGAGAAAATTACACAACCCGTATTTTCTGTAATTGCTAGTTGGCTAAAATCTGGACGATATTTAAATCTGTGAGCAGGTGCATCAATATCCAGTGTGGGTTTGTAAGCGATTAAGGCTTCTGGAACTAAAGTAACGCCGCCGTAACCCGTATAATCGGGACTAAGGGGCAAAACGATTTGTTTGAGGTCGCCGCTAGTTGTGTAGCCTCCAAAGGCATTTGCAGCGTAGAAATAAAGGCTTTGGCTACCGGGTGTAATCAAAATATTACGTTCCGTTAACTTTAAACCATAGCGCTTATTAAAGTCATTGGCGATCGCCTCAATTAAAGGCCCATAACCTTGACTGGAACCATAACGACAAACCACTTCGCCGTAGTCTGGACTAGCCAATAATTCCGCTGTACAATCCCGCCATAACTGTTCCACCTCCGGCAAAATCAACGGGTTACCGGCACTCAAATTCATAAATTCTTGCCCCGCCCCAGCTTTTAACGTTTCGATAATGTCCTTCATAATCGCTCGGACGCCAGTTAAGTTGGACATTTGAGCGCCAATTCTAGTTAGGGCAGGGTTCATAAGCTTTGCGAAAATAGAGATAAGATCAAAGTTAACAAAATAATGGCGGATCGGTATCATTATCCAGGTTTGCCGCCTGTAACTAATGTACCAATCTCGGAGAAAAAAGCCATTCTATCATCCTGGATGCCAAAGCAAGTGGATACAGAAGGAGCGATCGCAGTAGTCATCTCCAGTCTCTACAAGGGTTATGGAAAACGCATATTTAATTTTTGGAGATGTCTAGTAATTTTTACACCTGAATTTTAGTGTGGATTTTTCTTTTTAGAACTAACTACAAAATAGAGCTGTGAGCGATAAAAACAAACATCAAACTCCATGAAAAAATTTACTTGCCCTAAAATTAAAGGAACTTGTACAGCTTTAGTCCAAGCAAATACAAGTTGCACAGGTTCAAATTGAGTAACTATCGCTTCAATGACTACAACACGGGCTTCATACTCAGCCAGATTCCCTGTTAAGTTCAAAGTTGCTGTTTGACGTTCCCAAACATACCCCAAATCAATACCTATTGGATATGGCAACACGTTGACTGTTGCTCCTGTGTCTAACAGCGCAGATGTTGTGATAGAACACTGCTGATTAGTAAGTGTAATCGGCATTTGAGGTCGAAAACCAGCCTCCCCCAATGTTTTGTCCGCGTTGACAAAGGGAAATTGCTCAACCTTCGGCATTGTTTTGATTTTGCGTTGTTTGTAAAACTTCTAGCATCGTGTTTGCTGCTTCAAAAGCATTATATGGAGACCAGACGGGATAAGATTGTTCTGATTTGATTAAATCTGCCTCCTGTTGGGCTAATTCTGAAATCAAAACTTGCACAACATAAAGTTTTTCAGCACGACTAAGGCCTTGCAATGTGTTTAGTAATTGTGTTGACACCATATTTGATGCTCCGGTCAAAATAACCTGACTCTATCTTAGAATTGTTACCCAAGGGTGAAAATCAAATAATAATCTGGTTTGATGACGCAGGATGTCTAATTTAGCGGTACTTACCATTTAATTAGGTCGTAAATCCAATATTCTGGGATACCCCGTGTTGCATACTCAGAACGCTTGTAGCGGGAGTCTCTGTCTTCATGGTTAATTTACAAAAAAGTCATAAAAACTCACTCTCTATCTTCCCTGATATAAACTCATAACAGCCCATGACGCAATTTTGATAACAGGATGGAAGTTAAAGCAGCGATCGCTTACGGCGCGGGTAAGCCGTTAACTATTGAAACCGTGGAACTAGCGCCACCCCAAGCCGGGGAAGTTTTAGTAGAAATTAAGGCTTCTGGGGTTTGCCATACCGATGCTTTCACCCTTTCCGGTGATGATCCTGAAGGTTTGTTTCCCACAATTTTGGGACATGAAGGTGCGGGTGTGGTGGTGGAAGTGGGCGCTGGTGTAACTAGCGTTCAACCCGGAGATCATGTAATCCCTCTTTATACCCCCGAATGCCGTCAGTGTGAATATTGTCTCAGCTTCAAAACCAATCTTTGTCAAGCAATTCGCCTCACCCAAGGACGCGGCGTCATGCCTAATGGCACTAGTCGCTTTAGTATTGGTGGGGAAATGATTCATCACTACATGGGGACATCTACGTTTTCTAATTACACAGTGCTACCAGAAATTGCTGTGGCTAAAATTCGTCCAGATGCTCCATTTGACAAGGTTTGTTATATTGGTTGTGGTGTAACTACTGGTGTCGGTGCAGTAATTAATACAGCCAAAGTAGAACCAGGCGCGAATGTAGTAGTATTCGGCTTAGGCGGTATAGGCTTGAACGTCATCCAAGGGGCGCGGATGGTGGGCGCAAATATGATTGTCGGGGTGGATATTAATCCCAGTAAACGCGCTTTAGCAGAAAAGTTTGGGATGACGCATTTTGTGAATCCCCAAGAAGTGGAAGGTGATTTAGTTCCCTACTTGGTGGATTTAACCAAAGGCGGCGCTGATTATAGTTTTGAATGTATTGGCAATGTCAACGTCATGCGTCAAGCCTTAGAATGCTGCCATAAAGGTTGGGGTGTAAGTGTGGTTATTGGTGTTGCGGGTGCTGGACAAGAAATTCGCACTCGTCCGTTTCAACTAGTCACCGGGCGCGTTTGGAAAGGTTCAGCTTTTGGTGGTGCAAGGGGGCGTACCGATGTGCCAAAAATTGTTGATTGGTATATGGATGGGAAAATAAATATTGATGATTTAATTACTCATGTGATGCCTATTGAACAGATTAATGATGCTTTTGATTTGATGCACAAAGGCGAATCAATTCGGAGTGTAGTGACATTTTAATTTTGTAAAAGATGTGGGAGGCGATCGCATCAAGTCCAGGCGATCGCTTCTTGTTAAAATGAAAGGGGCTAGAGGTTAGAGGTTAGAAGGCTAGAAGCTAATTAGGACTGAAAAATGCAGACACCGCAAACTGGAGAAACCAAGTCAAACCTGAAAGCCAATCTCTATGAAAGTGACTTTTACGCCTGGACTCAGCAACAAGCTAACCTGCTGCATGAACGGGAATGGAACCAGCTTGATTTGCCCAATTTAATCGAGGAAATCGCATCTTTGGGGAGAAGGGAACGTCAAGAATTACGAAATCGCTTGAGTATTTTAATTGCACATTTACTGAAGTGGGAATTTCAATCAAGCAAACGCAGTCGGAGTTGGTTGAATACGATTCGTGTGCAGCGTATAGATACGTGGGAATTGTTGACAGATAACCCCAGTCTCCAACCTTACCTGCAAGAAATGCTGCCAAAAGCTTACCTCAAAGCAACTGCTTTAGCGGCTGGAGAAACAAACTTACCTTTAAAGACATTTCCCCCAGATTGTCCTTATACTCTAGAAGAAATTCAGAGCGATCGCTTTTATCCAGGTGAAGTTGTAAGTGATGATTGGATGGAGTGAAAGAATGCAAAAACCACAAACCGGAACATCATCGACAAACCTGAAAGCCAATCTCTATGAAAGTGACTTTTACGCCTGGACTCAGCAACAAGCTAACCTGCTGCATGAACGCGAATGGAACCAGCTTGATTTGCCCAATTTAATCGAGGAAATCGCATCTTTGGGGAGAAGGGAACGTCAAGAACTACGAAATCGCTTGAGTATATTAATTGCACATTTACTCAAGTGGGAATTTCAATCAAGCAAACGCAGTCGGAGTTGGTTAGCAACAATTCGAGTACAAAGGCGGGAAATTATCAAGCTATTGAGCGAAAATCCCAGCCTGAAGCCTTACATTGAAGAAGCATTACCAGAAGCCTACGAAAATGCTAGAGATTTAGCATCAGGTGAAACCAACTTGCCATTCTCGACTTTTCCCCAGCAATGTTTATATAGTTTGACAGAAATTCAGAGCGATCGCTTTTACCCAGGTGACGTTGTAAGTGATAATTTGATGGAATAATATTGCTCAAAAATAGGCTTATTTGCGTTTCGTAATCAGCCAACCCAAACCTATGAAAAATAATGTTGCTAGAAAACTGAAAATTACAGTTGCATAAATGGGATGGGGTGGGTTTTGGGGTGAGATAATAGCTAAGGGATTATGATTTTCATCAATATATTGGGTGAGAATCCCTGAAACAATTGCACCACCACCGAAGCCAATACCTAATCTTTGGATGGTGTTTTCTAGAGAGCGATCGCGTTTTGCTTGTTCTATTTCTACTATACCTCGAATTGTGTCTATGACTTTATCTAATAGTTCTGAACCGTGGCGGAAATAGCCTAAATCTGCGGTTATTTGTTGTTGGAAATATGGACTATTTTTTTGGCTAAAAATTTCTAAAAAACCAATATTATGATCTACTGTGTCACGAATATGCTGTAATCTTTCGTTATAATTATAGGTGTTTATCGCAATTGTGTTTTGATATTCTTCTAGATTTCTTAGCAGGCGTGTATACTCTAATGCTAGTTGTGGTAAAGCTTGTAATTGGTTTTGTAAATCAGTTAAATCTAATTTTTTACGAGATTTTTGATCGTCTATTTTGGGTAAATTTTCAGTTATTGTTTCTATCTGACGGTAAGCTAAATCCAGTTTTTGATAAACTTTTCTACTATCTTTATAAGCTTTTACAGATTTGGTGCGGAAAAAAAATAAATCTAATAGCTCTTGATAGCATTGATTAAATTTAATGTCTGCTTCTTCATCGGCAAATAGCCAAATTAAAACGTGTTGATAATTAGCTAATTGGCTAAATAAACCATATTCAAAAATTGGACTCCCAAATAATTCACCTTGGCGATTAAATGGCGGTAGTTGAAAATTATCAGGAAAGATAGACTTTAAACATTCGCTTGCTATTTCTTGGCTGATTCTTTTGTCTTTTGCACCTGTTAACCAGCCAGTAATTAGCAGGGTTTGACCAAGAAATGAGGGTTTTTCTGGTATAAGTAAACAATTATTGGGATTTAATTGACGTAAAAAAGCAATATCTACGTCATCTGTATGCTGATTATTTTCTTGTTCTGGACGACGTAAATTTAGCCATAAACTGTAACTATCATAAAGCTTTAAGGGATGAGCAAATCCTTTAACCAGTAAATCTTGATTTTGCTTGAAGGGAATTTTACCCGCAAAAGAGACAGCGTAGTTATCATTAATAACTTCTGCGTCTTTAAGTAAATCTACACGGGGATTATTGAGTTCTTTTTGGAAATCAAGGCGCTGACTGAGATGTAAATCTTGGTGTAAAGTCGTGCGGACTATTTCATCACCATGATTCCAGAGAAAGTTTTGCTCTGTTGATGAAATATTAAAATTACCATTGGAGCTTTTATGCAATTGAAAAGCAAATAAATGAACATTTGGCGCATAAATTTTCATGATTTATTCGGCTGATTTGCAGATGTTTTTTTTGTATATAGTTTTTGCACTTCTTCTTGTACAACTCGATAGCGATTTTCTTGGGTGTTTTCTTGAATTTCTGGGTTAGTTTTTCTTACTTTTTCAATTTCTCGTTCTTCAATTAATACTGCATCTCGCACGTCTTCATAATCGAGATACCATTGGCGAATGGCTTCAGCAAATAAATCTGGTGGTTGGGTTTCTAATGTGGCTAGTTCTTTTTGCAGTTCAGGAATTGCTGCAATAGCCTCTGGTGAGAAAACGTAATCTTGATTTCGCACAACTTGGGTAAATGCTTGAATCAGTTTATCGGGTTCCATAAGTTTAGTTTTGGGATTAATTAAATGTTATTTTAGCTTGGTAGCTTGGTAGGTTGGGTTGACGTAAGGAAACCCAACATTATTGATGGCGTTGGGTTGCGCTGCGCTTAACCCAACCTACATCTACTTGAATCAGTTTATCGGGTTCCATAAGTTTAGTTTTGGGATTAATTAAATATTACTTGAGCTTGGTAGGTTGGGTTGACGTAAGGAAACCCAACATCATTGACAGCGTTGGGTTGCGATGTGCTTAACCCAACCGACATCATTAAGAAGAATAAACGGGAGAAATCGCACAGAAAGCTGCCCAGTATTCTGGTTTTTTAAATGGTTGTTGTTCTGGTTTATATTCTTTTGCTAGATAATCAATAATTTGTTGTTTTTGTGAAAATTCTATTTTAACCATATCTTGAATCCAATTAATTATTTGGGTTTGAGTGGCTTGACGTATCCATTGCTGAGTATTATTTAGAGCTAACGGTACATTATATTGATAATTAGGTAAACTCTCATAAAATTTAATCATTAATAAAGCTGTATGAAAATCACTCACTGCCCATAAGCTACTAATAATATTGACTGCTCCAGCATGAATAAAGCCACTCGTTAAACCTATGTATTCATCACTGTTATTTGTAAAATCAATCAAGCCAGTCTCGCAAGCAGAAAGAGTCACAAGACGGCAGTTATTTAATTTAATTTTAAAAATATCTTCTAAAGTTAAGCAGGGAGCATCTCATTTTTTGAAGTAGCTCAAACCGATAATAATCCATTGAGGTAGGCACAACGATGAGCAAGGACTTGAGGCACATTTTCGCGCTTCCATTGCGCTCCAGAAATCTTAGTTCGACGGTCAACTTGTTTAACGGCAGATTCAACCGACCCAGAACCAATTGAACAAATTTCCTCAGCTTGATGGT
>JAKOMP010000067.1 GCA_022241785.1 Cyanocohniella sp. LLY | reverse complement strand
GAACAAAACTCAAGCTGACACTAAATCTTTTTGCCAGTTGTCGTTGAGAGCCTTCTGTGTTGTTATGTGCATTAATCACTTTCTGGCGCAGATCACAGGAGTAAGGTTTCATTCCACAGACACTTAGATGTTAATATACTCCATCATCCCATACTGTATTGTACTCAAGCAGGAACCGCTATATTGATCACCTAGAAAACCCGAATATGAAGTTATGTATCTTTTTGGGTTACTCGCAAATTAGCTGGATATTAGTCATATAGGCGAGTTGGGGGATTTCACTAACCAGGTATTAAACTTATCATTATTTACACTTAATGTTGATCTAATAGGTTCTTAGCGTAATGCCGAATATTTACGCAAGAGAGAGATCCACTTTATGCAATTTTCACGACGGAAATTTTTAACCTTAGCTGGTACAAGTGCAGCTACAGTGACTATGGTTTCACCCCTAGAAGCCTTTTATGCCAAGGTTGCCCGTGGTGAAATGCCAACAAGTACTGGCTACGGCCCACTTGAGGAAAAACTGCCTTTAAACACTGCTGAACTTCCGGCTGATTTCAATGGCAGACCCATTCTGAAACTGCCTCGAGGCTTTAACTATACTGCGTTTTCAGCTACTGGTGAACTAATGGACGACGGTTTCCCCGTGGCAGGTTCCCATGATGGTATGGCTGCGTATCCAGGAGCTAACAACACAACAATCCTGGTTCGCAACCATGAAATACGTGGTGCAGCTGACATCGGCAATCCTAACCCGAATTTTGTGCGTGGAGATATCAGATATTCTACAAATGCTTTAGGTGGAACCAGCACATTGGTAGTTGGAAATAACCGCAGACTCATCAAGCACTTTAATTCTCTAGCGGGAACTAGTACTAACTGTGCAGGAGGGCCTACACCTTGGCGGACATGGATCACCTGTGAAGAAACCTTCTCCACAACTACTAACTTGACTAGTTCTGGCACTCTTGAAGACAAGAAGCATGGTTATAACTTTGAAGTTATAGCTGATCCCAATAGCGGTTTGGTTACTCCAGTTCCTCTGATAGAGATGGGACGCTTTAGCCATGAAGCTGTAGCTGTAGACCCCAGAACGGGTTATGTTTACGAAACCGAAGACCGTATTGATAGCTGTTTCTATAAGTTTGTGCCTAATGTCAGACCTACCAAAGTAGGTGACTTGGCTAAAGGTGGTAGTCTCTACGCCTTAAAAGTTAGAGGTATGAACAATTTTGCTTTGAATACCACCAATAACTCTAATTTTGGTGGACAGGAGGGATCAATTAAAGTTGGTCAAACCCTACCTGTAGAATGGGTGAAAATTGATGATCCAGATCCAGAAGCGGAAAATGCCAGCGAAGGTGTTGGTGTGCGCTATGAAGCCCAAAGTAAAGGAGCCGCCACCTTCTTACGAGGTGAAGGTGCATGGTATGGTAACAATTTAGTTTACTTTGTTGCGACTCAAGCAGGCCCTCCAGGTATTAATAAAACTAATGGTAGAGGTCATGGTCAGGTTTGGGCTTATAACCCTGCTACAGAAGAATTAACTCTTGTAGTTGAAGCCTCTCCCACTGGGCAATTCTTGGATGATCCAGATAATATTACTGTTGCTCCTTGGGGTGACCTCTTCCTGTGCGAAGATGGTGGTGGAGTGCAATATATTGTAGGTGTTAACCAAAAGGGTGAAGTATATCAGTTTGCCTTTAACAATATCAGTAACGGTGAGTTTGCTGGTGCTTGTTTCTCTGCTGATGGCAGAACACTGTTTGTCAATATTATATCTCCAGGTATTACACTTGCTATGTGGGGCCCCTGGAATCGTCGCCGATAGAAAACTTGGTTGTTTGAGATAAAACTCTGGAAACAAGATAACTGAAATTAAATATATTATCAAAAACTTGAGCTAATTTTTGGCTCAGGTTTTTTGTTACAAGTAAAGAGAGGACTAAAGTCCTCACTACAAACCTATAAAAGCTATCCCTTGAATAATCGACTTTTACTAAAGGAAAAATTACTAGCAAAGGTGAAGGAGATACGAACCGATGGTTCTCCTGTTACTGATTTGCAGTTAGATAAAGCTGTAGCAGCAGAAATTGAACAATGGACAACGGAACGCGAAGAACTAAATCCTCATCCCAAGCCTTTGCTCTACGCTACTTCTATGTTAGATGGCGCTTGGCAACTGCAATACTCTACAGCTAGAGAAATTCGGTCTTTAGATTCCCTACCATTGGGATTACAGTTGGCTCAAGTCTATCAAGTCATTGATGTTGCGAATAAAGGATTTTTTAATTTAGCTTTTGTTAAACATTATTTTGGGCTACTGTCAGGATATGTGAAAGTGACAGCTAGCTTTGCACCAGCTATTGATAATTCGTCGCCGCTTCCCAACAAACGTCTTAATGTCAATTTCGACAAACGCTATCTGGCAATTGAGAAAATTATGGGTATTGATACTCCCCAATTCAACCCATTTAAGGTAGTTCCAGCAAATAATCCTCAAGGCAGAATACCTACTCTTGATATTACTTATTTAGATGAAACTTTAAGAATTGGACGAGGAGGCGATCGCAGTTTATTTATTTTGAGTAAATCAAATGATTTTCAGGACGTTAGTAGCAATGTTACGCCTCCTCTGGGTTGAGCTGTCTTAACTCATCGGTGGTGTATGAACCAATGGGACTCCATAGCAGATAGGGGAGAAGTAAGAGTGTAGCTATTTTAGAAATTGGTAAAACACAGATTGCCAAGACAATACCCCCAATCAAACCAGTTAACCCAATTATTTCTCCGGTTTTGAGACTGCGAAATCTCAGCATCAGAGGAATGTAGGAAACTGTGATAATTTCCAGCAAAAGGTACAAACCCATGATTAACCAGGTAATTGTAGTTCCGGGATTTTTTTCCCAGATAATATAAGCTGAAGCTGCACCGCAGATGAAAATCACAGTCCAAATAAGGGGAATCAATGGTTCAAATTTTAACCATCGGGGACGACTTAATTGGGCAAACCATTTGACATCACGGGGTGTGATGAAAAAACTACCAATTGCTACTAAAAAAGTTACAGCGCCAATCACCATCCAAGATGAAATCATAAATCATTCTTGATCAATTACTACTGTCAGTTTGGCAATTGATGGCGGTGGCTAGAATCATCCACTAGTCAGAATCTTCAACCAGACAATCTAATCTGTTTGCTGTAGTTTAATTCTTACTTGTGGGGGAGTGGGTTGGATTTGTTTCGCGCAAAGGCAAGCCAGTGCGTTGGGCGGGTTCCCCGACTTGTAGCAACTGGCGCGCAAAGGCGCAAAGGTAGTTTTTAAGAAGTTTTTAGTTTTTCGCCCCGAATTGCATAATCTAACAACTCCATTGGGTGGATGACGGCAATTGTTTTACCTTGCAATTTTAAATGTTTGGTAATTTGTAATGTACAACCGGGATTAGCAGAAGCAATTAACTCTGCACCAGTGTTTAATAAATTTTGGACTTTTTGCTGACCTAATTCTTCGGCTACTTCTGGTTGCAGCATATTATAAACACCAGCACTACCACAACATAAAGCTGCGTCTATGGGTTCGCTTAATTTCACTCCGGGAATTTGCCGTAATAGTTGACGTGGTTGGACACTAATCTTTTGACCATGTAATAAATGACAAGCATCTTGATAAACTAAATTTAATGGTTTATCTGTTAATGGCAATAATTTAGCCGTCAATCCTACTGTTGCTAAAAACTCTTGAGCATCTTTAACCTTAGCGGCAAACTCTTGTGCTTTTTCTCTATATTCTGGGTCATCTTCTAAGATGTGACCATATTCTTTTAAAGTATGACCACAACCGGCAGCATTGATAATCACAAAATCCACATCGGTATTAGCAAAACTATCAATCATTTGCCTAGCTAAAGCCTTTGCTTGTTCCGTTTGTCCTTGGTGTTCTGGAAGCGCCGCACAACAACCTTGAGATTTAGGAATTACAACTTCACAACCATTGGCTGTTAACACCCGCACCGTTGCTTCATTAATAGGCGAAAAAAATAAACGTTGCACACATCCCAAAATTACCCCGACGCGGTAGCGTTTCTCACCTTGGGCGGGAATTACATCTGGTAAATTATCTTGAAAAGATTTGAAAGTAATGTTGGGTAGAATTGATTCCATTGCCGCCAAACGAGGAGATACTTTTTTAAGTAACCCTGTAGCCCGGACTAACTTTGGTAAACCCAACTTTTGATAAACCAACAAAGGAACCAGAAAAAATCGTAATAAATCAGGATTAGGAAACAAAGAAAATATCAGTTGACGAATCAGCCTATCTGGCAAACTGCGGGGATAATTGCGTTCAATTTGGTGACGAGTAGCTGAAATTAATTTGTCATATTGCACACCAGAAGGACAAGTACTCACACAAGCTAGACAACCCAAACAAGAATCAAAATGTTCTACAGTTGCTGTATTCAAAGCAATTTCACCCTCATTAATCGCATCCATTAAATAGATACGTCCCCGAGGCGAATCCATCTCTTTACCAATTACCCGATAACTCGGACAAGTGGAAAGACAAAACCCACAATGTACACAACTATCAATCAACTTCGCATCAGGCGGATGATTAGCATCAAACCCCTTTAAATTTTTGATACTAGCCGTATTATTTACAGAATTATCAGAAACTTGCATATAAACTTTTTCCTTCTTCCTTCGCGTTCTTCGTACCTTTGTGGTAGCCTGCGGTCTACGTTTTTGCTTAATGCCTAAATCCCACCCACAAAACGACCAGGACTTAAAATATTCTTACTATCAAACTGCGCCTTAATTTGACGCATCATCTCTAAAGCATTGCCCGTGTATCCCCAAACATCTATTTCTTGCTTAACTGAATTTGGTGCTGTTAAAACACTCAAAAAACCTTTATTATTTTGCAAGCGATCGCGTATTTTTAAAACCTGGCTCAAACTCCCACACTGCAACCATCCCAAACCACTCGCGTTGTGAATTAAACCCATTTCTGATTGATTCAAAACCTCCACAGCCGCAGTCGGCAATACTCCTATTTTGCAGGTAATTGCCGAGTCTGTGACAGAATTATCCATTAGTTCTCGCAATCTCTGCCATAGATAGCCTTCATCTTCTTCATTATAAATTGTCCCCACTAAACCCAACTTTTCGCCTACTGCCAACAATCGATTTGACTGTTCCTTAACACTTTCACTAATACTTTGAAAACGTACTATTAATCCCAATCCTGTATTCAACCCTAACTGAGAAACAAATTGATTGGATAGCAAATCAGCCTGAGTTGGTGTTAAAGCCGAATTTCGCAGAGTCGCCGCAACTTGGGAGATAGCCTCTGCTTCACCTGTCAGTACTACTGTACCAGAAGCTTCCGGTAGTGGATATACGCGAAAAGTTACTTGACTAATAATTCCTAATGTGCTACAAGAACCAGTGAATAACTTCATCAAGTCATATCCAGCAACATTTTTAACTACGCGTCCTCCCGCTTTGGCAATTTGTCCATCAGCACGGACAAAAGTAATACCTAATAGTTGGTCACGTACACTACCATAACGTTGTCTGAGGGAATTTGTATCACCTGTTGCGACAATACCGCCAATAGTTGCTAATTCTGGATTGGAGGGGTCGAGGGCGAGAAATTGACGCGATTTTGCCAAAATTGCCTGGAGATGAGAAAACTGCATCCCGGCTTCGACGGTGATGGTTAAATCACCAACGGCGTGTTCAATTAATTGATTGATGCGTTCTGTGCTAACTACAATATCAACGCCTTTGACTAAACCACCCCAGTTGATTTTACTGGTTTTACCACAAGGGAGAACGCGCCAGTTGTTACGGTACGCTTCGGCAATGACTGCGGCTAGTTGTGCTTGGGTGCGGGGATAGACGACACAACTAGGAGAATTTACAGATGCGATCGCCTCCGGTGCTGCGCTCTGCGCGATCGCTTGTTGGATATGTTGTCGCTGGCTGAGTTCAAGATTTTCCCAAGGATAGATAGCATTTTCTTCGTCGATAATAGATGCAAGACAAGAGGTGTAAAAGCTCGGCGGCTTGTCGTTAGACATCGCGTTCATCAGTTTCTGTTTTTTTAGTCGCTATATTTAATTTACGAGGATAATTGACAAAAATTCATGCATGAATAATAAACAGAAGGATATATTTTTTCAAATTCATCAAGGAATACCCAGAGAAGGCCCTGGCGATTTTGAATCCCCAAAAAATGCTTTTTTAAAGATGGTTGATTTACCACCACACCCTAAAATTATCGATATCGGTTGTGGTCCTGGTTTGCAAACTTTAGATTTAGCCAGCTTGACTAATGGCACAATTATTGCTGTAGATAATCATCTTTTGTATATACAGGAACTCAAACAAAAAATTATTCAGCAAGGGTTATCAGCACAAATTGAAGTTATAGAAGCTGATATGTTTTGCTTGGATTTTCCTGATGCAACTTTTGATGTTATTTGGGCAGAAGGTTCAATCTATATTATCGGGTTTGAAAATGGGCTAAAGCAGTGGCAACCCCTACTTAAACAAGGAGGATACTTAGCTGCTTCCGAAATTACATGGCTCAAACCCAATGCATCAAAAGAATTACAAGAATTTTGGCATACAGGTTATCCAGCCATGCAAGATATTCCAGGTAATTGCCAAATTATTCAAAATAGTGGATACAAAATAATTGACTATTATATCCTCCCAGAGTCGGCGTGGTGGAATCACTACTATCAACCCTTAGAAGAAAAATTGCAGATTTTCCAGAAACATTACCAAGCCGATTTAGAAATTCTTGAAGTGGTAAATATGGTTCAACAAGAAATTGACCTTTATCGAAAATACTCGGAATATTATAGTTATGTATTCTATATTGTCCAAAAACAGGCAGCTTCCTAGCTAATACCGATCACTTATCTACCATTCCCCACTCCCCACTCCCCATTCTTCGATAGGATAGCTCCCATAGCCTCAACTGAGCTAAATCCTCAATCAAGTAAAACCATGACAACATCCTCAATTCCTGCTCCCGAATCCTCCGTTAGCTGGCATCTCCTGCTGCAACAATTAATGGATAGTCAATCATTGTCCCGCTCTCAAGCCGCTGAATTGATGCAAGGGTGGTTGACTGAAGCGGTTCCACCAGAATTATCAGGGGCAATTTTAACAGCGCTGAACTTGAAAGGTATTTCCGCTGACGAATTGACTGGGATGGCGGAAGTATTACAATCCCAATCAAAATTAGGGACTGAGCAAGCACCAAGCAAAACCTCACTTCCTGTGGTTATCGATACCTGTGGTACTGGCGGCGATGGGTCATCAACTTTTAACATTTCCACAGCCGTTACCTTTGTGGCCGCCGCCTATGGTATACCCGTTGCCAAGCATGGTAATCGCTCGGCGTCAAGTCTGACAGGTAGTGCCGATGTCTTGGAAGCCTTGGGAGTAAATCTTGGTGCTTCTAGCGAAAAGGTACAAGCTGCATTACACGAAGTTGGTGTTACCTTCTTGTTTGCCCCTGGTTGGCATCCAGCAATGAAAGCTGTGGCTCCTTTGCGACGCACGTTGAAAGTGCGAACAGTATTTAATTTACTAGGGCCATTAGTTAACCCCTTATATCCCACTGGACAAGTTGTTGGTTTATTTACACCCCAACTTTTGACCACTGTGGCTCAAGCATTAAACAACTTGGGCAAACAAAAAGCCATAGTTTTACATGGGCGAGAAAAACTTGATGAAGTTGGTTTGGGGGATTTAACTGACTTGGCGGTATTATCTGGTGGTGAAGTGCAGTTAACTACTGTGAATCCCCAAGAAGTAGGTGCAACACCAGCTACCATTGGCGCACTTAAAGGTGGAGATGTCCAAGAAAACGCCGTGATTTTGCAAGCAGTACTGCAAGGTAAGGGAACTCAAGCACAACAAGACGCAGTAGCAATAAATGCTTCCTTAGCACTACAAGTAGCAGGTGCCATTCCGTTATTAGACCATGCCCAAGGTTTCCGTGTGGCTAAGGAAATTCTTCAGAGTGGTTCTCCCTGGGAAAAACTGGAACAGCTAGTTCAGTTCCTACAGAATTAATTTCTGAGTGTGATTGTGGACGAAATTCTACTACATCACGTCTGATGGTGACATCGTAGTTGCCGAAGAAATCGTGTCCTAACAACCCAGTTTCTAATTCCGCACCGGCGATCGCTACTGCTACTCTGTTAACCATTACTCCAGCAACTGCCATAGAATCAACATAGCCAATGGGAAATTCCACAGCTCTAGCACTGGCAGTATTGGCCTTAGCTATCCCTACTGGCGATACTCCCAAGGCATTAGCCATTTTTTGGGTGATCACAGTGCCACTAGCTCCTGTATCAACAATCATCTCGAATTGCTGCTGATTGTTAAAAGTAACTTCCACAATTGGCGTGCCCCCAATTCGCCGTTTAATGGGAGCAATAAATACTTTTTTTTCAGGGGCAATTAATGCGGATGTTGGCAAAACTGGTTTTACTTCTGGCTGTTTGATAGCTGCGGGCGGTGTCACAGAAGGCTGAGGCTTGTTTTTAGTTTGAGGAACGGCAACTACGATACTTTGGTTATCTACCTTGGGAGTGGATACAGGGCGCGGTGTCGCTTTTTGCCGGGCATTCTGTATCTGGCCTCGGTATTCGGAAATTTTGGTTTGGGCAGTAGCAAATTCTGGACTTTGTTGCGGCACTTTTTCCATGAAGGCGATCGCCTCTTGCAATTGACCTGCCACTAAATTCCAATCATCTGACGATTGAGCAGATTGGCTGATTCTCCAAGCCCCCACAGCTTTATCTAGCCCCATTTCAAAAGAACTTATTTCTGAGCCTACAGGTGTTATGGCGGCTGGAATAGCTGGCGATGTTACTGTTTCAATAGTCGGTGACACCACCAGGTTGTCAGTTACTACAGAATTTTGACTGCTAATGTTCCCAGTCGTTTGTTTTTCTTCATTACAAGCAACACCCAAAACTGCAACAGTGCTGGATAGAAAAATCAGGGTTGCACGAGATAAAAAAGACTGAAGCATAATTAACTTCAATTCTACTTGCCTAAGGGACTGGAAAGCTACTTTGGCCAATGGCTCCCCTTTTAACATTGTATGTGCTGTATTTTTAATTTTTAATTTTTAAAACATTCCTTGTGGGAAAACTCGTGACTTAGTTGGGGGATGAAAATGGGCAACCAATTGGAAACTGCTCATAAATGATAAAATTGGCGATGGCAATAAACCAACACTGGGTTGTTAACCAGTCGGTAGATACTTCGTTTTTTGGGAGTAATTAACACTCGCAGTATTCACTAAACTGGGGATTAAAGACTGCTCACTGTTAACCTTTGACTACTGATTGTGATGGCAAAAGGCCAGGAGTAGGGAAAAAAAACTTAACCCATACCCAGTCCGCAGTACCCAGTACCTAAACCTTTATTTGAATTACTTATGCCCCTGTCTGATACAACACCTGCTTTACTTGTCTTGGCAGATGGAACTACTTATCGCGGTTGGTCTTTTGGTGCCACAGGAACCACCATCGGAGAAGTGGTATTCAACACTGGCATGACTGGATATCAAGAAGTTCTGACTGACCCTAGTTACCGTGGTCAAATTATCCTTTTTACCTATCCTGAACTGGGAAATACTGGGATCAATGCCGAAGATGAGGAATCAGATCGACCACAAGTACAAGGAGCGATCGCCCGCAATATTTGTCACCGACCAAGTAACTGGCGATCAACACAATCCTTACCCGATTACCTCAACCAGCACCAAATTCCTGGTATCTACGGCATCGATACCCGCGCCCTCACGCGCAAAATTCGCATGTTTGGAGCCATGAATGGTGGCATTTCCACAGAAATTCTGGATGAAGCAGAATTATTAGAGCAGGTACAAGCAGCTCCCAGCATGGCTGGTGCCAATTTAGTGCGGGGAGTTACCACTTCTCAGGCTTATGAATGGTCAGATCCGACAATTCCCGCCTGGGAATTCAACTCAGAAGCCATAGGAAATCAGGGAGACTCTTTCACAGTTGTCGCTCTTGACTTTGGTGTAAAACGCAATATCTTGCGTCGTTTAGCCAGTTACGGTTGCCGAGTGGTCGTTGTACCGGCCCATACTTCACCAGAAGAGATACTCAAATACAACCCAGATGGCATTTTTCTTTCTAACGGGCCCGGTGATCCCGCCGCAGTTACCGAAGGTATTGAAACCACCAAAGCATTGTTAGCCAGTCAAAAACCCATGTTTGGTATTTGTATGGGGCATCAAATTTTGGGTCACGCCCTGGGAGCAGAAACCTACAAATTAAAATTTGGTCATCGTGGTTTAAATCAGCCCGCTGGACTACAACAAAGGATAGAAATCACTAGTCAAAACCATAGTTTTGCTATTGACCCAGATTCCTTACCTAACGGACTTGTAGAAATTAGCCACCTCAACCTCAATGATCGCACTATTGCTGGGGTACGTCATAAGTCTTTGCCCATCTTCTCTGTTCAGTATCACCCAGAAGCTAGCCCTGGGCCTCATGATGCTGACTATCTATTTGAGCAATTCGTCCAAGCAATGCGAACAGCAAGGTTAGGGAGTAGGGAGTGGGAAGTAGGGAGTGGGGAGTAGGGAGTGGGGAGTAGGGAGTGGGGAGTAGGGAGTGGGGAGTAGGGGATAAGAGGAAAACAACGAAAAGACTTTTTCATTCTTCTCATCTCCCCATCCCTGTAGATTGTAGACAAATTGTGCTAAAACCATCTATGATGGAGCGTTCACTTTAACCATGAGGAGGGAATTATTGCTGAGCCACTGAATCTAACCGTGAGCCTGAGAGGCACTCGTGAAGCCCGGGATAACTGTCAGCTATTCCGCCTCACAGGTTTGTTAGACGCATTTTCTGAGCCGACCTTTCGCAAGGTACTTGGCAATAAAATTGATGAAGGTCCAAAGCACATTATCCTGGATCTCTCACAAATTGACTTTGTTGATAGCTCCGGCTTGGGCGCTCTGGTGCAGCTAGCCAAACAAGCGCAAACTGCCGGCGGCACCTTGCAAATAGTCACTAATGCTCGAGTAACTCAAACGGTCAAGCTTGTTCGCTTAGAGAAGTTTCTATCCCTACAAACCTCAGTTGATGCGGCTCTAGAAAATATCAAGTAGTCTTGATCGCTTGATTACACAGATACACTCAGCTGTCCAATTTGTTATCTGGGTAGCTTAATTTTTAGTTACGCTGACAAAAAACCTCTCTCCTTGTGAGAGAGGTTCACAAATTTGATTAGTTCTCAACCGTAATTAATAAAAAACCTCAAATATAAGCAATAACTCTTCAATATCAACCACCAATTAAACAAGTTACAATTAGTAAGCAATATTGAACTATTTTGATTATGCTAGGTATACTAGCTTGGCTTGCCCAAGGAAAAATAAATTTCTCACTAGATGCCTGCCAACCATAGCCCATTAAGGAATAATGAATTTGTGACGTCAAAGGAGGAAGAGCTATTCGATGGGCAAGATGAAAGTCATACGTCGGATTTATCTTGGAATTCATTTCTGTTGGCAGCCACACAGCCATTATCGTTAAAGATTTCTCCGTCACAAATACAACAGCTTTCTCCCTCAGCTTTAGCTTATTTAGGCGACGCAATTTATGAATTGTATGTTAGGATGTTCTATCTGCTGCCAATGCAGCAAACCAAAACTTACCATCGTTTGGTAGTGGCACAGGTAAGAGCCGAAACACAAGCGCTATATTTGCGATCGCTCATTCCTCATCTGAGGACTGCCGAATTAGAAATTGTCCGGCGGGGTCGTAACGCCGCCTCAGGGCGTCCTAAGCGGGTTGATCCCGAAATCTACCAACAGGCTACGAGTTTAGAGACTTTAATTGGCTACTTGTATCTTACTGATTACCCACGCTTGACCGAATTATTGCAAAAACTCCATCTAGAGAACTCATAAGCAATTCAATCTCATGATAGGAATATCAGGGCTTTAGTTTCGGTAAATTCAAAGCAGCAAAATTTTCACCCATAAAATATATCCACAACTCATAATGACTAGTAAACCCAGGAAAATCCAGACTCCTAGTGAACCCAATCGTGGGCAACCTGTGAAACTCAAGGGCAAGCGTGTAATTACTACTAAATCTATTCGTAGTCCTCGACATGGGGACAGAGACAGAGACAGGGATAGCAACAGCAACCCGATATCCAGTAACTCACGTCCACATCACAATTTTTCCCCTTCCACTCCATCTCCTAAACAAACAGAAGATAGTGATCTCATCTATGGTCGTCATCCTGTTTTAAGTGCTTTGGAAAGTCAACGGGGACTGAACCGCCTTTGGATTACTACTCGTCTGCGTTATGACCATCGCTTTCACCATTTAATCCTGCAAGCTAAGGAAAATGGCACAGTTATTGATGAAGTAGAACCCAGGCGTTTAGACCAAATTACTGATGGAGCCAATCATCAAGGGATAGCCGCACAAATTGCCCCCTACACCTATATCGAATTACCAGATCTGATTGAACAGGCAAAGTCTGTGGCTGATCCCGTAATTGTAGTAGCTGACGGGATCACTGATCCCCACAACTTAGGAGCAATTATTCGCACTGCTGAAGCAATAGGCGCTCAAGGATTGGTGATTCCCCAACGCAGAGCATCTGGGATTACTTCTACTGTGGTAAAAGTGGCAGCGGGTGCTTTAGAAAACTTTCCTGTATCGCGGGTGATTAATCTTAGCCGTTCTCTAGAAGAATTGAAAGCAGCTGGTTTTTGGATTTATGGGACGGCTGCTAGCGGTAGTGAACCCCTGCATACAGTCAATTTTAGTGGGCCTATCGTTCTCGTGGTCGGCTCTGAAGGTGAGGGATTAAGCATGTTAACACAGCGCTCTTGCGATGTTTTAGTCTCCATACCTCTATTGGGTAAAACCCCCAGCCTCAATGCCTCAGTAGCTTCAGGTATGGCACTTTATGAAATTTATCGCCAACGGTGGTCAAACACGTTGTACCTAGATAAATTACAAAAACCTCTTTAAAAATTAAGAGGAAAAGAGTATAAAGAAATGTAAAAGAAAAAATATCACCATATCCTTTCCTTTAACATTCAGTACCACATTGATAAATAGGCTACAACTATGAAAACGATTTGGGATAACTTGAAGGAATCATTGATTAACACATTTCACCAACTAGGTTTAGCTTGGTGGGTAGAAATCGTGACGCAAAATCCCCGTTGTACTTACTACTTCGGGCCGTTTTTCAGTTCTGCTGATGCCAAAGTAGCGATAAAAGGCTACGTAGAAGATTTGGAAGTCGAAGGGGCGCAAGGAATCGTTGTAAATGTGAAGCGCTGTAAACCGGGTAATTTAACTATAGCTGAAGACTTGGGGGAAAGGATTGACCTCAAAGTAAAGCCTGCCTTTGGCGGTCAGATATAATCCCAATTACTAGGCTCCCATAGTTCCCAGGGTTATCTGAGGAACTATGGTAAAAATCTGAGATTTTCCGGTTTTATTCCATCTACTTTTAGCATCAGTTCCTGGCATCCACGTTTATCGGCGGTTGGTAGTTAATTTTTTGGCTGTTTACCAAAAGTTAATTTTTACCGCCTAACAATACTTGAACATAAAAGTTTCGGTGACAGTATGTAGATGTTCATTCAAATGAGATAGTGCGGACTCAGCGATCGCCTGAGGTACGCCACCATAAAATGCTTGGGCTATACTACCTGCAATACAACTTACCGTGTCACTGTCACCACCAATTGATACGGCATTTCTCACAGCATCTTCAAAACTAGTGGATTCCAAAAAGGCTATTATTGCTTGGGGTACAGAACCCGGACAAGTTGAGTCGTATTGATAAGTCGGCCGAATTTGCTCTAGGGTTAGCTCTAAGTTATAGCCAAAAGTGTTTTGAATATAAGATTTAATTTGAGCTTGATCATGACCTGTACGTGCTAGAAAAATAGCCGTAGCTGTTGCTTGAGCGCCTTTGATCCCTTCTGGATGGTTATGGGTCACTTCAGCACTGTGCTGGGCTTCCCGTAACACAGTATCTAAGTCATTAAAAGCATATCCAATGGGACTCACTCGCATGGCTGCACCGTTACCCAGACTGTTATATGGTTGGCGACTGTTCGAGTTAGCCCACTCTCGAAAATTACGTCCGTAACCTGCATAGGGATAGCGACGGTAGTATAACTTTAATTGGTCAATGTATTGGTTGTTGTCTGGGGATTGGTCGGCATTGAGAATTACATCTGCCACTGCCACAGTCAAAACTGTATCGTCAGTAAAACGGCATTCTCTGTTAAAAAGTGGAAAATCTTTCGTTTTGAAATTTTTTCCCTCATATACCGAACCAATAATGTCACCTGCGATCGCTCCTAGCATACTTAACTTTTTTAGTTGTAATATTTAGGTCTAAATTTCTAGGCATACTAATATGTGATCAATAAATTGGTACACCTGCAAGCGATCGTTTGCTTCTATCTATTAGTAGATTACCTTTTGTTTGATGTCCTTGTAAATTCCCTGAGTCAATAGGTGTAATCTATACTGGGATTTTATTGGCTTGGACAACAAAAAAATATCTTTAAGCAATACAGGATCAAGCATCTACCATATTATTGAACCCGCATAAGCGCTGGCTAACATTGCAGAGATCAATAGGAATCATCAGCTTTATTATTGGGGTACAAGCCTAGCATCAGGGATTACCAAAGCAAAAAAAAATTCAATTACTTTCCCTTTAAGTTCCAGGATTTGTACCTTTTGGTATATGACTGGCGATGATGAAAATCTAAAATAGGAGCTATGGCAAGAATCCTAATTATTATTGTTAACCACAGATAAACGCATCTGAAGGTATTTCTACATGACATACCCATCAGTTTATCTGTGGTTTTCTTGCGAGAATGTCTAGAACTGCTAATTACTCACATAAAGATATCAGCAGGTTATTAACATTCAAGTGCTATCTTAAAACCAAGGTTATGGGCTGAAGTTAGAGGGAAATGCTATGACTACAACACTTTTAGAGGCTACTTCTATCGAGTCATTGTTGGGGAACGAGGCAGAAAATCTACTTACCTACAAGGCTAAAGTTTCTCAAGATTTACTACATTTACCAGGCGCAGATTTTATAGATCGAGTTTGGATAAATAGCGATCGCAACCCTCAAGTATTGCGTAATCTCCAGCAACTTTACTCTACAGGTCGTCTAGCGAATACGGGCTATTTGTCCATATTACCAGTAGACCAAGGTATTGAACATTCGGCTGGTGCGTCGTTTGCGCCTAATCCTATTTATTTTGATCCCGAAAATATCGTTAGACTGGCAATAGCTGGAGATTGTAATGCTGTCGCTACAACTTTAGGTGTACTGGGCAGCGTTTCCCGTAAATATGCCCACAAAATTCCCTTTATTGCTAAAATCAACCACAACGAACTGTTAACTTTTCCTAATCAATATGACCAACTCTTGTTTGCTGATGTCGAACAAGCTTGGAATTTAGGTGCAGTAGCAGTAGGTGCAACAATTTACTTTGGCTCAGAGCAATCTGCTAGACAAATTCAAGAAGTAAGCCAAGCTTTCAAATACGCCCACGAACTGGGTTTGGTAACTGTTCTTTGGTGCTATTTGCGTAACAGTGCTTTTAAACAAGACCAAGATTATCACGTTGCTGCTGACCTCACCGGACAAGCAAATCATTTGGGTGTCAGCATTGAAGCTGACATTATTAAACAAAAATTACCCGAATGCAATAATGGTTACGGTGCTATAGCCAAAGCAACTGGTAAGAGTTATGGCAAAACTGATGAACGGGTGTACACAGACTTAACAAGCGATCATCCAATTGATTTGACTCGCTATCAAGTGTTGAATTGCTATTGTGGACGTGCGGGATTGATTAATTCTGGTGGCGCATCTGGAAAAGATGACTTTGCAGAAGCTGTTCGCACGGCTGTGATTAACAAACGCGCTGGCGGTACAGGGTTAATTTCTGGGCGCAAGACCTTTCAACGTCCTTTTGACGAAGGTGTGAAACTATTTCACGCCATTCAGGATGTTTACCTGTCACCAGATGTCACCATAGCCTAGAAGGAATATAAAAAGGCAAATCCAGTTAAGGAATGTAAGATATCCTTAGATAAGTGAGAGATTTGCCAAATAAATTAAGAATGAAGCTGGCAGCACGAGTAA
Source organism: Cyanocohniella sp. LLY (assembly GCA_022241785.1). Classification (GTDB taxonomy): domain Bacteria; phylum Cyanobacteriota; class Cyanobacteriia; order Cyanobacteriales; family Nostocaceae; genus Cyanocohniella. The sequence goes on along the minus strand of JAKOMP010000067.1, from coordinate 19,677 downwards.
GTAAAGTCACGCCTTCTTTAACCTTAGCGATCGCAGCTAAAGCTAAGGCCATGAAGGCAGATGGTATAGACGTTTGTAGTTTTAGCGCTGGAGAACCAGATTTTGATACTCCAGCCCACATCAAAGCCGCAGCCGCGAAAGCTTTGGATGAAGGCAAAACCAAATATGGCCCAGCAGCTGGAGAACCAAAGTTAAGGGAAGCGATCGCCCGCAAGCTGAAAACTGATAACGGTCTTGATTACAAGTCAGAGAATGTCATTGTCACTAACGGTGGTAAGCATTCTCTGTATAATTTGATGGTAGCGCTGATTGATGTCGGTGATGAGGTGATTATTCCCGCACCCTATTGGTTAAGTTATCCCGAAATGGTGACTTTGGTAGGGGGTGTACCAGTAATTATCACCACAGATGCGGCGACGGATTATAAAATTACCCCCGAACAGCTACGTCAAGCAATTACGCCTAAAACAAAGTTATTTATCCTCAACTCTCCATCTAATCCTACGGGGATGGTGTACACGCCAGAAGAAATTAAAGAGCTGGCGCAAGTAGTAGTTGATGCAGATATCTTTGTTGTTTCTGATGAGATTTACGAAAAGATTCTCTACGACGGTGCTGAACATATCAGTATTGGTTCTGTAGGTAAGGAAATTTTTGACCGTACCTTAATTAGTAATGGGTTTGCGAAAGCTTACTCAATGACGGGGTGGCGACTGGGTTATTTAGCCGGGCCAGTGGAAATTATTAAAGCCGCCAGTACCATTCAAGGGCATAGTACATCGAATGTGTGTACCTTTGCTCAATATGGTGCGATCGCTGCTTTGGAAAGCTCCCAAGATTGTGTAGAATCAATGCTCCAAGCTTTCGCTAAACGGCGACAAGTAATGTTAGACAGACTCAATGCTATTCCTGGATTGAGTTGTGCCAAACCTAATGGGGCTTTTTATCTATTTCCTGATATCAGTAAAACAGGTCTGAAATCCCTCGAATTTTGTGACGCCCTGTTGGAAAATCATCAAGTGGCAGTAATTCCCGGTATTGCTTTTGGTGCTGATCAAAACATTCGCCTTTCTTATGCTACTGACATGGCAACCATTGAAAAAGGCATGGATCGATTGGAGAAATTCGTACAATCACGGATTTAACTATTCATTAATCCCAAATGCTCTTAGGGTCTGGCTGATATGCAGACCCTATTTTTTCATGGCTGTGAAAATTAAAAACAATTTCTCTCAAAATGCAGCTTCAAGAAAAATAAACTTTTCCTAATCTCCACTGTAGTAATATCAGTATTTTGTTGGTTGCAGTTATGAAGATTTATATGGTATTGTTAAGCTTATTCAGCAATTTTTTAATTTTACGGTAATTACTTTAATGCAAGTAATTATCAAAATATAGTGCAATGTTTAGGTTCCAAGAAACTTCACTCAATCGTTGTCAATGCCATATTCCACCTTAGCATCAGTTGATTGGGATTAGTTATTCCATTATATTAATGTTAGCAGCATCAGGTTTTAGATGTAGTTTAAAGCAAATAGATAATCTGCAATATATTGGCGAAGAATAGCAATATTGTTTGTAGTAACCAGTTGTGATTTCATTAATTCTATTTGTTTATCTAACCGATGAATGGTGGCAGAAAATAGTTGTTAGAAAAGCTCAGAAAAGATAGTTAAATGATATACATTTAACTACTGAAATTAAGTGTAATTTTGATATTTGGGGCTATCAGCATTAAGTTTAGAGAAAGCGTAAACCACCTTTGTCATTTGCACACAGCAAAGGCAGGATGAAAGAAGTTTTTCTGTGTAGTTTCTTGTCTCCTCAATTAAACCTGAAGCGGAGGATAATTTGAACACAAAAGTTTTGCAAAGAGAATGGTTCTCTAATGTCAAAGCAGACATATTGGCAGGGACTTTAGTTGCGCTAGCGCTAATTCCAGAAGCGATCGCCTTTTCGCTGATTGCAGGTGTTGACCCAAAAGTTGGGTTATATGCCTCGTTTTTGATTGCCGTAATTACATCCTTCCTTGGTGGTAGACCAGGCTTAATCTCCGCAGCTACAGCACCGATGGCGCTGTTGATGATTAATTTAGTGAGAGATCACGGCATAGAATATCTGTTTGCAGCCACAATTCTCACCGGAATTTTCCAAATTATATGTGGCTGGCTGAAGTTAGGCCGCCAGATGAAATATGTGCCTCGGGCTGTGATGATTGGCTTTGTTAACGCCTTGGCAATTTCCATTTTTAGGGCGCAGTTACCACAGGTGATTGGCGAAACAATTCCTTGGCAAGTCTACCCATTAGTGGCGTTAACTTTGGCGATTATCTATATATTGCCCAGGTTTACCAAAGCTGTGCCGTCCCCCTTGGTGGCCATCCTCATCGTCACAATAATTTCTATTTTCGGTGGGATAACAGTTCCTACAGTTGGTGACATGGGTGAAATTCCCTCAACTTTGCCCTTTTTCCAGTTACCCCAAGTCCCTTTCAACTTGGAAACATTGGGAATTATTTTTCCCTATGTACTCAGTATGACTTTTGTCGCCTTGGTGAATACCTGGTTGGTGGTATCATTAGTTGACGAGTTTACCGATACTCCTAGTAATAAAAACAGAGAAGCAGTAGGTCAAGGTATTGCCAACATCGCCACAGGATTTCTTGGTGGTATGGCAGGTTGTGCTATGGCTGGTCAATCGGTGATTAACATTAAGTCCGGCGGACGCACTCGACTGTCAACTTTGTGTGCAGGACTGGTTTTGATTTTTCTAATTTTGGTAGCAGGCGACTGGGTAAGACAAATCCCGATGGCTGCCCTAGTAGGGGTGATGGTGATGGTGTCCATTGGTACTTTTAACTGGAATTCTCTGCGGACGATAAATTTAGTACCGAGAACTGAAACAGCCGTCATGCTAACCACAGTTTTTGTCACTTTACTTACCCGCAACTTAGGGCTGGGAGTGTTAGTAGGTATCGTTCTCAGCGCCGTCTTCTTTTCGCGTGATATTGCCAGAGTTGTCTTTGTAGACTCAGTAATTAGTGCCGATCAAACCTACCGGACATATAGTATTGCTGGACAATTGTTCTTTTTATCGGTAGACGAATTTCTCGAAGCATTCAACTTTCAAGAAAGCTTGCAGCGAGTCAAGATTGACTTAACCCATGCCCATATTTGGGATCAATCGGCAGTGAATGCTATTGACAAGGTAGTGATTAAGTTTCGCCGTAACGGTGCAGAGGTAGATGTGGTAGGTATGAACGAAGCTAGCGCCATGTTACTTAATAGATTGGCGGTTTACGATAAATCGATTACCGCAGACAACTAAATTATCCCAGGGATCACCAATGAAAAGAATTTTGCTCTGCACAGATGGTTCTACCTTTTCTCAGAATAGTTATCAATATGCCGCTTGGTTAGCTTCCCGCTTACAAGCATCCATTGAAGTGCTGCATGTCAGTGATGTGCGTTCCCAAAAAGTTGTTTCTAAAGACTATAGTTCCAGTTTGGGTTTTGATGCCTCTCGTGAACTTTTAAATCGCTTAGTGGAGTTAGAACACGAAAAAGCTAAAATCAACAATCAAAGAGCTAAATTAATCCTGGAAACTGCCGGAAAGTTTTTTGCTGAACAAGGAATCAGCGAAGTAAAACTCACGAATCACATTGGCTTTTTGGTGGATAGTTTCCAAGAATTTGAAGCCCAGGCTGACTTAATTATGATGGGTAAACGAGGCGAAAATGCTGAATTTGCCTCAGGACATTTGGGTGCAAATGTGGAACGAGTGTTGCGTTCTACTAAAAAGCATTGCTTTGTGACATCTCGTAAATATCAGCCAATTAGCCGAATTTTGTTAGCTGATGATGGCAGTAAGAGTTGCCAAAAGGCAATAGAGTTTTTAGTCAACTCCCCTGCTTTTAAAGGACTGGAGTTGCATGTGCTAACTGTAGCCAAAAAACTCAATGATGAAGCTGCCCAAGCCTCCTTAAAAGCTACCCAACATCAATTAGTTCCCGGTGGTTTTACGCCAGTATGCCAGTTGTTAAAAGGGGAACCAGAACAGGCAATTACCAACTACATGGAAACTCAAGAAATTAACCTACTGATAATGGGGGCTTATGGACATAGCCGGATTCGACGTTTCGTCATTGGCAGTACAACATTACATATACTGAGAAATACGCATGTTCCTGTTTTAGTATTTAGGTAATCGCTTTTTAAGCCCTAATCAACATCTGCCGTTGTCGAAGCCGGTGCAGGAGCATCTGACGAAATCAATGCTAAGGCAGATTCTAAAGCCTGAAAACGATTTTCCACCTGGTAAACTTGGGGAAAACGCCCCACAAGTTCCAACTTTTCTATGCGACGTTGTGTTTTGCCTTGCGCCCCAACTAGAAAGACATGGCGACGTTGAGCGGCGGCATCTTCTACCATTGTTTCAATGGCCAATGCAGCCGTTACCCCCAATAGAGGGACATCGCTCATATCTAACAGCAGCACTGTATAGTCTTTAACAATTGTCATGCGTTGGGAAATGACTTTAGCAGCCCCAAAGCTCATCGGCCCGCCTAACTGAAATAGCAATATGCGGCCTCTAGCTTGGCTCAATAAAGTCTGTTCTTCGGGAGTCAGCCTCAGTTCATTTGTCGGTTCGGTACTCACCTTGACGCGATCGCTTTGCAAATCTGTTAAATTTTTGACTGTGAGCAGGTTAGCCACAAAAACTCCCACAGCAACTGCCGTAATGAGATCGACTAATACCGTCAAAAGCATCACTGCATACATCAAACCTGTTGTCTTCAGGGAAATGCGATGCGCTCGTTTAATAAATCCCCAGTCAATAATATCAATACCAACTTTGAGTAAAATGCCTGCCAGTACTGCATGGGGGATTACTGTAGTTAAGGGACTTGCCCAAAGAGTAATGATTAACAGTACGAAGGCATGAGATATTCCTGATAAAGCAGAACGTCCCCCGGCTTGTACATTAGTTACTGTCCGCATGGTGGCCCCTGCACCTGGTAAGCCCCCAAATAAACCAGATATACAGTTACCAATACCTTGACCAATTAATTCTTTATTGGAATCATGTTGGGTGCGGGTAATATTGTCTGCTACTAGAGAAGTTAACAATGAGTCAATCGATCCCAACACCCCCAGCATTAGCCCATAAACCACCATATCCCTCAAATCGCTCAAGACAAAGACTGGGATTTGGAGGGTGGGTAATCCTCTAGGAATGGCCCCGATGCGGCTAATGTCACTATTGTTACCCAGAAATATTACTGATACCAAAGTCCCCACAACTAAGGCTAATAAAGGAGCCGGGAGGATACGGTTGAGTTTAGGTGGTGCGGCAAACACAATTGCCAATGAGAGCAAACCCAAACCTAACGCTGCTGGTTTAGGATCACTAAGGTAAGTAGGTAACTGCCCAATTACACCCCACACTCCGCCTCGACTCTGGTAACCAACCAAAGGGCCAATTTGCAATAAAATAATAATGATGCCAATCCCAGACATGAAACCTGAGATTACGGTGTAGGGCATCAGGGTGATGTATTGTCCTAGCCGTAGCACCCCAAAAAGAATTTGAAACAGACCACCTAAAATTACTACTGTAAAGGATATGGCTAGACCTGTCTCCGGATGTCTAGCGACTAACATCGTAAAAACTGTGGCCATAACTACAGTCATGGGGCCTGTGGGGCCAGAGACTTGGGAAGGTGTACCACCAAAAAGGGCAGCAAAAAAGCCCACAAAAATGGCACCATAGAGTCCGGCGATCGCTCCAGCGCCTGATGAAACCCCAAAGGCTAAGGCCAAAGGTAGTGCCACAATTGCGGCGGTTAAACCGCCAAATAGATCGCCCCGGAGATTCCTGAAATGAATTTTATTTACAAGTTGCATGACTTGAATGCTGGAATACGATGAGTTATGATTGTATGTTTTCTGACTTTTTGGTCAGTTATAAGGGCTTTTGCTGTCACCCTGTCGAAAAATACATGTCATTTAAAACAGGAAAATGCCTGCTATTTAAAGAGCATCAAAATAGCAATCACTGGAAACGCGATTTAATTCGTTCACAACGTGGCTTCAATTCAACTACTATGAAGAGCTTTGTATTAATTTGACAGCTATGCTTTAGCCAAACATGTTTCTACCTACCCAAAAAGAACACAACTGCTGCTTTTCCACATAGAGAAAAATTAAAGTTTGCTATGAGACGCCTTCGCATTAGCATAAGATGTTTCGTGTCCTTGCTCAAACCCCCCAATTGCTTAGATTGCATAATGTTGAACACCTGCTTTAAAGCTTTGCTGATGGATTTAGGGGGGACATCTTTGTCCTTTGCTTGCGGCGGTGGGCGTTTTCATCACAAACATTTATTTTTTGTAAAAAAACTTATTTTTTGGAGTGCAATCATCATACATAAAACTTGGATGCCAAGCAAGCAAATAGGTAAGTATAAAAAATCTCTTTATCAATCAAGATTTGAGTAATCCCATCTCACTTAATCCTTGGCGTAGTCTGTGCGCTTCTTCAGGATTTTGCTGTTCATGAAGTAAAATAGCATTTTTAAAAGCTGTTAAACTTGCTGGAACATTACCCACCTTCAGCTGTACTACTCCTAAATTTTGATAAGCTTGGGCATAGTTGGGATTTAACTTAATGGCTTTTTGGTAAGAGGCGATCGCATCGGTAAACAAACCCAATGTTTTGAAGATCATTCCCAAGTTATAATGTCCAGTGGCAAAATTTGGGTCTATCTTCAAAGCTGTTTCGTAGGCTATTTTTGCCCCATTAATATCGCCATTATCCTTCAGTAAGCTACCCAAATTATTGTACGCTCCTAACTTGAGTATGGGGTAAATTGGTAGCTTGATAGCAGCTTGATAATGCCAAATAGCTTGTTGGGTATCTTGTAAATGGTTGTGGGCAATACCTAAATGATAGTGCAGTTCGTACAGCATCTCGTAGTTTTCCGCACTAGCTTTAATGCCTCTTTGCAATAACTTCATCCCTTGGTTAATTTTGCCAGTTTCCACATACAATGCCCCCAACTTACTGCAAACATAGGGATCATCCGGATGGGTAGCCAAAAAAGCTTCCATTGTTGTTTGGGCTTTGGCATATTTATTATTTTGGGCGATCGCAATTTTTTGATATCCTTTATGTAATATGGCCACCCCTTGTAAATAACCTATCTGCCAATTAGGTTCCTGGGTTAAAATATTTGCTACGCTGTCATCCACTAAAGCATGGTAAGGACGTTCAAAGCGAATCTCTGGATGGTTGCGAAACAGTCTAGACACCAGAGAATAGGGAGATTGTTCTGCACCCACTTCTTGACGGACAAGGTTAAGTAAGAGATATTCTTCACTCTCGATGACTGACTTAATTTGCGGCACAATACTAGGTGTCAAAGTTTCATCAGCATCTAGTACCAAAATCCAATCACCAGTAACATACTTTAAAGCGGCATTACGGGCAGCACTGAAGTCATTGCACCATTGAAAGTGATATAATTTTGCACCACATTCTTGGGCAATATAAACAGTGCGATCGCTTGAGCCAGTATCTAGTATTACCATTTCATCGACAACATTTTGCACACTGCTGAGGCATTTAGGTAGTGTGGTTTCCTCATTTTTAACAATCATGCATAGACTAAGTTTCATATTGCCGAAAGACTATAATTTCAGGTTGATGGTATATAGTAAACAAATTTAATTATGTGACAATATCAGCATCAGGTCATCGCTGTCACTTAGTTGTCAGTTTTTTAAGTCAAAATATGACATTCCCGAAAATTCTTATAAGATATTAAATATACTTTTTTTATATAACATACAACCTCCAAATATATTAATTTGCCGTGACTAATTATTCAGTTTTGATAATCTATAACAGGAAAATCAGCCAATTATTTAATATATTTATTTTTAAAATATAGTTTTTTACGTAACACCTAATTATTAATATTTGCCTTGTATAGAGATATTAAATTTAATTTCGTAGTAAATATATCTCAGTTCGTAGTGAGTGCTTTAGCGCTCAAAATTAGGTTTTAAGGGCTAGAGCTACTTACTACATACTTGTGTTTATTGATGTATCACTACTCTTAAATCAGTTAAAGCAGTTTTTTAACGGCATCACTAAACTTTTCATAAGGAGAAACTCCCACAATAGTTTCTACTAACTCACCATTCTGGAAAATTAAAACGGCTGGAATGCTACGAAGACCAAATTTTTTGAAAATTGGTTTATTTTCGTCAATATCTACTTTTACCACCTGGACGCGATCTTTGTATTCTTCAGCTAGTTGATCCATTAACGGACTGACAAGACGACAAGGGCCACACCAAGTAGCAGTAAAATCAACTACAACAACTTTTTCTTCACTTAAAAGGGTATCAAATTCACTTTCTTGAACGTAAGCAACTAAGTCAGTAGACATTCTTATATTCTCCAGTATCAAACTAAAATTTTCGTCAAAGACTAACTGTAAAAACTATACTTCCTTGTGCGTGTCGAAAAACCAGTAAACAATTTTAATTGAATGTGAACTATGACAAAAAATTTCCATACCATCACTTATTCGCAGGTTATACACCTGAGTCATGTAATTGATACGGATATTCCTCAATGGCCTGATGACCCTGGTGTAGAATTGGCCACCGTTGCTAATATCTCACAGAATGGCTATTACCTGCGGCGTTTCAGTCTGGGAGAACATAGTGCTACTCATATGAATGCTCCTAAAAGTTTTCATAGTCATGGTATAGGAATTGACCAGTATCCTGCTCAGTCGTTGGTATTACCTGGGATAGTGATAGATATCTGCGAACAGGCCACAATTAATCCTGATTACGCCCTTACTATTGCTGATGTGCTAAATTGGGAGCAAAACTTTGGTAAAATTACTGCTGGTAGTGTAGTGCTACTTCATACTGGCTGGCAAAATAAATGGTTAGATCAAAATGCCTTTTTCAACCAGGATGCTCAAGGAATTATGCACTTTCCTGGTTTTGGTTGCGAGACAACTCAGTTTTTACTAAATGAACGGCACATTGCGGGTGTAGGCATTGATACTCACGGTGTAGACCCTGGGCAGGAAGATAGTTTTACTACTAACAGTTTGGTATTGGCACAACCGCGCATTGTGTTAGAAAATCTCACTAACTTAGAACAGTTACCACCTAAAGGTACTACTTTAGTGATGGGGATTTTGCGGTTGCGAGATGGTTCGGGTTGTCCTGTGGGGGTGTTGGCGTTGGTACCGTAAATGTGTGGTGTGACGAACCCGCCCGCGCGCAGCGATGCCCGCAAGGGCTGTAGTACGCCAAGTACGCCAAGTATGATTTTGAGATACAGCATATTTGGTGTCGATGAGGTAAATAATGGCAGGCAAGACTTGTACTGAGCAGTTCGGCAGGCTCACTGTATCACTTGTCGTAAAGCCCTGAAGGGCATAGCTGCGCTTACCGCGTAGCGTCTCGTAGAGAAGTATGCCTACCCTACAAGATTTACAATATGTAAGTCTGTATTTCATTTATTTGCAAAACGCTGTATATGTGGCGTTTCTCAATTGTGTTTATTACCCTGTAGGGACGTGATGTGTTGCGTCTTACAGAGAAATTGAATTATGAAAACTCCTTTAACTTGTCTGAATTACATTAATGGACAATGGGTAAATGCAGCTGGGGGAAGCAGTCTAGAAAGTCGTAACCCATCTGTTACTGATGAAGTTGTGGCTACGTTTCCCCGTTCGCAAGCTGGTGATGTAGACACAGCAGTCATCGCTGCGCGTCAAGCTTATCGTAGTTGGCGACAAGTTCCCGCCCCCGCTAGGGCAGAATATGTGTTTCGCATTGGGGAAATATTACTCCAGCACAAAGAAGAACTGGCCCAGTTAATTAGTCGAGAAATGGGTAAACCCCTGACAGAAGCTAGGGGAGATGTGCAAGAAGGTGTTGACTGCGCTTTTTATAGTGCGGGTGAAGGAAGGCGACTATTTGGGCAAACGACACCTTCGGAAATGCCAAATAAATTTGCCATGACTGTGAGAATGCCTATAGGTGTTTGTGCTTTAATTACTCCCTGGAATTTCCCGGTGGCTATTCCTTGTTGGAAGGCTATGCCGGCTTTAGTGTGTGGAAATACAGTTATCCTCAAACCTGCTGAAGATACCTCGGCTTGTGCTACTAAATTAATTGAAATTTTTGCCGCCGCAGGTTTACCCGATGGGGTAATTAATTTGGTGCATGGGGTGGGAGAAGAAGCAGGGAAAGCTTTAGTTGAACATCCCGATATTGACTTGGTGTCATTTACCGGTTCTTCCGAGACAGGTGCTTTTGTTGGTGCTACTTGTGGAAGGACTCACAAACGAGTGTGTCTGGAAATGGGTGGTAAAAATGCTCAAGTGGTGATGGAAGATGCAGATTTAGAACTAGCTTTAGATGGAGCGGTTTGGGGGGCATTTGGCACCACAGGTCAAAGATGTACGGCTACTAGTCGCCTCATTTTACATCGTGACATTAAAGAAAAATTTACTACCATGCTTTATGAGCGTACCAGTAAGTTACGCCTGGGTGCTGGCGATGACCCGAATACAGAGGTGGGGCCAATAATTAATGCTAAACAACTGCAACGGGTGAGTCAATATATGGATATTGCCCGTGAAGAAGGCGCAAAAATATTAATTGGTGGAGAAATTGCCAGTGAGGGGTTACTAAAAAACGGTTACTTTTTTCAGCCAACTATTTTGGATAACGTGAATCCCCAGATGCGAGTTGCCCGTGAAGAGATATTTGGGCCAGTGGTAGCATTAATTGAGGTTACCTCATTTGACCAGGCGATCGCAATTCTCAATGACACTAATTATGGTCTTACTTCTTCAGTCTACACCCGTGATATCAATCGAGCTTTTACAGCTATGCGCGATATTGAAGCTGGTATCACTTATATTAACGGCCCCACTATTGGTGCTGAAGTACACTTACCCTTCGGCGGTGTCAAACAAACAGGTAACGGTCACCGAGAAGCTGGTACTACGGCCTTAGATGTTTTCACTGAATGGAAAAGTGTCTATGTTGACTTTTCTGGCAGTTTACAACGGGCCCAAATAGATAATCGCAGTTAAAAAGGGAGTGGGGAGTGGGGAGTAGGGAGATAAAATAGAGAAATACAGATATTTCATTGGTGTTTATAGTCCTCTAAGTAAACTTTTGGACAAAAAGAGACTTACAAAATCTGTATTTTTGCCAAAATCACACCCAAATAAACAGGTGAGGTGTAAGATGACAATTACCCTAGATCATACTATTGTGCCTGCACACGATAAAGAAGCATCAGCACATTTTTTCGCCAAAATTTTTGGATTAAAAGTTGAGAATACTGGTGGTCATTTTGCGGCTGTGCATGTTAATGACAACCTAACTTTTGACTTTGCAGATAGAGAAAATTTTGAATCTCATCATTATGCCTTTCATGTCAGTGATGAGGAATTTGATACTATCTTTGCACGGATAAAAGATGCAGGTCTAGAATACAGCAGCGACCCCATGCATCAAAACAAAAGTCAAATTAACCATAGAATGGGCGGTCGTGGTTTCTACTTTTATGACATCGATGGTCATAATTTAGAACTATTGACTAGAGGATAGTCTTATTACGTTTGTAGTGAGGGCTTTAGCCCTCATTTTCACTTCTTAACTAAAAAATAAGCATTAGCATATTCAGGTAATTGCCTAATATGCCGATTAAATTCTTGTCGATTACGAAAAGTCCCTGCCAAAAAATCAAGTTGATAAAGATTAGGTAAAAAGGCTCCACCTGTATCTGCAATTACTCCCATTTGCAAATTTTTGCGCCCACCCGTATTATGTTCAATTACCACTACTCTACCTAACCCAATATTGAGGATATCTCCGGCAAAAGTTACGCCTGGTTTTACAGAGATTTTGGACTCTATATTATGTCCATAGCCTTTAATAGCATCTACTTGTCTAAAGTACCAGTAACGCTTTTGTGCTGTTGCTTTTAACCCCCGGACATAAGATATGCCATTATTTCGATCTACATTAAAAAATGCCTGTGAACCATCTGTAAAATTAATTAGTATGGTTCCCTGCATGAGTGCTTCTTCTAAAGCTTCGCGAGTAAGATAAGCCAGGGGTTTAACTCTACCATACTCTTTTCCTCCTGGTTCATAAATACCCGATAACACATCTTGTTTTGTGTATCTTGTGTAAAACTCATCATTAATATTATCTTCTTTTAAACTATAAATTGGCGTGTTAAAAGTTGATGTTTTGGTACGAGAACCTGAATGAGTAAAAACAGCATATTTGGTCAGTCTTACTTGCTTCTGCTTTTGATTGTTGGGGTTATGAGCAGACCATTTAATCACGCGGAAGTTACTATTGATAAAATCAGCATTTTGTAATCGCGTGGGTCGATTGTTAGAAATATCTTCTCGCAGCACAGTAATCATAAAATCCAAGGTTTTGATAACATCTTCAACAGAGACTCCTTGAGTACCTAACAGCCCTTTACGGAGAATATCTGGGTTATCTGAAGTGTGGTCTTGGAAATATTTTCTGGTATTATTAAGAACGGTTAATAAATCGCCTTGATTAAAACTGAGATTAGTCGTTGGCAGTTTAGACTGGCTTAAAATTTGATTACCCTGAATACTAAACTTATATTTTTTCCATTCATCAATCACAGGATAAGTTACAGGTATTGATGCTACCAAGTTCTCTGATGTGGGTGTGTTGAGATTTTGGTCAATTATTTGTCTAGCAATAAAAGGATTTTGCCAAATTGTGGAGAATGTGCGCGTAAATTGCGGAGAAATTAGGGCAAGTTGCGTTTGAGGAAGGGCTGAATTTTCAGGTTGAGTGAATGATAAATTTTGTTCAGCCTGATTTTGTGGGCTGTGCTGTTGATATTTTGAGCGTGTATATATATGGCTACTAGCTAAACTAACAAACAACAAAGCAGCTACACCCAATGTGAAGCGGAGTTTTTGGCTGAATAAAGTACGCATAAGCTAAAAAATCAATTTCTATTAATAAATAATAGTTGCACTTGCTGAGTATTTACCGGATGCTAACTTGACAATGCGTTAGCTGTGTATACAATTGGGGCATCATACCTCTTTTATTTCGGAAGGGCAACCTGTTTTTTATAGGGAGTGGGGAGTGTACTTCTCTACGAGACGCTGCGCGGTAAGCGCAGCTATGCCGTAGGCTTTACGACTGCGCTCAGTAACCAGGGAGTAGGGAGTGGGGGAAGAGTTTTTAATTTTTTTGTCAATGCGTAATTATGACACAAATAGCATCAAATGTTACTGTCAGCTAACGCACTTGGCAGTTTAATCGTTAATAATTATCAGAAAAATCTAAAAAAAATGTTAAGTATTCCTGTGAACCGACCCTTACCTAGTGAACCGCACTTGGTAACTTCCTTACCTGGGGCTAAGGCTAAAGCAATTATAGAACGCGATCGCGCTGTTACTTCTCCTTCTTATACCCGTGACTATCCCCTAGTTGTGGCCCGTGGTGTAGGTTGTATGGTGGAAGATGTAGACGGTAATGTTTTTCTGGATATGACTGCGGGTATTGCTGTCACCGCCACCGGACACGCCCACCCACAAGTAGTGAAAGCTATTCAAGAACAGTCAGCCCAGTTATTGCATATGTCGGGGACTGATTTTTATTATGAGCCGATGGTGGAACTCGCAGAACAGTTAGCTGTACGCGCCCCCTTTCCCGGTGGGACAAGTGCATTTCCCGCTAAGGTATTTTTTACCAATTCTGGGGCGGAGTCGAATGAAGGTGCGATAAAACTAGCTCGATATTACACCAAGCGATCGCTCATTGTGGCCTTTTTAGGAGCATTCCACGGACGCACCTATGGGGCTATGTCTCTAACTGGTTCTAAAACAGTGCAACGGGCGCATTTTGGCCCTTTAGTTCCTGGGGTGACTCATATTCCCTACGGTACTCACGCCAGTCTAGATTACTTAGAAACAAAGCTATTTAACACCATGCTACCGCCCCAAGAGGTAGCCGCAATTGTTGTGGAACCAATTCAAGGTGAAGGCGGCTATATCGTTCCTGAAGATGGTTTTTTAGCGAGAATTAGGGAAATATGCCATCGCTACGGCATTCTCATGGTAGTTGATGAAGTCCAAGCTGGCATGGGGCGTACTGGCCGCTTGTTTGCCATTGAGCATTGGCAGGTGATGCCTGATATCATTACTACCGCCAAAGGTATCGCCAGTGGAATGCCTTTAGGGGCGATTTTGGCTCGTCCGGAGTCAATGACTTGGCCGCCTGGTTCCCACGCCACCACCTTTGGGGGAAATCCTGTAGCTTGTGCTGCTGGTATTGCCACACTCAAACTATTGGAAGGCGAATTGATGAGCAATGCTATCCAAATGGGTGAATTATTACAAGCTCGTCTTACCCAATTACACGAGAAGTTTCCCAGAATTTCGCTACCGCGCGGTAAAGGTTTAATGGTGGCGGTGGATTTATGGGATGAAGAAGGTAATCTTGATGCTCAACTACGCGATCGCATTATTCAAGAAGCGTTCTTACGGGGTCTATTATTGCTGGGCTGTGGTAAAGCAGCAATTCGTTTTTGTCCCCCTCTGGTTATTAATAGCGATCAAATTCACATTGCCATAGATATTATCTCAGATATTGTGGCATCAATGTGATCAATCAGGCGATCGCCGCAATTAAAGTTATATCCAAAAATCATAAATAGGTATATACAGGATTTTGGTTTTCAGCAAGATATGCCTTATGGTTTAGCTCGTATTCGGGTCTTCTAAGTTAACTGAAATAGGGGGAAAATATCTTTTTTCCCCTGATTACCAGAACGAAGATTTATCAATTTCTAGAATAAGCCCGACCTTGACGATACCAGTCATACCATTGTTTAGCACTACGCACTGCAAACCAGAGGAGAAGTAAAGCAATTAATCCTCCTTGCCAAGGAGCATCAAAAGCAAATATTACTAAAGCAATGCATAAGATATCTTGAAGAAAAACTGCCCACAATGGTAAGCCCCGCAAGCGATAGAACCAGCCAACTTGAACTAGCTGGAGTACTAAAGCTAATGAACCACCAATGAGGACAATCAGCCAATTGGGAGTTTCTGTGGCCGCAGCTACGGCTAATCCCATAATTGCCCCCACTAGGGGAGAAAGTAATAATTGAATTAGTTGGAGAAATCTTTGACCCCAGAGTCTTTTTGAGGCTAATAATTCTACTAATGACCAACTAATGAGGCAACCTAATAAAATTGGCGGAGAAACGCGAGATAAAATTGGGATCTCCGACCATAAATTAATGCCCCGTAATAGGCTAATGATTAATAGAGGTATGCCTATTCTCATGCCAGCCGCCGCAGAGGCAGAAAGTGTAGCGAGGATTCCAATCATTTAAGATTATTAAGGCACTAGTAAATAACTATATTTGTTATTTATACTACCCATTACTTGCGAAAATACCAGCAGTTAATCTGAATATTTAGCAACGCTATATTAAATATTCCCTAAATATAAAAAAAAGACAAAGATAGAAAAAAGGGTGGGTAAACCAGATAATGCCATAGCACAAATGTTTTCACCCATACCCCTGCACCTCTGCCTAATCTCCGACTATTAAATACCCAGTCTTTGGTAAACTTGATCTAAATGCCGGAGATGCTGCTGTGGGTCGAAGCAGGTGGCAATTTCTGCTGGCGACAATTTTTGAGTAACACGTGAGTCTTTAGTAATTAATTCGTGAAAATTTCCTTCTGGCTTATTCCAAGCAGCATGAGCGCTTTCTTGGACGATCGCATAAGCTTCTTCACGGTTCAATCCCTTATCTATCAACGCGAGTAGCACTTTTTGGCTAAAGACTACACCGCCGTAGCAGTTGAGATTTCGTTCCATGTTCTCTGGGTAAACCAGCAAGTTTTTCACTAGTTCGGTTATTTCGTGCAGCATGAAATGCGTCAAAATGCAAGCATCTGGCAAAACTACCCGTTCTACAGAACTGTGAGAAATATCTCGTTCATGCCACAAAGCCACGTTTTCTAAAGCTGCACCAGCATGACTTCTCACCAGTCGCGCCATTCCTGTCAGTCTTTCTGAACGGATAGGATTACGCTTATGCGGCATTGCTGATGAGCCTTTTTGACCTTTAGCGAAAAATTCTTCAACTTCTAAAACATCGGTTTTTTGTAAGTTGCGAATTTCCACAGCAAAACGTTCAATAGATGCAGCAATCAAAGCTAATTGTTGCACATAGTCAGCATGGCGATCGCGGGAAATAACTTGTGTTGAGGCCGCATCAGGTTTGAGTCCGAGTTTTTCACAGGCGATCGCTTCCACTCGTGGTTCAATATTGGCATAGGTTCCCACTGCACCAGAAATTTTACCTACAGCAATGGTTTCCCGGAGAATTTTCAGGCGTTCTTGATGACGCAACACTTCAGCCAACCACCCAGCCAGCTTAAAACCAAAGGTGATTGGTTCAGCATGAATCCCATGCGATCGCCCAATCATTACCGTATAACGATGTTCCCGTGCCTTGTGGCGAATTGCCTGAATTAAATCTTCCAGACGTTGTGATAATACATCTAAACTGGCAACTAATTGTAGTCCTAAAGCCGTATCCAGTACATCGGAACTGGTTAACCCCAGGTGAATATAACGTCCAGCATCACCTACATACTCATTGACATTAGTTAAAAAGGCAATGACATCGTGACGAACTTCGGCCTCAATTTCTAGCACCCGCTTGGGGTCAAATTTAGCCTTAGCTTTAATTTCCTCAACTGCTGGAGATGGAATATAACCCAATTCAGCTTGGGCTTCACAAACTGCAATCTCTACCTGAAGCCAGGTTTCCAATTTATAAGATTCAGTCCACAGGTTGCCCATTTCGGGCAGAGTATAACGCTCAATCAACGTTCGCGGCAGAATACAACTGTCATATTTTACAGTCAAATCAGTTCATTCGTGCAGTAAGAAGATGAGGGAGTGGGGAGTGGGGAGTAGGGAGTGGGGAATAGGGAATAGGGAAGATGAGGAATATAGATTGTGGTAGTAGTCGAAAGTCTTCTCTGATTTTTCACGTCATGTGAAAAAGTCCACGAAAAATTTAACTGACAAACCAGAAATTCAAAATTCAAAGTCTCTCTCCTCGCAGGAGAAAGATTTAGAGAGAGGTTTTCCAGATACCGTGAAAAGTTAAAAAGTCTTCCCCTAACCTCTTCTCCTGTTCTCTTCTAATAAAAATTGATTCTTCTTCTGCGTTTGATGCGTTTGGGCTGGAAATAACGCATAATGCGATTGATTAAATTGGGAGGACGTTTTTTTCTATTATTAGTTTGTCCTCCCGATGTATTACTACTGTGATTAGCAGAAACGTCTTCATCTATAGGTATGGCATTTTTCGTGGGAGTCATGCCATTGCCATGTCTTCGGGAATAAACTTGGGTAAATTCAGCACCAAAGAAAAGAATTTGGGCAGCATAGTTAACCCAAGCGAGAATAACTACCAATGAACCAGCAGCGCCATAGGCCGAACCAAAAGTTGTATTACCTAAATACTGTCCTAAGACAAATCTACCGATAGCAAACAAAAAGGAAGTGATGATAGCACCAATTAAAACATCATCCCAAGTGATTTTTACATCGGGGAGAACTTTGAAAATTAATCCAAATAAAACTGTAGTAATGGCAAAAGAAAGTACAAAATTCAATATCTGCCAAATAATATCTGCACCTGGTAATAAACCACTTACATAAGTTACTACTGCTGATAAACCTGCACTGACAACTAGAGAAACTAGTAGTAAAAAACCCACACCCAAAATCATGGTAAATGATAAAAAGCGGGTGCGGATTATATTCATAACTCCTTGCCCAGGTTTTGGTTTTACATCCCAAATTGTATTGAGAGAATCTTGTAATTCGGAAAATAAACCAGTAGCACCGACAAATAAAAGTACAACACTAATAATTGAGGCGATAGTTCCTGTTTGCGGTTGGTTAGCATTTTGAATAGCTGTTTCTATAAATTCTGCTCCATCTGTACCAACTAATCCTTGAATCTGATTGACAATTTCACCTCTAGCGGCATCTTCACCAAATACTGCTCCAGCCACGGCGATGACAATGATCAGCAAAGGTGCTATGGAAAAAATCGTGTAATAAGCCAATGCTGCTGCCAACCGGGGAACTTTATCTTCACTCCATTCTTTAAATGTTTCTTTCAGTAGCCGCCACATTGCTTTGGAACTCATTCAATTAGTCTCCTTATAGTTAGGAAGTTTGTATCTTCCTGCTATATTTGATACTAATTTTTGAGTACATTACATCTACCTAAGGGCGTTTGTGCCATATTCTTAAGGCAGAATTTATAGCTCCGGTAAAGAAGGTAGAAATGTTCTATGGAACATCGATACAAGAAACAGAAAAAACTTAAAATCGCTCAAATAGCCAATCATCGCCAATAATCGACTCTAACCGTTGATTGAGTTGCGGTATAAAATATTCAGAGTCATTCAACCGTTGCTGCACAAACCAAGTAACAAATGCTTCCTGGGTTTCAATTCCTTGGGTAGCCGCCACACCGGATAAAATATTCAAACTGCGCTGTTTTAACTCCTCTAACTGGGGATGTCCAGCGCCGCGAATGTGGCATAAAGACACAGCCACTGCACCCAGTAAAGCTTTCATTTTATCCCCTTTAACCACGTGATTGTACATAAGTTGAAGAGTGTCTAATGTATCATTTAAAGGCATTTCAATTCGCATACACAGCCACACTGCTTGAGCAAGATAGATAATACCCCTAGTCTCATCAGCAACGCCTAAGTTATTTAAAGTTATGCATAAATCTATATAAGCGCGGACTTCTCCGAGTAATTGGGCTGCTTGCAGGTTTAGTTGTAACTGCTGGGTTTTATTTCCCCTTTTTCCTTCCCAATAAGCCATATTCATCAGTGTCATGGCTTTCACTCGGACATCGTTGATGCTGTCTGTGATCTCCAAAGATTGCTGGAAAAGTGCGATCGCCCCGGCGATGTCTCCCTGTTGGGCTTTTAATCCCGCCATATTTGCGAGGGTGGCGGCTTTACCTCGGACATCGTTGATGCTGTCTGTGATCTCCAAAGATTGCTGGAAAAGTGCGATCGCCCCGGCGATGTCTCCCTGTTGGGCTTTTAATCGAGCCATTTCGTGTAGGGTGGCGGCTTTACCTTGGACATCGTTGATGCTTTCATTTATTTCCAAAGATTGCTGAAAAAGTATGATCGCCTCGGCGATGTCTCCCTGTTGGGCTTTTAATCGAGCCATTTCGTGTAGGGTGGCGGCTTTACCTTGGACATCGTTGATGCTTTCATTTATTTCCAAAGATTGCTGAAAAAGTGTGATCGCCYCGGCGATGTCTCCCTGTTGGGCTTTTAAATAAGCCATTTGGTTTAGGGTGGCGGCTTTACCTCGGACATCGTTGATGCTGTCTGTGATCTCCAAAGATTGCTGGAAAAGTGCGATCGCCCCGGCGATGTCTCCCTGTTGGGCTTTTAAATAAGCCATTTGGTGTAGGGTGGCGGCTTTACCTCGGACATCGTTGATGCTTTCATTTATTTCCAAAGAT
>JAKOMP010000066.1 GCA_022241785.1 Cyanocohniella sp. LLY | reverse complement strand
GGTAATATTACTATCAATTCTGGTTCTTTCTCATTACGAGATGATGCTAGACTTTCTGCCGAAACTATTGGGCAAGGCAATGCAGGGAATGTGACAGTGAATGCCAAAGATACTGTTTCGCTTGCAAATAATGCTGGCATCCTTAGTACAGTGGAAGCAGGAGGTGTCGGTAAAAGTGGCAATATCAATATTAATGCTTCCACACTATCACTAATTAATCGCGCTCAACTACTAACCCTTATTCGTGAAGCATCTGCTACCCAGCCAGCAGGACGGGGGGATGCGGGGAATGTCAATATAAATGTTACTGGTGCTGTTAATATTGCTGGTGGGGAAAACGGTTTCAGCGGTATTGGCAGTAGGGTGGAAGCTGGGACAGTTGGCAATGGGGGTAACATTACTATCAATTCTGGTTCCTTCTCGTTGCAAGATGGCGTTCAACTTGGTGCCTCAACTTCTGGACAAGGGAATGCGGGGAATGTGACAGTGAGTGCAAAAGATGTTGTGTCCCTTGCAGATGCTTCTATCCTCAGCACAGTAGAAGCAGGGGGTGTAGGTAAGGGAGGTAATATCGACATCAATGCTCTAACCCTCTCGCTAAAAGATGGCGCTCAACTGCTAACCCTTATTCGTGAAGCATCTGCTACCCAGCCAGCAGGACGGGGGGATGCGGGGAATGTTAATGTTAATGTTACTGGCACTATTGACATTACTGGGGATAAAAAAGGTTTATTTAGTGCGATTTTGAGCAGTGTGCAAACGGGGACAGTTGGCAATGGGGGTAACATTACTATCAATTCTGGTTCCTTCTCGTTACAAAATGGCGCTTTCCTTTCTGCCTCAACATTTGGACAAGGAAATGCAGGGAATGTGACAGTGAATGCACTCGATGCTGTCTCCCTTATAGATGCTGGCATCCTTAGCACGGTGGGAGCAGGAGGTGTCGGTAAAGGTGGCAATATCGACATCAATGCTGCAACACTATCACTAATTAATGGTGCTCAACTGCTAACCTCTACTCGTGAAGCATCTGCTACCCAGCTAGCAGGACGGGGAAATGCGGGGAATGTCAATGTTAATGTTACTGGCGCTGTTAATATTTCTGGGGAGAAGAATGGTTTGGTTAGTGCGATTGGCAGCCGAGTGGAAATGGGGACAGTTGGTGATGGGGGTAACATTAATATTGACTCTGGTTCTTTCTCGTTACAAGATGGCGCTCAACTTTCCACCTCAACTTCTGGACAAGGGAAGGCGGGAAATGTGAGAGTGAGTGCAAAAGATACTGTGTCCCTGGCTGGTAATGCTTACGTCTTCGGCACGGTGGGAGCAGGCGGTGTAGGTAATGGTGGCAATATTGACATTAATGCTGGTTCTTTCTCACTTACTAATGGCGCTCAACTAGCAACTATTACTCGTGGTGCATTTGCTACCCAGCTAGCAGGACGGGGAGATGCGGGGAATGTCAATGTTAATGTTACTGGCGCTGTTAATATTGCTGGGGAGAAGAATGGTTTGGTTAGTGCGATCGCCAGCTTTGTGGATATGGGGACAGTTGGTAATGGGGGTAACATTACTATCAATTCTGGTTCTTTCTCGTTACAAAATGGCGCTCGACTTACTGCCGAAACCTTTGGACAAGGGAATGCAGGTACCATCAAAGTTAATGCTGCTGATTTTGTCAACGTTTCTGATAACAGTTCAAACTTTAATAGTGGCTTGTATGTTAACTCCCAAAGTACAACGGGTACTGCTGGAGATATTATCGTCACCTCACCTAGAGTTACCCTAGATAATAGTGGCAGAGTAAACGCCGAATCTGCATCGGGTAATGGTGGCAATATCAACTTACAAACTGATTTACTCCTTCTCCGTCGTGGCGCTCAAATTACCACCACCGCAGGTAAAGCACAAGCTGGTGGCAATGGTGGCAACATAAATATTGATGCCCCATCAGGCTTTATCGTTGCCATTCCAAAAGAAAATAGCGACATTACTGCTAATGCTTTTACAGGCACAGGTGGCAGAGTGGATATCCAAGCCTTTGGTATTTATGGTATTCAGCCTCGTGAAAGTCAAACTTTATTTAGTGACATCACAGCTAGTTCAGAATTTGGTACACAAGGCACTGTGGAACTGAATACACCTGGTATCGACCCCAACAGTGGCTTGCTAGAGTTGCCAACAATACCAGTTGATACCGAGATAGCCCAAGGTTGCTACAGTCCTGGTTACGCTCAAAACCGATTTGTGATCACCGGACGTGGTGGTTTACCAGCCAACCCCAAAGATATTCTTACTCCTGATACAGCACAAATAGGTTGGGTGTCTGTTAAACCCAGCAATCATAACCGTTCCCTACCACCTGTCAGCATTAAACCAACTACGTCCACTCCCAAACGCATTGTTGAAGCCACAGGTGCAATGCTAAATGCTAAAGGGCAAGTAGTCCTCAGTGCTAATTCATCTACTGTCACTTCCCATACTTCCAGACATAACACAACTCAATGTCATGGTAGATAAAATTACTCAGACTTTTACAGCAACTTGCTTGCTCATGTTGTTCAATAGCATCACAGCTACACCAAGCAAGGCGCAGATACCTCAAAACAATTCTCCCTTACCTTCGCAACTCCCATTACCGCAAGATGTCCAACCACCTTCACCTAGAATACCAACACCACCCACTCCAGCACCGCAACTTCCACCTCCATCCGAACTACTCCAACCCTCCCAACCACTGACACCAGATGAAACACTCCCAGAAACCTCACAAATCTTCACTGTTAAACAGTTTGAATTTATTGGTAGTACGGTATTCAGCCAAGAAAAATTGACTGATTTGCTGGCTAAATTTACAAACAAGCCGATAACATTTGCAGACTTGTTAGAAGCTCGTTCCGAAATCACTGAATTGTATATTCAAGAGGGATACGTCACGTCTGGCGCTTACATTCCTGAACAAACTCTCACTGATGGTGTTGTCCAAATCCAGGTAATAGAAGGTAAATTAGAAGATATTCAGATAACTGGGACTAAGCGACTCAACCCTAACTATATTCGCAGTCGTATAGCTAATGGTGCATCCACTCCTTTAAATCAAAAACGTCTACTAGAGTCCTTGCAACTATTACAACTCAATCCTTTAATTCAAAATTTAACTGCTGAACTGTCTGCTGGTTCACGTACTGGTGTTAGTTTGCTGGCTATCCAGGTAACTGAGGCAGATTCATTTAATGTAAAAACCGTATTGGACAATGGTCGCGCTCCTAGTGTTGGTAGCTTCCGCCGTCAACTGCAACTCAACGAAGCTAACTTATTCGGATTTGGAGATAGTATATCGTTAGCATATAGTAATACTGACGGTAGTAATACCATAGATGCCAGCTACAGCTTACCCCTCAATCCCCGTAATGGTACTCTCACCTTTAGCTATGGCATTACATCAGCTAGTATCATTGAACGTCCTTTTAATGCACTAGATATTGAATCAGCTTCCCAAAATTACGAACTCACATTCCGCCAGCCGCTAGTCCAAACTCCAAGCCAAGAATTCGCCCTTGGAATCACCGCTTCTCGCAGAGACAGTGATATTTCTTCTTCTGTGTTTGAACAGCAGGATGTTCCCCTTTCTCTACTTTCACCAGGAGCTAATGCAGACGGAAATACTCGTGTATCTGCTTTACGATTCTTTCAAGACTGGACTTCCCGCAATAGCCAAGAAGTAATTGCCGCTCGTTCTCAATTGAGCTTGGGAATTGGTGCATTCAATGCCACAATTAATGATACCGAACCTGATAGCCGCTTTTTTTCTTGGCGAGGACAAGCGCAATGGGTACGCCTGTTAGCTCCTGATACTCTACTGTTAATCCGTGGTGATGTGCAACTTGCTTCTACAACGCTTTTAGCTTCAGAACAGTTTGGTTCAGGTGGTATAAATAGTGTGCGGGGGTATCGTCAAGATTTTCTGTTAAAAGATAATGGCGCTCTTGCTTCTGCTGAATTGCGATTACCGATTCTGCGTGTGCCCCATTGGGATGGAGTTCTGCAAGTTACTCCCTTTGTTGATGTTGGTACTGCTTGGAATAATTCGTCGAGTGGTGATGCAAATGATACTAATACGCTAGCTTCTGTTGGCTTGGGTTTGCGTTGGTTACAGGGGAATAATTTTACTGCTGCAATTGAGTGGGGTATTCCTTTAGTTTCCGTAGATACTCAAGGCAACACATGGCAAGAAAACGGGTTGTATTTTTTTGTACAATATAACCCGTTTTAAAAGAACTACAAAGATTTTTCTCAATTTAAATAATATGAAACTTGCCAAGCATTTTTTACTAGCATTATTAACTGCATTACTCTGCATATTTTTGCCGTATTTTTTTTACTCATCTAATTATTTAACGGCGGCGTTGGCAAAATCACGCTCTTCAAATGAAGCACTCAACGTCGTTAACAATAGCCTAACGCCACTACCTAAATCGGAAAACACTGCTACTGCACTGTCTCACCAATTGCTACAACGCAAAGAGCTAACGCAACGCAGTAACTCCCAGATTCACCATCTAAAATTTAACATCTTTTCGGTTCCTGTTTTCGCAACAACATCTGCTGTTAAAGCAACCGAAACTTATAACTTAGTGCAACAAAGTGAAGCACTTTATGAAGCAGGACAGTTTATAGAAGCAGTACAACTTCTAAAAAAAGCAGCGAATGAATTTCAATCTAATCATGATACATTAAACAAAGCTATAGCTTTAAGCAATCTTTCCTTAGCCTACCAAAAACTGGGGCGATGGCAAGAAGCAACCGAAGCGATCGCACAAAGTATTCAACTATTAAAGACTCTAAAAAATTCAGATCCTTCCCAAGAGTCATCACAAATATTTACCCAAGCTTTAGATGTTCAAGGTGGATTGCAATTAGCAAGAGGGCAAACTGAAGCCGCATTGGGTACTTGGCAAGAAGCCGCTAAAATTTATCAACAATTAGATGATACATCATCAGTAATTCGCAATCGCATTAATCAAGCCCAAGCAATGCAAGCTTTGGGAAATTATCTGCAAGCACATAAAACATTAATATCGGTACAGGAAATTCTGCAAAAAAAACCAGATTCTTCCCTCAAAGCCACAGGATTAGATAGCTTAGGGAATGTCCTGCGAAGTTTGGGTTATTTAAATGATTCGCAGAAGATTTTAGCAGAAAGTTATGCTGTTGCTAAGAAAGTAGGAGATGCGATCGCTCAAAGTAATGCTTTACTGAGTTTAGGTAATACAGCCCGCGCTCAAATATACGCTGAAGTGAGTTTGGGTAACTCGAATAGCGCCGATGATTACACTAAAACGGCAATTCAATACTATCAACAGGCGGTACAGATTGCTTCTGCAACATCTACTGTACGCCTCCAGGCTCAACTGAATCTATTAAGGCTATTAGTAGAGCAAGAGGAATTTAGTACAGCAAAAGGATTACTATCCCAAATTCAATCTCAGATAGATAATTTACCTCCAAGTCGGACGGCTGTTAACTCCCGGATTAACTTTGCTCAAAGTCTGAGCAAAATGAGCCAGAACGAAGTTCAGCCAAAAGATATTGCTCAAATGCTAGCGCAAGCTGTGCAAGTCGCTAAAAATTTAAAAGATGAACGAACCGAATCTTATGCCCTTGGTACTTTTGCTGAACTGTACGAACAAACCGGACAATTATCTGATGCCAAAAGCCTGACGCAGCAAGCCTTAATGAAAGCTGAGTCTATTGATGCTCAAGACATTGCTTATCAATGGCATTGGCAGATGGGACGAATACTGCAAAAGCAATCTAATATCCCAGACGCAACAGCAGCTTACAGTCGAGCATATAATGCCCTCAAGTCTCTCCGTAATGATTTAGTTGCAATTAATCCCGATGTACAATTTTCTTTTCGTGAGAGTATAGAACCCGTGTATCGGCAGTACGTTGATTTACTGTTGCAACTTCAGGAAAATACAAATCAAAAGTCAGACAATCTTCTGCAAGCCCGCCAGGTAATTGAATCTCTCCAACTAGCGGAATTAGATAACTTCTTTCGTTCACCTTGTTTACTACCAAGAGTTGGCCTTGATAAATTACTTGAGAAGGAAAAATCCACAGCTGTTATCTATCCGATTATTTTAGATAACCGACTAGAAATCATTACTAGATTGCCAGGACAAGATACAATTTACCGCAGTACTACTAAAATATCTAAAGATGTATTAGAAAACACTGTAGAACAACTACAGAAAGATTTACCCGTTGCTAGCCGTGAGCCTGATGTTAAGCAGCATTCACAACAGTTATATGATTGGTTAATTAGACCAACTGAAGCAAATTTAGCAAACAAAAATATAAAGACTCTAGTGTTTGTGCTAGATGGTGCTTTGCGGAATATCCCAATGTCGATTCTTTACGACAAACAACAGCAAAAGTATCTAATAGAAAAGTATGCTATTTCTTTGACCCCTGGTTTACAACTTGTTGCTCCTCAACCTTTACAAAACGTGCAGCTCAATGTTTTAGTTGCTGGAGTTGAACAAGAACGTTTGATTGAAGGTAAATCCTTTTCTGAACTTTCAAATGTGACACAGGAATTAAAACAAATCCAGTCTGAAGTGAAAAAAAGTAAACAACTCTTAAATCAAGAGTTCACTGAAACTAATTTGCAAAAACAAATTCAATCTACTCCTTTTTCAA
Organism: Cyanocohniella sp. LLY; assembly: GCA_022241785.1. Taxonomy (GTDB): domain Bacteria; phylum Cyanobacteriota; class Cyanobacteriia; order Cyanobacteriales; family Nostocaceae; genus Cyanocohniella. The sequence goes on along the minus strand of JAKOMP010000066.1, from coordinate 30,582 downwards.
TTGTGCATTTAGCAACTCACGGGCAATTTAGTTCAGATTTAGAACAGACTTATATTCTCACATGGGATAACCTACTGAAGGTTAGAGAGTTAGATAATTTACTACGAACTAGGGGTGAAAGCCGACCAGAAACAATTGAATTACTCGTTCTGAGCGCCTGTAAAACTGCTACGGGAGACAAACGAGCTGCTTTGGGATTAGCTGGTGTGGCGGTGCGAGCGGGCGCACGCAGTACGCTAGCAACTTTGTGGACAATAGATGATGAATCTACTAGCGAGTTTATGGGTGAATTATACCGACAGTTGAATGCTGGGGTAACTAAAGCCCAAGCTTTGCAACGCGCCCAACTTGCAATTTTAGCTGAAGAAAATCGCCCATATTTTTGGGCACCTTATGTTCTTGTGGGCAATTGGTTGTAAGAAAAATTTAAATTAATTTTAAAATATATAAAGTTATGTAAAGATATCAGTGATATTGCGTAAAAAAAGCCGCTTGAACAAGAGAAACATATAAAGCAACGTATCAGTTCCTTTAAAAGTTAGATTAACACTTGGAAGGTTTTGAGTATGTTTTCAAGCAACTGCACTTTACAGCAACGCAATTTTCAAGTCATATTGCCGTTAAAAGATAAATCATGTCTATCTAAATTGCAGATGGATGACATAGCAGATGCAATATTTCCTCCTGCTTCTCTGCCTCTTGTGGAAAGATTAGAGTGCAAAGTACAACAGCTTATGGCTGAATTACAGGAAACTAATCAGCAATTGTGCCATGAAAAAGTTTTACGCCAACAGGCAGAAATAGCTCTAAAACAAGAAAAACAACTTGCGGAACATAGAGAGTACTTTATTTCTATGGCTTCTCATGAATTCCGCATTCCTCTAAACATCATTTCGTTGTCTACTAGTTTACTGAAACGCCATCGTCATCACTGGACTGAAGAAAAAAAATTACAGTATTTGCAGCGTCTAGAAACAGCGATTGAACAAATGAGATATTTAATGGATAAATTTCTCACTCTGGATAAAGCAGAAGTAGGTAAGCTAAACTTTGAACCAGAAACTTTTAACCTAATTCAATTCTGTCAAGATATATTAGCAGAATTAGATTTGTGTCAAAATCACCACTCATTTACCTTTGTTTGTCAAGATGATTGTGAACAAGTTTGTGCAGATAAAAAATTGCTTCAGCCTATTTTAATGAATTTACTGTCAAATGCAATCAAGTATTCTCCAGTTGGTTCAACAGTTGATCTCATACTTTCGTCTGAAGATAAAAAAATGATTTTCCAAATTAAGGATAGTGGAATTGGCATTCCAGCCGCAGATCAACCACGGCTGTTTGAACCATTTTATCGAGGTGGGAATACTGGTAACATACCAGGTAATGGATTGGGACTAGCACTGGTTCAAAAGCTTGTAGACCTGCATCATGGTCAAATTACTGTAACGAGTGAAGTTAGTGTAGGTACAACTTTTACAATAATTTTGCCATGTTAACTAGTGAAAGCAGACTTAATGATTACGTTATCTTAGCACTCAGAGACAACTGAAACAGTGATTGTCATAGCATTTGGATGTTGTGTGAAACTTCAAGTTCTATAACAATCTCTGCAATAGAAATTTTGAGCCTGCAACTTAATAATTTAAAAAACAATGACAAAAATTTTAGTCATCGAAGATGAAGCAGTAAGTCTAGAAATGTTGCTAGACAGTCTAGAAGCAGAAGGGTTTGATGTTATTGGTGCAGAAAACGGTCTTGTAGGCGTTCAGCAAGCACAAGAACATTTACCAGATTTGGTGATTTGCGACATTCTTATGCCAGAACTTGATGGTTACGGTGTTTTTAGCAAGCTACGGCAGAATTGTAACATGGCAATGATTCCTTTCATTTTTTTGACAGCCAAGATTCATAAGGCTGAGGTTCGTCTAGGCATGAATTTAGGAGCAGATGATTATCTTACCAAGCCTTCTACAGTAGAGGAACTATTGGGAGCGATCGCAGCTCGACTAGAAAGACAAGCAACTCAAAAACAGTTGTATGCTACTGAGTTTCAGCAAAATCTCCAGCCAGAGAGTACTGAAAAAGCCAAATCTGTAAATTCGGAAACACTTTTACCTGCTGACCCTGATTTTCGTGAAGTCTTTGAGTTTATTGAAGCAAATTATTATAAACCAGTGGGTCTAACTGATGTAGCTCAAGCAGTTGGTTACTCGCCAGCTTACTTAACAGACTTAATAAAAAGGCAAACAGGAGAAACTGTACATCAATGGATTGCTAAACGCCGCATGGCCGCAGCGTGTTCTTTACTATTAGAAACTAATCAGTCAATTGAGCAAATTGCTGAAGCAGTAGGCTATCGTTATGCAGGATGTTTCTTCCGCCAGTTTCGTATCAGCTTTGGTATGACTCCTCAAGTCTGGCGAAAAGCGCAACGTATTCAATCAAGAGCTAAAGACAATTAAGCTGTTACGCATTTAATTTATACATTTACCTGATGACTGATGGTCGTTAACCGTCAACAGTTACAGCACTTCCGGCGGCTATGAGGTACATCCTCAAAGCTGAAAGCTATGATAGGACAGGGGCAACAGGAAAACTGTATTGCATAATAGCCGGAAGCGCTGTAACGATCATCAAGAGTGTTTACATACTTTAAACGCGCATCAGCTTAATACTAATCCGTAATAACGCTCTGGTGCAGACGCTACGCATTAGCGAAATCTGCGCTAACATAAATTCGTAATTAGCAAATTAATTCATGGTCATAAAAAAAAGCCCATATTTGGGCTTTTGAGGCTGTGTAAATCTCTTTTCTTGATTTTTAGGTGTTGTGCAACCGCGTAAAACTTGAGTGAACTAAAGTAAGCCTCTCGCTAGGTTTAGCTATGATCTGAGACTTCCGTTGAGTGCGTTTCAAAGATAAACCTGCAATCAGAACACCAACACACACCACAGCTAGGGTGGTGGAAGGTTCAGGAATGGGTTTAGATAGTACTCCTAGTGCTGCGATCGCTTTGTCTCCCTGAATTAAACCAAAACCTAGCCTGGAGTCGAAGCCAGATATAGGGCTGTCGGCTGTTTCTCTCAGAGCATCATATATCTCAGTAGGTGTTGCGCTTGGATCTGCTTGCAATAATAGTGCTGCTACTGCTGCTGTGTACGGTGCCGACGCAGAGGTACCGAAGAAACTAAAAAAGCCAGGGTTAATATCTGTGCGAGAACCTCCACCTAAGTTAAAGGAAATGGGTAGACCATCGGGAGCAACAACATCAGGTTTTAGAAAGTCTGGGTTACCTGCTGATGAAAAAGGTTGCAGTTGTCCTTGTTCTATCTCCACATTCTCCCGTCGGTTAAAGTATGATTCCGAATTACCATAGTACACCGCGCCAACAGTCAGCGCATTTGGATTATTTGCGTGTCCATAGATAGAAAAATCAGGGAAATTATTACCGGCTTCTGTAAAGTAAGAAATATTTTGATTAAATACTGCGTCAATTGCTTGATTAATCGGCCCATCAGGAGATTCTAAATCTACAAAGTTTAAAGGTGCATCAGGAAACTCTGGAGGAATATAGGCAACATCATCGACTATGATATTTGCACCAGCAGCAGCTAGAGCTTGAATACCCTGACTTAATACATCTACACCACCTAAACCTGGATGAAATACTAAATTAGCCTGGGGGGCCACAGCATGAAGAATCTGCGCTATTGCACGACCCTCATCTGTAGCTTCAGGATCAAAGAAGTCTTGTAGTACATTAATGCCAGCTGGTAAGTAGCCATCAGCTATATTAGTTGCATAAGTATCCAGATTACCAGAAACATCAAATGTTTGGACTGTGTTAAAGCTATCGGATATAAAACCAATTGTAATTCCCGTACCATCTAAACCATAGCGATCGCGCAACACATCAACTCCTGTGGCTTTCGCTGCGGCTTCAATTGGTAAAGAGAAGGTAACTGCTCGAACTTCGACAACAAAGCTACTAAATGCAGTAGTTGTTGCTATTATTCCTGAAGTAATTATTCTTTGAACTAGTAGTCTCAAGTTTTTCATAGGGGTTCAAGACGTTTCTCAAAATTTACTCTTTTTAGACCAGATTGAATTGACTTTGATAGTGTTTATGACAACTAGAATATTGGCGTTCCTTAGCGAAAATATGAATTTGTTTCACGCAGAAGAGCAACTACTTTGGGCGAGTTTCCCACTTGTAGCAAATAGCGTCCCGCAAAGGCGCAAAGAGTAAGAATTTAAAAGATTGGCATTGGTGAATCAAGGGATGATGATTGTCAGGTAAGCATCTTGCTTGTCCTGAAATACCCTGAACAAAATCATCCAGTAAATATGCAACGCCGATACTTTAATTGCTCAAACAAAGTTAACTTTTGCAACTTTATATCAAATCTATACTCAGCTTATACTGAGTCATTGGCACTTCTAAGTTTAGATAACAACCAATAAGTACAATGTTTTTGTATTGGTGTAGTTCTGAACTGACAAACACCACCTGCTACTGTCTCTAGATCTTCTTCAGATAACTCTTCTTCGTTTGCTATAGTAGCTTCAGGGTTAATTGGTAACACTAAATAAACCTTATTCTCTGTTTCTTCCATCACTTGAATTTCTAGATATTTTGGTAATTCTTCTCCTAACTCTCTAGCATAAACTTGCTTTGGATTTGCTAGTAATTCTTGTTTGAAGCTTTCATCTTGCCAAGCGTGATAAATAAGTTGATTTTGTACTTCAAATCTGGTAGTCATTGCCTGTAAAATGGCATTTTTTAGTTCTTGATCCATGTCATTTTTTCTCCTGCTTTATCAACTAAATATTGATTGACATAAACTAGAATAATAATTCCTAAACTAAATAGTCAATGCAATTTTTTTAGGTATTGAATATGAAAAACAAGATAAATTTAGAAAATATTATCTCTATAAAAAAATAATAAACATAAACCCATTAAATAGCGTGTCTTAGGTTATTTTATAATTGCCAAGAGTAAATAAAATTTGATTTTTGATTTCAAGCTTATGTATTTTCTCACATTTCAATTCCATTACCATAGAAAATAAACTCAGTGAACCCAAAAGAATTTTCTAGGGTCACCGAGTTATGAAATTTGTAATTTTTAAGTAATTATTGGTGTACTAAATTTTAGCTTACACTAAGTTGTTGCCACTAGCAGTACATTTTTTAGTCCATCCTACTATTGAAGCACGACATTTCCAAGTCCATCTACTAATGCTACCACCTGCAACTGTTTCTAAAGCTTCTTCAGATAATTCTCCTTCAGATACAGCAGGAGTTGGATTGTGCGGCAGCACTAAATACACTTTATTGGCAGTTTCTTGAATGACTTCAACTTCTATATTTCCAGGAATTTCTTGTCCCGACTCTCTAGCAAAAACAGCTTTAGGATTGCTGATTAATTCTTGCTTGAAAGCTTCATCTTCCCAAGCTCTTTGAATTAGCTTTTGCTCAAACTCAAACCGGGTGTTCATGGATTGAGAGATGATTTGTTTTAGTTCTTCGTGCATTTTGATTTTTCCTTGTTTGCTTGTATCAATCTAGGATTGACACTAATTAGAATATCAATCGAGTTATCAAAAGATCAATTTGAATTATTTAGGTCTTAAATCAAAATAAATAGAAGTTTTCTGTAAATATTACTGTGAATATTTTAGAATTATCTTAAAAATTCACTAATACGTTTGCCAAATAACAATATCTAAATAATTATGAGTTTTATCAAAAGAATTTGAATTGTAATTCTGAGTTGCTATCCTCTAAACTACAAATCTAAACCAAGCCCAGGCGATTAAAATCGCGGCTACACAAACGAAGTCCGCCTACACGGACTAATAAAAAATCTGACTTTTTAACCCGCGCAGGCGGCCTTCCCGAAGGGAAGACACTACGCGTCTAGCCTGTGTAGCAGTGACTTCTAGTCGCCTGGTGCAAAATATAAAATCAATTTAATCAAATAAATAAGGATATACATAAATGCAAGTTTTACCAGCAGATTTAATCAAAATAGCCAAGTCAGCCAATAACTTTAACGAAAGACTGAAATTAAGTTCTCTTCCTAATCAAATATCAACTGATGAAAATCTGATTAATTCACGTTGGCAAGTTTGGTCACAAGTTGTCGCACAAACTAACTCAGAAATATTTACTAAACGTCTCACCTGGGATGATTTAGATACTCAAACTATTAATCATGTGCTTGGTTATATGCACACCGACGAAATACACCAACTTCCATCTTGGATCATTACTTTACAGGAAGCTTTGCAAGTTGACTGGGAAATAGCTTATGCAAATACTTCTCACTGTCTAGATGCAGAAAAGCCACTTCCTTTTGAAGAAGTTTATTTAGCTTTTATTTATATAGCACGTCAAAGATTAATTGCATCCATTGGCGCTAATCAATCATTACTATCTCCATATATTTACGCACGCTTGGAACGACAACTTTTATTACAGTTAGTGTCTCTTTGCAGTCAATCTCTAGATGTTGAATTTTCGTTGTTTAAAGCTCTCAAACAATCTACTTTTACTTTTTTATGGGGACGAGGACTAGATATTACTTCTCAAACACAATATCAAAGCTTTATCGAGGACTTAACAACGAGTAAATTATTATCATTTTTTCAAAAATATAACGTGTTAGCTCGCCTAGTAGCGATCGCAGTTGATATATGGGTAGAAGAAAAAACAGAATTTATCCAACGACTAGCATCAAATTTACCAATTATCCAACAAATTTTTTCACAAAATCTAGGTCAGGTTGTTGCTATTCAATTAAATATTTCAGACCTTCATAATCGAGGAAGGTCTGTAATAGCTTTGACTTTTGCTTCTGGATTGAAACTTATGTATAAACCTAGAGGTTTGGGTTTAGAAGCTGCTTATTTTCAATTATTAGCTTGGTGTAATCAGCAGTTAATTTCGCTTCCGTTTAAGTTAGTGAAAGTGATTGACTGCAAATCTCATGGCTGGATGGAGTATGTTGAACATTTACCTTGTGAAGATGAAGCAGCCGCACAACGATATTATCAACGTGCGGGTATGCTTTTGTGTCTGGTGTATGTCCTCCAAGGAAATGACTGTCACAATGAAAATTTGATTGCTAGCGGTGAACACCCGGTATTAGTAGACTTGGAAACTCTTTTGCAACCTGTAGCTCAAGAAATAGATCCCAATATAGAAGTAGTAGGAGGAGCGCAATACCAAGCCAATCAAAAATTTTTCGATTCAGTGCTGCGGACTGGTCTGTTACCAAGATGGGATTTTGGCGTTCCCGGAAAGGCTGAAGATATTAGTGGTTTGGGGGGAATTGGTGAAGAAACAGATGTTAAACAACAAAGGTGGCAAAACATCAATACTGATGGTATGACTTTAAAGTATGAATCTAACGTTATACCAGCCCAATCTAATACAGTTTTCCTCGATAACGTTGCTCTTTCACCCAATAATTACATTCACGAACTGGTAACTGGTTTTCAACAAATGTATCAGTTCTTGTTAGAGCTGCGAGAAGACCTGTTAGCAACTAATAGTCCTTTATCAGTCTTTGCTGATCAAAAAGTCCGGTTTTTGTTTCGTAATACTCAAATTTATGCTGATGTTTTAAATAAAGCTCAAAACTATAAGTTCTTACAAAATGGTATAGACCGTAGTATTCAATTAGATGTTTTAAGTCGAGCATTTTTGAAGGCTGAAACAAAACCTGCTATCTGGCCTTTGCTGTCAGCCGAATTACAAGCTTTAGAACAAATGGATATTCCCTATTTTGTTGCTAACTCTAGTAGTGATGCTCTAAAAGTCAATGACTTAATCATTGAGGGATATTTTCAAGAACCTAGTTATGACCGCATGATTGCTCGTTTAAAGCAACTTAATGATACTGATTTAGCTCAACAAATTGCCATTATTCGGGGTTCTTTTTATTCACGGGTTACTCGTGGTATGTCTAGTCCAGCATCTCTTAGTACTATTGTTGATTTGGCTGCAACTGTTCCGTTGACTCAAGCACAATTAATGCAAGAAGCAGGGAAAATTGCTAATGAACTGCAACAACGAGCTATTCAAGCGGCTGACGGAAGTGTAGCTTGGATTGGGATGGGATATTTACCTGAAGTAGAAAGAATGCAACTCCAGCCGTTGGGTGATGGTTTATACGATGGTGCTTGTGGTGTCAGTTTATTTTTAGCAGCATTGGCAAAAGTTACTGGTGATATAAGCTGCCGAGATTTGGCTTTGAATGGTTTACAAGATTTGAAAAGAACTTTACAAAACCAAGATGCAGATTTTTTACGTAAATTTACTAAGCAGATAGGTATTGGGGGTAGCACCGGATTAGGCTCGATTATTTACGCTTTGGTCAAGATTAGTCAATTTATTGATGAACCAGATTTGTTGGATGTTGCTCATCTTGCAGCTGCTTTGATTAATCAAGCAAGTATCATGAGCGATCGCCAGTTTGATACCATCGCCGGTTCTGCTGGTGCCATACTAGGATTACTAAGTTTATACCAAGCTTCATCAGATTCTACAATATTAAATCAAGCGGAAGCCTTGGGTTATCATCTACTCAACAACCGCACTTCTAGCGATTCTGGATTGAGAGCTTGGGCAACTTTAGAAGGTAAGTTAGCTACAGGATTTTCTCATGGTGCGGTGGGTATTGCTTATACCTTACTGCGATTATATAAATTTACGCAAGATTCTAACTTCCTGGAAGCAGCAGAAGAAGCGATCGCCTACGAAGGCAGTGTATTTTCTCCCCAGGCTGGAAATTGGCAAGACGTTAGAGAGAAGAAACCTTCTTTTATGACCACTTGGTGTCATGGTGCGCCTGGCATTGGTTTAGGTCGTTTGGGGGGTCTAGAAATTCTCGATACTCCAGAAATTCGGCAAGAGATTGCAGTAGCATTAAACACAACTCAACAGTTTGGTTTGCAAAACCTTGACCATCTCTGCTGTGGTAACTTTGGCAGGATGGAGGTGCTACTGGTAGGAGCTACCAAGCTGTCAAGTTCGGAACTACTAGAAACTGTCCAAAAACAAGCAGCAACAGTAGTAGCAAGAGCCAAGCAAGTCGGTGCTTTTTATTTATTTCCCGAACTTCCCGCAGATGTTTACAACCCTGGTTTCTTTCAAGGCACTGCTGGAATTGGTTATGAGTTACTGAGGTTAGCATATCCAGAAATAGTTCCTTCTGCCTTGCTGTGGGAGTGAACTTATACAATTCGTAATTCGTAATTAAGAAAGTCAGATTCAGTCTGGTTTTTCAGAGTTGAATCTGTTGCCAAATTTTGGAGAATTGGTATTAGAGATTTTTACAACTAATTATCACAGTGGATTAAATGAAGCGTTTACATCGGTTACTTTGCCCACCTGCTTGGTCTATAGCTGCCAAAATATCAGTAGCGTTGGTGTCAGTTGCACTGATACCGATGAGCTTCACCACCTACTACAACCTGCGCCAGAGCTTAGATAGTGTGGAGGCTGGTGAATATCGCAAACTGGAATTGTTAGCTACTAGTACTGCTAGTCGTCTTGACCAGTTAATGATTGATATTCAGCGTGTTGTTGTCCAAGTTAGCAGCGATCGCAATGTCGTCAATTTCCTCGCAGCTTCAAGGTCTTCTGAGCGATCAGCCCTCCGCCCTAACTTGCAACAAATGCTACAAAACATCTTCAGTTCTAACCCAGACTTTGATGCTGTCTTTGTGATGGATCGGCATGGTCGTGCTATTGCTTCCACCGATCCTAATTTTCTTGGTCAAAATTATGCTTTCCGTGAATATTTTCGTTCTAGTATTCAAGGCAAATCTTATGTATCTAGTATTCTGGTGGGGGAAACGACAAAACGACCAGGAATGTTTTTCTCCCATCCGGTGCGATCGCCTAGTGGCGAAATTGTCGGAGTCACAGTACTGAAGATTAAAGGAGAAGCTATCTGGGCGATCGCCGATGCGTTACAAGTAGGCTCCCAAAGCTACACCTTTTTAATTGACCAGCACGGGGTGATCATCGGTCATTTTAATAAATCTCTGCTTTACCATAGCCTTCTTCCCTTACCGCCTGAAACGTTAAAACAGGTTGTCAAAGATAGGCGTTACGCTCTAAATCAGATTCAGAGCTTAGACATTCCAGAGTTAAAAGTGATGGTGAAAGCTAAAAGCGCAGGTCATACTACCTATCGCTTTCCACCTCAACAAATGCCTCGAATAGTTGGCTTTGCACCTTTGCAAGAACAACCTTGGGTATTGGGGGTCAGCCAGCCCACAGAAAATTTTACTGAGCCATTGCAGCGCCTGATTTGGCTACACGGTGGCAGTATGTTGATTGTGAGCGGAATCACAGCCATCATTGCGTTATTTTTAGCGCGGAGAATTTCTCAACCAATTTACGCTCTCACAGCCGCAGCGCAGTCATTGGAACAAGATGATTTTGATTCTCGGGTATTAGAATTGCGTCCAAAATTGGAGAAATTAGCCAGTAGCCAAGATGATATGGGGCAATTAGTGCGCGTTTTCTTGGGAATGGCTGAACAAGTGAGGATACGAGATCAAAAGCTCAAAATGCAAGTCCGGGAACTGCACATTGAGATTGACGAGACAAAAAGAGCCAGCAATGTTGCGGAAATTACGGAAAATGAACATTTTCGGCAGTTACAACAAAAGATTCAAAAGCTCAGAGAACACAAAGTAACTGTTAGCGAAACGGAGACAGATTACTACCAGAGATTGCAGACGAAGGTGCAATCCCTCAAACAGCGATCACTAAACTGTGAGGCATAAATATGTCATTGGATGACGACGAATTGATATCACGAGAGGAAGTACTAGCGGGCTTACCAGCTAAACGAGCGAATACATTACTGTTTTTACTTGAGAGCCGCACCGCCCAGATAGTGGCGCGATCGCGGATGGAGTTTTCCTTGACAGAACAAGCTGCATCAGAGCGTGATTTGGCTTTTTTGGAAGCCTTTGCTTTAGGAAACGCGCCACCACTCCACCCTACTATCCAGCATTTGGAACGCTACGCCGAGCAGTGGACAACCCTCGTGCCGGAAAATCCCAGACTGAAAGCTGCGATCGCCCATGCCCTCAGCCAGAAGTATACTTTCATGTATCAAGCAGTCCCCAACATTAGAGTAACGTTGGGTTTGGATGAAAAGGCGGTGCAAATAGCTTACTTGCGTTTGTATAGAAAACAACTGTTGAGCATTTTTGCATCCAAGTTATCGCTCATCGAACAGTGGCGCTGGATAACAGCAGCGATCGCCCAACGCTTAGAGTCTCTTCCACCCTTCTGGCTAGCTTCTATACTTACCGTAGCATTAGGTCTTCCCCAAGCTTTTTTAGCCTTGCCCATCGCCGTAGCCGATGTGGGGCCGTTAGCTACAATTGCTTTCATAGTCATCATCGGTATAGTCAATACCCTAACTATGGCTTGTATGGCAGAAGCTGTTGGTCGCAGTGGGGACTTCCGTTATGGCAACTCTTTTATCAAACAATTAGTATCTAATTATTTAGGAAATACAGGCTCATTTATACTTTCTATAGCAGTTGGTATCCGTGTTTTCCTCATAGCATTGGCTTGTTATATCGGTTTGTCGGTGACTATGGCAAATTTTACCCAGATACCAGCAGCATTGTGGGCGGTATTGCTATTCTGCGCTGGATTATATTTGGTATCTCGAAAATCGCTTAACTTCACCGTTGCCTTGATGGTATTACTAGCAGGCATCAACGTGAGTTTGCTTCTCATCCTTTCACTGTTATCATTTCGCCACATCCAACTAGAAAACCTTTTATATGTAAACTTGCCCTTTCTCGACGGTCAACCTTTTCAACCTTGGATGCTACAACGAATTTTAGGTGTCAGCCTGATGCTTTACTTTGGTCATGTCTATGTGGGAGAATGTGGTAAACTGATACTTCCTCGTGACCCTAGCGCTGTATCCTTAATTTGGGGCAGCGTAGCGGGAACTGCTTTTTTAACGGTTCTCTTTTGCATTTGGGTGCTAGCAGTTAACGGAGCCGTATCGCCAGAGTTGCTAAGTGGACAGTCAGGCACTGCTTTAGAGCCATTAGCATTGGAAGTCGGTGCGATCGTTACAATCTTAGGCGCAGTATTAGTTACCTTGCTGTTAGGAATGGCTTGGCTACGTAGCTCTAGTCTTTTAGTCAACCTAGCTAGAGAGTGGTTACCAGCACGTCCCCAACGAATTTTAAGACTGCCCCGCCAGCAAGGAATGTTAATATTACACCCCAATGGCGATCTTAGCTGTGTGCCTCATATTGGTCTAACTTACTTGGGATTAGAAGAGGCTCAGGCCAAGTTTCGTATAGATATTCAGTTGAGTGGTAATGTTCATCACATAGACATTACTTTCGCTGAACATTGGAACATTAAAGAGCTACTCCATCAATTCCCAGACTTACGTAAATGGGATACGCGCCTGAGTTTAGAAGTGCATTCGGCTAATGATGATAGTGCTTGTATACAAGCCATTTCACCCATGCTCTTGGTTTACGAAGGAGGGTTGAAAGCTGATTACAACCCTCCTTCCAAACATCAGAGTCAGACACAAAAGTTTTGGCAAACCCTACTCAACCAACGCCGCTTTTTCCTATCCATCAGTCCATTAATCTTAGTCTTCCTATTAACTGAGTGGCTGTTCCTTGCTGGTACCCAATCCTTTACCAGTGTCCTCGCTTTCGCTGGTGTACTTGGCAACTCTCTTGTTGGTGGAATTTTCCCAATTTTACTGTTAGTTTCTAGTCGCTGCAAAGGGGAGCTTATACCTGGAGTAGTCTTCAAGATTCTCAATCATCCGTTCTTCAGTGTAGGTGTTTATAGCCTATTTTTAGCTATCCTCCTGGTTCATGGTTTGTTCATCTGGGAAAATCCTCTGGCGCGGATCAGTGCATTGTTTATTGCTGTTCTATCTTTAGGAGCAACTTTGGTCATGAAGTACTATGGTGCGTTTACTTCCCGTGTAGTTGTGGAACTGCGAGAGCAAAACCAAGGAGGACGATCTGTATTCACAATTACCGCTGGTGGACAACAAAAAACGGCAGAAGTGCTATTGGGATATGCTGAGGGTGATCAACATTACCAAGCAGCCACTGTCGAAGTTCTATCGCTGTCATCCCTCAAGTATGCCACCTTCCGCTTACCAACCCAGCGAAAACAGGAATTGAGAGTGTGGACACATAGAAGTAATTCCCAGATTAACTCTAAAAGTTTGCCTGCATTTGTGGAAGTCCAAAATGGAAATCAGAATATGCAGTTTGACTTGAAGTTATCCAACGGAAGAGTTTTGCTACCTCTGATTAGTGATGGCTGTTGGTTAAAGTTTACCTTTCCAGATCTGTCTAACAATTTTGGATTTTAGATTGACTATTAACACTTTATTTTTGATTACGAGGTTAACCTTATGGCACAAATTATTGCAGTTCATTCCTTCCGTGGCGGTACTGGCAAATCAAACTTGATTGCTAACATGGCATCTACTATGGCACTTGGAGGTCAACGTGTAGGTATTATAGATACTGATATCCAATCGCCAGGAATTCACGTTATTTTCGGTCTGAATGAGAACAAAATAAATCGCGCTCTTAACGACTATTTGTGGGGTCTTTGTGATATTAAGGATGCTGCTTATGATGTTACAAATGCTCTGCTTTCAGACCAATTAAATACAAGTACAGGTAGTCTTTATTTAGTTCCTTCTAGTATTAAGGCTGGTGAAATTGCTAGAGTTCTACGTGAAGGGTACGATGTAGTTCGTCTCAATGATGGCTTTCAAGAACTTATCCATACTCTCAAACTGGACTACCTATTCATTGATACACATCCTGGTCTTAATGAAGAAACCTTACTTTCCATCGGTATTTCTAATGTTTTGGTAATCATCCTCCGTCCAGATAATCAAGACTTTCAAGGTACTGCGGTGACAGTGGATGTAGCTCGTAAACTCAGAGTCCCAAAAATGTTATTGGTAATTAATAAGGCTTTACCATCCTTGAATTTTCCCGACTTGCAAGAACAAGTGGAGAAAATTTACAACGTTTCAGTAGCTGGAATTCTGCCCCTTTCGGAAGAGGTGGTGCAGTTAGCAAGTAATGGTATTTTCTCTCTACATTACCCTCAGCATCTCATCACTCAAACAATTAAAGAAATGACTGAGAAGATTGCTGGTGTAGTCGAGAAACAAGAGGTAGGAACCAAAAGTTAGAAAAACACAATAAACAAAAAAAATGTATAGAAACAACTTGTGGCTTTTCAACTTCCTTAAGAGACCATTTCATCAGGATCAGCTACCTCCCTAGCCTCTAGTCACTAATCTCTAACTTTTGAAAAATGCAGTATTTCGTTAGGCGATCACTTATAATTGAGCAACAATTATTCCGTTCTCATGTCCTCGCCTACTTTGGAGCTACTACCGCACAGGCGGAGGAACTATTGGTATACAACCAAAACGTATTTGATCACAAGATATTAACTCATACCATCCAGTTTCCTCTTTCCCCCGAAGCTCATGTGGCTGCTTGGGAAGAATACGCTATGGCTGCCAGATCTGTAGGGACATTTGAAGCACTAAAGCGGGTATTGGTTCAGTTGAGATTTCCTGTAGTTGAGGGTATTAGCCAAACTGAGGCTTACCGAATTGCTACCTGTAGAGGTGTTGTAGTGGATGGGATTACACAAGCAACTGGTTTAGTCTTACAGCAACCTGAAAAACTTCGATTGATCATACATCCAAGCTTGGCTGGAACCATCCCAGTATTGTTAACTGAGAACCGAGAAGACTTTGTTTCTCTAGTACAAGCTCTAACAAAGCGAAATGAACCCCAACCAATCCCTGCATCTATGGGAGCCTGCATCGTTAGCGGGTTTAATAACTGGGACAGAGTGCGTCAATATCGTCAAAAATGGGAAGCTGAAAGTTTTGCAAATCGCTACCAAACTAACTGGCAAGAAGAATTTCAGCGATTAATCCCGCAAAAAGAACTCTATCAAGATAAGTTCATGATTTTGAGTGGCGGTTCTTATAGTAATGTTTCAGCCAGCGACATGGAGCTTGAGGAATCCCAATGGCAAAGCCTATCTCTGAAAATTCGCCTAGAGCATGAATGTACGCACTACTTCACACGTCGCTTATTTAACTCTATGCGAAACAATATCCTGGACGAGTTAATCGCAGACTACAGAGGCATTGTAGCAGCTACGGGCTTTTATAGAGCCGATTGGTGCTTACGCTTTCTGGGGTTAGAGTCACTTCCTGATTATCGAGAAGGAGGTAGACTGCAAAACTACCGGGGTCAACCTCCACTTTCCGATGGAGCTTTTACAATTCTACAAGCATTGGTGAAAGCAGCAGCAGAAAATTTGCAGTGCATTCATGCTGAATATTCAGAGAATTCAACAGATTCCAACATGAAACCTTTAATATTGATGTGTTTAACTCATTTAACATTAGAAGAATTAGCTTCTCCAAAAGCTGAATTTTACATCCAACAAACCTTGGATAAATTACAAACAGTGTTTACTGTATCAAGAATCTGAATCTCTTTATTTACTCTTGCTTTTCTGTCTGATATTTCAACTTTTTATTGACAAAAATGTAGGGGGAATTAACCTATGACCGAAGTCTTACTTAAAGAATTAAATAATAGTGACATTGATTGGATGATTACTATAGGTCATCAAAGAGAAATAACTCCTGGCACTGTACTGACTCAAGCGGGGACAACTGTTACTTCCTTACATATTTTACTAGATGGAATTTTAACAGTTACTACTGCTGAACCTGAAAACAATCCTCTAACTCGTGTTTTTGCTGCTATAGAAGGTATTGAAACTCCCAGTCGAGAAATTGCTAGATTATCTAGTGGTGAGGTCGTTGGAGAAGTACCTTTCATTGGTAATCGCTTAACAGCTATAACTGTCAAAGCTGTAGAAAAATCATTAATTTTATCAATTCCTCAACCAGAGTTAGCGACAAAATTACAGCAAGATGTGGGTTTTGCTGCGCGGTTTTATCGAGCGATCGCCATTATGCTTTCAGATAGAATACAAAGCATCATCAATCAACTTGGTCGTAGTAATATAGCGCAAGGGCAACCACTAAAGGATGTGTTGTTTGTATTAGGAAAATTGCATGATAGTGACATCGATTGGATGATGGCTTGTGGAACTCAGCACAGAATTGCTGCTAATACCGTACTCATCCATCAACAACGGCCTGTGGATGCACTGTATATCCTACTAAGTGGAATCATGTCACTCTCTGTTTCCGATGATGAACGCAATCCTTTAGCTCGTGCTTTTGCTGCTATGGAGGACAGCGAAGTTAAAAATAGAGAGATAGCCAAATTATTGAGAGGTGAAATCATGGGAGAAACACCCTTTATTGATGGTCGCTTACCTGCTGCAACTATTAAAGCTATTGAAGACTCAATAGTTTTGTCTATTTCACGACAGCAAGTAGCGGCAAAGTTGCAGCAAGATATCGGATTTGCATCTCGTTTTTATCAAGTGATTGCCACTTTACTTTCTAATAAATTTCAAGGAATGCTCAGTCGCCTTGGTTATGGTAGACGCATTTATAGTCAAGGTCAGCCACTGGATGAAAATATTGAATATGAAGATGAACTAGATTCCAGTGCTTTGGATCGTATGGCGTTGGCTGGAAAAAGATTTGAATGGATGCAGGAACGGTTAAGCGTAAATTGAATTTCTCTGTACTACCTAGATTTAAATCAATGGCGGCTGGAAGCGATTTTAGCAATCATTTCTGCCGCCAGTCTCGCTCAAGCTGCAAATTTAGAACGAGAAACAGAAAATAATAATAGTTTTACATAAAATTTTTGTATTGTATTCAAATATATATTAATCTATTCTAATAATACCAAACCATAAATTTTCTCTGCCTCTGCGACTCTGCGTGATATTTTTAAATATCATTCAGCAACCCTAAAATATTTTTTTTAAACGAATTGCCAAGACGCAGAGAGCGTAGAGATAAAAATAAAGAGGGTTTTTACCAAATAAGTTAAAAATACTATTTATAAATTATTAAAGTGAAGGTAAATGTTAGACCAAAAACGTAACTTATTCCGTAAAGAGTCACTGGAGAGATTATCTTCTCCTGAAAGACTAGACCAGCTGATGCAGGTGGTTAGTCCTAAAAGTTGGCTACCTTTAGTTGCTTTGGGTTCGCTAGTGGGAGTAGGCTTTGTCTGGAGTATTTACGGACGCATCCCCATCACCGTTGAAGGTCGAGGGGTAATTATTTACCCACGCAAAGTTGTACCTCTGCAATCAATGAGTTCAGGGCAGTTGCTTGCTCTAAATATCAAAGTTGGGGATGTTGTTAAAAAGGGGCAAGTGTTAGCAACCATTGACCAAATTGATCTGCGTAAGCAATTACAATTACCGCAAGCCAAATTAGCTCAACTAGAAGAACAGGATCGCAACGCTAGCTTGATCCAAATTCAGCGTCAGCAGCTGGACACAAAAGCAATTGAAGAACAACGCCTCACTCTTCAGCAAAGGCTCAAGATTATGCAGGATTTGACACCTGTGCTAAGAGAAAAAGGACTTGTATCAATAGAACGCGATCGCGTCAATTTAGAGCGACGCTTGCAGATACTCCAAGAGCTGCTTCCTACTTATCAAAAGAGGCTAGAAAACCGTCAGAGATTGTTGCAAGCGGGAGCGATTCCTGATGATGTGGTGTTAGAAGCACAGCAGCAATACGACAATGCCCGTGCCAGTATTGATGAAGCTGAATCTCACTTGAAACAACTAGATCTTAAGGAAGCGGATGCACAACAACAATACCTCTCAAATTTGAATGAAATCAAAAATATCCAAGCTCAGTTGCAAGAACAGAATAGTAAATTAGCTAGTTTAGCTCAAGAAGACTTGCAAACTACAACTATCCGAAAAAATGAAATTCAAGAAATCAAACGGGAGATTGCCAAACTTGAATTGCAACTAAGCACTAACAGCCAGATTGTTAGCCAACATAATGGACGCATTTTAGAAATCACTGTTACGCCTGGACAAGTTGTCAATGCAGGAACCCGGTTAGGAAGTATAGATGAAGAAAATCCATCTAGCAAACTGGTGAGCATAACGTATTTCCCCATTGCAGAGGGCAAAAAAATTCAACCGGGGATGACAGTTCAAATTACTCCTCAAATTGTGAAACGAGAACGCTTTGGCGGCGTGGTAGGAACTGTTACCAGTATTTCACCATTTCCCATCACCAAGGAAGGAGCTATTAATGTGGTGGGCAATCCAGAAGTAGTGGAAGGTTTAATGTCTCAAAAACAGGAAGGAGTAATGCAAGTATTCGCTGACTTAGAGCCGGATTCTTCCACTTTCAGCGGTTACAAGTGGTCTTCTTCCACCGGGCCGCAACTCAAAATTTCTTCTGGAACTACTACTGTTGTTCGAGTCAAGGTAGAAGAACGCGCTCCCCTCACGTATGTTTTACCTATTCTGAGGTCTTTCAGTGGTATTAACTAATTCGACTTTAGTAAAACCGATTAATCCTTTGCAGCCCTTACAAAAACTGCTGCAAAGCAGAAGCAAGGGGCGCGTCAAGACTCCAACGCTCCTGCAAATGGAGGCTGTGGAATGTGGTGCTGCTGCTTTAGGAATTATTTTAGGTTACTACGGTCGGATTGTACCCTTGCCAGAACTGCGTCGAGCGTGTGGTGTTTCTCGTGATGGTAGTAAGGCATCTAACATGCTCAAGGCTGCTAAAAGCTACGGACTCCAAGCAAAAGGCTTTAAAAAGGAACTAAAGCAACTGCAAGACCTGCGCCCTCCTTATATTGTGTTTTGGAACTTCAATCATTTTCTAGTAGTGGAGGGATTTAGCTCGTCTCGTGTTTATCTTAATGACCCCGCTACTGGCCCGCGTCATCTGTCTTTACAGGAGTTTGACGAGGGGTATACTGGAGTGGTGCTGGTGATGGAACCAAGCGCAGAATTTACGAAAGGTGGCCGTAAACCCAGCATGATCTCATCGTTGTGGAAACGATTGCAGGGGGCTGCTGGCGCTTTAGTTTATTGCCTAATAGCGGGATTTTTCTTGACTATCATCGGGCTGGCGATACCTGTATTTAGCCAGATTTTTGTAGACGAGATTTTGGTTGAACAACGGCAGCACTGGTTGCGTCCCCTGATTTTGGCAATGGCGATCGCATCTGTACTTCAGGGGTGGCTAACGCTACTACGGTTACGATATCTGCGTCGCTTGAAGACTAAGTTGGCTGTCGGGATGTCGAGTCGCTTTCTCTGGCATATTCTGCGTTTACCTATTAGCTTTTACGCACAACGCTTTGCCGGAGAAATCAGTAACCGCACCAGTCTTAATGACCAAGTTGCTGATGTCCTTTCTGGAAGTTTGGCGACTACTGTCATTGATGCGGTGATGGTGATTTTTTACGCGCTGCTCATGTTTCAGTATGATTGGGTACTAACCTTGGTGGTGGTTAGCTTTGCTGCTATTAACATCTTAACTTTGCAGTGGATTTCTCGACAACGCGTAGATGCTAATCAGCGATTGATACAAGAATATGGTAAAGCTGCTGGCGCGGCGATCGCTGCTCTCCAAAGTATAGAAACCCTCAAAGCATCAGGATTAGAGTCAGATTTCTTTTCTCGGTGGTCAGGTTACTACACCAAAGCGCTCAATTCTCAGCAAGAATTGGGCGTAACAAATCAAACATTTTCAGTATTGCCTACCCTCTTATCTGCTCTTTCTTCGATGCTTCTGTTAGTTGTAGGCGGTTTACGAGTAATGGATGGACACCTCAGCATTGGAATGCTTATAGCTTTTCAAGGTTTAATGCAGAGTTTCGAGGAACCTGTGAACAGTCTTGTCAACTTCGGCAGTACCTTACAAGAACTTGAAGGCAACTTGATTCGTCTGGATGATGTCCTAGACAACCCGACAGATCCGCAATTGGAAAAGAGAAGACGGGGAGCAGGGGAAGTAAATTCTTTCTCATCTCTTCTGCCAAGATTACAGGGCTATGTTGAATTGCGGAACATCTCATTTGGCTATAGTCCCCTTGAACCTCCTTTGATTGAAAACTTTAACCTCTCAATTAAACCTGGACAGCGAGTAGCCTTGGTAGGTGGAAGCGGTTCTGGTAAGTCCACTGTTGCCAAAATCATCAGTGGGCTTTACGAACCTTGGACAGGAGAAATTCTTTTTGATGGTAAACCCAGAGAACAAATTCCCCACGAATTACTCACTAACTCTGTTGCAATGGTGGAGCAAGATATTTTGCTATTTAGCGGCACTGTCAGGGACAATTTGACCCTTTGGGATGCCACGATCGCAGATAAAAATTTGATCCGTGCTTGTAAAGATGCCGCTATTGATGATGTGATTCTCTCAATGTCTGGAGGATACGACGCAGAACTGATAGAAGGGGCTGCTAATTTAAGTGGAGGTCAACGACAAAGATTAGAAATTGCCCGTGCATTTGTGAATAACCCTTCAATACTTGTCATGGATGAAGCTACCAGCGCCCTAGATGTAGAGACGGAAAAAAACATTGACGAGAATTTGCGGCGACGGGGATGTACTTGCATTATTGTCGCACACCGATTAAGTACGATTCGGGACTGTGATGAAATCATCGTCCTGGAACGCGGAAAGGTAGTGCAACGAGGTACTCATAAACAATTGTGGGAAATTGAGGGTGTGTACTCGCGGTTAATCTGCACTGAAGGGGAAGCTTTGCAGGAAGGGTAAGGGGGCAGGTAGCAGGGAGCAAATAACTAAAGATGATTGACTATAGGACTCTTATTTGATTTTTGAACAAAACGGCTTATGTGAGTTGGAGTCTGCAAAGTCGTAAATACGGCAATATGGTTAAACACCTTGGCTAAACCACAGCCTGAAACCCTTGCCATAGCTTGGGCGTTTTTAATTCACATAAGGCGTACAAAAGTCAGTAAGATCTATCCCTTCTTTCCTGTTCCCTGTTCCCTCCCCTTATTAGTGATTCAGGAATCAAATCGGATTACTATATTAATTAATAATTATGGTGATACAAGGGCAACTTTACCAAATTACAGGCAATGAGCCGATACTGCTGGATGATCCTCACAAAGTTTGGGTAATTCAGTCTGGCGCGATCGCATTGTTTGCTGTCACAGTTAAAGATGGTGTTATCGAAGGTACTCGCCGTTATTTATGCAATTGTAGTGCGGGGGAGGCTCTTTTTGGCACGGCTAATCAGCACCGCCAAATTTTAGCAGTACCAGTTGGAGAAACAGAAGTACTACAACTCCATCAGGAATGTTTCAGTGAATTAGTAGCTAATGCAGATGCAAAAGCGATTCCTACGACAAGCTTTGCTAACGCTTGGGTAGAAAATTGGCTTGGGCAACTTGGTAGTACATGCCAGTTTGCCACACCAATAATTCAAGTGAGGGCTTCTGAACAGGCAAGATTTTCTTTGAACGCTGGTCAGACTTTCCAGCCAGAAGCGGGTGTTGTTTGTTGGGTACAGCTTCAGGAAGGGACTGTCCGCTTTTTGGGGTTTGAGGATTTGACTTTGACAAGCGCAGCAGGAACTTTTTGCCTCAGCGATAAAATCTGGCTAGAAGTTGTGGATGGGGTTCAACTTACCACTCTACCTACTTCAGAAATCTGTAATTCGGATACTCTCCTTTTAGGGCTGTCGCAGTTTAATACTCAACTTTTACACTCTATTGACCTTTTAGATCAGCAAGAAACGGAGGATGAACTACAAAGGTTACGCGATCGCCAACGTCTCAATCGCCAAGTCACATCTGAGGCACTAGGGGAACTAGCATCGACTCTGAATTATCAAGACGGAGATTTTTTCCTCGAAGGCACACCTTTGTTAGTTGCTGCTGGTGCGGTTGGCAGGGCTTCGGGGGTGAAAATTTGCCCTCCGGCTCGCTCGGAGAATATGAAGCGGATTAAAGAACCTTTGGAAGCAATTGTCCGGGCTTCGCGCATTCGGATGCGGCGGGTGTTGTTGCGAGGCAATTGGTGGGAAAAGGATTCTGGTCCTTTAGTAGCCTACACCAAGCAGGACAACCGACCAGTTGCATTGTTACCTATATCTGCAAGTAGCTATAAAATATTTGACCCTGTAGAGCAGACTCGCTTAAGAGTAGATGAGAATAAAGCCGCGGCACTAGCTCCTGTTGCTTATACGTTTTATCGGTCTTTGCCTGATAAGGCACTCAAAGCTTTAGATTTACTTCAGTTCGCATTTAAAGGACAAGGAAGAGAACTGCTTGCTATTTTATTGACTGGCATTACCGTAACATTACTAGGTATGCTCACACCTCAAGCGATCGCGATTATCATGGACAACGCAATTCCCGATAGTGATAGGGGACTATTGCTGCAAATTGGATTAGGCTTGCTAGTTGCAGCTTTGGGGACAACTTTATTTCAGCTAACTCAAGGTTTTGCTATTCTGCGAATGGAAACGGCTTCTGATGCTTCCACTCAAGCTGCTGTCTGGGATCGGCTGCTTAATCTTCCTGTATCATTTTTTCGTACATACACAACAGGCGACCTTCAGTCTCGCGTATCATCTATTACAACGATTCGTCGTCAACTCAGCGGCAAAACCCTAATAAATCTGATTACCAGTCTGTTCGCACTATTTTACTTAGGACAGTTGTTTTACTACAACTTCAAATTAGCCTTAGTTGCTGTTGCTGTTGCAGTAGTTGTGATCGCTTTTACTAGCCTCTCTGGTGTACTCCTCCTGCGTAAGGTGCGTCCACTGCTGGAATTGCAGGGAGATATTTTTGGACAGACTGTACAGTTAATCAACGGAATTTCTAAACTGCATGTTGCTGGTGCTGAGGATCGTGCCTTCGCTTCTTGGAGTAAAAACTACTCTCGGCAAGTCAAACTTGAACTCAGTACACAGCAAGTTGAAGACTTTGTGGCACTTTTTAATACCTTGATGCCCACACTGACTTCTGGAATACTTTTTTGGTTTACCATTAGTTTGTTTGAAGAAGCTCAGACTTCAGGAGGTATCGGACTATCTCTTGGTACTTTCCTGGCTTTCAACGCAGCCTTTGGCAACTTTATTAGAGGAGCCACAGACCTAAGCAATACAGTTACTGATGTTTTACAAGTTGTTCCTCAATGGCAACGCACCCAGCCAATTTTGGCAACCATACCGGAAGTGGATCTCAGCAAAGCCGATCCAGGCAAGCTCGTCGGCAGAATTGTTGTGGATCATGTAACATTTTGCTACCGCAGTGATGGAGCGCTGACTTTGGATGATGTGAGTATCTCTGCGGAACCTGGGGAGTTTATTGCTTTGGTTGGGGCATCTGGAAGTGGCAAATCGACAATATTTCGATTACTACTAGGCTTTGAAACTCCTGAATCTGGTACTGTTTACTACGATGGTCAAGATTTGTCTGGTTTAGATGTAGCCGCTGTACGCCGACAGTTGGGTGTGGTTTTGCAAGGTGGGCAACTGACAGCCGCTTCGATTTTCGATAATATTGCTGGTGGCGCTCAAATTACTCTAGATGAAGCCTGGGAAGCTGCTCGGATGTCTGGCTTTGCTGACGATATCGCAACCATGCCAATGGAAATGCATACAGTGATTAGTGAAGGGGGTGGCAATCTTTCTGGAGGACAACGACAGCGGTTATTGATTGCTCGTGCTTTAGCATTAAAACCTCGTATTTTGTTATTCGATGAGGCTACTAGTGCGCTCGATAACCGAACCCAGGCAATTGTTAGTGAAAGTTTAGATAAATTACAAGTTACCAGAATTGCGATCGCTCACCGACTTAGTACAATCCGCAATGCTCATCGCATCTACGTACTTCAAGCAGGCCGGGTTGTACAACAAGGAACTTTTCAGGAGTTAGCTGCTGTTGAGGGGCTGTTTTCCCAGTTAATGGCTCGGCAAATGGCGTAGTTATATCAATCCCAGGGATAAAGTTTTTCAGCACGGCTAAATCCTCACAGCGTTATCATGACAGTATGCTGCCGAAAAAGGAGATGTCAGCCATGTTTGCCCTTGTTTCTCCAGACAAGACTCAATTACCTCCTGGTGCTGTAGTACGCCTACCTGCTAGTTGGCAAGAGTACCAGCAGTTATGCGAACAACGGGGAGATGGGTCAATTCCACGTATAAAATTCCGTAGTGGAGAAGTATTGCTGATGTCCCCATTACCAGTACACGGTCGAGATGCCCATTTACTGGCCAACATTGTGACTGCGCTATTAGATCACGATGAGCGAGAATATGATGCGTTTACACCAGTCACCATGAGCTTACCCCAAGAAAGCGGGATTGAGCCAGATTATTGCTTTTATATCGACAACTGGCAAGCTGTCTCAGGGAAAAAGCGTATCGATTGGCAACAAGACCCACCTCCCGATTTAGTGATCGAAATTGATGTCACCAGTTATTCTGATGTCAAAGATTATCTCCCATATCGTATTCCTGAAGTTTGGTTATTTAGAAATCAGCAATTATTGATTCATCAACTACAAGGTGAAGATTATCAACTGCAAACCCACAGTCGCTATTTTCCTGACTTTGATTTGTTAAGTGCGGTCGCTCGTTGTGTGCAAATTGCCTATGAGCGCAATACCAGCGCCGCCATCCGCGATCTTAAACGAAGCTTACAATCCTAATATGTTACCACCAAGCCATTAAGTAGCTTGGCAGTAATCCTCAAGAATACCGCCAGAAGCTCTTGGGCAGAGACTTGAGACTGACGGTTTGCGGTTCAGGTTTCGATACTTCTGTAGTTTGTGAAA
Organism: Cyanocohniella sp. LLY; assembly: GCA_022241785.1. Lineage (GTDB taxonomy): Bacteria > Cyanobacteriota > Cyanobacteriia > Cyanobacteriales > Nostocaceae > Cyanocohniella. Next base: position 5,722 of record JAKOMP010000066.1, on the reverse strand, counting down.
CAGCTACAGAACTGGGTGATAATAGTGAGTTGAGAATTTGTTTTTGGTGGTCGATATCCTCAACAGTTCTGTAGACCCTGGTAGGATCTATCTGCATTCCCAAGGGTGTCGGAACGATTTGCAAATACTCATTCAATGCAGCAATATACCCCTCATGGAAATTCCTCACAGCAAGGCAAGGGCGCATGATATCTAGTAGTCGTATTGCACGTCTTATTTCAGAAACATGACGACTACCATCCATCTCAGATTGGCTTTCTTGATAGCCTTTGGCTTTCTTTTCAGCTACCAATTGATAATATTTGAAAATCGCCCGTTGATTACTTGCCAAAGAATGGACTTTCGTTTGAGAAGAATATCCAACTCTGCCCCATTTGATAATTAATTGATTGCCTTCGACTTTCGCTGACCAAAATTTGTTACTGTTGCGAACAGCATCTACAAATACGAGATATGTTTCCATTATTTTGATAGTTTAATTAACAGGTGAACACCCGAACATTAGATGCTCACCTGTATTTACTTAATGATTCACCACAGCTTGGGCATTGCCCCAACGCAATTGATGTTGCAATGCTTCCAATAAAGTTTCAGTTTCTTCTCTGCTTATTCCTTCTAGCTGATTACAAACATCAAACAAATCTTGTGGGAGAGAATCGGCAATCACCAACTCGTACAAAGCATTTTCCAATGCTGTTGAAACTAGATAATCAGTTGGATTTTGTTCTTCTTGCATGAAAACATACGTTGAGAGAACTATACGAAGTAAAAGTTTCGTTTCTCTATCTAACTTTTCTAAATATGCTCCGTACTTTTCAACCAATTTATCAATACGGTTGGTTTGCCCGTAATATGTTACTAAGTCTGACATAGGATTTACCTCTAATTTTTATCTAACCAGTCTTCACGAAAAATCTTTACTTGCCGTGGTTTTTTATGGCTTTGATAAGCTATTAACACACTCACAAAAAAGCCACTGCATTCAACTATTTGGATGACTTCACCTTTTGTCCAGCACCGTTCGCTATCGTTCCAAAACTTAATTGTGTTACCTACCTTATAAGTGGCTGTTTTGGTGCTAATCGACTGAACATTTGTGAATGCAGGTAGTTTGTCCTGCATTATTCACCATCCTTGTTAAGTGTTACTATTTAATAATTCCCAACAAGCATCTCTCTTATCAGATTCAGTAAGATTTTGATTCTTCAGGACTTCCACCAGCTTATTTCCTGCTTCTATCTGTTGAGGTGTATGCTCAATCTGTGGAATGAATTGCGGGTTATCTTTGTCTATCCGGTCTTGGCTGAGTTGCATAAAACTGTTCTAATTATTTGTCATTAGTTTTTCGCGTAGCGTTTCTTCCAGCACAAAAAAAATCAAGCAATTGTCCCCGCTAGAATGCAGAAACAATCGCCTGATTGATTAGTTCAAATTGAACCGAGAAGTTCTCAACGATTTAGCTGCCTTCACTGGCACGACACTAGAAGCAGCCCTAGCAGTTTTCGCCCACWTTTGCATTCGCTCCACTGAAGCAGCATCCTGAACAGCAAGCGGTGTGATGGTTTGCCGACACGCTTCTAAATCACCAAGCGTTACCTGTTGGGGTCGGCCTTCATCGAATGCCAACAATGCGGATTCGGCTGCAAGCGTTTCCAGTTCCGCGCCGGAAAACTTCTCAGTGCTGGCAGCGATCGCTTCGAGGTACTCTGACTCTACATTGATACCAAATCGCTCTAGGTGAATCCGCAATATCTGCGCCCGTTCAGGTTCAGACGGCAAATCGACAAAAAAATTTTCGTCAAAACGTCCTTTCCTCTTGAGTTCCGAAGGTAGCGCCGATGGATCATTGCACGTTGCCACGACAAACACCCCGGCTGTACACTCACTCATAAATGTGAGGATATTGCCCAGGATTCTTTGTGAAACTCCAGAGCTATCACCCTGTCCTGACAAGGCTTTTTCGATTTCGTCAACCCACAAAACGCACGGTGCGATCGCTTCGGCTGTTTTGAGTGCGCGGCGAACATTCCCCTCAGATTCACCCACCAAAGAACCCAACATTGATGCAATATCAAGCTGGAGTAGTGGTAGATTGAGAATATTGGCGATGTTCTTTGCCACCGAAGTTTTACCTGTACCTGGAGGCCCTGCCAATAGTACACCTTTGGGTTGTGGCAGATTGAGCGATCGCGCTTCTTGTGTAAACAGTCGCCGCCGCCGTTGCAACCACTCGCGCAACAAGTCAAGACCCCCAAAGGGAATTGTTGCAGGTTTACCCAATTCGATGCCCATTTGGGAGAGCAACCGGGTTTTGTACTCGACCACCTTAGCGATAACGCTGGCATCAATGGTAATACCAGCACTACTCAAACTCTCTTTCACAGTGAGCCTTAGAAAATCACTGATTTCCTCTAGCGTTAATCCCAGCGCTGCCCGTGCCAAAGTTTCTTTGTTGTCGTCCGATAGCAGGATTTGGAATGAAACTTCCTGTTCGGAGGCTGATTCCTTCAAATACTGCAAGTACGATTCCAAATGCTCTTGGACTTGCTCGATAGTCGGCAGTGGCACTTCCGCAAAGGGAATCAGCCTCACTAAAGACTCGTGCAACTCAATGTTTTGACCCAGGAATATAATACGTTTTTCCGTGGGTTTGAGCCGGTGGTACAGGTTCTTGACCCTGGTGAGGATTTCCCAACTCAGTTGAGGAGAATTTTTCCCGACGAATGGATGCACATCACCCAGAATGAAAACACCTACACCTTCAAAATTGCTGATATATTCAAAGATATACATTAGTGGGTCGGCGTGAGCAGGTCGTTTGTATTCTGGGACTTGCTTGAAAACCAATCCACCGTCATCAGCTATCAGACATTGCTCCAAGCTCGATACTCCCAAATTCCAGAAGAACACCGGACTCTCAAGCTTTTCTTGTGCTTGTGTAGTCAACCACTGGATAATCGTGGCTTCTTCTGGGGCAAGCACCTCTAATGCCACAATGGGAATTTGAGAGTCCAGAGTGGCAAAGATATTATTTAGGTTCATCTTGTAAATCTTTATACGGTAATGGTGATAGTTCTTCGTGGGTATTTACCACTTTGACCATCACCTCATGAAGTTCGGCATCGCCGTCAAAAATTTCCGCAGTTCCATCACTGAATGCGATTGCTGAAACTAAGGCATTAATTAATACGCATAGACCCTCTGTATTGCCTTTGATCACGATTGGTTCTTGGGCTTTCGTGGGCGCGTAAATATGAACCATCGCGTATTCTTTTGGTAATTCATTCATTGCTATTTTTTGGGGGAACTCGATGATTCCCCTCTTTTTGTTATTGGCGTAAACGCGTTTGATGATTGGAACTATTACGAAGTTGTTGGGTTTGCGCTTCGGGCTTAAACTCTCGTTCGCCTTCCACAACACCCAACGCTTCCTCAAACGGCTGCGTCGCTTCCAGGCAAGAAAGCCCTTCAAATCCCTCGGCTTCTACTCGCACTTCACCAGTTTTGCTGTCAAAATGTATCAGTATTGAGCGTTCCATTAATTATCTCCTGGCGTATTGTTGAACTTCTTGATGCCCTGCAAAAGTTAGCCGTAGTGTCTGCACTTGACCTTCAGATGTCTCAGCAATCGTGCATTCGCCAAATTTTTCGCGTAATTCCTCAATTTTGGCTAGAACCATGCGTTTTCCGTAGGTTTGCATTAGCTGGTGGCTAAAGAAGTTTTCACCAAGTCGAGGCGCTGTTTCGTATTCATCGTGTATAACCTCGTACACAGCACTATTTTGATTCCACCGAAAACCAATATCTGCACGGGCTTTAATTGTTTTGCCCTTAACAATGATTTCTGCACTTTGCTCATCGACATCCCCATAAAATCCGGTTAACGGGTGTGGATTTTCGTATACTTGGGGTGAAAGCTTCAAGTCCTCCAGTGCCAGGACTAAACACTCACGGTTGGTTAATTTCGTTCTAACTTGTGTAAAATGTGACATATTATCTCCTAACGGCTTGAGTTGGTATTGAAACGCGAACAGTAGTGATCGAACCATTTGTGACAGTTCCCACTACTTCACCACCGATTTGCGTAGCAAGTTTTGGTAAGTACAAGTTCAAGTACTCTTGTTGCAACTTGGGCAAGAAATTCTGTCCCAGTCCTTGTCCTGCTTTGGAGAGTCCTGCGCCTTGGTCGTATTCGCTGATCAGGCATTCGTACTCAGTCCCGTTCCAGAAAAATCCCAAGTCGTTGCTAAGGCTAGAAATTTGGTTTCGGGGTACAACCACCTGAGCTATCTGCGATCGGCTTCGCCGCGCCGTAGGCGATCGCTTGTCCCCTCGGTAGCCGTACAGATTCACCGGCTTGTCGTGAAGCATGGGAAAGAACCCAAACCGTTGCAATGCTTCGACCAAACACGACTGGTCTTTAAATTTGACTTCAATCTTGGAAAAATGAGACATAGTTATAAAATTTGAGAAATGGTAGTAGTGCGATGTTCTTTGCAAGGTGTTAATATGTACATCGCACTTTTAACCAAAAGTATTGGTGATTATTAAGTCAAGGGCGGTTCACCTTCGCCCAAGACTGTTTTTACCTGAACTTGAACGACTTAACAGTGGCTTGAGTTAAGCCAACGTCCCCACTCGCCAGCTTTTGCAGATTTCGCTGCTCATCCAGGAGCTTGGAGTAGATTGCATCGACTTTCGCCTGGAGTTGCGATCGCCCTTCTGAACTTAAGTTCTTGGAGCTAATATCAGAGTCGTTCACAATCGAATCCAGATGATTCAACATTTCCTCAAGACTCGCTCCAGCTTCCGGACTAGCATTCGCCAGCAGCACTCGCACTTTCTGAAGATGCTTTTCCATTTTCTTCTTGAACTGTACGGGCTTGCGTCCTGGTTCCCAATCAGATAACTCCTCAAGCAACTGCGCGGCTAGTTGTTCACCGCCAGCGATCGCAGACTCCCGCAACCGTTGTTCTAAGTTTTGGTCGTACTGCTGGATGAATTGGGTTATCTGTTGCAAACACTTGGCTTGTTCAGAGTTGAGTTGTTCGGACAGTGCTGGAATGATAACGGGGCGACCGATGACTACTTGCAAATAATCCTCTAAGTCTGACAACAGAGGAAAAGCTTTGATTAAGCTGGCTTTAACTTCTTCTTGTTTGTCTTGAGGCAATTCCCAAACATTCAAAGATATGAAGCTTTCGATCCGTTCTTGGTAATCCACTAACCCCTGCTCGTAATCATTTTTGAGTTGGGTGCGGAGGCTCGGAGCAATCACATCTCTGATATTAATTAATTGACTCCAAACCAGGGGCGCGAGGTCAATCGGACAAATCCAGTCGCCATTATCGCTGGTCATCCACTCTTGTACAGAAGCTATTTCCTGACGTAACTGGCTGGCAGCTTCATCTAAAGCTTTGAAAACTTTGATTCCTCGCAGACCTACTTCGGAAGATTTGACTTTAATTAAGTCGGATTCTTCGCCTTCAGCCTTCAGAACATCAGCCCAACGAGGTGAATTACTTTTGGTGGTTTTCTTTAATTTGATGGTAAAGCGAATACGGGTTTTATTTAATTTAGAAAAGTTGTAATTTTCGATGATTGCATTCTGTAAAAATGCTTCGGAATTGGCAATTGCTTGTACCATTGTTTATGTACCTAAAATTTTCACAAGAAATTAGCGTAGCTTCTTATATTTCCGAGAAACTACGCTTTTTGATAC
>JAKOMP010000065.1 GCA_022241785.1 Cyanocohniella sp. LLY | reverse complement strand
TGATTATGGGACAACTAGTGGTGCTGTGGAAGGTATCAATAACAAACTCAAGCTGATTAAACGCTCGGCTTATGGATTTAGAAACTTTGAAAACTTCCGAATTAGATGCTTGTTAAACTGGCATTTCAATTGTTAGTTTAGCATAATAAGTACTGAAGAGCCATAATTATGGAGTACGGTTATTGCGATCGCACCTGACGATAGAACCGAACCTACTCGATTTAACGTGGATCTAATGTGTTATTAGGAAGCTGAAGATTAAGCTTTAATAGATACAAGATTGACGAAAAAAAGCCTCAGAAGCTTGAGATTGAGCCTCCTAAGACTAAACACAATACTTAGGACATCTTAGAGGTGATAGCTATGGCAATAACTCGTTGGGAACCATTCCGAGGATTTGAACGTTGGGAACCGTTTCGGGAAATTGACACCTTACAGCGGCAAATGAATCGCTTGTTAGAAAGGTTAAGCCCCACTGATGGTGGTGAAAGGATGGGATTTCTCTTCACCCCTGCGGCTGAACTTGAAGAAACTGAAGATGCAATTCACTTGAAACTTGAAGTTCCTGGTTTAGAAGCCAAAGATATAGATATAGAAGTGACTCCTGAATCAGTTTCTATTAGTGGTGAGAGGAAGTCTGAATCTAGAACTGAAGACCACGGTGTCACTCGGTCTGAATTCCAGTATGGCCAATTTCAACGGGTAATTCCCTTACCTTCGCTGATTCAAAACGACAAAGTGCAAGCTGATTATCAACATGGTATTCTCCGCTTGACTTTGCCAAAAGCTGAATCAGAAAAACACAAAGTTGTCAAAGTGAATGTTGGTTGATGTGAATGAGGAAGTGGCGAGTACGCAAGTCTAACTTTTCACGGGATCTGGAAAACCTCTCTCTAAATCTCTCTCCTGCGAGGAGGAGCCACTGCGTTGCGCGGGTTCCCAAGGCACTCCGTTGGGCGGGTTTCCCGACTTGAAGGAAGTGCCGCCGCGTTGTAGCAAGTGGCGTTAGAGACTTTGACTTCTCCCCATTCCCTCGTAGGGAAGGGGGCTGGGGGTTAGGTTTTGTGTTACCTTTTCTACATGATGTGAAAAGTCAGGTAGGCAAGTAATCTACACATAAATGAATTTTTGCCCAAGTTTTTTGGGTAATGAAGTGAGTTCGGACGAGCGCTCTCCAGATAAAAATTAAAGTGTGCCAAAGAAGTCTAACTTCCTTGGCACTATTTTTGTCTTTAATTGACCAACGAAACTGAGTTTTTAATTCATCGGTGGCGCGATCATTCCTGGTTCAGCAGGGCTTTCTTGAGTGCCTGGTGCTGGTGTCATGGTTTCTGATTCTTCTTCGTCTTCTTCAGCAGGGCTTTCTAGAGTACCAGCGTCTGGCGCGATCATTCCTGGTTCGGTAGGGCTATCTGGAGTGCCTGGTGCTGGTGTAATAATGGTTTCTGATTCAGTAGGGCTACCTGGAGTGCCAGGCAATTCTTCTAATTCTTCTGGTTCGGTAGAGTTATCTAAAGTACCTGGTGCTGGTGCTGGTGCTGGTGTAAAGGTTTCTGATTCGGTAGGGCTACCTGGAGTGATAACGCCTGGTGTAGTGGGAGTTTCTGCTTCGGTAGGGCTGCCAGATTGGGATCTTGGTGAGACTGGAGTACCACCCGGACAACGAGAATTGAGCGGGGATGCCTCACACAAAATTTCTAGACCTTGTGGTGACAACTCGATTTCTTTAACTTCAGCGGTGGCAACATTAGTGGTTAGCGCCAATGTTAGAGCTGTACCCATCAGGGTCAAATATTTTCTCTTCATTCTGTCATTAACCTCACATCTGAAACAGTCCGTCTTCAATCAATCAACGTCATTTTATGCATAGATAGCGAACCACTCAGCGTCCCGTTACGAAAACTGTAACGAATTGCAAAGCAAACCATATAGTTTTATTACCAAAAAGTGATGGGCTAGGAGCTAGAGGGTAAAGGTTAGGGGCTAAGAATTTTTTTCCTTCATCTTCCCCAGTTTCCAGTCCCCACAGCACCAGAAAATTTGTATACTTGGTTGTTTCCCAACGGCAACTAAATTTATACCTGATACCTATGCCTTTGTCTGCCACCCTTTCCCAACTGTTAGAAGTTCTTTCGGCTCAACCTGTGAATTTATCTGAGACTGCTTTAGCCCAAGTAGGTAGCACTATCCAAACAGATACTCGGATTTTGCAACCGGGTGGAGTGTTTTTGGCGTTACGAGGCGAAAATTTTGATGGACATGAGTTTGTTGCTAGTGCGATCGCCAAGGGTGCTTTAGCTGCTATTGTCGATTTTGCCTATGAAAATTCCCAATTGCCTGTATTGCGGGTTGGTAATACCTTAGAGGCATATCAAAAAATTGGCAGATGGTGGCGCGATCGCTTTGATATTCCGGTGATTGGGGTGACGGGTTCTGTGGGCAAAACCACCACGAAGGAACTGATTGCAGCTGTTTTGGCAACCCAAGGTAAGGTTCACAAAACCTATGGAAATTTTAATAACGAAATTGGTGTACCCAAAACTTTATTAGAACTCGGTATAGATCATAACTATGCTGTAATTGAAATGGCAATGCGCGGTCGGGGTCAAATTGCTGAATTAACGCACATAGCACGTCCAACGGTGGGGGTAATTACTAATGTGGGTACGGCACATATTGAGTTGCTGGGTTCGGAAGAGGCGATCGCAGAGGCTAAATGTGAGTTATTGGCTCAAATGCCCCCAGATAGTGTAGCCATTCTCAATCATGACAATCCCTTACTCATGGCTACGGCGCAGAAAGTTTGGTCAGGGGAAGTTTTAACTTATGGTTTAACTGGTGGTGACATCCAAGGATCATTAATTGATTATCAGACAATCAACGTTTGCGGAATGGAATTGCCTTTACCTTTGGCTGGCCGTCATAATGCCACAAATTTCTTAGCGGCTTTAGCGGTGGCAAAGGTTTTGGGCATTGATTGGTCACATTTAAAACAGGGTGTTGTAGTGAATATGCCCACGGGGCGATCGCAACAATTTAGTTTGCCCAATGATGTTTTAATTTTAGATGAGACTTATAATGCTGCACCAGAAGCGATGTTAGCAGCGTTGCATTTATTGGCAGACACACCCGGAAAACGTAAGATTGCTGTGTTGGGTGCCATGAAAGAATTAGGCGAGCGATCGCAACAATTGCATGAAAAAGTCGGTGAAACAGTACAACAGTTGCAATTAGACGGTTTGTTGGTATTGGTGGATGGACAAGATGCCGAAACGATGGCTAAAAGTGCCGCAGGTATCCCCTGTGAGTGTTTTACTACTCATGCCGATTTACTAGCCAGATTAATAACATTTGTTCAAGCAGGCGATCGCTTATTGTTCAAAGCCGCCCATTCTGTGGGACTAGATCGCGTTGTCAATCAGTTGCGTGCAGAATTTTCTCCTTAATCCTCAAAAAGATGTGGAAAAAACATTGCTATATCAGAGCTAATTGTCACTCAAAATAGCAACAATGATGTCACATAATATCTTTTTTTTGGCGATTAAGTTAAATAATCAAGCCTATGGGATGAAATATTTAGACATAAATTATTATATGAAAAGCCCAACTTGAGTAGACATAAAAAAGTCCGCAGGTGCGGACTTTTAAATTGGATAAGGTTAGGTTCTTAACAAGATGGACTACAACTTGTTAGAGGTTATCTTTATTGTTTATGCATGACTAGAAAAAATCAAGTATCTCTAAAAAACACTTTAGACTTAAGTCCTATATTTATGTCTTTTCCCAATAGATTAAATAGCACATCAATAATATAGAGTTATTACTGCCTGTTTTTGGTAGTTATATCTTCGGCAAAAGCCACACCTTGATTTGTGATTGTGCCCAGGGTAATTTATATCACTCATCAAACAGACATAAGTAAGAAAATTATGTCTGTATTCTTGGCTTATGGGAAATCATTAAAGCACAAACTTTTAAAAACGAATAAACGTAATAATAGGGGTTTCAGCCATTGTGAATTAGGAAGCAAAGACCATTGTTAATAGCTGTGGCAACATACTAATACTCTACGAGAAGACGCTTTGCATCTAGTGTTGATGCCTCCAGCACGTGACGTGGTAAGTACAGCTATACCAGCAAGAAGCTGACACCAGTCGCTTGGTTAGTGGCTCCCTTCCCGAAGTTTGTTGAGGGGACATTCCCCCAACTCCCCCCGCTCTCTTCGGTGACTTCCGCCTGGCGGGACTAGTACCAAATTATTGCACTTCAAACCTATTTTTATGTATCTTTAACTATTGTCATTCATTCTTGTGTGTTTCTACACTGGACATTTTGCTACCTATCCAGTAACCTAATCCTGATGGTCGCAAAGAAGGGATGCTAAACGAGTAAAAAAGATGATACTACGTAAAATTTGACCTTGATTATAGAGTTATGATAAATCTCACTGAAAAAACACTCAATCAACAACATCTTGCTAGCGGCAATTCCCGAATTGGACTGAAAAGCACCAGATTTTACTCAACTAATCTTAGATTTCTGGTTTACAATCAAGTAAAAAATACATAAAGGATATCCAAACACTGTTAATATTTAAGACTAGAAGCCTACCAATATGAACTAAGCGATCGCCAAATCATTAACTCAATGCAGTGTAAACAGTTACGCTATTCTCCTTGCCTATCTAGTGTTTTCCACAAGTAGGTTTTTCAGGCATCATCTTATCGTCTTGAAGTTGTGAAAATTACCTTTAGCTGGCATCCGTTGTTCTGTAAGCCAACTTCCCATAAAGTCACCAATCTCTGGACTACCGACTGCCTAATATGTCAAGTAAATAACATAAAAGATTTTAGGCATCTCATATCCAATCTCATTTTGATCACAATTTAAGCTTAGAGGAAAAGACAGATTTTCATTATCACTACTTACCTCACTCATAAGTCAGGTAATTAATAGGTAAAAAAGGTAACTTTTTTAATGACTGTAATAGAGAGTATTCTTGGCTGCCGAAAGACAAATTTATCTTACTTGTAATACCTCACACATGAGGGAACGGCTATGTATTTTAAATAAAGTACTTAACTTAATGTTAAGAATTGATTAATACATCCTTAATAACATGTTCCTCAATGAACATATATGATGTTTTATGTGTTTCATTTACTCACACTGCTTTCTGAAGATGAAATCTTAGCGGGCGTTAAATGGTAAAACTTTTAAGGATGAATATCACTAATAGTTGTTATAGATAACAGGGAAATGGGCAAATGTTTAGAAATGACAGTGTGAGAAAATTCGACCAAAATTTAAATGATATTGCAACGAGAACACCTGGCAAATCAAGAAAAATATGTTCATTATGGCGACTGCGGGTGGTAGAATCGCTGCCTTTTTTGATTGCTTGCGCTGTGTTTTTAAGCGTTGTTAGTCTGAAAAGCCCCATCCTAGTATTTTGTTTGCTGTTTGGTAGTTTAATAACAATAATCTTCCAGCAAGTTGGCCAGCTAGTTAATTTACCGCAGCGATGGCTGATACTATTACAAATATTTGCAGCAGCCATCATCCTCAGTTTATTTTGGTTAGACTATTTTGCAGGGACGGCAAACGCACAATTTTTTGGTAGAGCCGAAAATTTTTTTAGAACTACTTTAACAGAAGGTACAGGCAGCAATACTAATACCCAAGCAGCAGTCAGTTTAATATTCAACGTGTTGCGAGCAATTTATCTACTCTACATAGCTGTTTCTCTCATTGGTGTCATTAACGCCGTCCGTAAAGATGAAGATTGGCAAAGTATCGCTAGAGTTCCCTTGTTAGTAGTGGTTGCTGTAACTGTCGCTGATGTACTGACAGGTTTTGTAATTGGGGATAACACTAACTAATTCATCTCTTATGAGTCAGATGAAGTAAAGTTAAGAAATGTCTTATGTCTCAAGAACGAGAACCAGAATTTCGTCCAGTCAATCAAATCCTAGGATCACAACCATCATTAGGGCCAATTCCGGCTGATCAAATTTTCCCTTGGCTGGTAATTGTGTTAGCTGCTTACTTTATCGTCAATGGAGTTTTCGGAGGGATTTTTGCCGACGATTTTCAAAGATGGTTGTGGACAGTATTGATTGCCGGCTGGGGGATAGCAACTTGGTGGATATTAACTGGTGGTAGGAGTTGGCGGTTTTTAAGCAAATTTGTTGGAGTTCCCACTTGGACAAGAGGCTTTGCTCGTTATCAAAGCTTGCTAGAAGTTAATCATGAAGCAAAAAATCGGAAAACAAAGCGTCGGTCTCGCAGGTCAAGAAAGTAGATTGACACCATTTGAAGATGCGTTACATTTGGCGACAATGCTCCGCATTTCGCTGAACGGACGCGATATCGGCGCTTACATTTTAAATAAAGGAACTCAAAAAGATAAGTTTTGCTTTGTCTTTGGTTTTGAATGCCGAGGCATCCACACTACCTTAAGAAGTGAACAAATAGACACAATTTTTAATAACATCGAATCTGGGTTAAAAGATATTCCCGAAGGTGAAAAAATGACCTTACATATGGGGTCTTTTAGTTCAGATAAACAACGCCAACACGAACTAGGAGATTTGGTAAGGCACACTCCATCACGGGATATTAAATATTTACTGACAGCCGAAAGAGCCAGAATCCAAGAACTGACTAATTCGGGGATTCGCAAGCCAAAATTTCTCAAAATTTATGTTACTTACACCATAGAACCAAATACGACCCAAGCAGACGATTGGATTGAGAAACTTTTATCCAAAGCTGAAGTATGGTGGTTAAAATTCAAAGGTGAACTAGCAGACGCACAAAACCAACGCATCGAAACATTAATTATCAAAGCTTACCAACAAGGTTTTTCCCGATGGGAACAGTTGTTATCTAACAAAATGGGTTTAGATATTAAACCTTTAAATGCTGATGAATTATGGGCACATGCTTGGCAGCGATTTAATGATACCGAACCTATAGAAATTCCCCAATTGATTCATTTAGATGAAAATGGATTACACGAACAAGTAAATTCAGATTTACCTAGTACCAGATTACTGATAGAAAATATTCACAGCACAACCTTGTTGATGGAGTCTGGTGTACCTTGTGCCGACCGCCGTTGGGTTAACGTGAAAAACAAATATATTGGGGCGTTAACATTTCTGGAAAAACCTGGTGGTTGGCAAAATAAATTTTCTCAGTTGCGTTATTTATGGGAACTGCTGGCTAGAGAAACAGTAGTAGATACAGAAATTTTTTGTGAGTTAACAGCCGCTAACCCAGCATTAGTCAAAACTACTTTGCAACGAGTGTTGAAACAGTCAAATATGACAGCACTCATGGCTCAAGAAAAAAGTAAAACTATTGATGTCAACGCGCAATTAAAGTTAAAAAAATCCATAGCAGCCCAGGAACAATTGTATGAAGGAGCGGTGCCAATATATACGAGTGTAGCGATTTTTGTGCATCGTCCCAGCGTGGAACAATTAGACCAAGCCACAAGATATATTGAAAACTGCTTTCAACGCCCAGCCCAGGTAATTAGAGAAATAGAGTATACCTGGAAAATTTGGCTACAATCTTTACCAATAGTTTGGGAAGGTTTGTTAGTTAAACCCTTTAACCGTCGTCAATTGTATTTAACTAGTGAAGTTCCTGGGTTAATGCCCTTAGTGATCACCAAAGCTGGAGATAGCCACGGCTTCGAGTTGATTGCTGAAGAAGGAGGAACACCCATACATCTAGATTTATTTAACCAACACAAAAATTTAGCGCTATTTGCGACCACTCGTGCTGGTAAATCAGTATTAGTGTCAGGAATTTTAACTCAAGCCTTAGCTCATGGCATACCCGTAGTCGCCTTAGACTTTCCCAAACCTGATGGCTCATCCACCTTTACCGACTATACCGAGTTCATGGAGGGCAATGGCGCTTATTTTGATATTTCCAAACAATCAAATAACTTATTTGAACAGCCAGATTTGCGATCGCTTTCTCTAGAACAACAGCGCGATCGCCTGCTCGATTATACTGGCTTTTTAGAATCAGCTCTCATGACAATGGTTTTGGGGTCATCCACCGAAAGTCAACTGCTAGCTCAAACCGTACGTTCTTTGATCAACTTAGCTTTAAGTGCTTTCTTTGCTGATGCAAGTATTCAACAGCGATATAAACAAGCCATAGCCGGAGGATTTGGTAGTGAAGCTTGGCAAAAAACCCCTACCTTGAAAGACTTTTTGTATTTTTGTTCACCAGAACATCTGCAATTAGAATCTCTCAGTGGCAGAGTTGATGATGCCCTCAGTCAAATTCAACTGCGCCTGCGGTTTTGGCTTTCTAGCCGCGTAGGACAATCCATTTCTGCACCATCTAGCTTTCCCACCGATGCCCAACTTTTAGTTTTTGCCCTGCGAAACTTATCAGATAACGAAGATGCAGCCGTATTATCTTTAAGTGCTTATTCTGCGGCTTTGCGACGTGCATTAAGCAGTCCAGCTTCCATCTTCTTTATTGACGAAGCCCCAATTTTATTTGAATTTGACCAAATTTCTGATTTAGTCGGCAGAATTTGCGCCAACGGTGCTAAAGCCGGGATTCGAGTAATTTTATCAGCACAAGACCCTGATACCATTGCCAAATCCAAAGCCGCATCGAAAATTCTGCAAAACTTAACCACACGCTTAATTGGTCGTATCCAGCCAGTAGCAGTAGATAGTTTTGTCAGCATCTTAAAATATCCCCGCGATATTATTTCTCGCAATGCCACAGAAAGCTTTTTCCCTCGCAAAGAAGGCATTTATAGCCAATGGTTATTAGATGATAACGGCATTTATACCTTCTGTCGTTACTATCCAGGATATGAACAATTGGCAGTAGTTGCTAACAACCCCAATGAACAAACTGCACGCCAACAAGCAATGCTACGTTACAACGATAAATATGAAGCAATTTCTGTATTTGCCCGGCAATTAGTAGCTTCTTTGCGTGGTAGTTAATTGAGGTAAAAACTAGTGAACATTGAATATTGACCGAGAATAGCTACACACTTTTTTCATGTTATTTCAGGGATATATGCGAAAAACTACCTTTTTCACACTGGCTTTTTCAGGGTTGTTAGTCCTACCAGCAATGGCGCAATTAGGCAATGTTTGGACTGACTTTCAATCTTACTCTGTAGATATGCAAAATTATCTCAGAAATAATCTCAGCGAAACCTTAAGACCTCTGGAAACAAGAAGTCAAAATGCTTTAAATAATTCCTCAGGAGAATTGAATATACCTAACCCCATAGAGGCTGGTCAAAAAGCGCGTCAGGATTTATTGTTTAATCCCACAACAGATAAGTTTGAGAATAATCCAGTTGTGCGAGCCAATGCATTGAGCAACGAAATTAATCGTTTAATTACCCGTAGCTCCATAGAAAGTATTATGGGGAGAGATGGACAAGTACGATTAAAATCAAAGCTGCAAAATACTGAGGCTATTCTAGATAACATCGAACAAATTTCTCAGGAATCCGATAATATTTTTCAGAGACTTGCTACTGCTGCGGCTAACTTAGTTACCACAAATCCATTAGCTAACTTAGAAAGCGAGAAAAGCAATTTGCAATTACAAGCCATTAAACTCCAACAAGAACAAACAAAAATTATTAGTGAAACACTGGCGCAATCAATTCAAAACCAACAATCTCTGCAATACTCCAACTTAAATTTAGCCAACATTTCCCAGCAAATGGAAGAAATGAATCGCGCTCGCCGAGTTGATGGATCAACAGAAGCTGCCAGATTACTTCGTACAACTTCGCAAATAGATTTGTGGGGTAGAGAAGAAAATTAGTCAAACAATCTTAAATACTTAATAACCTTCTTCTTAGCGTCCTTTGCGGTTTGTTAAAAAAGACCTGACTACAACACAAAGCAAACTATCCCTGCATTTAATTACCTTCCCTAAAAACCCGTGAACCAAAATGCATCTGCATCTTTTACAAATATTTCCCGAAATTGGCATTAATGAAACCCTCGATAGTGGTGCCGCAACTGCCAGAAGTATGGCAGAAGGTTGGGATAATCAATGGCTAGATTTATTACAAAATAATACCAGCAATAACTTATATGGGGCATTAACAAATCTGGGTGTGTTTTTCGCTGTTGGCACTTTATTATTTTTCATGGTGCAGTGGCTCAAAGATGTCATATACAGTGAATATTCTCGCCCCATATCCGGTTTGATTTGGCCTTTTATCGTCGTTGTACTATTAAGTAATGCCGGAAATGGCAGTATACTTTCTACATTGACATTGGGTGTACGAAACTTTATTAACACAGTCAATCAGCAAGTAGTCGCTACAGCCGATATTGAACAAACTTATCAGCAAGCATTAAATATGAGTTTGGCGGAAGAAGTGGCTGGTTCTTTACTGCGTCCTTGTCAGTCTTTGACTGGAGAACAACAAACCCAATGTTTTGCTAAAGCTAGCGACCAAATAGATAATTTGTGGCGCGAATATAGAAACTTGTATGGTAATAGAATTTGGATTCAAAGACTAGAAAATCAGGTAATTTCGCTAAAATTCGGCACAGGAAATTTATCGGATACCAGCTTTAATGCTTTATTAGGAAATACAGCCCAAACCAGCATCAAAAGCTTTTTAATTTCTCTGCAATATGCCTTTCAAAATTTAATTGAAGCGACCATGTTGCTGATAGCAGCTTTAGGACCATTAGCTGTGGGTGCGTCTTTACTCCCTGGGGCGGGAAAGCCAATTTTTGCCTGGCTGACCGGGTTTTTCTCGGCGGGAATTGCCAAGATATCATTTAATATTATTGCTGCGGTGACGGCTGCGGTAATTATTAATGGGCCAGCAGAAAATCCTAATGCTAATCCTGACTTAATGTGGTTCATAATCTTTCTGGGAATTTTAGCCCCATTGTTATCTTTAGTGGTGGCTGGTGCTGGGGGATTTGCGGTTTTTAGTGCTATTAGTAATACAGCGGCTTTGGTAAAAGACAGAATTTAATTTTGGGTAGACAGGGTGGAAATAAGACAATGGTGAATTTACTTAACAAAAGAAAACAAACAGGTAGTAGTATTTTAACGAGCTTTGCGATCGCTACCTTCAGTTTGCATGTCTTGGTATTATTTTTATTCATCTTGCAAGGATTGAATATTCGTCAACTCAGCCTGAGAAAACCACCCAGCTTCGTGCAGATGATCGATGGACAACCGCTAGTGGCTACTGATGATTTAGCTAGAGATCCTGAAGTAATTCGCCAATTCGTCAGTCAAACCATGACAACTATGTTTAACTGGTCGGGAACTCTGCCGGTGCAAACCATTGAAGAAGCCGCAAAACCCCAACCAGACCCAGGAATTACAGTCAGAACACCCCAAGGTGGTAGCCAAAAAGTAACTACCAGTAGTTGGGTAGCCGGTTTTGCCATCTCCGAAGATTTTCGTAAAGGTTTTTTGAGTGCGATCGCCGAAATGACACCGCCAGAAGTATTTTCCAATAGTCCTAACCAAGCTATGTCAGCAGAGTTAGTAATTCAACGCATTTATCCTCCCGAACAAATAGCCCCTGGTCAGTGGCGAGTTGGTATGGTAGCCGATCTGGTGCAGAAAAAAAGAGATGATGATCGTAGAAGTATTACACCTTTTAATAAAGATTTTTTAGTCAGAGCCGTAGATTATTTTCCCTATCCCCTATCAGATACTCGCACCGATATTCAACAAGCAATTTATAGTAATCGTGCCAATAAATTAGAAATTTATGAAATGAGAAACTTATGTTTAGTAGATGACTATAGTAGTCTAAATGATGACAAAATCAACCCCTGTATAAATGGCTCTGGCAACAATAATTTTACAAGATAAAACCAAACCTTTAAACATTATCAATTTTGAATATTCATGCAACTAATCAAACCAGAAAATAAAAAAAGTAGCATCCTGCCACTGTTAGCCGTAGTCACATTCGGTTTACATTTATTTACCTTAATTTTACTCTTGTTCAACGGTTCTCTGTTGCAGGATTTAAAACAGCAATTAACACCCAGAAGTCTAGTACAACTAACAGATGGCCGGGCAATTACGGTCGATCCCAATCCCAGTGATGAGCGACATCCAGAAACAATTCGCCGCTTTGTGGGTGAAACCATGACCCTGATGCTTACCTGGTCACGTCAACAGCCGCCCATGACAGTATGGGAAATTAGTTCGCAACTTTTAGCTAATAATTTAAAACCAAAATTTCAGGCAGAAATTACTAATTTAAATTCATCGGCACAATTTGCCAATATCAATCAAGGAACAGAATATGTATTAGTAATAGAAAGAATTTCTCAACCAGTTCCCTTAGATGATGGTAGTTGGAAAGTAGAAATGCTGGCTAATCAATTAACCTTTAGTGGTTCTAATAATCTGGGAACATCAACCCCATTCAATAAACAAATCTTAGTACGAGCCATCGATCAACCAGCAGCTTCGCTACCGGACAATCCACTACCGTGGCATTTAGCAGCTTATCGTCTAGGTGAAGCTAGACTGGAAATTTATCAAATATGTGACATAAAAGACAGTACCTGCTCCGGAAATTAAAATTCAGTAAATTTTACAACCAAGCAATACATCATGACTTCTTATTCAATTCAGTCAGAACTTACCGCACAAAATTTCATTCAACCAATCGCTGATACCTACCAACCGGAAGTAGATTCTTTAGATTGGGAATCGAGGATGGCTCAATTGGTTGGCTTTAAAGAAGAAGCCCCAAAGGTCAAAATTAACGAAGTAGAAGAATCAGTTAGCGAGCAGCCACCAGAGTCTCAGCCCCAAGAAATTGCCACTCAACAACCTCTTTCATCCAACCCCTTTGCGAAATTATTGTTGGTAGCTGGTGCGACCTTGAGTGTAGTTTTAGTAGCTGGTTTGTTCTTATCACAGATGATGAACTCCAGCAATCAAAGACCTAGCAGTAATAATCTTGCGTCTTCTACAGCCCCATCACCACCAATTATTGAACCCCGCCAGCAAAATTTAGAGCAAGAAATCGAAACTCTCAAAACTAAATTAGCCCTTGCAGAGCAATCACAAGCAATCACAGCCGCCCAACAAAATCTCAGAAATAGACCAGCTACACAGGTAGAAACTGCACGGGTAAATACTCCATCGCCTACCGTTACCAGAACACCCATACCTGTACAAACAGCCGCAGCACCAAGGGTAGTTGAGCGCTTTGTTGACATACCTTACTCAGCCCCACCGACTTTACCCCCAATTGCAGTTGCACCTGCACCCGTACCTGCACCCGTACCGGCTCCACCAGCAACTCCACCATCTCCACCAGACCCCCTTGAGGAATGGACAAGGTTAGCCAAATTAGGTAGTTATGGTCAAGTTGCTGTTACGGGCCAATCAAGTGTTCAAGCCGCTAGAAATACCCCAGAAAACATTCCTCCTAATAATTCTTATAATGCGGAACCCCAGCCAAATAACAACAACCCAGAGCCACCACCACAGCAAGAGTCTTTAATCAGCCAAGCACAATCAGCCAACTCGAAATCCGTGAAAGCTGGTACTAGTGCCAAAGCTGTGTTAGCAACAGCTGTATTTGGCGAAACTACTAGAGCTAGAAATAACGAAGCAGATGAAAACGCCAATATATTTGTTTTGCAGTTGAAAGAACCACTAAAAAATGTGGATGGCGAAGTTGTTTTACCTGTTAGTACCGAATTACTAGCGGAAATTAATTCTATTTCTGAACAAGGTTTGCTGCGGCTAGATGTGGTTAAAGTCATCTCCCAAGAAAACGGCGAACTCACAGAAAGAAGCTTACCCAGCAACGCCTTGATTGTGCGCGCGCCCCAAGGTAGACCTTTAGTAGCCGATAAGTTTCCCGATAAAGGTTCATCTATAGCCGGGATGGATGCAGGACTATTCGTTTTGGGAGGTATTGGTAAAGCCGCAGAATTATTTAACCGGACTGATCAAGTTGTCACCGTCACTGGTGGTAGTACTGTCGTTGACAGCTCTAACTCCCGACGTAATCTAGCTGCTGGAATTGTGGAAGGCGGTTTAAACTCTGTAGTTCCCCAAATTTCTCAACGCAATCAACAAGCAATTTCCCAAATGATGCAACAAACTAACGTTTGGTATATACCAGCTGGCAAAGAAGTAGAAATATATGTTAACCGCATGATGCAGTTCTAATTCGTCAGGACTTACGCAAGTGTCACAAAAAATAAAAGTTTTTGCTTGTAGTAAGGGCTTTAGCCCTTATCTTGTCAAGCCCTGCGGGCATAGCTGCGCTTACCGCGGAGCGTCTCGCAGAGAGGACTAAAGTCCTCACTACAAACTTAAAATAATATGCCAGTTGGGTAAGTCCTATTCGTAATTGAGTCATTGCTCCTTGGTCATTGGTCATTAGGAAAATCAACTTTACCTCCTTCCCTGCTCCCCTATTTACAGTCATGAAACACATTCACATAGCTTCCCTAATTTTTTCTACAGCAATGTTATTGTTGACAGGTCGTGCTGTAGCTAACAACGCTGTTCTGCGTTCCATGTTTTCTTGTCAAGCACAAGGACTAGGGGGAGTAGTACCAACTATCGCAGTTTCTTATCAGCAAGGTACCAATTTAAGCTTTCTTCCCACTGGTAAAACTATTAAAAAAGTTTGGTTAAATGACCCATCACAAGTAACGATGGATTTTGATGGGCCCATGTGTATGCAGTTTGGTGCAGAACGTAACCTTAATTCAGGCGATTGTAAAAACTCTGCCGCGAATGTTATTCACCTGCGGCGTATTCCCCGGCTCAACATTCGGGGATTACCTAAGACGGATAATACTCTGTTAACCGTAATTGCCGAAGATCAAGGGAGGCCTAGTTTATATACTTTCAGAATACTTTATGAAGATACAGCGCCTGATTATCATACTCTAGCAATTTATCCAGATCCATCTTCTCCTGGAGGAGCGACTTGTGTAAGACCGCCACAATAAACTTATCCGCAAATCGTAAATTCTGAGTTTGGATTCAACAGGCGATCGCCCTCTTATCAAGATGAGTCTCATGCCTAAAATCTCTACTGAATCATAAATACCTGAGTTCAGGATAATCCCAAACCCGATTATATCGGGCTTCTGGCTGAATACTTACGATATGCCGCCGCGAGTGAAACAAAGTGGAACGACGCGAATACAGGGGTTTTGGGATTGCTTCCCTGCGGTCGCAATGACAATTTTTCTAATGGATATGATAGTTTTCCTAGTTCCCTAGCCTTGCCATCTCACCAAATTGGATTGCTCCCAGTTTTGGCGACTTGTTGTGTACACTATAGGCAAGTGGGGCGGATGCCTAATAAAGCATAGATCGTCACCAACATTTTTTAAATTAGTATAAATTTTTAATTTTTTGCTCTTTTAATAAAACTTAATGAACACGGCATCGAATAATCAAGAAGCGGCGAGACTACAAGCTCTCCGTGAGTATCAGATTTTGGATACGGAACCGGAAGAAGTTTATGAAAATCTCGCCCAGTTAGCTGCTTTTATTTGTGGTACACCCATAGCCTTAGTCAATTTTATTGATGAAAATCGGCAATGGTTTAAAGCCAAACTAGGTTTAGATGTCCGGGAAATGCCCCGGAATGTTGGGTTATCTTACCTCTGTCAAGAGTGCCAGGATGTTGTGATAATACCAGATGCTTTGGCTGATGAACGACTGGCTAAAAATCAGGTAGTAATTTGTGAGCCTTATGTCCGCTTTTATGCAGGAGTACCCTTAATTACACCACAGGGGTATATGTTAGGAACCTTGTGTGTAATTGACAAGGTACCACGACAATTGAGTCAACAACAAGTAGACGCATTGGTGGCACTGAGTCGTTTAGTTATCAATCAACTGGAACTAAGACGTAATGTATCTGAGGTATCGCGGATTACTGAGGAATTAATTACCCAAGAACAAGCAGCTAGGGCCACTGTGGAAGCTGCTAAAACTCGGATTACTAATATTCTTGAGAGTATTACTGATGCTTTTTTTGCCTTAGATGAAAAATCTCAGTTTACCTATATCAACAGTCAAGCAGAAAGGTTGTTGCAGAAAACCCAAAATGAGCTATTGGGGAAAAACATCTGGGAAGCTTTACCTGCACTGGTAGGAACAAAATTTTACCATGAGTATCAGCGAGCGATCGCCGAACAAGTGAGCGTGGAATTGGAAGAATTTTATTCGCCGCTTAACTGTTGGTTTAATGTTCACGCCTACCCAGCACGAGATGGCATATCGGTGTATTTCCAAGATATTACCGAACGGCAGTATACAGCAGCAGCACTACGGGCTAGCGAAGAACGTTGGCACTTAGCTTTACATGGTAACAATGATGGTATTTGGGACTGGAACGTCACAACTAATGAAGTGTTTTTCTCCACTCGCTGGAAGGAAATGCTCGGATATGCAGACAATGAAATTCCCCATAATTGGGATGAATGGAAAAAACACGTCTATCCCGATGATTTAAATTGGGTACTGCAATCTATTCAGGATCACTTTGCCAAAAAAACACCGTTTTATGTGACAGAACATCGTATCTTATGCAAAAACGGCAGTTATAAATGGATTTTAGATCGGGGACAAGCACTCTGGGATGAAACAGGTAATGTAGTGCGGATGGTAGGTTCCCATACTGATATTACCGAACGTAAGCGGGCAGAAGAGGAACTAAAACGCCAAAATAGGCGATCGCAATTATTTGCAGAAATCACCCTGAAAATTCGTGAAAGCCTCCAACTAGAAGAAATTCTCCAAACTACTGTCAATGAAGTCCAAAATCTCCTGCAAGCTGACCGAGTATTAATTTTTCAACTAGCGCCCGATGGTTCAGGAACAGTAGTCCAAGAAGCGGTGTTACCTGGCTGGCCTGTGGTGCTGGGACAAAATATTCTTGACCCCTGCTTTCAGGAAGATTACTTAGAAAAATATCGCCGAGGCCGAGTCAGTGCCATTGTAGACGTTGACAAAGCGAATATCGGAAATTGCCATCGCAAATTTTTGCAAAATTTGGGTGTCAAAGCTAACCTTGTAGTCCCGATTCGTGTCCGAGAAGGCATTTGGGGTTTACTAATTGCTCATCAGTGCGCCACCCCTAGACAGTGGAACAACTTTGAATTGGAATTACTACAACAGTTAGCCGACCAAATTGGTATTGCCTTATCTCAATCGCAGTTATTAGAAAAAGAAACCCACCAAGCCCAAGAACTGGCTCGTTCTAATGCCGAACTAGAACAGTTTGCTTATGTAGCTTCCCATGATTTACAAGAACCACTGCGAATGGTGACTAGTTATTTACAACTACTAGAACGCAAATATCACAATCAACTCGATGCCAATGCCGAACAGTTCATTACTTATGCTGTAGATGGGGCGCGCCGGATGCAGAGTTTGATTAATGATTTGTTGAACTATTCCCGTGTCACCAGTCGAGGACAGCCCTTTGTGGAAGTTGATGTTCAGGAAGTTTTTGACCGAGCGATCGCTAATCTCAAAATTGCTATTGAAGAATGTGGTGCCATAATTACCCATGACCCCCTACCCATAGTCATGGCTGATCCTACCCAACTGACGCAAGTGTTACAAAACTTAATTGGTAATGCCATCAAATTTCGCGGGGAATTACCACTGAAAATTCATCTGGCCGCAGTTAGAGGTTCAGAAGAAACAGCACAAACAGATGAACACCTCCCAGTTCCCGCCAACGAATGGCTGTTCTCTGTATGTGATAACGGTATCGGCATAGAATCCCAATACGCTGAACGCATTTTTGTCATTTTTCAACGGTTGCACGGGAGAAGTAAGTACCCAGGTACTGGAATTGGGTTGGCAATTTGTAGGAAGATTATAGAACGCCACGGCGGACGGATCTGGGTTGAGTCGGAACCGAGTCAAGGCTCGACTTTCTACTTCACAATTCCCGAAACACAAGTTAAAAGTGCTTGATGTTGAATTAGACAGTAGGATTCGGGAAAATCGGGGACCTCTCTGGGGATAAAGTGTAATGGGGATCAAAAATTTCCAATTTATCCCATTACTCAATACCTAATACCAAATTCGGTAAATAAACTATCGTAAAGATGACAGCAGCAATTATGCCCATTGAGGTTTTGTTAGTAGAAGATAATCCCGGCGATGCCCAATTGACACGCATTGCCTTGGAAGATAGCAAAATTTCAATTAACCTAAATGTGGTGGAAGATGGCGTAGAGGCAATGGCATTTTTACGCAAGGAAGACAAATATATTAAGGTTCCCCATCCAGATATTGTGCTTCTTGATTTAAATTTACCCAGAAAAGACGGACGGGAAGTATTGGCTGAAATTAAGGCTGATCAACATCTCAGGCGCATTCCTGTAGTTGTGTTGACAACATCTCAATCAGAAGAAGATATTCTCAAAGCTTATAACCTATCGGCTAATTGCTTTATCACAAAGCCAGTTGATTTCGATCAATTCGTTAAAATTGTAAAATCTATCGAAAATTTCTGGTTTGCGATCGTAAAACTGCCACCGGAGTAATCAAAATGGCAGGTGCATTGATTAAAGTCTTATTAGTTGAAGATAATCCTGGTGATGTCTTTTTATTACAAGAGATATTACAAGAAGTAACTACAGTTCAAGTAGAGTTGCAGCCAGTGGAGCGACTCTCAGAAGCCCTTGAGTATCTAGCTCAAGATAACTTTGATGTCATGTTGTTAGATTTATCGTTGCCTGATAGCCAAGGACTAGAAACCTTTGTCAAAGCAACTCGGAAGGCTAAAGCAACTCCGATTATTGTGTTAACAGGGATCGATGATGAAACCCTAGCACTGCGAGCAATGCAAGAAGGCGCTCAAGATTATTTAGTCAAAGGACAAGTTAATGGCGACTTGTTGGTACGCTCTATGCGCTATGCCATTGAACGTCAAAGTTCAGAAAATGCCCTGCGCCAGAGTGAAGAAAGATTTCGGGTTGCCCTCAAAAATTCTCCTATATTTGTTTTTAACCAAGACAAGAATTTAAATTATACCTGGGTTTATAACCCCTTTCCTGGGTGGACAGTTGAAGAAATGTTGGGTCAAGATGACTTCGCTCTCATCCCAACTAAAGATGCCCAACATCTGACGGCTATTAAACATAGTGTGCTGATCAACGGCATCGGTACTAGGGAGGAAGTAGCTATCACTACTCCCCAAGGAACCCGTTATTATGATTTGACTGTTGAACCATTACGGAATGAGTCCCAGGAAATTATCGGCATCACTTGTGCAAGTATCGATATTAGCGATCGCAAGCTAGCCGAAGCAAAAATTCGTGAACAAGCAGCATTATTAGATATCACCACTGATGCCATTTGTGTGCGCGATTTAGAAAACCGTATTCTCTTTTGGAATCAAGGCGCAGAAAATCTCTACGGCTGGCAGACTGAAGAAACTTTGGGTAGAAATGTCAATGAGTTTCTTTATAATGAAGCCTCTCAAGAAGTGCAAATGGCTTTGGTGAATGTTTTTACCAAAGGTAAGTGGCAAGGCGAACTGACTAAAGTAACTAAAGCAGGGAAAGAAGTTTTAGTAGCCAGTCGTTGGAGTTTGGTACGTGATCCACAGGGACAACCGAAATCTATTCTCATCGTTGATACGGATATTACTGAGAAGAAGCATTTAGAATCTCAATTATTTCGCGCTCAACGCTTAGAAAGCATCGGCACTTTAGCTAGTGGTATTGCTCACGACCTCAACAATATTTTGACACCAATTCTCGCCGGAGCGCAACTACTACCGTTAAAGTTCCCCGATGCTGATGAGCGGACTCAGCGACTGTTGGAAATTTTGGAAATTAACGCTAGACGAGGAGCCGATTTAGTCAAGCAAGTGTTGTCGTTTGCTAGGGGTGTAGAAGGTAAGCGTATCACTTTGCAAGTGAGACACCTGATTGTGGAAGTATCTAAAATTCTCAAAGAAACCTTCCCCAAATCCATCGAAATTTCTACTGATATTCCCCACGATTTGTGGATGGTATCTGGAGATAGTACCCAATTGCATCAGGTACTAATGAATTTATGCGTCAATGCCCGTGATGCTATGCCCAATGGTGGCACGTTAACCATCTCTGCGGAAAATGTATGGCTAGACGAAAATTACGCTCAAATGAATCTGGAAGCCCAAGAAGGACTATATATAGTAATTACCGTTTCGGATACGGGAACTGGTATTTCTGAGGAAGTCTTAGATAGAATTTTTGAACCATTTTTCACCACCAAACCTGTAGGACAAGGCACCGGTTTAGGGCTTTCTACCGTCATTGGCATCACCAAAAGCCACGGTGGTTTCGTGAATGTTTACAGTGAAATGGGAAGTGGTACCACTTTTAAGGTGTACTTGCCAGCAGTTGGGGAAACCGAAACACCCATTCCCGAAGATTTAACCACATCTATAGGACATGGAGAATTAATTTTAATTGTAGATGATGAGGCTGCGATTCAGGATATTACCCGCATATCGCTAGAAACGCACCAATACCAAACCATGATCGCTGGTGATGGCATCGAGGCGATCGCACTATATGCTAAATATGCAGACAAAATTAGTGCTGTACTGATGGATATCATGTTGCCTTCATTAGATGGAATAATTGCTATCCGCACCTTGCAAAAAATTAACCCCCAGGTGAAAATCATTGCCACCAGCGGTCTGATGTCTAAAAGTAGGTTAGGGGAAGTAATGAACACTGGTACGCAGACATTTTTACCAAAGCCCTACACTATCAACGAATTGCTACTAGCTTTACATAAAGTCCTCAAGTAGCCCCTAGTCTTTAGCCTCTTTTACATTACAGCGATCGCACCACCCCCGCACAATTACTTCATAGCTTTCGCCGCGCACACCAGGGCCTAATTTCTGCATATCTATGCACTGGAAAGTTTCCCAAGCAATATCTTCAATTGCCCCACAAGTGTGACAACAAAAGTGATGATGGGGTTCAATCTTCGCATCATAGCGACAAACCCCCTCTTCTAGCAGCACCTCCCTCACAAGTCCCACTTCTCGCAGGGCCTGTAACGAACTATATATAGTCGCCTGAGATGACACTGGAAAATCTTTATTGAGATCCGCCAGGATAATTTCAACTGTGGGGTGGTCTGCTCGAGATAACAAATTTGCATAGACTGCAAACCGCTGAGGAGTCACCCTCAAACCCTTGGATTTTAAGGTTTGAATAATTGTGTGTGCCTCTTGCTGCATATTTGCTGCTACATCTTGCCTGTTGATGATTTGTTCCCCCATTATAATCGATCCCAGTCATTAACTAATATTATATTTTAATTAATAAAATAAATAAGTGTTTATAACTATTGAATTTTTATTAAATCAGAATTATTCTGAGATAGTGTGAGCGACATGCAATCACAAACTAAAAAACTAACTCATCAATAAAGATTAATATGGCTGTTATCGAAAGAGTTCCCGACGTTGTATTTAAAACCCGCGTGCGCGATGAGTCTATTTCTGGCCCCAACCCTTATCGCTGGGAAGACCGCACAACTCAAGACATTTTCGGTGGCAAACGTGTTGTAGTATTTTCCCTACCTGGAGCATTTACACCCACCTGCTCTACCTCCCACCTTCCCCGCTACGAAGAACTCTATGACCAGTTCAAAGCCCTGGGAGTTGATGAAATAGTATGTGTATCTGTGAATGATGCCTTTGTCATGTTCCAGTGGGGCAAACAGCAAGGTGCAGAAAAAGTATTTTTACTCCCTGACGGCAATGGCGAATTCACCCGTAGAATGGGGATGTTAGTTGATAAATCCAATTTAGGCTTCGGAATGCGTTCTTGGCGCTATTCGATGGTAGTCAATGACGGCAAAATCGAAAAGATTTTTACTGAGGCAGGCCACATTGATAACTGCCCCACCGATCCTTTTGAAGTTTCGGATGCAGACACCATGTTGGGTTACCTCAAAGAAGCTAGAACAGCTGCCGCTGTGTAACTAACGTTTTTAGGGAATGGTACGAAAATAGAGGCAGGGGAGCAGGGGAGCAGGGGAGCTATCGCCCACAATTCCACTCGGCTTTAAACCTTATCTTTTGGTAAAGGATATAAGAGTGAAAAACTTCCCAATCCCCATTACCCCTTTTGCCCCTTATCCCCAGAGGGGTCCCCGATTTCCCCATTCCCCTATATTGAAAATCTAAAACTTGAGGGACACATGAAGCACGATTTCGATTTAGTTGTAATTGGTGCAGGGTCTGGTGGCATTGCAACCGCCAGACGAGCTGCCGAATATGGTGCCAGAGTAGGGGTTGCTGAGTTTGATAGACTAGGCGGAACCTGCGTAAATCGTGGCTGTGTCCCCAAAAAATTAATGGTCTACGCTTCCCACTTTCCCGAACTGTTTGCAGATGCCCAAGGATATGGCTGGAGTGCAGTCAAGAGTTCTCTAGATTGGGAAAAAATGATTACGGCGGTCAACGATGAAGTGACTCGCCTGAATGGCATTTATCAACGAATGCTGGATAACTCCAAAGTGGAAATTTTGCAGGGTTATGGCAAGTTTATTGATGCTCATACAATTCAGGTAGGGGGCCGTCAAGTCACCGCCGACAAGATATTAATTGCTGTGGGTGGGCGTCCTGTAAAGCCAGAGATTCCCGGTATTGAATATGCCATGACCTCCGATGATATTTTCCACCTCAAACAACAACCAAAACGCATCGTAATTTTGGGAGGAGGTTACATCGGTTGCGAATTTGCTTGTATTCTCAATGGTCTGGGGACCGAAGTCACCCAAGTGATTCGGAGTGAAAGAATTTTAGGTGGTTTCGATGAAGATTTGCAGACTGAAATTCAGCAAGCAATGGGTAACCACGGCATTCAGATTCTCACCAACTCCCAATTAACCAAAATAGAGAAAAGCGACACAGGCCTCTTGGTGACAGTTCAAAGAGATGGTGATGGGGAAGAGACGGTAGTTGTAGATGCAGTGAGTTTAGCAGCCACGGGTCGTAAACCCAATACCCAAAAACTGGGCTTGGAAAACACCAAAGTCCAGGTAGACAAAAATGGGGCAATTATTGTTGATAAATATAGTCAAACTGCTGAAGACAATATCTATGCAGTGGGCGACTGTACAGACAACATTAATTTAACGCCCGTAGCCATTAACGAAGGTCGAGCGTTGGCAGATACAGTATTTGGCAACAAGTCTCGCACCATGAGTTATGAGAATGTGCCCACCGCCATTTTCACCTCACCAGAAGCAGCCACCGTTGGTTTAACGGAAGCGGAAGCCAGAGAAAAATATGGTGATGCGGTGAAGGTTTACCGTAGTCGCTTTCGCCCGATGTACTATACCTTGGCTGGTAAAGACGAAAAAACCATGATGAAATTGGTGGTTGATCAGAACACCGATAAAGTGGTAGGCGCACATATGGTGGGAACCGGTGCCGCAGAGATTATTCAAGGAGTAGCGATCGCAGTTAAGATGGGTGCTACCAAAGCTAATTTTGATGCCACAGTGGGAATCCATCCTACTTCTGCTGAAGAATTTGTGACTATGCGCTGAAGCTAGCTAGCTAGCTAAATAAATTTGAAAATGCCCTCAGATTAGATCTAGGGCATTTTTCGCAATATATATGATGTGACCATGAGGCGATCGCAACTCAAGTAACCTCTTTATCTTAGTTTAAACGGATTCACAATTTCTAATTGACCAGCTACTATTAACCCATCCTGCATATCTTCAGAATAAAGAATACTTGCTCTTGCGGACAGCGCACAAGCAACAATTAAACCATCCTAAAAAGAGAAATTATATCGACTGCGGATATCCGATGCAGATTCAAAAATATTTAAGTTTCACTCTACCACAGTGCAACGGCGATAAAGTGACTGAATCACAGCTTTGATTTGCTCTTCGTTAAAAGCTGCTTTTTTCAGCAAATTAGCAGAAACCTCATTCACAACCTGCGTACTGATAATTATTCCTTCATTTGACGTAATTGAAATAGCAATATTACGCTTTCTGTTTCTTTCTGCCACTTCTATCTTTTTATCATCAAATAAACGATAGAGCCAAACATTTGTATCAATAAAATATGTATTAGCAGTCATAACTAGCGACTGTAAATTTCTTCACGGCTAAGTACATCATTAACTTGAACTAGATTTTCAGTCAATTCATCAATTATGTCCTTTTTGGGAAATGATTTTTTCTGCACCAAAACAATTACTTTAATATCATCTCCTTCTCCAAATTCTTGTTTGTACTCATCAGGAATCTGAATTAACCCATTTTGAATCTTTGCTTGGAACTCTACTGCATTCAACATCTTTAAATTCTTTTATCTAGCTATATAAATCAATCTTAACTCTATTCCCCAGTTCTCTGATCGGGTTTCCCCAAATCTGAATTGCATTTTTTAATTTTGAGGCAAATCGAATGTAAGCGATCGCACTTCTGTTGATAGTGCTAGACTAGCCCATCATTTTTAGTATAATTACGTATTTATTTTGCCATAAAGGATACATTTTAAAATTTTGTCAGGGCAATTACCTCCGGTACCCTCTGCGATCGCTTTGAGCTATCGTCCAATCTTCTATGCATAGCATCAAAGCCGCAGTGGGAATGCTACATTAAGAAAACGTGTTTTTCCTATTGCAAAAATTAATATAATTGCTCTTACTATGAGCATCTACCAGACCTTAAAAAAATCTTATAGACAAAACCGCTGGGGTAACAGTGACTGGCGGTTGTTTTTACGTCTAGTGCCTTATGCCCGTCGCAGTGGACTATTGCTGACACTGGCAATGGTGTTACTTGTGCCCATCGCGTTAGCTAACGCTGTACAACCACTGCTGATTGGCCAGGTAATTTCTTTAATTCGCAACGAACCCAGCACTTATGAGTTTCTCAGGAATCGCCCCTTGTCGCAAGGGCTAACTATCCTGCAAGTAATCATTCTCATTGCGATCGCCATCCGATTGCTTTTAACTGGTGTTCAAGGTTATCTCCTACAGAAGCTGGGACAAAAAATCACAGCCGCCATCCGCCAAGACTTATTTCATCATGTGACATCTCTAGCGGTGCGTTTCTTTGATCGGACACCCATCGGTAAATTAATTACTCGACTCACCAGCGATGTGGAAGTCCTGGGGGATGTTTTTTCCACTGGGGCCATCGGTATTATCTCCAATGTGTTTACCATGCTGGTAATCATCGGGATTATGCTGTCTATTGAGTGGAAACTTGCTTGCTTGCTGCTGGTGATGTTATTGCCCATCACTTGGTTAATCATTATCTTTCAGCAACAGTACCGTAAAGCCAATTATAAAGCGCGGGAAGAACTGTCTGCGCTAAACTCCCAACTACAAGAGAATGTGGTTGGCATAAATGTAGTACAGTTGTTCCGCCGAGAAAGATTCAATGCTGAATTGTTTCGCCACACGAACAACCGCTACACCCACCAGGTAGATCAAACCATCTTTTATGATTCATCGGTTTCGGCTACCCTAGAATGGATCGGACTAGTTGCGATCGCTGGAGTTCTTTGGCTAGGTGGTTGGTTGCTTTTAGGCGAAGATCTCACATTTGGAGTGTTATCTGCATTTATCTTATATGCCCAACGCTTATTTGACCCTTTAAGAGATTTTGCCGAAAAATTCACCGTTATTCAAGCAGGCTTCACTGCCATTGAACGAATTACCGACATTTTAGATGAACCGATAGAAATCAAAGATGCGACTAAGGTTGAGAACTTAGATTTAGAGACTGATAACAACTTTTCCATCATTGATTCTCGACTTGGTTACATAGATGAAATTATGGCTAGTTTGGAATCCCAAGACTTTACTACTTCACAAGAATTGGGAGAAATTCGCTTTGAACACGTCTGGTTTGCCTACAAAGATGATGATTATGTCATTAAAGACTTAGACTTGATTATTCATCCAGGTGAAAAAGTGGCATTAGTCGGCCCTACTGGTGCCGGTAAAAGTTCGATTATTCGTCTTTTGTGCCGACTTTACGAACCCACAAAAGGCAGGATTTTAGTTGATGGTATAGATATCCGAGATTTACCACAGGCAGATCTACGGCGTTACATGGCGGTAATTTTGCAGGAAGGTTTTGTGTTTGCTGGTAATGTCAAAAGCAACATCACTTTAGGCGATAGCTACACTTTTGATGCAATTAAACAAGCTGCAAGCAACACAAATATTGATGAGTTTATTGAGCGATTACCTCAAGGCTACAATACTCAACTGCGACAACGAGGTACAAATATTTCTAGTGGTCAAAAGCAACTTTTAGCCTTTGCTCGGGCTGCAATTCGCAATCCCCAAATTTTGGTACTAGATGAAGCCACTGCTAGTTTAGACGTGAGTACAGAAGCTTTAGTGCAAGAGGCATTAAACCAACTTTTAGTAAAACGTACAGCTATTATTATTGCTCACCGTCTATCAACAATTCGCAATGTAGATCGAATTTTGGTATTGAAACGAGGCGAATTAATTGAACAAGGAAGTCATGAGGAATTGTTGCAGCAGGGAGGACTGTACGCGACTTTACATAATTTGCAAATGTTGGGTACTTAAAATGGTGGATTATAGGACTTACGTAAACCTAACGTATTTTCGTCATTGCGACCGTAGGGAAGCAATCTCAAAGCCTTGGTTTTCGTAGCGAGTGCGTAAGTCCTAGATTAAATAAAATTCAAAATTTTTAGCTTGGGTTGACGCGCACAAACCAACCTACGTTTATTGCCATTTATCGGCGTTCATCAGTGTGTAACCCAACATCCAGGGTGAACGCATCTAAACTTATTAATTAACGTCAGTTCAGGTTAAGAACTAAATATCATGTCCAGTAGAAAAGTTGTCATTGCGACCAAAGGGAAGCAATCCCAAAACCCTTGTGGTTGCGTCGTTACACTTCCTTTCACTCGCGGCGTACATATCGTAAGTATTCAGCCAAAATCACGACAGAATCGAGATTTCTAATTATCCCGAACTCACGTTATTCTTAGGACTTAGGCTCGCCACGAAAATCAAGGCTTTGAGATTGCTTCCCTACGGTCGCAATGACGGAAATACGTGGTTGGTTACGTAAGTCCTGATTCTTACTGGATTGATTTATCAATAGCTATAAATATGATTTATAGAAAATCACCAATCATTCAAGGCTTCACTTCAAATGATTTGAAACAAACTTATTTTTTTACAATAATCATTTGGTAGATAGCACCCCTTAAATGAGTTGTTAACTTAGCTTTTTATGTACTATAAGTTGCAACTTTCTTACAGATAATTCCCAGTCTATCTACAACATATTTAACAATTACAGAATCTTCTTTAGAATTACAAGAACTCTTCAGTTTTAGCGTCTTAGTTTGATCTTTAATCAGTTGAGCTTGATACGTGGATAGAGAACCACAGGGTTCTTCAAATGTTAACTCAGCTAATATCGTATTATTATCTAAACTTTGCTGAATGATTTTGCCGGCTACTTTGTAATTAAACCAGTTCCATCCATGACAAAGCATTAGTTCTTTTTCTAATATCTGAAGTGGATTTGGGATAATCCCCCAGCCTCGGTATACTTTATTTAGGCATTGAATATCACCTGTACGGGTCAAAATTGACCGAAATGATTCTTGATCTAGAAAACCGTAATATCTGCCATTGGGAAAATCTATAGCTGTGGGTGCAAATCGATGTCCACCCAAATGACTAGATTTCCAAATCCGCACATTATCCAATGCCAAATCAGCAATATTAGCAACTGCATGAAAATAAAAAGGATTACCATATCTAGCACAGCACTGATCATGGCTACCGTGGGTACAGACTAAAATATCTCTAGTGATGTTTGTTTCTGTATCAGGCATTTTGCCCCACAAGCATTGTTTGACTACAGCAGCTACTTGCTCAATATGTGGTAGTTTGAATTCGTGTTTTTGGAATCCATTACTTAGCCCCTCTTGTTTCTGATAAATCAACAGAGTTGTATAGTCTACTTTATGGGACAAATCATTAGCAATCAACAAAAACCTGACGGGCAATTTAGCACGGGATACTTCTTCTACCAACTTTTGTAAATTACTGGGAACCCATTTAGAATTAAAGGCATTATATGTCCACGGTTGAGGACATTCAACTAAAATATAAGTTTGGTAATTGGTAGCACTACCAATAATATCTTCTCCTACTTCTCGCGCATGGTCAGAACAAAAAAAAGTATTCATCGAACTTTACTCATGAGTGAATTTTCTGGACAAAGGACTATGAGAAGGTGATATTGTCATCTTGGCTACAATATCTGCAACTCGAAAAATAAATGAGAATAATCGGCATTTACTGCTAAAAACTAGGTAGCCACGTAATAACATCATTTTCACTAAACGTCTTTTTGGTTAATAAAATTTCCATATTGGTGTTAACTAATCTTGGGAGAGATATTACCGTAAGTTGAAAATTAATTTTGTATTGTTTTTTATCTAGCCGGGCAAAAAAATTGATTTGTTGGAGCGCTGATTCTCTGAACTTATTATTAGCAGCAATATCACAATGATTTTCGGTTTCTATGGGCTGACGGCAAAAGTCTCGTATGTACTTTATA
Organism: Cyanocohniella sp. LLY; assembly: GCA_022241785.1. Lineage (GTDB taxonomy): Bacteria > Cyanobacteriota > Cyanobacteriia > Cyanobacteriales > Nostocaceae > Cyanocohniella. Next base: position 9,084 of record JAKOMP010000065.1, on the reverse strand, counting down.
GCTAATTTATACATACTATTTAATTTCCGTAGTTCAAATAAATCTTTGACATATCTAGCTATTATCTTGATATCAATATCCCAAATCTGATGTATACAGCACTTTTGGCAGTAATATGGCAGTTTAGCTAACCATTTCCATATGTGGGAATCTTGGTGAATATAGATTCCTAAGCTGAGATTACATAACCTGATAACACCCGAAAATAGTTGATTTCGCGTAAATTCCTGGATAAAATCCGCTTGATTTAGCCGATGTTGTGGGAATATTTCTATGACACTGGGTACTTTTAATATAACAAAAAATAAGCTCATGTTGCCAATAATTCTCAATTAAAAAACAAAAAAATAAAAGGATGCTTTATAAGCAATGATCTATACAATTTACTTGTAGTCTGTAAATTATATAAATCAAGCTTATATTATTTCATCTACTGAAAGGTAATACTGCTAGGAGGAAGTCTCAATAACTTTTTTGCAAGAGTATCCTTATTAACGCCTGACGGTACTAGAGCTATTTAGATGTATTTTAGGTTGATATCTCGACTTTAGCTGAAGTTAATACGAAATGCAAGTGTTAGATAATTTTTATGAAGTTTATTGATTTTTCTCTGCGGAAAAACTCATTCAATTCTAGGTTCATCAGAATTGACTTAACAAGAAATTTTCTATCATAAGTATTGGAATTTTCAATGCCATAGATATTCCTTTCAAGTGTTAATAATTTTACGTATTTTTTTTGAGAGCAAGTATTTATGATTAACTTCTCCATAATTAATTGATATTAATATCAGAGTTATATTTGACACCCCAGCGAAATAACCTTGGTAGCTGTGATACATCTAAAGCATAGTTCCCAGTCCACAGCAAAATTTCTAAAACTAATAAATTGTGTACCCAAAATAGCTCAGTTGTCGAGCCAACTAATTTTACGCCTTCATACATTTGCCAAATGCGGTAAGGCACGTATAAGTAAGGTATCATTACCCAAACTACGCTATGAAACACTCTTAAGGTGATACTTTCTGAGAAGATTTGTAACCCTAACATCACAAAGTACCAAAGCAGTACGCTGAATACAGACGTGTAGCCCCACAATACACCCCATAACAGCATTACCACCACAGGTAGTAATCCTCCCAGTACTTGCATTGTGCTAAACCAGGGGGTAAACCATCTCGGAAATGGTTGTGGTAGATGGAAGGGTTGGGTATTTTTCCACGCCCAAGCCACGGCGACAAAAAAAGAGGTAGCAGATAGGAAAAACAGGCAGTTTTCCCAAAATAGGTAGAGATGAATATTAAAGGCAGTCATGACAGTATTATTCACCCCTAAAGTTTTACTGCCATACTCCTCTAGTAGGATTTTAGGAAATTAACGCCCCAGCCAAACTTTGATTAAATCCAGGATACTGGAACCTCCCCACATTACTGCGATGACAATTGAGACACTTAAAATTGCCCCCATGAGACACAGAACTAAACCACCTAAGCTAATAGCACCATCATCTTCCAGTAAACCGAAGCTAGTAACGAACACTCCAATGGCTGGTAAGGTATTGGTTCCGGGAATAGGAATCATCATGGAAATGGCCATTAAGGCGATCGCACTGCCAATGGTGACTCTACCTGGTAAAGTTGTACATATATAAGTAAAACGTGGCCGAGCGATCGCTTCAATCCTACGTAACCACGGAATCCCCGCTTTCAAAAATTTCTGCACTGTCTCCAATTTCATGGGATGGTTAATCATGCGCTGGGGTAGCCAAGGGATTTTCGCACCGATAATCAACTGTACAGCCAGTAAAAAAATCAAAATACCGAAAGGAATCGAGTAACCAGGCGCAGGAACAGGTAAAGCCGAAGGTAAAGACAGAATAACCAGCAAAAAGCCAAAAAGTCTTTCTTTTGCTAGCAACAAAATCTCTGCTAAAGTTACTTGTGCAGGGCGCTCTTCCTCAAAAAAATAGCGTTGTAACTCATGGGATAGTCTAGCCATAGATTACCGAATCCTAGTGTAATTTGGTAAAACAATATACCTGTTTCTTATACAAATAAACAGCATACCCTAAAGCACAATCCACTCTGTCTTTTTGTGCTTAAGTCTTGTAGCCCAACTCTATTTACTGGAGTTAAATAAATAATCAGTTGTACTCAAGAAACAATTATAATTAAACCCATAAAATGCTGAATATTATCAAGTTTGAGTAAATTTATTCTGCCTTCTTAGAGATGTGATGAGCAGCGCTAAGTATGGGCTTAAGGGTGCAAAATGGGAAGATATTGGAAATTACTAGGGCTATTTTGGAGTACAGCCATAGCCGCAGAGATGGAGTACCGCCTCAACTTCCTCATAGCTACCTTGAGTAGCTTGGGTAATCTCGCAGGTAGTCTTTTTGGCTTATTCTTGTTTTACCGTACTGGCTACACCTTTGATGGCTGGTCATGGGAAGCAGCTTTAGTAGTTTTGGGAATTTTTACCTTGCTACAAGGCTTTGCTGCTACTTTTTTAGCCCCCAACCTCAACCGCATTGTGCGCCATGTCCAAGAAGGCACATTAGATTTTATCCTTTTGAAACCTATCCGCAGTCAGTTTTGGCTTTCTACTCATACCCTTTCACCTTGGGGACTACCAGATTTAATTTTCGGCAGTATTATTATTGGCTATGCAGGTAGAAGCTTAGGTTTGAGTATTAATAATTACCTTTTGAGTGCAGTGCCATTATTGTTTGGCTTGGCAATTCTTTACAGCCTGTGGTTTATGCTAGGTGCAACTAGCATTTGGTTTGTCAAAATATACAACGCCACAGAAGTTTTACGGGGTTTATTGGAAGCTGGAAGATATCCGATGATCGCTTACCCGGCTGCTTACCGCTTTTTCTTTACATTTGTTGTCCCAGTAGCCTTTTTAACAACAATACCCGCAGAAACAATGCTCGGTCGGGGTCAAAGTAACTGGTTAATAGGTGCAGCAGTGTTAGCAGTATTGTTATTCTGGGTTTCTAGTGGATTTTGGCGGTTTGCGCTGCGCTTTTATACTAGTGCGTCGAGTTAGAATTGTGATCACCAAATCTTGTTGAGCTTTAATTCAAATCCAGGAAGTAAATCTTCGTCTGAAAGCAAGGTAGGAGATTCTAAAACTTCAGGGGTTTGACCTATGCGATAAATCTCTACCTTTCGTTGTTGTGGATCAATCAGCCATCCGAGTTTTACTCCGTTAGCCAAGTATTCTCGCATTTTGGCTTGCAGAGTTGCTAAATCATCACTGCTAGAACGCAACTCTACTACAAAATCAGGAGCAATGGGAGAGAACTCATAACGTTGCTGTTCCTCACTTAGACTGTTCCAACGTTCATTATCTACCCAAGCAGCATCAGGCGATCGCACCGCACCATTAGGTAAAGTAAAACCTGTAGAGGAGTCGAAAACCACACCTAATTCACTGCTGTCATTCCAATTCCATAGTTGTGCTGTTAATCCAGAATTTTGCTTTCCCGTCCAGGAGTGAGTAGGTGACATAGCGATAACTTCTCCATCAGCAGTCAATTCTAGACGCAAGTCTTTGTTGGCTTGGCAAATTTCCCAAAATTTTTCGTAGGTAATGCGGGGAATTTTAATGGCTAGAGTAGTCATAAATTACCTCGTTCTAGCTCCAGAGCCTGATTAGTTGCAGTAGTTATAGCCTAACTTAAAAATAGTGTTTTACTTAATCATAGGGCGATCGCTCTACTGATGTTTCTTTGAGTGCAGGCGATCGCACCTCTAAAAATTTTTAGCTAAGTTTTACCGAAAATTTACCTAGCAGATATGATGCCATACAAGTATACTCAGAAAATATACTTGACTATTCACTGCTAAAAAATTTACAAATATACAATATGAGTTCTCAATCTAACGTTACAGTCACCATCGCTCTTATCAATCCCGACTTAGATGCAGAAGAACAAGAGCGGGAAACGCGTAATCTCTTGCGAGAGATTAGAGACTTAGATGTAGAAAGTGCCAAACTCGTAGCCGTTACAGAAATACCTGAAGCCAGCAAGTCAGTAGGTGGTTTTTTGCTGGGTGTGTTAAAGGCTGAAGTCAGTATTAACAATTTTAAGAAAGTGCTGGGATTTTTAGGCGATCGCTTGAGTAATAAAAGCATTGAATTAGAAGTCGAGGCTAACGGTAAAAAGCTGAAAGTCAAGGCTAGTAGTCGGGAAGAATTAACCGCCGCCATTGAACAAGCACAAAAGTTTATTTCAGGTAACTAAGAAATTCTACTAGTCAGGAAGAATAGCGAAATGGCGAAAGTTGCACTTTTAATCGGAGTCAGCGAATACGAACTTGGTCTTACCTCATTACCCGCAGCAGAAAGAGATGTTCAGTCCATGCAGCGAGTTTTACAGCATCCAGAAATTGGCAATTTTGATGAAGTAAAAACACTGATAAATCCTCAAACACAAGAAATGGCAAAAGCCATAGAAACTTTATTTGATGGTCGTCAAAGAGATGATCTGATACTGCTATTTTTTTCTGGTCACGGAATCAAAGATGAAAGTGGTAAGCTCTATTTTTCCACATGAAGTTCTACAACCTTACCAAGATTACCAAAATAGATTAAATGAGTATGAAAAAGCATATATAGAAGAAGTCGAAAAACAATTTCCTCTCAGTATTGAAACTAAAAATGAGTTACAAGTGTTTCAGCAAATTTTAGCACTGAGAAATGAAGATATAGCTCCTATACTTGCAAAGTATAAACCCAGTTTAAATATTTTCAAAAATATTTTTTATAGCAATTTTCTACACTATCGTATAAGAGGGATAGACACCTTTATTGTCGGAGGGATTATTGGGGCAATTGTTAGCTTTATTGTAGTCACTATGGTTCGCCCTCCATATATATCTAGATCTTGTCCTGTGAAGAAGGAGTATATTGTAAACGATAGAATGAGTGTAGGCGAAGAAATTTTATTAACACAAGATACTAATGCAGACAAACAAGCTGGAGTTAAAGCATTTACCAATGGTGACTGTCAAACTGCTATTCAGAAATTCGAGTCTTATCGAACAGCAAATCCTACCGATCCAGAAGCATTGATTTACCTTAACAATGCTAAAGCTATTCGCAGAGGTGATCCCCTGAAAATAGCTGTAAGTGTACCCATTGGCACAAATCAAGGTGTAGCTAAAGAGATGCTACGTGGTGTAGCTCAAGCTCAAGATGAGGTGAATTTTAATGGTGGTATTAACGGTAAACTTTTAAAAGTAGCGATCGCTAATGATAATAATGACCCAAGTGAAGCCGTGCAAATTGCTAAAAGGGTTGGTGAAGATACCAACATATTAGCTGTTGTGGGACATAATTCTAGTAATGCTTCGCTCTCTGCTGCCCCAGTTTATCAACAATACGGGCTAGTCATGATGACTCCCACTAGCTATGCACCTAATCTCTCTAATGTGGGCAATTATATTTTCCGTACTGCCCCTAGTAGTCTGTCAAAAATTAATTGACGGATAAAGGCGCTTCAATTTAATCCGGGCATCTTCGGTAGTAAATTGCCAATCTACGGTAGAGGAGAGTTCATTTCTGCGTTTTTCCCAGGCAGCAATTTCCTGTTTCAAAACCTCTTTTTCAGCCATGCGTCGGTCAAGGCATTGTCGGTTTAAAACACTCAACTCAATTTCAGCCATGTTCAACCAACTTCCATGCTTGGGTGTATAATGAAATTCGATTTTGTCGAGTATTCGTCTGGCTTCATTTGGTAGAAATGCCTTGTAAAGAGAGGCTCTAACGTGAGTGTTTAAGTTATCCTGAGCAAGTTGAATTTTTTGAGCGTGGGGATAGCATTCGTCAACCAAATATTTGATCTGTTGAGCGTAGTCAATTTGGGTACGTTGGTCTGTCACTTCTACGTGCCTCCACCCAACTAAAGGCTCAAACATCATAAATAAATTACAAACTCCTTCCCGTTGATATTCATAGTCATAACGTTCAACCTGTCCTGGTTCTGGTGGCAGAGGTTTTCTAACTTCGCAAATCAATTGCTTTGAGCTTTCATCAAAGCAAATCAAGGGGTAGTCGGGGTCATAGGGACGAGTAGACAATTGTAGAATGTCTTCCATTTGACAAACAAACTCTGCGCTGGCTTCAGGAGGAATAACCCAAGATTCCTTCAACCAAGGCTTAAGCTCGTTTTTTTTAGCACTTGTCGCACACTTTCATGGGAAATACTCTCTACATATCCCAATGCCACTATCTGGTCTGCTAATAGCCGTAATGTCCAACGGCTACATCCGAATGGTGGGCTACTGCAAACTGTCGCTATCAAATGGGCTTCTGCTTCTCCGTCTAGTCGTCGCAACTTCAATGAATGTCGCTGACGGGGTACAAGAGCATTGTCTAGGCTTTCTTCTACAAACCTTTGCCGAACACGTTCAATTGTTCTAGTGCTGATATTGAAAACATCACTGATAGACTGATCTTTCCATCCGCCATCAGGCTGATTCACATCTGCTTTTAGCAGTATATGAGCATGATTGATTTTGGCAGCAGCGGCTTTACCTGTTTTGGTTAATTGTTCTAGAATTTGGCGTTCTTCAGGAGTCAGGGAAACAATGTATCTTTTTGCAGGCATAGCTGATTATCGTGCTGGAAAATATATCTCCCATTATCCGTCATAATGTATTTGACAGACTACTAGGAATGACACCCAATAATTTTTATGCTAAATGGGATGTCAATCATGAAGCGATCGCTCGTATTTGCTCTCGTTCACTTTCAACTGTCCGGCATTGGTTTTCCAAGGGTCGCAATTATCGCAGTCCTATGCCCAGCGATTTGCGCCATCTTGCCCTGATGGACTTCCTGCTAGAACACTTCGAGGAAATTCCCGAAGAATTTCTGAAGATACTCTGTTCTCTCACAAAGCATAAGTAGGAATCGAAAAGTTGATGGTGAATCTCGACTACGCTCGATTGCCGCGAAGTCGAACCGTCAACCAATTGCAATGTCATCCTGACATTTTTTTACCAGCCACTCTCACAGTAGGGTGGCTTTAGTCTTGGGAATGTTTAAGCAACTTTTGTCTATTCTTCAACTGCAATTCCCCAGCTAAATCATAGGTATGATCGGGAGGTTTTTGTGACCTACATTGAAAAGCTAAATCCTTGGTGTATAGTCCGCCATTTTCCTAATATGCAACACCACATAGTTGCTCGTTTTCGCCGCCGGAGTGATGCGGAAGCTCATTCCCAAGCTCTACACCGACTGATACCAAATGCAACTTTCACAATCATTTTCCATCCGGCTGTCGAGCAACCAGAGCAAATTACCTTATATAGCTATAGCCATTAATGTTAGGACGCAGCTTGCTTGAGAACGAATTCGATGGCATCGCGTAAATTAGCTGAATTATCTAACTGTTTGCGAATCCGACTTTTCAACCATGCCCAACATTTTTCAATGCGATTGAGGTCTGGTGAATAAGGCGGCAAATACAGGAGCTGACACCCAGCGTCTTGGATAAGTTGAGCAATCCGATCGCCATGATGAAAGGTTGCATTATCCACAATTACCCAATCACCTGGGCGCAAAACGGGAATCAAGCATGTTTCTCACCAGGTTTCAAACACTGTACGGTTACAAGCCCCCTCTCCTATCGGAGACGCTACGCGAACGACCGTAAATGGAGCAATCAATTGACTATCCCGGTAGCCAGCAATCATATTAATGCGACCCTGCCGCCGACCTGATTTAAGGTCGCAAAAACGTTCTCCAGTAGGTGAGTACCCGTAGCCGTAATTATCTCGTTCATCCATTCCAGATTCATCGACATAAACCAGGTGGGGTGCTTTTGGATTCTCCAGTTGCGCTATAAAGGCCGCCCGTTTGGCTTCATCTCGTTGCCAGTAGCCATATGTTTTTTTTTTCGCGTGTGTCTAATCTTCTGCAATGCGCGTGACATCGTGCGTTGGCTGATCTCTCCATCCCATAGCTCTACCATTTGGGTTTGAGTTTTATCGCCATTTGCTTTGACAAATGCCCGAAACTTTTGCCAATCAGTTATTCTGCAACGCTTTTGCCATCCCTGTTTTGGCTTTGGTTTGATGTCTCCAGTTTGCGCTTTGCGCTGACACCATAAGTTAATTGTATTGCGACTGATATTGAACAGTTGACTTGCTTCACTCTTGTTGATACCGTCCAACTCAATCGCTTGCATTACCTTGAGCCGGAAATCATTACTGTAGGGTTTAGCCATGTATTCGATGTTTGCCTTTGTCAGCCCGTGCCGTGGTTTGAAGTGCAGCTAAACCTTCCTTCTTCCCATTTTTTGACCAGTCGCCGTACCGTCCGCACAGACTTGCCTAGTTTGGCTGCGACCTCTCTTTGTCTCTCTCCATAGGTGATGCGATCGCATGGTTCTATCAATTTTTGAATCAGATCGAGCAAATGCCTATCATCTGCTGATAGTTCAGTCACTATCTCATTAATTTCTGGCTCTTGCTCACCATTTGGATGATCGTCCAGCATATTTACATATATGTTTAATACAAACGTAGTTGTATTGTACTATTTAAAGGACATTTATTTTGTCAATTTTGGTAAAAATTTTGGCTGAGAGCATTTTTCAAGTGAGGACAGATATTTTGTCAAAATTCCAAAAAAGGACAATTATTTTGGCAAGAAGTCTCAAGTAAGCTATTTTCAGACTAAAATAGTAAAACCCTTACTCAGTAAGGGTTTTAAGCTAAATATCTGTAAAGACATTAATTTGTCAAGTGGTCATTTAATTTGGCAATCGACATATGGCCTTTAATACGAAGATTCGATGAATCACTTGACAAGTTGGAGCAATATGTTAATAGACCTCTTGCAAAATTACTTTTATGTTATATTTAAAGGCTGGCATTTTGTAACTGCTAAATTTAACTCATAGTTATAAATTGCTGCCAGTAAGTTACAACGCAGACCATAACGACGACGGCGATTACGATATGTATCACCAAAAATCTTAAAAATTTTCAGGCGGCGATTGACGTGTTCAATGCCAATTCTTGCCTTTGCTAAAACACGCAATTCTTGCCTTTGCTAAAACACG
>JAKOMP010000064.1 GCA_022241785.1 Cyanocohniella sp. LLY | reverse complement strand
TAGAAGGAATTAATAATAAACTTAAGTTAATTAAAAGGCTTGGATATGGCTTTCGTAACTTTAGTAATTTTCGATTACGCAGTTTATTAAACTGGCATTTTACTATTAATTCTCCATAAAAGTAACCGAAGAACCATATTTTTTTAGTTTAATCTTCATAATGTAATAACAATATTTATTAAGGATTTACGTACAATTTTTACGTTTTTCAACGCAAAGTTACCTCAGGTCAAAACCAAGGTACACAGAGTGTTGCTAAATTTAATTTGCTACCAACTAATAAAATGCTGTATTAGTCCGTATCAAAAGTGTAAAAAACTAAGATTTAGCAATTAAACACAAAATAGTAATCAGTCCCACAACTGAAATTTGGGGAATATATGAGTTATCTATCTTCTGTTATTCATGTAATAGTAGACTCTAGTATACTGAGAGTTTGTTCCTAAATTTTTATAGTAAATTTATATATAGCGAACTTGAAAAATTAGCACCAGTAATCCCAATGAACTACGAATTAGTATTACTTGGGGAAATAAAAATTAAACTTCTGAGGGGGTGAATGCTGAATTTGACGTTGCTTGATGTTCATAGCCATCAAATCTAATAGTACTAGCTGCCCAATTCTTCAAATCAGGTGCTAGCCAAACTAGCTTACCTAGAATGTCATCATTAACCCATAGCACTAGGGGACAGTGTAGGTTTTTGCGAAACTCATCGCGCATGAGATTAGTGCTGATAATTAGTTGATTAATTTCTACTACAGACTCTAAACCTTTCACCATTAAAGCTTCGGGTTGATTTATCCCGATTGTATCGGCAATGGTTGTATACAGTGTCTCCGCCGTAGGTGAAATGACAATCTCTTGGATATCTACAGATGACAATTCCTGTAATAAATTCAATATTTGTGGTTGTGCTTTTACAGAGTTACAACAGGCTAATATCAAAGAAAAGTGACCAGTGGCGAGCATAATCGCCCTCACCAGCCTCTGGACAGATGCTGTTATATTTGCTAAATTATCTTCTGAATTATTTAAACTTTTCATTATAATTCCTGTACTTACAGCAAAAAATAGTACAGACTGATATTCAAAGCACAGTTTCAGCCATGACTTCTGTTATCAGTGATATACGGTTAAAATAGGAAAATTATTTTTCTATCATACTTAGCATAATCTTAAATATAGGCTATTGGCTAGGGTTAAGATTTATTGATTCATATGTATAAATGTATCAAGGTTCTTATAGAAAGAATAACAATGTAGTGGTAGTAATTTGCAGACAAAAAGTGAATAAATTGCTGGTAAAAATTTAGTACCTGTCTTGACTAGTAGGTAACAACGCAACTTCTATCCCCATATACTAGTCATGATTAACGTTTTATGCTTTCTCCAGCAAGTTATGAAAAAATTTGTCACGTGGTGTGTGGAGTTAATTGGGGGGAAAATCCTTCCTGGTAAAAAACAGGCTTTGTTTGCCGTGATAGTTTCCTTGAGCATGATAGCTACGGTGATGCTATCGCTGCCTTTGAACGCTCAAACTAGACTTACGCCACCGCCTAACTCTGAGTTAAGGGGAGTGTGGTTAACCAATATTGATAGTAATGTACTATTTGAACGCGATCGCCTGAAGAATGCTTTACAACGCCTGAATGAACTTAACTTCAACACCGTTTATCCTGTGGTGTGGAATTGGGGATATACGCTCTATCCTAGTAGAGTAGCAGCCAGAGTAATTGGGCGATCGCTTGACCCCGAACCTGGACTGCAAGGGCGAGATATGCTTAAAGAAGTGGTCACAGAGGGGCATCAAAAAGGATTAAAAGTAATTCCCTGGTTTGAATTTGGCTTCATGGCCCCAGCAGATTCCCTCTTAGCTAAAAATCGTCCCCAATGGCTTACCAGCCGCAGCGACGGTACTAAAATTGTCAAAGAAGGTACACATGAGCGGGTGTGGTTAAATCCTTTTAATCCAGAAGTCCAGAAATTCATTCAAGATTTAGTCGTGGAAATCGTCAGAAACTACGATATTGACGGCATTCAATTTGATGATCATTTCGGCTTGCCATCAGAATTAGGCTACGATCCCTACACAGTAGCACTCTATAAAAAAGAACACCGTGGTCAAGCCCCCTCCAAAGACCCTAAAAACCCCGAATGGGTGAGATGGAGAGCTAACAAAATTACCGACTTCATGAAGCGGACATTTACAGCCATCAAAGCCAGTAAAAAAAATTGCATTGTTTCAGTTGCTCCTAATCCTCAGCGTTTCTCCTACGAATATTATTTAGCAGACTGGCAACGCTGGGAACGCATGGGAATTGTCGAAGACCTAGTATTGCAGATATATCGGGATGACTTAAAAGTATTCACTCAAGAATTAGAGTATCCCGAAGTCAAAGCCGCCCGCAGCCATATTCCTGTAAGTATCGGCATATTATCTGGCTTAAAGAACAGATCAGTAACCATAGAACAGATTAAAACCCAAGTACAAGCAGCGCGCGATCGCAACTTTGCTGGAGTCTCCTTTTTCTTCTATGAAACCCTCTGGAATCTCAGCCGAGAACAACCCCAAGCGCGTCAAAACGGCTTCCAGAAATTATTTCCCACACCAACGGCTTATCCGAATTTGCTCACTGGTTGGAAACCGTAGGGTAGGGACTGGTAACAAATCAATTTAAAAGTCAAAAGTCACTCCTCAAAATTCCAGCAATGTTGAGGAGTAACTAGGGACACTCCGCAGTCAGCGCAGCTATACCCATCAGGGCTTGACGACAAATGGTATGGCTGGGGATTGGGGAAGTAAAAGCTTCCCTATCTCCCTAACCCTCATCCTCCAATACCCAATCTTCCTGCTACACCAGGAGTCAAAGGCAAGAGGGTGGTAATCATTAAGAAGAGAGCCAAAAGTCCTAAAGCGGCTCTAGCATCATCTGGTTCGGTGATTTCATTTAAACTGGGGCGTTCTAAATCCCGTTGTAAAAAGAAAATAACTACTGCCCAGTAAACAGCTAGTGCATTAGCCAAAGACACTATCCCTAGTAAAATTAAAGTTGCTATAGTGGCTCTTCCTGCGGTTTTGCGTCCATAAATTGCCTGGACGATACGGCCCCCATCTAGTTGTCCGGCTGGCATTAAGTTTAAAGCAGTGATTACCAAACCCAGCCAACCAATTACCACCAAGGGATGGACACTAACTACAGGTGATTGTAAAGCGGAACCCAAGACAACCCGTGCCAAGCTACCTACTAAGATTGAGCCTTGAAAAAACTGATTGGGTAATTGAAATAAACTACCGGGGTGGGAAAGCAGCAAACCGGTGATTAACATTAATACAGAAACGATTCCGCCAGCAGCAGGCCCTGCTAAAGCAATATCAAATAGTACCTTGCGGTTAGGTAATAGAGATTCAAAGCGAGTAATAGCACCAAAAGAGCCGATTTGCACAGCCGGCAAAAAGAATGGCCAGCTAAGGCGGACTTGATGACGACGGGCGAGTACCCAATGACCAATTTCATGAGCTGCCAAAATCGTAAATATCCCCGCACCTATTGGTAAAGCGGCTGTAAACTTTTCTGGGTTGGCAAATAGATCAAAATTCAGCAGTAATCCCGCAGTTTCTAGACTGGTGGCGATAGTTGCAATCAACAAAATCACCGCAAAAGATTTTTGCTGTAATGTCATGGGACGGGGATCATTCCGGCTAGGTAGAACAATCACCACAGGTTTCGTATCTGTGTTTTCCACCAAAAACAGCCGATATTTATCCTCCAAGCGTTCCTGTAAACTTGCAGTCAGGCGATTATGAACTTCTTCTGGTTCTCCCCGCAGATTACCCTTAAAAATAGCGCCTTCTTGGTAGGAAATAGTTTCTGTGGCAAAAAACGTGTCAATGCCGAAAATACTTTTAATAGCGCTTAAATCTTCATCAGGAATTGACAGTGTTTCAATTTTTAATTCCTCAAGCACCACTTGTGGGTTATTTTCTGCTTCCTGTGCAGCACTAACGGCTAATCTTTCCGTTGCCCGTTGCTTAAGTATGGCATCTTGCCCAGCTGCGCGTAACTGTCTACCTAAATAAACATACAAACCAGCAGAAACTACCACCAAAACCAAGATACCAACTATATTAATGTAAATTCCTGCGGCAAACAAACCAAAGAATAACAACCAGGGAGTCATCAATACCACCGACTGCAACCAGGCTAAGATTCCCAGTTTCCCAAAAGGCCTAGCACGATAAAAGCCCCAACCTAAAATACCCAAAGCAATTAGTAAAATTGTCCCAATTATGGGAGTCTCTGACGAAGTAAACATTTCTAAACCCTTCGCTGTGAAATACCAAGCCTGAATTAGTCAGGTGTTACAGATATATTTATTAATGTATAACGCCGTTCGTAGTCTGCCCAAGTTTGAGGTGAGATGAGGGAGGTGGGGAGATGAAGTTTTTAACGACTTGAAAGGAATAAATTATCCCCAAGAATTAATTTCTGAATATAAAAACAATAATGATTATCATTACTTTAAGAAGAATATTGGATGTTTTAATTAAGATTATATTTTATTATAAGAGTATAAAAATTGACATTGTGTGCTAAAATCCGCGAAGCGTCATCACAACAACATTTCGTTGGAATCGACACCTACGCCGTTAGCCTACTTTGTGTCTGGGTTAGTTCAGCAAGTTGAGATTCCGTTCAATTAATATAATCTCTTTCAAGACGCAATCACATAAATATGGATAAAGTAGAATGTCAATTTTACCTAGCATTAAGTTAACTATTAATTTAAATGATCCTGACTTGGAGCCTGAACACCGAGACACACAAATTCAAAATTTGATGGCAGAACTCAAGGAAATGGATGAGGTCAATTCGGTCTATCGAGTTCGTGACAATAATCCGCCGCAGGCTAGCAAAGCATTAGGCGGTTTTATCATAGGACTGCTGACAGCCGAGGTGAATGCTAAAAATGCCAAGCAGCTATTTGGTTTTTTAGGAAATCGACTGAGTGGTAAGCCGATTGAGTTAGAAGTAGAAGCTAATGGCAAAAGCCTGAAAGTCAAAGCTCATAGTCGGGAAGAGCTAGAAGCTGCGATCAAAGCAGCACAAGATTTTATAGCAGGGTAACAGTAGGCGAACATGGCAAAAATAGCATTATTGATCGGTGTTAGTGAGTATGAGCCAGAGTTAAATCCACTACCTGCGGCAGTTAAAGACGTAAAAGCCATGCAGCGAGTTCTGCAAGATCCTGAAATTGGGGGATTTGATGAAATAAAAACCCTCACCAATCCTGACCTTCAAGAAATGCAACGTGCCATTGAAACACTATTTAGTACAGGGCGTAGTAAGGATGATTTGCTACTATTGTTCTTCTCTGGACACGGCATTAAGGATGATACCAATAAGCTTTTCTTTGCAACTCGCATTACCGGTAAGAATGATAAAGGAGAGCTACTACGTTCGACAGCAGTGCCGGCTCAGTTTGTTCATGATGTCATGAATAATAGCCGTGCAAAGCGGCAGGCAGTTATTCTAGACTGCTGTTTTAGTGGGGCGTTTGATCCATCTTTGCAAGCAAAGGATGATGGTTCATTCGATTTGCAGGGACAACTTGGTGCCGAAGGAAGGGTTGTTCTAGCATCCTCCAGTTCTACACAATACTCCTTTGAACAAAAAGGAGAGGATCTTTCTATTTATACCCGATACCTTGTTGAAGGAATTGAAACAGGAGCCGGAGATCATAATAAGGATGGTCAGGTGTCAATTCTTGAATTGCACGAATATGCTACTAGAAAAGTTCAGGAGAAACTTCCTAATGTAACACCTAAAATAATTGTTCTTAAAGATAAAGGCTTTGAGATTATTTTGGCAAAATCAAAGACTAAAATAAATCCATTACTAAATGTCAACAATAATAAAATCGACCTCGGAGAAATAAATTTAGAAAAAAATAAAAAAATAGGAAGTTTAGATTATTACAATCCTATACCAAGTTTACTTCAATCTCTTAGCCCATTTATTGAGAGATTAATTGAACATTTCAGGAGCCATTATCTTTCCCAAATTCAGAATAATGCATCCTTAAATATTGCCAATACAAACTCTATTCTTGAGATAATTAGACTTGCTTCAGATGCAGAATTCATCTTTTTAATGAATAGCTCTCAAGATAAAGATATCTGGAAATTAAAATCACAAAGTCTTTTAAGTGAGGAGATTGATGAAGCAGAATATACTGAGATTATAAAGACTAAAATTCTATCAACTATTTCAACTGAATTTATCTTCACAACAGTTCATCATGGAGTATATAGGATATTTCATGATGAAAAAACATTGAATTCTAAAGCTTTTCTTTTGATACCGCTAGATTCAGATAATTATATTGAGTTCATGGTCGTTTGCGGCTTGTCAAACAATTCTCCTTATCTTAATGATGCCTACACGAACATTATTGCCAGCTTTTATAAAGCTACTAATAACTCTCATTTACAACCTTCAAGAGTCGAAGCAGATATTCTAGATGACTTAAAGTGTAACTATGGTTTTTTACCAATCTCTTTTTACAACAAAAGATTTGAACTCTTTTGTGATCGTCTTTCACAAATAGTTATACATTTTGAGCCTATTCTTGATTTAAGAAAAACTGCAATCACTCGTTGGGAGGCACTTGCCAGAGATCCAGAGAGTTTGACGGCACCTGTTGACTTATTTGATGCCGCAGAACTGTGGGGGCGTAAATTTACTGTCCAATTAGATATTGAACTTCTTAAACTTGCAGCTAAAAGCTATCGTCGTGCAGGTTCTGAAGCAAAAAGAAATAGACCTGATGAAATAAGTCCCTTATCGGTTAATGTTTATCCAGAATCGCTTATGAGGACAGTATATTTCGATACTGTTCGTCAAATTACAACACCAGATGAGAAAGGTTATACACTGCTGCCGGCTGATAGTCTAGTTTTAGAAATTTCTGAAAAAGCTGACTTGCCGGCGTATAACGACGGAGTTCGTTTGCGATCTCCATTACAAGCTTTTAAGGAGAAGTTAAGACAGTATACCCAAGAGTTAGAGATTCAATTTGGAATTGATGATTTTGGAGTTGGCTACGCTTCAGTTTCTCGATTAGCAGGACTCAAACCACCATACGTCAAAATTGATCGGGATATTCTTCATCAACAGCAAGTTGATATTATCATTCGCTTTGTTCGGGAAATAGTGGCAAGATCTAGCGAACTCCACTTGACAAAGATTATTGTGGAAGGTCTAGATGAATATTCACCAATCAATCTATATCAATTGCAGCAGTTAGGTGTTGCTTATGTTCAAGGATATATTATTGGTAAAGCAGGACCTAATATATATCGACTGCCTCCAGAAAAGTATGAATCTTTGAGAAAATTGATCCAAGGTGATTCAGTTTAAAGTTAATTTGCAGCAAGTATGACATGGGTAAGCGCCAGCAAACTAACAAGTCTCAGTAAACTACATCACAAAATCAAATAAATGATGCGCCATGTCTAATTTAGAACAAGGTGCAATTTCTAGCTGTCGCCCTTGCTTATCTAAAAATATGGCTTGATTCTGATCGCTGCCAAAACCACTATCAGGTTTATCGATGGGATTAGCAACAATAATATCTAAGTTCTTATTCTGCAACTTTTCTTTTGCTGGAGTGATAATATCCCCTGTCTGGGCGGCGAACCCGATTAAACGTTGATGAGGTTGCTTGAGTTTTGCCAATTGAGCAATGATATCTGGTACTGGTTCTAGAGGTAAGGTTTGGGGAAGCGATCGCTTGGGTAATTTCTCTGTACTATAGTCTCTGGGTTTGACATCTGCTACTGCGGCGGACATGACTATGACATCAGCATGAGGTAAATTTGCTTGCATTACTTGCTGCATTTCTTCCGCAGTCACCACAGGTACAGCTTGCACTCCTAAAGGCACATCCCAATTAGCTGGGCCATGAACTAAAGTGACATTTGCCCCACGATGCCATGCTGCTTGTGCTAAAGCTAGTCCCATTTTCCCTGTGGAGGGATTGCCAATATATCTCACTGGGTCAAGATATTCTTGTGTACCTCCAGCACTAATTAATATATGTTTACCAATTAAATCGCGTTGGCCACCAGTGTGTAATAACGATTGAATGTAAGTGACAATTTCTGGAGGTTCTGCCATCCTCCCAGCACCGATGCGATCGCACGCTAATAAACCTGATGCTGTGCCCAATCCATGATATCGGTTATCTGTGAGTAACTGTTGCCAATTTCGCTGTACTGCCGCCTGTTCCCACA
Source organism: Cyanocohniella sp. LLY (assembly GCA_022241785.1). Lineage (GTDB taxonomy): Bacteria > Cyanobacteriota > Cyanobacteriia > Cyanobacteriales > Nostocaceae > Cyanocohniella. The sequence continues at coordinate 30,233 of JAKOMP010000064.1, read as the reverse complement.
TATCTGTATTCATGGCTGGTGCTAACAACACGGGACAAGTAGAAGCTAGGACTGTATTTGTCAGCAAATTGTCAGCCATCCCATAAGTAAGCTTGGTTAATGTATTCGCCGTTAAAGGTGCAATAACTACCAAATCTGCCCATTCACCTAACTCGATATGCAGCGGACGAGAGTGAATTGGTTGCCAAAAATCATCATCTGTGTATGCACAATGACGCGATAAGGTAGCTAAAGTTAAAGGCGTGATAAATTTTTGTGCAGAATGGGTAAGAATTACGCGAATTTCTACACCAGTTTTAAATAGCGTGGAAACTACTTCACAGATTTTGTAAGCGGCGATACCGCCGCCTACACCAATTAGAACCTTATTCAATTTTGGATGTTTAATAGAGGATTTGGGAATTAACGTAGACGGCATTGGCACAGTACAGATCAATATCTCTGATTTTAGCTAGTTAACCCCAATCCAAAATCCAAAATTAATTGTTACGCTTCGTCGTAGGCTTCTAAGTCTAACAGATAGGCATAAGGTTCTACTAACTCCGGACGCTGAAACGCGATCGCTCGCAGTAGATGCCAATCATTTAAACCCTCAAAAGCATTGCTGTAATTATCTAGTTCCAGACGATTAGCCAACTCTTCCACATCTGCTGTAGTCATAGCAGAAATTTCTTTCTGGGAAATGCTTAGAGTTTTCATAATGCTTGCCCCTCCCTTATGCAGAATTCGCACTCAGCACGGGTTAAGTTGCGCTTAACGCACCCACCCAATCTATCTTACTCATTAGAGGACATGTATTTCCTAAAAACTTTCAGGATTTTTACCAGATTTTGGCAATAATTTGTACTCTAGACTACGCAATAGCATTGATTACGAATGTTCGTAGCACTTCTAACATTTGTGGGCTAATTTCGTGTCCTGTGTCAAACTCGTGATATTCTACGGCAACGCCCAGAGATTCTGCGGTTTCTCGTGCTTTTAAGGCAGCTCGCAGTGGTACAACTTCATCGTACCTACCATGCATAATTATTGTTGGTGAAAAATCTCTTTTAGCTGTTGTGACTACATCGGGATGCAAATATCCACTCATCACCACTAATCCAGCTAGGGGCAATTGTAATCCTACATCCAAAGTCATTGCCCCACCTTGAGAAAATCCACTCAAAATCGTCCGCGATAACGGTACGCCAGTGGTACTTTCTAAAGATTGCAGCAAATCCATGAGCATTTGCTTACTTTCTGCCAAACCTTCATACATATTCTCCATTCTCAAGTCATACCACGCCTTACCTGTAGGCGCATGAGGATGAGGAAAGGGGGCATTGGGAAATATAAACTGGTAATTTGGTAAGTTGAAAAAAGGTAATAAAGATGCTGCATCTTCAGCATTAGCTCCCCAACCATGTAAACAGACAATTAAACCTGTGGGTGGTTGAGAAGTGGAGGGGGGAACATTAATAATTTGCAGAGACAGAGGTTTACTCCTAAATTTACGCTCGTTGAGTAAATACTAGAGCATTTAACTACTCATCTTCAGCCAACCAAACACCTGAGCGACTGTTATTTCTAAATTTATCCCCTTTAACACAGGCAAAAGCTCATCGTTACGTAAAAGTTCTGGTTGCTGATGGGGACGAAAAACTAGAATAGAACGATCTTTTGGGTCTATGAGCCAACCTAATTGGCAACCATGATCTAAACAATAGAGAATATTACCTGTGACTCTATTTGAACTTTGTTCTGGGGAAAGAATTTCAATTGTCCAGTCTGGAGAAAGCAGAAAATCATCGGGTACTTCCCCATCAACTGCAAAGGGAATACGTGACCAGTAGACATCTCCAAAATAGTAACATTCTGTGGTAAAAGAACATCAAGGAGCTTTTTTACACAGAAACATGAGCAACATACTGAATTATATTGAAGAGAATCCAAAAGAAACACAGCGGTTCATTGGTTTGGAGTATGAACAGTTACAACACTTAATCAAAAATGCCGAACAATTAAATCAAGAAAAACAAGCTTTACGAGAATCAAAAAAAGTTAGAATTATTGCTGGCGGTGGAGGTCGAAAACCAAAACTATCTGAGAAAGAACAAATAATCTTAACTTTGGTTTATCTCAGACATCTGACGACATTTCAACTTCTTGGTATCCAGTTTGGAGTGAGTGAATCGACAGCAAATAACATATTTAATTATTGGTTGCCAATATTGAGGGAATTACTACCGTCAAGTTTAATTGAACAAGTAAAAAAAACCGAATCTGACTATGAGATAGTTAAAGAAATACTCACGGACTATGAATTAATTGTAGATAGCTATGAACAAGTTAGGGAAAGGCCTGGAGATAATGAGGAACAAGAAAAATATTTTTCAGGTAAGAAGAGTAATCATACATTTAAAAGCCAAATAATTATCATGCCAGATGGTAGAGACATCGTTGATGTTGTAGCAGGAGAACCAGGTCCAAAAAGCGATATAACTTTGTTCAGAGAAAATCGTGATACCTTTGACTCAAAACAAAGTTTCAAGGGAGATTTAGGTTATATAGGAGAAGATTTAATTGATACTCCAATTAAGAAACCAAGAAATAAAGAGTTAACAACTGACCAGAAAAAATCAAACAAGGAGTTCTCCTCTAAACGAATATTTGTTGAACATCGCATCCGTTCGGTCAAAATCTTCCGAGTTGTTCAAGACAGATTTAGGTTAAATCCGAAAAAGTATGAACAAGTTATTTTGACAATTTGTGGTGAGTCAGCGCTGCGGGAGGGTTTCCCTCCGCAGGCGACTGCGAACCCGAAGGGATTAGTCAGATTACGAATTAGAGCGCTAATATTACCATTAGAATTATCGACTATTTCATCGTGTTAAAATTAACGCATATAACTAAATATTTTTGTCTAATTATCAACAGCAAATATCTCAAAGCCTTATTTTCTCGTACAGACTAGCTAATTTAGGATGACTGCATTTACGTCCTATAGCCTAGCCGTATAAAGGCTTTGATAGTTTTCGGAGATGTCTAGTTGAAAACTGCTATATCAGGTACTATTGAACGATTGCCAAAACTACAACGCAGTTCGGGAAAAGCGTAAGCAATTTTTTCACTTTCGGCAATATCGTTAATACCGTTGCATAGCTTTAACTGTAATCGGCTATGCTTTCCTTTTGGCATTGGCTTGGGAATAATCTCACCATTAATATATTCGCTGGCAGGCTTTGTTTCTGGTAACTGGAGAAATTCTTCCAATGTCAGGGATGGAATAATTACCTGGGACATGGCACTCAAATCCTGCAAACGGGATGTGTTTCTAGTTTAGATGATCCCGGTGAGAGTCCCCACCCTGATATCAGCAGGGACGCTCGCACGAAATTAAGATTAGAACCTAAAAGTTGTTCGCAAAACTCCTACCCACAGAGAGTCATTACTATCATTGTGTTCTGGATTGAGAATCACCATCAAACCAGGAGTAATATCAATGTTATTTGTGACTCGATAACGATAGAAACCTTCTAAGTGATAAGAAGTACCTGTATTTTCACGTGCTTCTACATCGTTGCTGGTGACTTTAGGCGGCATACCAAATACAAAACCAGCTAAGTTGCCTCTTTTTCCTAAGTCGGGGAAGGCTAAAGTTACAGCCCAGTTCCAAATGTCGGCTTTGTTACCTTGGTCACTACCTGCTAAGGCTTGAGCTTTGGTGTAACCACCCCAACCGGAGAGGGTAATATTTGGACTAAATCGGTAACTGGCTTGTAAGCCATAAGCATTGGCTAAAGTAGCAGAATCTGTGGCAAAAGGTCGGCTAGCAAAACCACTGCCAATACTACCAGTTAAGTTGACAGAGCCACTAGGTGCGTAGTAGTTGACATACGTCAAACCTAAACCAATATTAGGACTTGGTTGGAATGTTAATTGTGATTGTATGGCTTGTTGACCATCGAATAACCCTGCTTTGTCGTTGGGGTCATTACCATTTCTCGCTCGATATGCCAAGGAAAGAGCTAGATTGTCAGTAAATTTATGATTGACAGCAAGTCCTGAACCTTCAGCTAGGCGATAAATGGAATGATATCGCCCAAACCGAGAAATAGAACCCGTACTACCACTCTGTAATAAGGTATTGAAGGTATTTTCAACAACATTATCTGAGCCAAAAGCATTGGCAATTAACCACACAGTGGTTTTATCACCAACTGGGAAGCGATAGTAAAAATCATCAATTGCTAAGTTATTGTTTTCATTCCCGTCAAATCCCAAACGAGTCATGTTAGTACCAGTAACACCAGCATTGAAGGGTGTTATGTTACGAGCTTGCAAGCGAACTCGCAAGCGATCGCTACCTGTAAAGCTGGTATCAAAATTTAGACGAACGCGATTGGCAAGAATGGTGTTGACATTTAAATCACCGCCTCCACCGTCTCCTAGAGCAGTTGCTCTTTCATCACCAAATACATCCGCCAGCAAAAATATAGCTTCGGCGTTGAGTTTTGTGGTTGTGGAAAATTGGTTCGCTTCGAGTTCAGCTGTTCTGGCTTCTAAACTATCTACCCGGCCACGTAAAGTCGCCAATTCTGCGGAAAATTCTTCTTGCAATCGCTGCAAAGTAGTTAAATCAGCTTGAGTAATTACATCAGCAGTAGCTGTAGCAATTAGTTCATTAACTCTGTCTAAACAAGCATTTAACCCAGCTGCAAATTCATAGCGAGTCAAGGCGCGGTTCCCACGAAATGTGGCATCAGGATAACCAGCAATACAACCATAACGTTCTACCAAAGATTGTAAAGCCTGGAATGCCCAGTCTATGGGCTGTACGTCTGCTAATTGGGAAATACTAGTGACTTGAGCTAGATCATCATCTGCAAAACTTAAATCAGTGCTGGTATTTGGAACTGAATATTTTTCCTGAGAAATTATTTGACTGTCTATGGATTCATTAACTTCAGGGACTTCAGAGGCATTTACTGTTTGCCCAAAAAAGGCTTGTACTGTCAGCGTGACAGATATTAAAAGCCATAAATAAATTTTGTTTGACAACATCATTGATACCTCACACCCGATTAGCATTAGAGAATAATTCCTATCTGTATTGCTTTTCAGCAACCTTTTTGGTTTAATAGAAACTATTATCAAGTATTTATTGGAGCTTTATTTTGATTAATTGTCAATACTATATGATGAAAAAATTACATACACAATGAATGAGCAAAATAATTGACTTGTGAAAATAACGTTTATTTGACTCATATTGTGATATAGAAATTTAGTTTTTTAATAAAAAGATATTTCTTGTATGAGAAATATTTGATGTAATAGTTTTTTGTGATCGGAGGAAATGATGAAGCGTCGCCAATTTATTTATGTAGTGGGACTAGCAACAGCTAGTGGTGGGTTAGCGATCGCTTGTGATGCTAATTCTACTCAAAATCAAGCTGCTACAGAGTCGGAAAATCAAGCTGCCACAGAGTTAGAAACCGAATTAGTCATATATTCAGGGCGCAACGAAAAACTCATTGGTGAACTAATTAAACAGTTTGAACAACAAACCAATGCTAAAGTTCAAGTCCGCTATGGTGATACGGCTGAGTTAGCATCAGCAATTTTAGAAGAAGGACAAAATAGCCCGGCTGATGTATTTTTTGGTCAAGATGCAGGCGCTCTTGGGGCTTTGCAAAAAGCAGGAAGAACGGTACAGTTACCAACATCATTGCTGAATCAGGTAGATAGTGATTATCGTTCCCCAGAGGGGCAATGGGTGGGTATCACTGGGAGAGTGCGTACAGTTGATTACAACACTAATTTAGTTAAAGCTGAGGAATTACCATCATCTATCTTCGGTTTTACTGACCCAAAATGGAAAGGTAGAATTGCTTGGGCCCCCACCAATGGCTCATTTCAAGCTTTTGTCACAGGCTTACGAGTGGCCGAGGGCGAGGAACGCGCTAGGGAGTGGTTAGAAGGTATTCAAGCTAATGATCCTCAAGTTTTTCCCAACAATACATCAATAGTACAAGCGTTAACCCGTGGCGAAGTAGGCGCAGGATTCGTCAATCACTACTATTTAGAAGCCATCAAACAAGATAATCCCAACGTTCCCGTAGAACATCATTTCACTGAAGATATTGGTTCTTTAGTCAATGTCGCAGGTGTGGCAATTCTCAACACGGCTAACCATCCAAATATTGCCCAAAGATTTGTCGAATTTATGCTGAATGAAAATGCTCAAAACTACTTTGCTAGTCAAACATTTGAGTATCCTTTAGCTGCGGGAGTTGAACCTAAAGGTAATCTAAAATCACTCACTCAACTGCAAACACAAGCCAAAAAAATCGATTTGAGTAATCTCAATGATTTGGATAATACATTAAAACTTTTGCAGCAAGTAGCAGTTATTTAGACTGTTATCAACAGCTTGATTTCTGGTAAGTCAAGAAAAAATAAATTCTTTTAAAAGTTTTCTTGCTTACCAGTACAAGTTAATGGTAATAGTAAAAAATAGCAAAATTATTGCAAAAACTTCCTACTAAGGAAAATACGGAGTCTGGGAAATTGAAAACATTACCATTAATGAAGGCTTCAGCTGGAACTCTAGCTTTCATGCTCAGCTGGGGGATAGGGTTGAGTGTAAATGCACAAACACAAACCCTGACGATCTATTCGGGTAGAGGAGAAAAACTGATTGCGCCGTTGTTAGAAAAGGCCAAAAAAGACTTGGGAATGAATATCCAAGTACGATATGGTGATACGGCTGAATTAGCGATCGCCCTGGTAGAAGAAGGCAAAAATAGCCGCGCAGACTTGTTTTTTGCTCAAGATGCTGGTGCTTTAGGGACTTTAGAAAAACAAAAGCTGACGCTACCAATTTCATCTAACTTGCTCAACCAAGTAGATTCGCGCTTTCGTTCTCCCCAAGGACATTGGTTAGGTATTTCTGGACGCGCCCGTGTACTGAACTACAACACCAATTTAGTTAAAAAAGCAGAACTGCCAACATCAATTTGGGACTTAACAAAACCAAACTGGCGTGGTAAAGTCGCTTGGGCCCCAACTAACGGCTCCTTTCAGTCGTTTGTCACCGCCATGCGGGTACTAGAGGGAGAACCCAAGACTCTACAATGGTTAAAAGCCATGAAAGCTAATCAAGTCCAAGATTATCGCAATAATACATCCATAGTAGAAGCCCTAGGACGCGGAGAAACTCAAATCGGGTTGGTAAACAACTACTATTTGGCTAACTTCCTCAAAGATAATCCGAAATTTCCTGTAGCTCCTCACTACACCAATCAAGACGCAGGCTCGATGATTAATATTGCCGGCGTGGCCATCATGAACTCAACCAAGCAAAAAGCCGCAGTGGAAAAATTTATTGGCTATCTGCTGAACCCGAGTTCACAAGCTTACTTTGCCAAAGAGACTAATGAATATCCCGTAGTTTCAGGAGTAGCAGGGCCAGCCAATCAATTACCACTAAGTCAGATTAAGACACCTAATGTGAACCTGACAAACTTAAACGATTTGCCAGGAACCTTAGAATTACTACAGCGTGCAGGAGTTTTGTAAAAGTTGAAATCCTCGGTTCGCCCTCCATTATTTCTGATCCTAGCGGCGGCGGTAGTCGCAGTTGCCATTACTTTGCCGTTAGTATACTTGGTGATCCGTGCTGTAGGTATTGGTGGGGATGAGTTTTGGGAATTAATATCTCGTCCCCGCAATATCACTATTTTCTTCAACAGTGCAGCAATGGCAGCCACAGTGACTTTATTTTCCACACTGATTGCTGTACCATTGGCTTTTTTAACTGTACGGACAGATTTACCAGGCAGAAACTTTTGGTTAATAGCGACAACACTACCCTTAGCAGTTCCTAGCTATGTGGGTAGTTTTGCTTTAATTGCCACCTTAGCACCAAGAGGTAGCTTTTTACAGTTATTATTAGCACCTTTGGGAGTAGAAGAATTACCTTCTATTTATGGTTTTCCGGGGACAGTTTTAGCCATCACCTTATTTACATACCCGTATCTACTATTAAGTGTACGTTCTGGGTTACAAGGTATAGATCCTTCTATAGAGGAAGCCGCCCGGAGTTTGGGTTACACCAGTAGAGAAAGTTTCTTTAAGGTAGTATTACCCCAATTAAAACCATCAATGATTGCTGGGGGATTATTAGTAGCTTTGTATTCGTTGCGTGACTTTGGTACACCTTCCTTGATGCGGTTTGATGCTTTTACCAGAGCCATTTTCATTCAATACAAAGCTAGCTTTAATCGCAACACAGCCGCAGTTTTGGCGCTGATGTTGGTGGCATTAGTATTATTAATTTTATGGCTAGAATATCGAGTGCGATCGCGGGCTGCATATTACAGTCGTGGTTCCGCCTCTTTGCGTCCACCCAAAATTGTCAAGTTGGGAATTTGGAAATGGCCGGCTATGGCTTTTTGCTTACTGATCACTAGCTTCGGTGTCGTGTTACCAGTAGGCATTACCTTATTTTGGTTAATTCGCGGACTTAATACTGGCTACAACTTTCCTAATTTATTACCGAGCATCCTCAACTCAGTTTCCGCAGCCGGACTAGCCGCTATCGCTACTACTATATTTGCCTTACCTGTAGCAATTTTATCAGTCAGATTCCCTACTAGAACTACCGCTATTATTGAGCGCTGTTCCTATGTAGGCTTTGGTTTACCGGGAATTGTTGTGGCTTTATCGTTGGTATTTTTTGGTGCAAATTACTTGCCTTTTTTGTATCAAACTTTACCAATGCTCGTATTCGCATATTTAGTATTATTTTTACCTCAATCAGTCGGCACAGTACGCACTTGTTTATTACAAGTCAATCCCCAGTTAGAAGAATCAGCACGCAGCTTAGGCAGAAATTCTTGGCAAACCTTAAAAGAAGTCACCCTACCTTTAGTTAGGCCTGGTGTATTGAGTGGTGCAGTTTTGGTGTTCCTCACAGCCATTAAAGAACTACCAGCCACGATGCTGCTAGCACCCATAGGCTTTAGCACCTTAGCAACACAAATTTGGCAAGCCACAGAAAACGTAGATTTTGCTGATGCGGCTGCTTCCTCATTAGCGATGCTATTGGTGTCTATGGGTTCAACATTATTGGTGCTATCCCAAGAAAACATCAAAAAAGAGCAAGTCACACCCCCAGTAGAAATCAAAACCAAACTCTAATTTTCACTATGCAACAAGCAATTGTCCAATTACAAAATGTCACCAAGCAGTTTGCTGACAATCCCTCCCCTGCTGTGAATAACGTTTCTTTAACATTGCAACAAGGGGATATCTTGGGATTACTCGGCCCCTCTGGTTGTGGTAAAACTACCCTGTTGCGACTAATTGCGGGTTTTGAGCGCCTGCAATCAGGACAAATTGAAATAGGTGGACAGGTAGTATGCGATCGCTCTATTTGTGTTCCCGCGGAACAGCGTGACATCGGCATTGTGTTTCAAGATTACGCCTTGTTCCCTCATTTAACCGTGGCAGAAAATGTCGCCTTTGGGTTGAAACAAGCTAGTAAACAGCAAATACAAAAACGTATCGGCGAAGTTATTGAACTAGTAAGACTCGGAGGCTTAGAAAAACGCTATCCTTATGAACTATCTGGTGGACAACAGCAACGAGTCGCCCTAGCCCGCGCCTTAGCACCCCAACCACAACTCATGCTGTTAGATGAACCATTAAGTAATCTCGATATCCAAGTGAGATTACGATTGCGCGAAGAAATTCGAGATATTCTCAAAGCAGCCGGCACTTCAGCCATTTTTGTTACTCACGACCAAGAAGAAGCATTAGCTATTTCTGATATTGTGGGTGTGATGCGACAGGGACACTTAGAACAACTAGGTACACCGGAAGAAATTTATACTCATCCAGCCTCTAGATTTGTGGCTGAGTTTGTGACACAAGCGAATTTCCTCCCTGCCCGTCGTCAAGGTAATTTATGGGAAACTGAAGTTGGGAGTTTTGAGCTACCAGTCAATTATGCTACGGAAACAGGCGAAATTATGATTCGCCAAGAAGACTTTATTTTACAGCCAGCTAACGATTCTTCTGTAGTTATTCGTAGCCGGCGGTTTTTAGGGCGTGAGTATCTCTATTGTTTAAAAACTGCTTCTGGACAAGAACTTCACGCTCGGACAATCACTGATTTAGCCTTACCTGTAGGCGCACCTGTGCAGGTATCTATAGCGGGTGATGCTGTCAAGGTTTTTTCTTAAGCTCTTTTCTAAAAGCTTGAATTACTTGGCTGCTACCAACAACTTGACTTTGCTGAACGTATTGATTGACTAGCTCAATTATCGAAATATTGGGAAAAGTGGGACTAAAATTTGACTTTATATATTTTCCGCTTTGCAAAACGTTAATTTGTAAGCCTTGTTTTCCATATCGCCAAAGTTCTGGTACTCCCAAAATTTGGTAATTATCCAATTGCGTGCGAGAAGTTAAATCAATTTCTATGGCTAAGTCTGGGGGTGGGTCTACACTTAAATTTAGGCGATTTTTACCAATAACTGCTGCTTGATTTTGAATATAAAAACAAGTATCCGGTTCTACTCCCTGACTCATTTTTTCGTTTTTTAGGGTGGTTGAACCTAAAGCATCATAATTGATACTTAGTTCATTCAGTAAAATTTTGACTATATCGCCAATAATTTCTTTGGCTTTTTCATGTTCGGGTAAGGGAACCATTATTTCTAAAAAACCATGACTATAGGAAATTCTGGCAGCGCGATGTTCGCCTAATTCCGCCAAAATATTTTCAAATTGCTGCCAACTAACGTCTTCAAGTAACAGTTGCTGTCCCGGTTGAATCCTCAATTGTCTTAACTCTAAAAGCATAAAGATTCATCCCACTCTTTTACTACAATATTTTGGCTGATAAATACGGGTGGAAAACACTGGAATTTATGGGAGTTGGGCTGATACCCACAAATGTATACCTCTTTTTAAACTTCGAGGCTACCTGTGGGATGATCTGCGAAACCGTAGTGTATTCGTTAGCTACATCCTAGAGATTTTCTTGATCATAGCGGCGATCGCACCGAGAATTTGGCAATAATCAATGTAATTAGGGAGTGAGGAAACACCGCTTTGCTGTCGGTTGTTGCCAAGATGCCAAGACTCATGGAGAATCAAAAGATACAATTAATTCTCTAATTGTGCAAAGCTGCTAAAAGCAACTGTAAAGTAAGAATGTTTAATCTGATAGATGTATTTTGGGCTTATATTTTCATCGCTATATTAATCCTTGTGGGGCGGTTGATTAGACAACGCCTGTGGGTATTGCGATCGCTCTACATTCCTAGTTCTATTGTGGCTGGTATACTTGCTTTACTACTAGGTAGAAGTGCGTTAGGTGCGGTTGTTCAAGTTATTAATCCCGATTCGCCCTTAGTTGCAGGCATATTTTCGGCAAATATCCAGGCAGTGTGGTCACAATCTCCCAGTATTTTTATTAACATTGTTTTTGCTACTTTATTTCTCGGACAGTACGTACCAGGTTTGCAGGAATTTTGGCGGAAAGCTGCTCCCCAGGTGGCTTTAGGTCAGGCGATCGCTTGGGGACAGTATGTAGTAGGTTTATTACTAGCTATTACCGTATTAACACCCATTTTTGGTTTACCTCCCATTGTCGGCTGTTTAATTGAAATCGCCTTTGAAGGAGGACACGGGACATCAGCCGGGATGGCGAAAACTTTCACAGACTTAGGGTTTGCCGCTGGTGCTGATTTATCTTTAGCTTTAGCAACAGTAGGGCTTGTGTCAGGAGTAGTTGCAGGTACATTTTTAATTAACTGGGGACGCCGCACGGGACGCGTCCAAGTCAGCCGTGAACCAATAGTTAATTTAGAAAATCCAGAAAGTCAGATAGAAGATGAACATCCCAGTGTGACAACTGCTAGAAAAAATTTATTCCGGGACTTACTAATTGATCCTTTGTCACTCAATTTTGGTTTTGTGGGACTTGCAGTGGCATTTGGCTGGCTCATTTTAGAAGCATTGCGCTGGATAGAATCAGTCACATGGGGACAAACTGGACTACTATTGATGCCCTACGTACCCTTATTCCCCATTGCCCTCATTGGTGGCATCATTGTGCAATATATACTTGTACGCACCAGACGCACCTATTTGATTAGCCGTGTCCTCATGGAGCGAATTGGTGGACTGGCATTAGATATTACCATTGTTACGGCTTTAGCTAGTATTTCTCTGTCGGTACTGGGTGATAATCTAGCCCCCTTCATTATTTTGTCTGTGGCTGGTATTGCCTGGAATGTGTGCGCTTTCGTCTTTTTAGGCCCGCGTCTATTACCTTTTTATTGGTTTGAACGGGGTCTTGGTGACATGGGACAATCAATGGGTGTGACTTCCACTGGATTATTATTATTACGAATGGTAGACCCCGATAACCGTTCTGGTGCTTTTGAAAGTTTTGCTTATAAACAATTACTATTTGAACCGATTGTGGGTGGAGGCTTATTTACTGCGGCTGCACCACCTTTAGTTGTTCAGTTTGGCCCTGTACCAGTGTTGCTATTAACATCAGTGATTCTGGCATTCTGGTTGGTATTTGGGTTCTACAACTGTAAGCAACTACGCAAGTTAGACTTACCAGGAAAAATTTAATTGGTGAAAATTCCTTCCCCAGATAGATAAATTTTCCCCTATTAATAACAGAATATCAATGTGGTGCATACCATGTGGCGTTACATCCTCATATCGGCTTCATTGTCATAGCTACAACTAACAAAATGATAGCCCTGTATCAACCGATACGTTGCACCTTGATTCGGGGGCTATAATTGTGACCTATGAAATGAACTCTAATATTTCGGAAAATCTTTTTATCGGCGATAGTCAGATGGCGGCACTCATGCGAATGTATGACTGGTCGCAAACGCCGCTCGGTGCAGTGGAAACCTGGTCACAGAGCTTGAAAACATCGGTACGAATTATGTTAACTTCTCGCCAAGCCATGTTTGTTTGGTGGGGTGACAACATGATTAACCTCTACAACGATGCCTATAGAGCTATTCTTGGGGGCAAACATCCACAAGCACTCGGTCAAAGTGCCACTATTGTCTGGCAAGAAATTTGGGATCAAGTGGGCCCCCGGGCCGAAAGAGCATTATACCAAAAGCAGGGTACTTACGATGAAGCCTTGCTGCTAATTATGGAGCGTAATGGCTACCCAGAAGAAACTTACTATACATTTTCTTATAGCCCTGTACCCAATGATGATGGCAGCACTGGCGGCATTATCTGTGCTAATACCGACGATACCCCCCGCATCATTGGGGAACGACAGTTGGCACTATTAAAGGAACTGGCAGCTAAAACAGCAGATGCCCGCACATTTGATGAAGCTTGCACCTTAAGCACCAAGTGTCTGGCAACCAATCCTTACGACCTGCCGTTTGCCATGATTTATTTGTTTGATCCTGAGCGACAGTGCGTAACTTTAGCAGGAACCTGTGGAATTGAGCCAGGACACCCATCTGTGCCTCAAACTGTTGCCCTTGATGATAATTCGCTGTGGCAGTTTGCCAAGGTATTGAAAACCCATGAACCTGATTTAATTGCTGATTTAGGATGCCAATTTGGTGACTTGCCTACAGGAGCCTGGAATCGCTCACCCCATCAAGCAGCTGTGGTGGCCATCGCCCCATCAGGACTGACGGGTAAAGCAGGTGTATTAGTGGCGGCTTTAAACCCATTTCGGCTGTTTGACGATAACTACCAAGGATTCCTGAATTTGGTTTCGGCACAACTTGCGGCTAGCATTGGCAATGCTCAAGCCTATGAAGAAGAACGCAAACGCGCCGAAGCCTTAGCCGAATTAGATCGTGCTAAAACCACCTTTTTTAGTAATGTTTCCCACGAATTTCGGACTCCCTTAACTCTCATGTTGAGTCCGTTAGAAGATATATTAGCAGCAGCTGACCTGTCACCAGGGCAACGTCAAGATCTGACCTTGATGCACCGCAATGGTTTACGGTTGTTGAAGCTAGTAAATACACTCCTAGATTTTTCTCGCATAGAAGCAGGACGGGTGCAAGCGGTTTATGAACCCACAGATTTGGCTACCTTCACCGCGGAATTAGCCAGTATATTTCGCTCGGCCATTGAGCAGGCAGGCTTACAGTTTATTGTCACTTGTGAATTACCCAGCGAACCTGTCTATGTTGATCGCCAGATGTGGGAAAAGATTGTCCTTAATTTGCTCTCCAATGCCTTTAAGTTCACCTTTTCTGGAGCAATCACAGTCATTTTGCGGCAGGTACAGCAACAAGTAAAATTAACAGTCAGTGATACAGGTATTGGAATTTCTCCAGCAGAATTACCCCAATTATTTGAGCGATTTCATCGAGTCGAGGGCGCCCAGGGAAGAACCCAAGAAGGTTCGGGAATCGGACTGGCATTAGTGCAGGAGTTGGTGCGACTACATGGTGGTCAAGTGCAAGTTGAAAGTATTGAAGGCGGAGGCACGACCTTTAACATCACCATTCCTATGGGAACTGCACATTTACCCCCGGAGCGAATTCAAGCAACGCGAACTTCAGTTTCCACCGCATTAGGTGCGGCTCCTTATATCGAAGAAGCCACACGCTGGCTACCGTCGGCAGAGAGCAAAGGAAGTTTAGATTTGTTGAACAATGAATCTTATTCCCCCCTAACTTCTTCAACATCCCCCATTTCCCCAACCCGCATCCTCTTGGTGGAGGATAACGCAGATATGCGGGAGTATGTGAAGCGATTACTGAGTAAGGATTATGTGGTAGAGACTGCTACTGATGGCATGGCGGCACTAAACAGTATAAATCATCATCTGCCAGATTTGGTGCTGACGGATGTGATGATGCCCTGTCTAGATGGCTTTGGTCTACTGAGTGCGTTACGAGGTCACAATCGCACCCGCGAAATTCCCATCATTTTGCTTTCTGCCAGAGCCGGAGAAGAAGCAAAAGTTGAGGGATTAGAAGCCGGAGCCGATGATTATTTGATCAAGCCCTTTTCTGCCCGTGAATTGTTAGCGCGAGTCGAGGCAACTTTAAAACTGGCACAACTGCGGCAAGCTACTATGCAGCAAGAGCAGACGTTGCGACTAGAAGCCGAAACAGCAAAGCAGAAGGTTGAAACTATCTTGTCGAGCATTAATGATGGGTTTTATGTCCTCGACCGCGACTGGCGTTATACCTATGCCAACGATCGCCTGTGCAAGCTAATTGCCATGGAACGGGAACAGATACTAAATAATAGTATTTGGGATATATTTGCAGATACCGTTGGCACAGATCTTTACGTTAAATTTCAGCAAGCTGTTCGTGAACAACAGCCAATCCAGTTTGAGTATCTTTACACCACCTGGAATCGTTGGTATGAACACCGGGTTTATCCTTCGCCGGATGGATTAACAGTTTTTGCGGCTGACATCACCGAACGCAAACAAGCCGAACTCGAACGTGAAAACCTGCTGACTCGAGAACTCCACTATGTTACCCAATTACAGGGATTGACTAGAGCCGCATTAGCAATTAATTCTGGACTTTCGGTTGAACAAGTATTACAAGTAATTACGAAGCAGGCAGCATTAATTATTGGTTCTCACCAATCTGTTACGAGTATGACCATTAGCCAGAATTGGGCCCAGGCCATTACCGCCATTTACTTATCAGATAAATATGCAGCTTGGCGAGATTACGATCAAACTCCTGATGGGTCTGGTATTTATGCTTGTGTGTGTCATTTGAATCAACCGATGCGGATGACTCAAACTGAATTAGAAGCACATCCAAATTGGCGACACTTTGGCAAGGAGGCAAAAAATCATCCGCCCATGCGTGGTTGGCTGGTTGCTCCTCTTGTCGGGCGAGATGGACAAAATATAGGACTGGTTCAGCTTTCCGATAAATATGAAGGTGAATTTAGCGAAGCGGATGAAGCAATTCTAGTGCAATTAGCGCAAATGGCCTCGGTAGCCTTAGAAAATGCTCGTTTATATGAAGCCGAACAGCAAGCACGCTCGGCGGCCGAAGCATCACGCGCAGAAGCCCAAGCTGCAAACCGAATTAAAGATGAATTTCTAGCTGTACTGTCCCATGAATTGAGATCGCCTCTTAATCCTATTTTGGGTTGGTCAAAGCTGTTACAAACAGGCAAGCTAGATGCAGCCCAGACAAAAAAAGCTCTAACAACCATTGCGCGTAATGCCCAGTTGCAAGCTGAATTAATTGAAGACCTTCTAGATGTTTCTCGAATTTTGCAAGGTAAGCTCAGTCTCACCAGTAGCCCAATTAATCTAGCATCAATTATCAAAGCGGCGCTGGAAACTGTGCGACTCGCAGCTGAAGCTAAATCTATTCAGATACAAGTAAACCTCGATGCGGAAATGGCCTTAGTTGCGGGTGACTCAACCCGCTTGCAACAAATAATCTGGAACTTGCTCTCCAACGCCATTAAATTTACACCCCCAGGTGGTCAAGTTGAGGTGCTATTATCACAAGTTGACAATCAAGCTCAAATTGCTGTTAGTGATAACGGTAAGGGTATTGCGGCTAATTTTTTACCTTATGTATTTGATTATTTTCGGCAAGCAGATAGCGCCACTACTCGTCAGTTTGGTGGACTGGGTTTGGGGTTAGCGATTGTGCGTCATTTAGTTGAGCTGCACGGCGGCACTATTCAGGTAGAAAGCCAGGGTGAAGGAATGGGAGCCACATTCTCATTTAAGCTCCCCCTAATGGCTACTGAGCCGACTGTAAATCACGATTCTCAATTGTCGGCACCATCCCTGAATTTGTATGGTATCCAAGTTTTAGTGGTAGATGATGATACCGATACACGCGACTTTGTAGCTTTTTTATTGGAACAAGCAGGAGTAAGAGTTATGACAGCCGCTTCGGCTCTAGAAGCATTGAAAGTCTTAACTCAATTTCAACCTGATGTCCTACTTAGTGATATTGGGATGCCGGAAATGGATGGTTATATGCTGATGCAGCAAATTAGAGCCTTACCACCAGAACAGGGCGGAAATATTCCTGCCATTGCCTTAACGGCTTATGCTGGAGAAATAGATGAAAAACGGGCCTTGAAAGTAGGTTTTCAAAGGCGTATTTCTAAGCCAGTTGAGCCAGAAAATTTAATTGAGGCTATTGTGAATTTGATGCCAGCTTCACACTCGTGACCGAAGAAGCAGGGGGGAAGGGGGCAGGGAGCAGGGGGAGCAAGCCCTTCCCATTGAAGGATTTGGGTAAATCTTAATTCCCAAACAAATCTAAATCAGTCACTGCACCAACACTACTAGAAGATACTAACTTGGCATATTTTGCTAGTACGCCTTTAGTGTAACGGGGTGGTGGGGGTTGCCAATTGGCACGACGACTGGCTAATTCTTCATCGGAGACATTCAGCTGTAATAAACGAGCCGGGGCATCAATGGTGATAGTATCACCTTCTTCCACCAGAGCGATCGCACCGCCAACAGCTGCCTCTGGGGCTACATGGCCAACCACCATGCCGTAAGTACCGCCAGAAAAACGCCCATCGGTAATTAAACCCACAGCATCACCTAACCCAGCCCCAATAATTGCTGAGGTGGGAGCCAACATTTCGCGCATTCCCGGGCCACCTTTGGGGCCTTCATAACGAATGACGAGAATATCACCTGCTTTAATTTTGCCTGCCAAAATCGCATCTAAACAAGATTCCTCAGATTCAAATACCCGTGCTGGGCCAGTAATCACGGCTTTTTTGATTCCGGTAATTTTTGCTACAGCTCCTTCTGTGGCGAGATTACCTTTGAGGATAGCCAAGTGTCCTTGAGCATACATTGGTTTATCCCAAGGACGGATGACATCTTGGTCGGTGCGTGGTTCTGCTGGTATATCTGCTAAAGTTTCTGCGACTGTTTTTCCGGTAATAGTCAGACAGTCACCATGTAGTAAATCATGCTCTAATAGCATCTTCATGACTTGGGGAATCCCACCAGCTTGATGTAAATCTGTAGCAACATATCTCCCACTGGGCTTTAAATCGCATAAAACAGGGACACGGCCACGAATAGTTTCAAAGTCGTCTATGGTGAGTTCAACACCAGCAGCGCGAGCGATCGCTAAAAAATGTAATACTGCATTTGTGGAACCACCCACAGCCATAATCACCGAAATGGCATTTTCTATAGATTTACGAGTGATAATTTGGCGCGGTAAAATTTGCTTGCGAATGGCTTCCACTAAGAAAAACGCCGATTTTTCTGTACTATCAGCTTTTTCTTCATCCTCTGCTGCCATTGTGGAAGAATAAGGTAAACTCATCCCCATCGCTTCAAATGCGGAAGACATGGTATTTGCTGTGTACATACCACCGCAGGAACCAGCACCAGGACAAGCTTGGCGTTCCACTGCTAAGAGTTCATCATCATTAATTTTGCCGGCGCTGTATTCACCTACTGCTTCAAAGGAACTAACAACAGTTAAATCTTTACCTTTGTAGTGACCGGGTTTAATTGTGCCACCGTAAACAAAAATAGCCGGAATATTCATGCGAGCCATGGCCAGCATCGCCCCAGGCATATTTTTATCACAGCCACCAATGGCCAACACGCCATCCATACTTTGCCCAGTACAGGCGGTTTCAATGGAATCAGCAATCACTTCCCGTGATACCAGGGAATATTTCATCCCTTCAGTTCCCATAGAAATGCCATCACTAATGGTAATGGTACCGAACATTTGCGGCATTGCTCCAGAGCTTTTTACGCCACTTTCCGCCCTTTGGGCCAGTTTATTAATCCCCATATTGCAGGGAGTAATCGTACTGTAACCATTAGCAATGCCCACAATGGCCTTATTAAAATCTTCATCCTGAAAACCAACTGCACGCAGCATAGCTCGATTAGGCGATCGCTGCACCCCTTGCGTGACAATTTGGCTTCTCAAATTCTCCGACATCTTTTTTCCTTCCGTGCCATCATCGCTTGTATGGCGATTGTATTATCTGATTTTCTCACGGATGAGAGGCAACAGGGAATAGAAGGACGTATCAATTATTTTGAATGATGGGAAAGCTACAGAGCCGAATCAAAAATCTGCTGTGCGGTAAGTTTCAGTTCTGGGAAACAAGGAGAAACTATGCGCTCGTTTCCTCTAAATAGAGTTTTGACGTATTCGCCATCAACTAACTTACAGACAAAAATAGCGGGTTGTTTGGGATTTCCGATAAAATCACGACCTCCCAAACCTGCATAATCCACAATCCAATATTCAAGAATGCCTTTTTTTTCGTAGTCAGCATATTTTTTGTAGTAGTCATCACGCCAGTTGGTACTTACTACCTCTATCACTAAAGGAATTGATTCTGGCTGCTGTACAGTAGAATATTTTTCCCATAGCTCTTCATTTTTTAAGTTTGTGCGATCAAGAACTAGGACATCTGGACAGTAAGCAAAGTCGGTTTCTTCATCTGAAAACGCTACTAATCCGGTTTTGGGGATGTTGTAAGGATGGTTTAGTCGGGTAAATTCAACCCCTATCTGAACGCTTAAAAAACCTGTGACGTTTTCATGCTTGCCTGAAGGCTGGGCCATCTCGATAATTATCCCATGATGAAGTTCATAGCGATTTCCTTCTGGCTTTTGCTGCAAAAATTCTTGAATGGTTAATAGTTTTTGTTGTGGTAGTACTTGAGTCATGTTTATTCCTCGTCATACTGAGAACGCAAATTTTGCCAATATTCCAGAGATACTTCTTAAGCGTTTGAGTTAATACTTGCAAGCAAAAGTATTCAGGTGCGGCTCTGGTGAAAAATTCGGGTTTAGTACTTACGAATTATCAAAAGCATTTTGAAAAAAATCTAACTCACAAAACATGGCATAACGGTAAGTTGAGTGAATTATAGAACTAGAAGTAGCATATTTATCCACCAAATCTGCTAATTGTTGTGTCAGGGGTTGAAAATCTGCACTACTGTAGGTGCGAATCCAATCAGCATACTGATGATTAAGAATACCATTACTAGCTAACTTTTGTCCCAAAAAAGCATAAAGACGCATACAAGGAGACATAGCCGCAGCCGTTACTCCTACATCCCCACTCCAAGCGGTAGCCAATAAAAAATCAGTATAGCGTCGGGTAGCCGTTCCAGGTTCCACAGCACGCAAATCTACCCCCCACTGAGTAGCGTAGCCTTCATGTAACCGCAATTCTGCCAAAACCCCATCAGCCAAGGCATGAAAAGTCATAAATCCTTGCCAATCGGGTGCTTTCGCTGCGGCGATACTATATGCACGGGCAAAAGCTTTTAAGAAAAAAGCATCTTGCCCTACATAGTAAGCAAACTTCTCTGGTTCCAGACTACCATTACCGATACCTTGCACAAAAGGATGCTCTAAACAAGTCTTGGCAATGTCTTGATTCGCTGTCCACAATTCATGAGATAAAGTCATTAATTCAAAATTCAACGTTTTTGAACGCCAGTTGCTACAAGTCGGAGAACCCGCCCATCGCACTGGCTCCTTTTGACTTCCCCGTAAAGCCCTGATGGGCATAGCTGCGCTTACCGCGTAGCGTTTTGCAGAAAAGGGTTCCCCCATTTAAAACGGTAAAAACTGAAGTAAAACCGAGCCAAGGCTACCTAAAAAGTCAAAAAATCTGGGTTTACCAGTACTTACTTTATCAGAGTATGGTGTTTGCAATTCTGTGATAAAAGCTTGTGCTGTTTGGATTCCTACCTCATTGTTTTGGGATCGAAACATTTTTTCGGCAATTTGAGCATCTTGGAATGCACTTTGTCGATCTAACATTTGGTAGCGGGCAACACCACGGGCTAAATAAGCACCTGGGTATTCTGGTTGAGATGCGATCGCTTGATTAAAATAATTGATGGCTTGCTGTTGATTGCCTTTTTGTGCTTCGGCCACACCCAAGGCATAAAATTCTTCTGGTGTCGCAATTTGCATAGGTATACCAATTGCACCTTGAAAGTTAGCACCGTTAAGGTAAGCATCCTGAAATTCTGTATTGGCTAAGTAGGTGCTTCTCAGATCTGCACCCGCTAAGTTCGCCCCATTCAGTCTAGCTTCGCTGAGGTTAGCACCAAATAAACCAGCACCACTTAAATTTGCACCCCGCAAATCAGCACCGCTTAAATTTGCACGGCTGAGGTTAGCACCTGCAAGATTAGCACCACTTAAATTGGCTCCAGATAAGTCAGCCATAACTAAACCTGCATTACTCAAGTTACAGTTTTGACATTCTTTGGTTGATAATAACTTTTGAACGTGTGTAAAATTGGCTGCTTGGGCAATTGTTGCCAGGCTAATGATAGTTAAAAATGCGCCTGTAGCTAAAATTTGGCTTTTCATACTTGCTCGTAATATCTCCTACTCAATACACAAGCTAAAACTATAGATTTATACTTGAGCCTATGATATGAGTAGTCAGGGTGATTTGCCATCTGTAGTTCTCCACATCACACCCAGAGATACAAGCGATCGCTTAAAGGTAAATATAGTTAATTTTTGTTGGAAACCCGAAGGAGCATCAGACGTTGAAATAGTAGACTACCATTAGGAGTTATAAGAATTCCAAAGCATAGATCCCCTTCCGATCCTGGTGAAATATTACTCAAAGATTTCCTAGAGACAATGGAAATATCACAAAGAGAACTTGCCGATGCAATCCACGTTCCTTATCAGCGAATTAATGAGATTGTCAATCAAAGACGGGGTATAACGCCTAGTACAGCATTACGGTTGGCAAAATTTTTTGGGAACAGTTCAGAGTTTTGGTTAAACCTACAACAAAATTGGGAACTTTACCATGTTCTCAAAGAAGAGGAAGCGGAATTAAAAACTATTGTCCAGTTCAAAAGTGCTGAAGTAACTGCTGGATAATTTAAGGCGATCGCACCGACGCCGTGTTAGCTTGCGGTATATGTCCATATCTCAAACTTGGCTTCAGATGATAACTCTGTTTCCAAGGAACCGTAATGTTCAACACAAAACTCTTCAAACTCACTCATGACATGAGGAAATATCTCATCCGACACCAGCCAACATAAACCGTAAGCCCGTGATTTTAAAAAACCGAGGAGTTCTCCCACTGTATTGCTTACCGTCCACTCTTTTGCAATCACATAGTTTGACCGATAACCTTTGTTGAGTAGATAGTCTTCTGTGTTGATTTGTTCGATTACTTTGTTAACCTTTTTTGGTGCTTTTTTTACTTCGTATTTAGCTGCAATATCTCTAAAATAACGCTCAAACTCCATGCGTGCAGGTGGAGTAATCCATTGAGCATTGAGATAAAAACCTTGTGGTTTCAATACGCGAATAATTTCATCCAAAAACATCTTCTGACTGGAAACGGTGTGAAGCATATGAACGGTTAACACAACGTCAAAACTCTGATCTGAAAAAGGCAATTGTGAAGCATCTGCATTAATCAGCTTGAGATTGGGAGGAATATTTTCCAGCTTTTGTTTGAATTGGTCAAGCATTTCTGGAGAAACATCAATTCCCGTGACAGAATAGCCGCGTTTGACAAAAGGAAGAACATTCAAGCCTGTACCAACACCAGGTTCTAAAAAAGATGTTTCAGCTGTTGCGTTTACTAATTCCAGAATAAAATCTGCCGCTTCTTCAGCGATAGAATCTGTTAACCAACGAGTTTGGTCATAGATGTGAGCAATTTTATCGTAATAGTTATTAGGCTTTCTCATTTTGCTGCACTTTACACAGTAGTTTCAATCTACCATAACGGCGCTTGTCTCTTGTATCACTCCATACCGCAGGCTTATCGCCTACTTACGGTACAACGTTAACAGAACCGAATTGATGGAAGTGATCATCAAATGCAAAAGCTTGAGTTAACCTAAGTTTTTGAA
This sequence comes from Cyanocohniella sp. LLY, assembly GCA_022241785.1. GTDB lineage: Bacteria > Cyanobacteriota > Cyanobacteriia > Cyanobacteriales > Nostocaceae > Cyanocohniella. The sequence goes on along the minus strand of JAKOMP010000064.1, from coordinate 7,331 downwards.
TCACAACTTTACTGGAACAGTCTGTAAAATTCTAGTTTTTATCAGAAAATTGATGAAAAACTTGCCAGGTTTGTTGAATATCTTCCTCAGTCAGATAGTAAATAGTAGCCAAATTACCAGCAAAGAAAGCATTTCCTAAAATCATTGCTCTTTGCCCTTCTCTACGAGTTTTCAAGAGAGTGAGTGTTTCGTCTACTACATAGTCTGTTGTTAATAATGGTTGGGTATTTTGACTAAGCCACTCAGAGGCTTTGCTGTGATCTGAATCTGAAGGAACTACACTGGCAAACCATGCACCTGTATCTACAAAAATCATGATGCGTTTTGCTAAGAGTAGAGAATTTTGTCATGATCTCGACCAGGAAATTTATCATTGTGACTAGCTTATAAAGGCATAGCTGCTATTTCAGCTAGAATTTCTGCTGGAGTTTTTTCTACAGACTGAGATTCTTTGGTAATAACAATTACTTCAACATGAGTACCTTCTTCTAACAATATGGGTTCGGTGAGTCGAAGCACCCCTTGTTCATAAATTGCTTGAACGGTGATGGTCATTGCCTATTTCCTCTGAATCACTCTTCTATGATACAAGAGCTACTTACCAATGCGATATTTATTACAGGCTATGCCTACACACAAATTATTTAACTTGAGGAATTATCGACTAGGATTACAGGTATAGAACTAGCTTCTAAAACGGCTTGTGATACAGAACCAATTAGTACATTTTCCCAAGCTTGATGACCACGTTTTCCGATGATAATTGCAGTGGCTTTATGCTCTTGAGCAACACGAATAATCTCTTCTGGAACAGCACCATTGACAGTTAAAAACTCATATCTAATATCAGCTAGTAATTGTTGACTTTGCTGTTTGAGTTGTTCAATTTCTCGGTGATTCGGCAAATTCACTACATGCAAAACCATCGCCTCACCGTTACTGCGTCGTGCTAAATCTGCTACCTTGGTTAAAACTGTTGTGGCTAAACCAGAAGTATCAACGGCTGCTACTAATAAGGTACGCGTCGCCACTGTCACTTTTGTGGGATCAACTTCTCCCCGTTCTAATAACTTAGGTGCAAAGCTCATAGTTGCCCAAGCGCCCAAGGGTGCTGTGACTAAAATTGATAAAGCTGCGATCGCTAAAATTGTCTCACCTCCAGCAATCCCTTGAGCCAGTGGTAATGCCCCAATAGCGGCTTGTACTGTGGCTTTGGGTGAGTTTCCTGGTAATAAAAATAGTTTTTCGCGCCAATTCCAATTACTACCCAACGTGGAAAGATACCATCCCAGCATCCGACCGATGAGTAACCCAATGGCTAGGATTAAAATACCAGGTAAAAGAATTTTTTCTAATACTTGCAGTTGAATAGTTGCACCCAATAAAACAAACAAAAAAATCTCAGCGACTATCCACAAACTGTCAAAACCGCCGCGCAATCTCCTAGCTAAAGGTGCATCTAATTCAATTAAGAAAAAACCCATAGACATGGCTGCTAAATAACCAGAAAAGTAAGGCAACCAATGAGCAGCAATGACTAGAAACAAAGCAATACTAGCAGCAATTACAGTATCTTGAACGGCATTTTGTGTCCAATTTTGCTTGACTAACAACACAACTAGCAAACGAGCTGCTAAATAGCCCAACAGCAACCCCAGTAAAATCTGCATGATGATTTGCAACGGTAGCAATTGCAGGGGAGTCAAAGTTAACCCACCAGGAAGGACAAGTTGCTCAACTCCGCCATCACCTAAGAAACTCAACAACAAGCTAAATACTAGTAATAGCAGCACATCCGATAACGCACTACCAGTCAAAATTGCATCGGGGATACCTTTAGTTACACCCCAACCTAAACTTTTCAGCCGCAGCATACAGGGGACAATGACAGCGGGAGATTCTGCACCGATGACACAGCCCAAAAGTAACCCAGTGAGAAAATCAAAGTTAAAAATTACCATAGCAGCAAAAGCAATGGCGATCGCTTCGGTAGCTGCTGGTAAAAATCCTAACCTTAATGCTACGGTTCCCTGCTGAGATAGCTTTTCTCTATCTAGCCCTAGTCCGGCTTTCATCAAAATAATCATCACCGCCAATGTTCTTAAATCATCAGCAGCATTTAACACATCTGGGCTAATAACATTACGCACTTGGGGTCCGAGAATAATCCCCACTATAATCATGCCAATTAAAGGGGGCGCGCCTAAACGACGGGCAAGTTGACCCACAAAAAAGCCCATCATGAGAATCCACAATACACTGGCTAACATTTCCATGACTCCTTGAGGTGTGATTTGTAGACAGATACTTGCTACAAGGGAGTCAGGTAATTAATAAACACAGCCCTACCCTCCCCGCAGCAAGTGGGAAAAGTAGGAGCCATCAGCCAGAGAAACGGCGGTTTTGGCGAGCTCCATCGCCATTGATAATTAACAATACCATTTTTTAGTTATTTTACTGTTTATATCTCAGGCGATCGCGTCAATATCTGTAAACGTTCATTATCCATCAACGCATTCACTATAAATCCTCATATGTAGAAATCCTATTTGATTTGGAAATATAAATATTGTGAGCAAAGCGCACAGCATCTAAGTTTTGGTGGAATTTAGCCACTCTACATTACTGATTTTTTTCACATATCATTTATGTTCCCTGGCAAAACGTCTAAACACCCAGATGATTCACTTCGTACCTCGCGACAACATCGTGCAACACGCTGAGTTGCGCCGGATGACCGTGAACGAGTACGCACCTGATAGTAATCAAGGTCAGGAATACCGCACATTGGCTAAGGAGATTATCGAAAACAAAAATCTTACTATTATTCCCACACCCATTGAGATGGAAGAACTAGAAGAATTGTTGATTGAATTCGGTATCCTCGAAAGTGAGAAAAATTCTGCAATGTTGATTGGTAAGTCATCTACTGAAGTACCAGTAAGTAAATAAGTAATGCTTGGGGGTGGGTGCTACCCACCCCAGAAATTCCTAGTTTTCAACAGGGGTTTGTGGATTATTTTTGATACTACTCACACAAAAACTAATGTGGGAGCGGATGGCTCGTTCATACACTATGGTCTGCTTTGTGCGTACCCCTATAGGTTGATACACCAAGTTAATTTCGGGAAAGTCGCACCAAGACATTAAGAAAATATCTTTGGCCGGAGTAATAATTTCATAATTATTTTCTTGTTTTTTCTTTCTAAGTCTACAATTATTTAATTTTAATTTTTGTCTAAATAATGTTTCAAATTCTGTGATTAAATTTGCACTATCTTGCATTGTTTGTACACGTTTAATCGTGCTGCTTAGTTAAACATTATCTTGTGAGATTACTAAGTATGACACTTTAGTTACCATCATAGGGTAGTGTATCATTTAAAGGGGTATTTGAAAATTTAAGTATTTCAATGTTAAATTATTTACTCAAGAATAATTTATTTTAGGTATTAAAGGGAAACGACCGATAACATAATGATGATTACGGTTAAAGCATTGATTTATGATAACAAAAGTATCTAAAAAAACAAAATAAGACCGTGTAAGTCTAAATACCACGTCAAAGTTTAAGTGGGAAATCCGTACTAAAGATGAGAGGTTCTCTGCACCAATATCTGAGTTTAGCTAGATAGAATGAGATTGCGACTTAAGTAATGCTGTTGTCTTAAAACACCTATGCAGCATTAGCGGGAGAGCAAAATTATGACCAATCAATTGAAAACGACTGCTTTGTTAGCTGCCTTAAGTGGCTTGTTAATTGGCATTAGTTACTGGATAATTGGCGGTACTACTGGCTTAGTCATAGGTATTGGTTTAGCAGCAGTCACCAATCTGTTGTCTTGGTATCAGTCCGATAAAATTGCACTAAGTGTTTACCGCGCCCGTCCTGTGAGTGAAGCCCAAGCGCCGGGACTTTACCGTATGGTACAGAGATTGTCTCAACGTGCCAATATTCCGATGCCGGGAGTTTACATTGTTCCTGGGCAAACTGCCAATGCTTTTGCCACAGGACGTGATCCCGAACATGCTGCTGTAGCTGTTACCGAAGGCATTTTGAATATATTGCCAGAAGATGAATTAGAAGGCGTTATTGCTCACGAACTAACTCATATTATTAACCGCGACACTCTCACACAAGCCGTTGCTGCCACAATCGCCGGGGCTATTTCATTTCTGGCACAAATGGTCAGTTACAGCTTATGGTTTGGTGGTGCAGGATCTCGAAATGGGGATAGAGGTGGCAACCCTTTAGGTATTTTATTAACAGTTATACTTGCACCAATCGCTGCCACAATTATTCAGCTAGCAATCTCGCGCACACGGGAGTTCTCTGCTGATGCTGGTGCTGCTAAATTAACTGGCAATCCCCGGGCTTTAGCTAAGGCGTTGCAAAGGTTAGAAGCCACAGCCAAACAACTGCCTTTAGATGCCAACCCAGCTTTTGAGCCGTTATTGATTATTAATCCAATTTCTGGGAAGTTTCTGGGTAATTTGTTCTCTAGTCACCCAGCTACTAAAGCACGAATTGAAGAATTACTAAAAATAGAGCAACAACTGCCTACACAAGTTTATTAACAGATACTTCAGAAGTTTTGTAGTTAAATCAAGGACTAACTATGACAGATAATAACGTTGAATCCACAATAGTAGAAATCAGTCCTCAAACCAACGAAATGGTAGAAGCCGAACTGGTTGGTGAAACTGATGAACTCAAGCGCGAAACCAAAGCATTGATTGAAGCTTTGAAAAGACGCGCTCAAAGCGAAGCAGAATCAGCAGGTAGTCTCACCCGTGAAACTTATTTAAATGCTGTGCGCCAAGCTAGAGAAGCCATTGAACGGGAAAAACTCATAGAGCGCGATCGCCTGGAGAACACTTGGTCTACCATGCAAGAAGAAACAGAGAAAAACTGGCACTTATTAATTAAAGAAATCACAGATTTTAGCGATCGCATCCAAGATGCCGCCAAAGCCGCCTGGGAAGCCTTCAACGCCCCACGTCCCTAATATTACGTCAAAAACTATCTATACATTCAAGGCACGTAGTGGCTTCCCTCTGGGAAGGCCGCTTACGTGGTTTTTTAATTTAATAGGCAATAACTACACTTGTAGCAAACTACGAAAACAGTTCATCCTTGTGGATTTCAGCAGCATCAAAGGTAGTTTTTTGGTGGAAAACAGCCCATGACCAAAACAATTTTTTACCTTTATCAAGTCTCACCAAATGCCTATAATATGATGAAATGTCCACATAATCCGGAGGAATGCGAACTAAATATGTAATTAAAAGTATCCCTCCAAAACAAAGTCAAGCCTACACATGAATTTTTTAACTAGACATGTGTTCTCTTACTTTTTCTGTTTAGGATTAATACTATATTTAAGTGTATTTTCCTTCCCTTCTCTCCCGGTTTATTACCAGAAAGCTAGCTTATCCAGCACAACAGAAATTCGCGGCGTTTGGTTAACCAATGTTGCTAGTGGGGTACTATTTGTTCCTTGGGGAATTAACCGCGCTCTTAATCAATTATCAGCACTAAATTTTAATACGATTTACCCTGTAGTCTGGAATCGGGGGCATACTTTTTATAAAAGTCGTGTAGCGAAAAAAGCTATTGGTTCCGATGCTGAACCGCTACTGAATTTAATGCACGGTGGACAGGATGTTTTAACTAAGATAGTTCAACTAGCTAAACCTCGAAATTTAAGTGTTATCCCCTGGTTTGAATATGGGTTCATGACACCGCCTAATTCAAAATTGGCCAAGCGTTATCCTGACTGGTTAACAATGGGGAAAGAAGGAATAAAATCTACCAACGAAATTCCCTTGGAGGAAATCAACGACAACTCAGTGCATCGCCAAGCTTGGTTAAATCCACTGCATCCAGAGGTTCAAGAGTTTATTTTGGGGCTAATCGTAGAAGTTGTTAGCCGTTATGAAGTGGATGGTATTCAGTTAGACGATCATTTTGGAATGCCAGTCCAGTTGGGTTACGATGCCTTTACCGGAGATCTATATCGGAGAGAACATCAAGGTAAAAGTCCCCCAAGTGACCCATTTAACCCTAGATGGATGCGTTGGCGTGCTGACAAAATTACAGCTTTCATGGCAGAGATATATCAAAGTGTCAAAGCAATTAAACCCAATGCCATCATATCGCTGTCTCCCAACTCACAAAGTTTTGCCTACAAATACTATTTACAAGACTGGGAAAGTTGGATCAGAAAAGGTTTAATCGACGAATTGATATTGCAAGTATATCGTAATAACCAAAATAGTTTTATTACTGAACTCGAACAACCAGCCGTCAAGTTTGCTCGGACTCGTATCCCTGTGGGAATTGGAATTTTGACAGGAACCTCAAAAACTCCTGTGAAAATCACCCAAATTCAAACACAAGTAGAAACAGTACGCGATCGCTCTTTTCCCGGCATTTCCTTCTTTTATTGGGAAAGTCTTTGGGGTAGCATCACACCAGAAGCACCACGGCAACGACATCAGGTTTTTCAGAAACTGTTTGCAGGTAAAGCTATCAGACCATAAACTTCGCAACTCCCCAACAAAACAATATGGTCTAGCAACCTGAAAATTGCTGTATACTATCGCTGGCGAATGGTATGTCAAAAACATGGTAAGGCTTTTTGTTACAGTGATTTTGCTGATGTTAATAACAGCTTGTGGCAGTGTTGGACTGCTGCCCACTACCCAGTTAGTACAAAAGGCGATCGCTCTTCAAGTAGAACAAACTCAGCAGCAACTTCAAAAAAAACTGGACTTAGATTTTCAAGGATTTGAAATCAAACACATATCCATCAGCCAAGAACAACCCTTGACTATTCAAAATTTGCCAGCTTTCCGCGTCCTAGGAACCTACGATTTAATTTTTAATTTACCCAAAAGACAGTTGAAACAACTTCAACAACCATTTGAGGTTTACCTGCAAATTCAGCAAGAAGGTAAAACCTGGAGATTACTACGTCCTGAAAAGGACAGCAAAAATACTCAACAGACTTGGCATAGCTATTTAATCTTATAGATACATCTATATATTGTATTGATAACCACAAAGGCTTTGTCAGCAAAGGATAGAGGGACTCGAAAAAAAAGTTAGAGAAAACACTTGACGAAACCTAAAGGAGTAGATATATTAGATAAGTGCCAAAGCGAAAGCCGCCGCACCTGAACCGTGAAAAAAAAATATTTTGAAAGCTTAAATAAAAACCAATCCTCGTCAAAAAGATTGAAGTCTGGGAAAGATTCCCAGAAAGAAAATCAAAAAAAATACAGGATTCCGAAATAACTAGTTAATAGTTGAAATCGGAGCCACA
>JAKOMP010000063.1 GCA_022241785.1 Cyanocohniella sp. LLY | reverse complement strand
GGAGATTCAAGATTTGCTCTACAGGAAACTTCATCGTAAATACCTGAAAACTAACAATTTTATAATATAAATTATAATTTTGGTATTTTTACATAATGCTTAATATCTCTTAAATACTTGCCAAATCTAAATCGTAGGCATTATTGTCTTTAAATCATAGCCCTTATAATTCAGTTAATTTTCATAATCACCATAAAAGTAACCGAAGAACCGAATTAATTTTAGTCCCACACCTGTTACTACATCAGATTCCCTTCGCTGCTTTACCTACAGGAGAATATCAAGAATATTTAGGAGATAAATTTCTCATTCGTTACACCCCAAGCTGCCAAATTTTAGAATTTTGTCAACAACGTGACATCATAGAAACACTTAATAAGATGTCTTTGCAATATGGCACTGTAGAAGATGCAGAAGATAACCTTCCCTGTGCCAGATTTGAAGGTGAAGAACTTGCCCAAATGTATAATATTCCATTAGAAAATAGATTAATCGGTAGCAGTCAAGCCACCTATAAAAACTATCGGCAGTTAGCACAACAAGTTCAAGTACTTCATTCCTGCCATCATGCCCACTCTCGCCTCGATAATCCGCTGGAATCGCAATTAAAATTAGCGAATAGTAGTATCACTTTAGGGCAATTAATGACACCAAGCTGGCGACTACCAAATCTGGTAGATGTTTTTCTTTCTTGTTGTGAAACGAATTTGGGTATTCCTTCTCTAACTGACGATATTCTCACCCTCTCCACAGGCTTTTTGTGTGCTGGTGCTAGAAGTGTCGTTAGTAGCCTTTGGGCAGTAAATGATCTAGCAACAGCATTATTTTCAATTTTCTACTACCAACACCGCCAACAAGGTCAAAGTCGTCCTGAATCGCTACAAAAATCCCAAATTCAGCTACGCGAACTTACAAAAGTAGACCTCAAAAAAATCTTTCAGCAGGTAGAAGCAAAAGAAAAAGAACTGATAAGAAATAGAAAAAAATATACTCTAGGTTCCGTGGAAAATAAGAAATGGGAGTGTGAATATAATATGTATGCCAAACTTAATAAACGAATTAAAGAAATAGAAGACTCTACTCAGCAATTCCCCTTTTCTCATCCTCACTACTGGGCTGCTTTTATTTGTCAGGGCTTACGCTGATTACCAAATAAAATAACTTTGTTTGCTATTTGCTTGTATTGAGGATATATCAAAAATAACTTTCCTAAACAATAAAATCCCCGACTTTAAAAAATCGGGGATCTTAGATGGAAACTTTTTATACTGTCAGCTTAAACTGAACTCAACTGTTTCTCTACAACAGCTTGGGGATTCGCTTCTGCACTATCAGCTTCCGAAGGTGGTACTAACTGCCAGAACTTAGGCAAATATGTTTGCCAATTTTGCAGAATCATTTGCGCTTTTGGTGAATTAGTGCGATCGCAATGACTTCTAATTAACTCTTGCAGTTGTTTGGCACCTGCTTCTGTAAGCACTCGCTGGATTTTGACAATTTCGGGATTGACTAATTCAGGGAAGGAGTTATCTTCATCTAGGAAGTACGCCAGTCCCCCAGTCATCCCCGCAGCAACGTTACGTCCTACTTTACCGAGGACGACAATCACGCCACCAGTCATGTACTCACAACAGTGATCGCCAGCGCCTTCAATTACAGCCACACCTTTGGAGTTCCTTACAGCGAAGCGTTCTCCGGCTAAACCGTTGGCGAATAAAACTCCACCCGTAGAACCATAAAGACAGGTATTGCCAACTATCACATTTTGTGAAGGGTCATAGTTAGCATCTGCTGGGGGTTTAATAATGATTTCCCCACCATGCATACCTTTACCTACGTAGTCGTTGGCTTCTCCTTCTAGAGTCAAAATAATCCCAGGAAGGTTAAATGCACCAAAACTTTGCCCTACACTACCTTGGAAGTTGAGGTTAATTTGTCCTTCAAAACCATCATCACCATATTGGGAAGCGATCGCCCCGGCTAATCTTGCGCCTACTGTTCTGTCGGTGTTGACTATCCGTAAGGATTTGGTCACAGCCGATTGGTTGCTAATGGCTACTTGAACATCGGGATCACCAAGCAATTGGTCATCCACAACTACGCCATTGCTATGAACTTCTTCATGTACTAACCAGCTACGGTCATTTTTGGTATCTGGTAGTTGAAGTAAACAGTTGAGGTTGAGTGATTGTGTTTTGGTGATTTTTGCTTCGTCGCGTGTTTTCAACAAGTCGGCACGTCCAACGATTTCCAACAAAGAACGATAGCCCAGTTTTGCTAATAGATGACGCACTTCTTCAGCAATGAAGTAGAAGAAGTTGACAACGTGTTCTGGCATTCCTGTAAACCGTTTGCGGAGTTCTTCCTTCTGAGAAGCAACACCCACGGGACAGTTATTGGTGTGGCAAATCCGCGCCATGATACAACCTTCGGCAATCATGGCGATGGAACCAAAACCGAATTCTTCCGCACCCATCAATGCACCTATTACCACATCCCAACCACTTTTTAGTCCCCCATCTACACGCAAAACCACGCGATCTCGCAGGCTGTTTTGCATGAGGACACGATGCACTTCGCTCAAACCCAGTTCCCAAGGTGAACCAGCATGTTTAATGGAACTCAAGGGCGATGCACCTGTACCACCATCATGACCAGATATCTGAATAATATCGGCGTTAGCTTTAGCTACACCTGCTGCAATGGTACCGATGCCAATTTCTGCCACCAGTTTTACTGATACCTGTGCTTTGGGGTTAATTTGGTGTAAGTCAAAAATCAATTGCGCCAAATCTTCAATGGAATAAATATCATGGTGCGGTGGTGGTGAAATCAGTGTCACACCAGCCTTAGAGCGCCGTAACATGGCAATGTAAGGACTAACTTTTTTCCCTGGTAGTTGTCCACCTTCCCCTGGTTTTGCACCTTGGGCAATTTTGATTTCAATTTGTCTGGCGCTGCTGAGATATGCTGGTGTCACGCCAAAGCGTCCTGATGCAACTTGCTTAATGGCACTAGAAGCAGTGTCACCATTTCGTAAGCCATGTAAATGAGGTAGGGTTGGTGATTTACCACATGCATCTACATCATTGAGAACTTTATAACGGACTGGATCTTCGCCACCTTCCCCAGAGTTAGATTTGCCGCCAATGCGGTTCATGGCGATGGCCAGAGTTTCATGGGCTTCTCGTGACAATGCACCCAAAGACATCCCACCTGTACAGAAGCGTTTGACAATCTCGCTGACTGATTCTACTTCTTCTAAAGGAATTGACGGGCGATCGCCTTGGAAGTCTAGCAAGTCACGCAGGGCTGTAACTGGACGGCCTCGTAGGTGCTGTTTGTAAACTTCGTAGTGGTCATATTGCTTGCCATCTACAGCCTTATGTAACGCCTTAGCCAGTTCGGGATTGTTCATGTGGTACTCACCGTGAGGACGGTAGTTAACAAACCCCAGGTTTTCTAATTTTTTGGCTGTTAGTTCCGGGAAAGCTTTGCTATGGAAGGACAGCACTTCTTGTGCAAGTTCGCTGACACTCAACCCACCGATACGGGAAGTTGTCCCCCGGAATCCCAATTCTAGTAAATCGCCACCGATACCAATGGCTTCAAAAATTTGGGCGGCTTGGTAGCTGGAGAGTAGCGAAATCCCCATTTTGGAGAGAATTTTCAGTAAACCCGAATCTACAGCTTGGCGATAATTATTTAAAGCTTGTTCTAGGGTGAGAGTGGGGATTTTGCCCCGTTCCATAAACTGTTGAGTTTTGGGTTCAAACCACCAATCGCGTACAGTGTCCAAAGCTGTGTAAGGACAAACCGCATCCACTCCGTAGCCAATTAGACAAGCAAAGTGATGAGTACTCCAGCACTGGGCTGTATTCACAATTAGCGATGTTTTGGTTCGCAATCCTTGGCTAATTAGGTAATGATGAACTGCACCTACAGCCAACAAGGAAGGAATGTAAGTATATTCTGTACTGATCTCATTATCTCCCCCCTGGCGATCGCGCAGCCTCTCCAAAGGAGAATCGCTCAAAATCAAAATCTTGGCACCTGCCTTGACTGATTCAGCTGCTTGTGCTTGTAAAGACTGCACTGCAACTTTCAATCCTTCTGGGCCGTTGGCAATGGGAAATAAAGTTGACAGTTCTGCCGTAGCAAATCCTGATAACTGAATCGCCTCCAGTTCTGCTTCTGTCAATACTGGGGATTCTAATTTCAGTTTGCGGGCGTGTTCTGGCTTCACTTCTAATAAGTTACCCCGTTCGCCCAGTTCCACATTCAACGACATCACCAATTTTTCCCGTAAAGGGTCAATGGCTGGGTTGGTTACTTGCGCGAAACGCTGTTTGAAATAGTCATACAGCAAGTGGGGTTTTTCTGACAGCACTGCCAAAGGAATATCATCCCCCATGCAAAAAGTCGGTTCTTTGCCGTCAATTGCCATTGGTTGAATCACCATTTCCACATCTTCTGTGGTGTAGCCAAAGGACAGTTGATGACGCAGCAAGGTTTGTTTATCAATGTTGTTAGTTGCCACATGACCCTTGCCGTTCCCGTTCCCGTTCCCGTTCCCGTTACCATTCACAGATGACTGACCAACAAGGTGTTTGAGTTCTTGGCGATGCTGTTTTAGCCATTCTCCGTAAGGATACTGCTTGGCAACACGCTGCTTAATTTCCCAATTTTTCAACACTTCATGGTTAACTAAATCCACAGCAATCATTTGCCCAGGGCCTAGTCTACCTTTTTCGATAATGTCGGCTTCGGCAAATTCCACTACCCCTGCTTCGGACGCGACAACGATGTAATCATCCTTGGTAATCATGTAGCGAGCTGGTCTTAAGCCATTACGATCTAATGTAGCGCCGACTTTTTCGCCATCGCTAAACACCAAAAGTGCAGGCCCATCCCATGCTTCTTGCAGACCACTGTAATATTCATAAAAATCGACAATTTCTGGATATTTCTGCAACGAAGGCTGATTTTGGTAAGCCTCTGGCACCATCATCATTAAGGCTTCCAAGGGGCTACGTCCCGAACGTACCAATAATTCTAGGACGTTATCTAAGGTAGCTGAGTCGCTGTTGTCAATGTGAACCAATGGCTTGAGTTCATCTGATCTATCTTTCCATATGGGATGATTCAGGCTGGATTCTCTGGCCATCATCCAGTTGATGTTACCCAACAGTGTGTTAATTTCGCCATTGTGACCTAATAACCGCATCGGTTGAGCCAAGGGCCATTTAGGCATTGTGTTAGTGCTAAAGCGACGGTGATAGACGACAAAAGCACTCTTATAATCTGGGTTTTTTAAATCGAGATAAAAGTCTCCCAAGACAGCAGAACGCACCATGCCTTTATACACAATTGTGCGACTGGACAAGGAGCAAACATAAAATTCTTCGGAAATATTCTTGGCAGCTTTGAAAATTCGGCGACGGGTAATATATAGTTCTCTTTCTAATTCATCACCGCTTTTATCAGCTGACGATAAAAAAACTTGTTCGATCTGGGGTTGATTTTCTCTAGCTTGTACCCCCAACAATTCAGGTTGCACTGGCACAACTCGCCAACCCAGGACAGTCAATTTTTCTTCAGCGGCTATTTGCTCAACTTTTGCCCTAGCTTTTTGGGCTATTTCTGGATTTTGCGGTAAAAATATCATTCCCACAGCTAAATTTCCCTGGGAATTGTCTTTTTGGAACAACTCCCAAGGGATAGCTGTCAATATCCCTGCACCATCACCAGAGTCTTGGTCTGCACTACAACCACCCCGGTGTTCTAAGCAAGTCAAGGCAGCTAAAGCTTTGGTCACAATTTCGTGACTGGCATGATTCTGGCGATGAGCAATAAAACCTACACCACAGGCATCCCGTTCTTCTACTAACCATTTTTGCCCTTGGTAATTACCCTGAGAGTCAATATCCGAAAATTTCATTGTTTGTGATTGTTGATGCATCGCTTTATCTTTCATAGCCTGTTCCTGAGATCGTGAGTCACAAATTTTGCCAGTATTTGTGAGAAAACTTTGCTAAAGTTGATTCCTTGAAGAATACATAAATAACCGAAATTTAGGGAAAAAAAATTTTAACTTCGGTTTTCTTTTAGTCTTTGTCCGTGTTAAAATGTTTGCGTTATTTTTTATTATGTTGTGTATTTCTGCTGAGTTAGAAAAATTAGACAAATTACCTTTGTCTGTACAGCCCTTTACTTACATCGTGATAGCGTGGCGTTAGCCATAGCTAGTTTTTTGCTCAATTCTTCATTCCCAGATGAAACTTGGCTTTGTGATACAGCTATTATGGCTTACCTGTAACACAACTTAGTTTTAAACGCCGAAATAATCCTGATTCAGCAACAAAATCAGCGTATTACAATACATGCCCATTTGACAATTCCTAAAAATCTTTATTGTAAATATTTCTGGTTTGCTGATTATTCTGCTGTCACCTGTGTTACGACAAAACAGACCTCACTTAAGTAGCAACAGTAGCAACAATTGGTGAGGGTTTAATATTTTAAACCAGTTGTGATCACTAAAACTACTGTGCATAGTCTGACTGAAACTAGTGATAGTTAAAACATTTAGTGACAGTGATTCTAGTGGGAAGATTATTTCTTGGATTTTACAAGAGATAGATAGCCAACATATACACTATCACGTTTTAGTCGAAATTAAATCCCTATTTTTTAAGATTTCCCCACAATTAGTTTTAGTTAGTTGCTTGGGTGATACTTATCCAAAGTACCGAATAAATCATGGTCAAAATGCCGCATCGCCGCCAACGCAAATACCGCAATAATATTGCCAACCAAGCTAATCAAAGGTTCTTCTGGGCTGCTGTACTAACAGTTACTACAATTGTATTGTGCTTATCTGCTACTGGGCCTATTAGTGCCAAGCAGCCCTCAATGCTTACCACAGTACCAGAATTAACTGCCCAGACCCCAGTACCTCCCTCATCTAGGGCATCAGCTGGTGGTAATCAAATTTCCCTCAACGGTCGTACTTTGATAGGGGCTTGGGTACAGCAACCCGGAAGCAGTGGTCAAATAACCACTCATCTAAGTGATGGCGCCTTGAGGCAATTCATTGGCGTAAATTTTTTAAGTAGCAATAATTCAGACAGACAACCAGTAGAGTGGTTTTCATCGGTCACTCAGCCAACAGTTTTAACCACCAGACTGCAAGGAGGATATCGCTATTTAGACATTACTAATTTTGCTCAAACAGCAGGATGGCAGATCCAAGCCAATGGCAACACCTTAGTGATTGCTACCCCAAAATCACAAATAAAAAATATTCGCCAGAGTCAGCAAAAAGCAACTACACCTAATACACCTTTTCAATCAGCACGCATAGTCTTAGATTTAGATCAACCAACTCCCTGGCTAGTTTCACAAGGGTTACCCATAGCCAGACCTGCTGACCCTGAAAAGCCCACCCCTCAAACCACTACACCACCCGATACAGAATGGGTAGTAGCCTTGGATGGTATAGCAGATCCGGCTTTACTCCAACGCTATGCACCCCAACCCACATCACCACCGAATTTACTCAAACAACTCCCAACACCAACCACTCCAAATTCATTAATTAGACAAATAGATATAGTCAATAACCGCACAATCATTAGTTTGAGTGTGCCTTTTGGGATGTCGCCGCAGATCATCACCTTACCTGACCCCAATCGCCTAGTAATTGATCTGCGCCCCGATGCACTAGTGCAAAAAGATATTTCTTGGGCACCAGGATTGCGCTGGCGGCAGCAGTTTGTCAATTTAGGCATAGATCGTTTTCCTGTGGTTTGGTTAGATGTAAATCCCCGACAAGTTGGGTTAAGTTTAAAACCCATTGGTATCAATACTAACAACCAAACAGGAACTGCACCTTTAATTCAAATGGCGGCGCAATCCTCCGCTATAGCGGCAATTAACGCTGGTTATTTCAATCGCAACAATACATTACCTTTAGGAGCAATACGTCGAGATAATCAATGGTTATCAGGGCCAATTCTCAATCGGGGAGCGATCGCCTGGAATAATTCTGGGGAATTTTACTTAGGTCGTCTCACCTTGCAAGAAACTTTAAATGCTCCCAATAACCAAAAATTACCGATTTTATTTCTCAACAGTGGCTATGTACAAAGTGGGATTGCTCGTTATACCCCGACTTGGGGCCCTAGCTATACCCCTCTCACAGACAACGAAATTATTTTGGTTGTCCAAACAGACCGAGTTACTAATCAGTTACCAGGTGGCAAAGCCAATGAAAAAGCCATTCCCATTCCCCGTGATGGCTACCTATTAACTTTCCGTGCCAGTGCTGCTGCTTCTGCATCACAATTGCCCATCGGTACAGCAGTCAGCATTAGCAGTAGTACTAATTCGGTTGAGTTTAACCGTTATCCTCACATTATGGGAGCGGGGCCACTACTAATCCAAAACAATCAAATTGTGCTGAACGCCGAAAGTGAACAATTTAGTAAAGCCTTTATTACACAAAGAGCTATTCGTAGTGCCATTTGCACCACAGCCAACAATTCTCTCATCATTGCTGCTGTGCATAACCGTGCTGGTGGTTTAGGACCAACCTTAGCGGAACACGCCCAAATCATGAATCGTCTTGGCTGTGTGAATGCTCTAAATTTAGATGGTGGTAGTTCAACCAGTCTTTACCTGGGAGGACAACTTCTTGACCGTTCTCCGAATACCGCTGCTCGTGTTCACAACGGCATTGGGATTTTCCTGCAACCAAGGTGATGAGGACTGGGGACTAGGGGCTTTATTTACTCATCCATCACCTCTCATCTCTAGCCTCTAGCCCCTAACCCCTTTTTAAAGTTAAGAAAAAGCTACCATTTGTTGCATGAAGAATTAGTGTAGACACATAGTTTTAGCAGTAATTCTTTAGACCCTAAACTTTGATTTTGCTATGTTTAGCAAGGTGCAACAAAATGACGATTTTCACGGTTGCAAAATTGCGCCAAATTTTCCATCAATGGTTAACAGTAATGACGGTTTGTTATGTCTCCAAATGAGGTAACTATGGCTCAATATCAAGAATCTGCACAAGTTAACACTCTGCCCCTACCTGTGGCCATTGCGAATAAAAGTGTTGCCGCCACTGAATTGCGCCCTTGGGGTTCTTTTACCGTTTTGGAAGAAGGACGTGGATACAAAATTAAACGCATTGAAGTCAAGCCTGGACACCGCCTCAGTCTGCAAATGCATCATCACCGCAGTGAACACTGGATTGTTGTTTCTGGTACTGCTAGGGTTGTTTGTGGCGAACAAGAGGTGCTGTTGAGTAACAATGAATCAACTTATGTTCCCCAATGTACAGCCCATCGTTTAGAGAACCCTGGTGTGATTCCCTTAGTCTTGATTGAAGTGCAAAATGGTGAGTATTTAGGCGAAGATGATATTATTCGCTACCAAGATGACTATGCCCGGACTAAGAACTAAAACCGCAACAGGTGTATTTGGGGTTTAATAGGCCAAATAGGGCTAAAACAAGCTAATATACTGATTATTTTTGCAAACCTTCTGAAGTAAATATTATTAGCTAGATGTCCCTACCTCAATTTAGGTGGGGACTAAGTTCTCAGTTAATGATATGCTGGATTAATCAAGACCTTAAATTAGCCAAAATCCCTGACCCTAGACGAGTGGGGAATTATAGGCAAAGCTCAAATCTGTTATCTAAGAGAACTTTAGCCTAGTTAGGCAAATTCTTGCGCTTTACAGCCTGTGGATGTTTATTCCAGGACTTACGTAACCAACTACATATTTTTGTCATTGCGACCCTAGGGAAGCAATCTCAAAGCCTTGATTTTCGTAGCGAGTGCGTAAGTCCTATATTCGATAGTTCATCCGTCTGTAATACTGAAAGATGGGGTTTAAATAGACAAAAATAATTCCATGATTCATTTGAGTCAAGCAGCCGTCAGTGAAATTGAGCGATTACATTTAAAACATCAGCCAAATTCTTTGTTGAGATTAACAGTTAAATTAGGTGGCTGTTCAGGTCTGTTTTATGATATGTCATTTGATGAAGATGTAAAAATTGATGATCGGGTTATGGAAGTTAACGGTATTAAAGTTATTATAGATACTGAAAGCTTTGATTATTTAAATGGGTTGGCATTAGATTATTCAGAAGATTTAATAGGTGGGGGATTTCGCTTTCACAACCCGCAGGCGATCGCTACCTGTAGTTGTGGTAATTCTTTCTCTACAACTGCCCCAACCTCATCAGGGACTTCCAATTAAAAAAATAAAAAAATAATCAGTCATTGTGTAGGCAGGGGAGCAGGGAGCAGGGAGCAGGGGGGAAAAGAAAAATATCACCTGAATAAATTGAGTAATTTATTCTCTGGAAGTCCCTAACTGAAAAAATAAAATTATCAGTTTGACATAATAGCCAAAAAAAAGATATAATCAGGATTTGTTAAAACTTAGACCTCTAAGCAGCTTCACGCGCTGTGACTCATGCCAACAATACAGCAACTCATACGTAATGAACGCGAAGTAGCGCGTCAGAAAACCAAATCTCCAGCTCTGAAGCAATGCCCGCAACGTCGGGGTGTTTGTACCAGAGTATACACAACTACTCCTAAAAAGCCTAACTCAGCTCTACGTAAAGTAGCAAGGGTAAGACTGACATCTGGATTTGAGGTTACAGCTTATATTCCAGGTATCGGCCACAACTTGCAAGAACATTCAGTAGTGATGATCCGTGGCGGTCGGGTAAAAGACCTACCAGGGGTGAGATATCACATTATCCGTGGCACCTTGGATACAGCCGGGGTGAAAGACCGCAAACAAGGACGTTCCAAGTATGGAACCAAGCGTCCGAAAGAAGCGAAAAAATAGGAAATAGGAGGTTAATCGTGTGCGATGGCGATTAAGCATTCTCCTGGGCAGCGTCGAGGAACATACAACTAGCGGCGCTTGCTTTTTCCATAAATCTAGCTACACCCAGAAGCGGGTAAGTATAGATAATTTTTAGCAGCATTCTGTAAGCGTAGCTTGCCAACCTAGGCATCGCAGCGGTTGCATCTAAAAGATAAAAGTTTATGATGTTGTCGCCTTCTCTGGTTGTAGAGAGAAAATTCATCGGTTATTCTCGCTGCAACTGTAGAGAAGAAAAAAAAGAAAGTTTGACCGGCGGCTTTTAGCGCCCATATATCCAGTGTCTGATAGCATATAATTTCGTTGCCAATTCCGAATTAAAGGTGAAGTATGTCTCGTCGTGGTGTTATTCAAAGGCGTCCAGTTCCGCCTGATTCCGTATATAACAGTCGCCTGGTAAGCATGATAATCCGGCGGGTGATGCGTCATGGAAAAAAATCACTAGCTGCACGGCTAGTTTATGATGCTCTCAAAACTATTGAAGAACGCACTGGTGCTGCTCCTTTGGAAACCTTTGAAAGAGCAGTACGAAATGCCACACCTTTGGTAGAAGTAAAAGCTCGACGAGTTGGTGGAGCAACCTACCAAGTACCGATGGAAGTCCGCTCTGATCGCGGGACAACCTTAGCATTGCGCTGGTTAGTACAATTTTCTCGTTCTCGTCCCGGACGCACTATGGCTAGTAAATTAGCTAATGAACTAATGGATGCTGCCAACGAAACCGGAAATGCGATTCGCAAACGCGAAGAAACACATCGGATGGCAGAAGCTAACAAAGCGTTTGCCCACTATCGTTACTAAGAAAATTAGCGGTATATCGTGGTATATCGTGGATATCACAGCGATATATCGCGTAATCACAAAACCGCAGACGGTTTTCCGTAAAAGTATAGAATCTTAACAAAGAGTAATATACAAGATATCATGAGGCAAAAACTATAGGAGGCTACTGTGGCACGTACGATCCCGCTAGAGAGAGTACGCAATATCGGTATTGCGGCGCATATAGATGCGGGCAAGACAACGACAACCGAGAGAATATTGTTTTACTCTGGCATAATTCATAAAATTGGCGAAGTTCATGAAGGAACTGCCGTCACTGACTGGATGGATCAAGAGCGTGAGCGGGGAATTACCATCACCGCAGCGGCGATCAGTACCAGTTGGAAAGATCATCAAATTAACATTATCGATACTCCAGGACACGTTGACTTCACAATCGAAGTAGAACGTTCCATGCGCGTGTTGGATGGTGTAATCGCAGTATTTTGTTCTGTGGGTGGCGTGCAACCGCAGTCCGAGACAGTGTGGCGACAAGCAGACCGCTACAAAGTGCCTCGCATAGCCTTCATCAACAAAATGGATCGTACAGGTGCGAACTTTTACCGAGTTCACGAACAAATGCGCGATCGCCTGCGGGCTAATGCCATTGCCATTCAACTGCCCATTGGTAGTGAAACTGAATTTACAGGAATCGTTGATCTGGTACGTCAGCGTGCCTATATTTACAACAACGACCAGGGAACAGATATCGAAGAAACCGATATCCCCGCCGAAATGCAAGACAAGGCACAAGAATACCGCGGTAAGCTGATAGAGGCTGTAGCAGAAACAGATGACGTTCTGATGAATAAGTACTTCGAGGGAGAAGAACTTACAGAAGCAGAAATCCGTACTGCGCTGCGTAAGGGTACAACAGCGGGAACCATTGTCCCAGTACTTTGTGGTTCAGCCTTTAAAAACAAAGGCGTGCAGTTGATGTTGGATGCAGTTGTAGATTACCTACCAGCACCAACTGAAGTGCCACCAATTCAAGGGCTACTGCCGAATGGTGAAACTGTGGAACGTCGGGCTGATGATAATGAACCTTTATCAGCGCTGGCATTTAAGATTATGGCTGACCCTTATGGTCGCCTAACCTTCGTTCGCGTTTATTCTGGTGTGCTGAAAAAAGGTAGCTACGTCCTCAACGCTACCAAGAACAAAAAAGAGCGCATTTCCCGTCTGGTGATTTTGAAAGCAGACGAACGTATGGACGTGGACGAAATGCGGGCTGGCGATTTAGGAGCAGCATTAGGATTAAAAGATACCTTAACAGGTGACACTATCACTGATGAAGGATCACCAGTAATTCTGGAATCCCTGTTCATTCCTGAGCCTGTGATCTCGGTGGCGGTTGAACCCAAAACCAAGAATGACATGGACAAGCTGTCCAAAGCGCTGCAATCTCTTTCAGAAGAAGATCCGACATTCCGCGTCCATGTTGATCCGGAAACGAATCAAACTGTGATTGCAGGGATGGGAGAACTACACCTGGAAATTTTGGTAGACCGGATGTTACGCGAATTCAAAGTGGAAGCTAATGTGGGTGCGCCGCAGGTAGCTTACCGCGAAACGATTCGTAAACAAGTCTCTAAAATCGAAGGGAAATTCATCCGTCAAAGTGGTGGTAAAGGTCAATACGGTCACGTTGTGATCGATTTAGAGCCAGGTGAACCCGGTAGCGGTTTTGAATTTGTTTCCAAAATTGTTGGTGGTACTGTACCCAAAGAGTACATTGGCCCAGCAGAACAAGGAATGAAAGAAAGCTGCGAATCCGGTGTTTTAGCTGGATATCCATTGATTGACGTCAAAGCAACGTTGACTGATGGGTCATACCACGATGTAGACTCTTCAGAAATGGCTTTCAAAATTGCTGGCTCAATGGCAATGAAAGAAGCAGTGTTGAAAGCTTCACCTGTACTCTTAGAACCTATGATGAAAGTTGAGGTAGAAGTTCCCGAAAACTTCCTTGGGGATGTGATGGGCGACCTTAATTCCCGTCGTGGGCAAATTGAGGGTATGGGATCTGATGATGGTCTTGCCAAAGTAACTGCTAAAGTCCCATTGGCAGAAATGTTTGGCTACGCTACTGATATCCGTTCGAAGACCCAAGGTCGGGGTATCTTCTCAATGGAATTTAGCCACTACGAAGAAGTACCTCGTAACGTGGCTGAAGCAATCATAGCGAAAAGCAAAGGGAACGCTTAATTAAAAAAGGAAACGAGCATTCATGGCACGCGCAAAGTTTGAAAGGACTAAACCCCACGTTAATATCGGCACAGTTGGTCACGTTGATCATGGTAAAACCACTTTAACAGCAGCTATTACCATGACTTTGGCCGCTATGGGTCAAGCAACAGGTAAAGGCTACGACCAAATTGATAACGCCCCAGAAGAGAAGGCGCGGGGTATTACCATCAATACGGCTCACGTTGAGTATGAAACCGGCGAGCGGCACTATGCTCACGTAGATTGCCCAGGACACGCTGATTATGTAAAAAACATGATCACGGGTGCTGCCCAGATGGATGGTGGTATTCTCGTAGTTTCTGCTGCTGATGGTCCCATGCCCCAAACCCGTGAACATATCCTGCTGGCAAAGCAAGTAGGTGTTCCGAGTCTAGTTGTTTTCTTGAACAAAGAAGACATGGTAGACGACGCAGAACTACTAGAATTGGTGGAATTAGAAGTCCGGGAGCTATTATCTAGCTACGATTTTCCTGGTGACGACATTCCTATCGTTACAGGCTCCGGTCTCAAAGCACTGGAAGCAATGACTGCTAACCCCAAAACTAAACAGGGTGAAGATCCTTGGGTAGACAAAATCTACGCCCTTATGGAAGCAGTAGATTCTTACATTCCTACTCCAGATCGCGCTATAGATAAGCCCTTCCTGATGGCTGTGGAAGACGTATTCTCAATCACAGGTCGGGGTACTGTTGCCACCGGTCGGATTGAGCGTGGTAAGGTCAAAGTCGGTGATAACGTTGAATTGGTGGGCATTAGAGATACTCGTAACACCACCGTAACTGGGATCGAGATGTTCAAGAAGAGTCTCGACGAAGGTATGGCTGGAGATAATGCCGGTGTACTCCTACGCGGTATCCAAAAAGCCGACATTGAACGCGGTATGGTGCTAGCTAAACCAGGTTCGATTACTCCTCACACTCAATTTGAAGGTGAAGTGTACGTTCTAACCGATAAAGAAGGTGGTCGCAAAACTCCCTTTTTCGCTGGCTATCGTCCTCAGTTCTATGTGCGGACAACCGATGTAACTGGCACGATTAAGGCCTTTACTTCCGATGATGGTAGCGACGCTGAAATGGTTATGCCAGGCGATCGCATCAAAATGACAGTAGAACTAATCAACGCGATCGCGATTGAGCAAGGAATGCGCTTCGCGATTCGTGAAGGTGGTCGCACCATTGGTGCTGGTGTCGTCTCCAAAATCATTAAATAGCACCTTTTGCCCCATAACAAAGGAGCAGAGATGATAAATTTCCTCTCTGCTTTTTTCTCGTCCGTTAAAAAGGTATTGAGTATTGGGGATTGGGCAAACACCAGTCCCTAATCCTCAGTCCCTAGTCCCCAGTTCCTCATTAATCAGAACCAGGAAAATTAAAAATGGCAACTCTACAGCAGCAGAAGATTAGAATTCGTTTACAGGCCTTTGACCGCCGCTTATTAGATACATCTTGCGAGAAGATTGTAGACACAGCTAACCGGACTAACGCTACAGCCATAGGTCCGATTCCCTTACCCACAAAACGCAAAATCTACTGTGTGCTGCGATCGCCTCACGTAGATAAAGATTCTCGGGAACATTTTGAAACCCGCACCCATCGCCGGATTATTGACATTTACCAGCCTTCTTCTAAAACTATTGATGCCTTAATGAAACTGGATTTACCCTCTGGTGTAGACATTGAAGTAAAACTGTAATTTAACCATTAGTTATTAATCAAATGTCTAGAGGCTAATTTGACGTCGCCTTTAAAGTTCCATTCTTTAAAAATCTCTGTACCTCCAGTGCAGAGAGTGTCAAAATACTATAAATATTTACCCAGCCCTGTGGAAATTTATCCCAGGGCTTTTTATTGCCAGAAAAACAAATGATAGAATGTAGATAAAGTACGGGAAAAGCAGAAAATAAGAAATTTTAAAATTAAATTTATACCAAATTAACAATGACATCTTCTTCTAAAATTGCAGTTCGTGAACTACCTCTGTTCCCGTTACCTGAATTAGTCCTATTTCCTACTAGACCATTACCTCTACATATTTTTGAATTTCGCTACAGAATCATGATGAACACGATTTTGTCAAGCGATCGCAGGTTTGGAGTGTTAATGGTCGATCCAGTTGCAGGTACAATTGCGAACATTGGTTGTTGTGCAGAAATTATCCATTACCAACGGTTGCCAGATGATCGCATGAAGATGTTAACTTTAGGGCAGCAAAGGTTTCGGGTTTTAGAATATGTTCGAGAAAAACCCTACCCTGTAGGCTTGGTGGAATGGATAGAAGACCAGCCACCAACCAAAGATTTGCGTCCTTTAGCTACCGAGGTAGAACAACTGCTACGAGATGTGGTGCGTCTGTTGGGCAAATTAACCGAACGCAAGATGGAACTGCCTGAAGAATTACCCGATTTGCCAACAGAGTTATCTTATTGGGTAGCGAGCAACATCGATACTATAGCCGCCGAGCAGCAAGCATTACTAGAGACCCAAGATACCGTACTTCGCCTGGAACGAGAAGCCGAAATTTTGACCTCTACTCGCAATAATTTGGCAGCTCGTGCTGTCCTCAAAGACACTTTCAATAATTCGTAATAGCAGCCCAAGACAGGTTTAGGAGTAAGCGCAGCTATGACCGCAAGGGCCTTGCGTGATTTCGTAATTAACAATTATCAGTTAATCTCCAATGTTGATTGGTAGAACATGATAGCTGCCAAAAATTTTTAAAATTTCTGTATACGTACTTAATTGTGCTAGTGCTGATTGCATTTGTGCTGACTTGACATCTGCTTCTAAGTCAATAAAGAATAAATATTCTCCTAGCGATCGCTTAGTTGGTCGAGATTCGATGCGACTAAGGTTAATTCCTAGTTGAGCAAATACCTCTAATGGCCTCACTAGCGCTCCTGGCATATTAGCCGGTACACTGAAAGCCAGGGATGTATGACTAGCACTTGCTGAGGACATCTGCTCAACAGCTTCTACCTCACTCTGACTAACCACCCAAAAGCGTGTACAGTTTTCTGGATAATCGTTAATCTTATTGGCTAGTATGGGTAAATTATAAAGTTGCGCTGCTCTATGAGAAGCGATCGCAGCTGTTGTCCAATCTTGCTGAAGTCGCTGTAGAGATTCAGTTGTAGAATTACTGGGAATTAGCTGTACCGTTGGCAAAAAGTTCCCCAACCATCCTTGACACTGAGCTAAGGCTTGCGGATGAGAATAAACAGTTTGAATACTATCTAAACTAGTAGCACAGGAAATTAAGGCATGAGCGATGGGCATTACCAAAGCCAACTGAATTTGCAAACTATCCAATTGCCACAGTGTATCCATTGTCATAGTCACACTGCCTTCAATGGAATTTTCTACTGGCACAACAGCTAACTGGGTTTGTCCAGATCCCACAGCTTGGAGTGATTGGGCAATGCTGGGATAAGGATATAAGATAGCTGCAATTCCTTTTTGTTTAGCTAGCCAATTTGCATAAATAACGGATGCTTGTTCTGCATAAGTGCCAGGAGGGCCTAAATGGGCAATGGATAAAGTCATAATATCGAACTTGAGTTATCTGTTAAATATATAGACCATATTGGATGCCAACCAATCTTTTAGCTGAATCATCCCTCAACAAGATAATAAAGTTAATAAATTCATTAATAATAGAAGTATTAAACAATTAATGCCTTTAATTCATGGCTACCAAGTTTATTGCCTTCCAGTCGGTGAAAATCGACGTTCCACAGCAGCCTATTCCTATTCAGCACTACTTGCGTCAGCCTCAACGTTTAGTTCATGCCTTAGTCGATAACAGCCGTATTCATCAAATTTCTGAGGAAGTATTTCGCTTAAAAATGCGTCCTCTAACTTTTATGTCACTGAGTATTCAGCCTACTGTAGATATGAGAGTCTGGGCTGAATCAAATGGGACGATTAATTTGCGATCGCTCAGTTGTGAAATCCTGGGATTTGAGTATATTAACCAGCGTTTTTCCCTTAACTTACAAGGACATTTGTCTCCTTACCAATCAAAAAATGGTACTAGCTTGCAAGGAAGAGCCGATTTAGAAGTGCAGGTAGATTTCCCCCCACCATTTTCTTTTACACCTAAACCAATTTTAGAAGCTACTGGCAATGGTTTGCTCAAGAGTGTACTGTTGACGGTGAAGCAACGGTTGCAACATCAACTGTTAACTGATTATCGTCACTGGGTCAAATCACAAATGCAAGAAAAAGCACTAGATGACGACAACACAGAATTGCCCATCTTGAATATGGAATAATTTTTCCCCATGTAAATTGGGTTGATTTGCGAAACCCAACAAATAAAACTCTTGTATATGTTAGGTTTCGCTTGGTTCATCCCCGATTCCGTATCTGTCGCTTTATCTTGGGAAATTGGTATTAATTAAACCAACTATAATTACTACAGCAGAAAGCATACACTGTTCGCAATATACTGACATCTCAGTCATCAACGTTGCATTTGACAAGGACGAAAGGACTGGCGATGCAGAGGTGATGGCCCATATTTTTGTAGTGCCACCAAATGCTTTTGGCTGCCATAGCCCTTGTTATTTTCCAAGTGATATAAGGGATACTTTGATGCTAGACGCATTACTAGGTTATCGCGCCAAACTTTAGCCACAATACTAGCAGCGGCAATATTCAGCGATCGCTCGTCTCCCTTGACAATTGTTTGTTGTGCCACAAGTAAGTCTTTGATTGGCTGATTACCATCAACTAAACAGAGTACAGGCTGTACTTTTAGTTTCAGCACAGCCCGTTTCATGGCTAACAGTGTTGCCTGCAAAATATTCATTTGATCAATTTCAGCAGTTGCGGCAAAACCGATTTTCCAGTCTGTGGCCAGATCGCAAATTTGCTGTGCTAGCCGAGTTCTGCGAGAACTAGACAGCTTTTTACTGTCTTTAATGTCAAATGCTATCAGTTTTGGTAAAGCATCAGTTGGCAATATTACCGCTGCCGCAACCACAGGACCAAATAACGCACCCCGCCCAACTTCATCGATGCCCGCAACCAACCCTGGAATACTAGATAAACTGGAGGATAACTCCAGCCAACTCTGTTTGCCAAGAAGTGCTGGGGAACCAATAACAGCAGCAGTTTGCTTTGTTTTTACCATAGGTCAAGTTAATTATCCTCTGGGTTAGACATGTCTGAGTCTAGTGCAGAGGAGCGACGGCGACGACGGCGATTGCCAATGGATGTATTATTCACTTCAGTTTCCTCTGGGTTTGGCAAGTTTACCGACGCAGGTTTGACTTCCACCGCCTTTGGTTCAGTTGTTTCTCTCGTTTCTCTCAGTAAGGGTTTTTGTTCTAGATCGACTTGTGGTGTATTTACTTCCTCGCTGGCTGTTTCAACTGTAGTAGAGTCTAAAGTTGTTTCAGGTAATGTAGTTCCTTGTTGTCCAGGTTGAATGATGTTAATGATCACAGACTTGGGATTTTTAACTTCACTCTCTAACTTTACTAAGGGAGACACTCCCATCAAAGCGAAAACATCTTGTTCCTCTAAGGTCATTTCTACAGTTCTAATTTCCGGTGGTTCCACCACTGGTTTAACTGGCTCAACCTTGGTGATTTTAGTCCGCTCTGTCCTTTCAGACCAACCTGATTTGCCTAGAGTCGGTGAGGGAATATCTGGTGTAGTTCCTAGTTCTACTTCATTATCGAGGTCTAAGTCTGGCTCGTTGTCAAAATTTAGGGGATTAGGAGTTAGTCGTGGTATGACTTCGCCACGCAAGCTCTCATCTTTTCCATTCGCTCCATTGATACCAATGCGACTGCGACGGTTGCGGGTACGACGCTTGCTATTGTCACCCATTTCTTGATAACTGGGATGATTCATTAAATCCAAAGCACCCACATCAGAGTCACCATCGAATCCTATGACTGATGGCTCTGACACATTACCGCGAACGCCACGCAAGCTATCGTTAAACGCATCGTATGTTTCCCGTGGTTCTGTAATCCGCGCAGTACTCAGACGTGGCTCTTTGTGAGGTAGGGAGACAAAACGCTCTGGTACTTCTGCTGTTGTGGGTAATCGAGGTTCTGTTTCGCCAGGCAGATGCACAACGTGGCCTAAACCACCACAGGTTTGGCATGTACTCCCAAACAATTCGTAAATATTTTGACCTTGACGTTTGCGTGTCAGTTCGACTAAACCCAGTTCTGTCAATTGAGCAATCTGGGGACGAGCTTTGTCTGCTTTCAGCGCTTTATTAAAATGCTCGAGAACTTGCAATTGGTCACGCCGTGATTCCATATCAATAAAATCAACGACAATTACCCCGGCAATATTTCGTAGACGTAACTGACGGGCAATTTCGGTTGCTGCTTCGCAATTTGTCCACAAAACTGTTTCTCTCGCTGTTGCCGATCGAGTGAAGGAACCGGAGTTCACATCAACTACTGTTAATGCCTCGGTTGGCTCAATGATAATGTACCCACCAGAAGGTAAATCTACTCTGGGTTTGAGTGCTTCACGGATGGCTGCGCTGATGCGGAAATACTCTAAAATGGGCGAGCGATCGCGGTGATGGTCAATCAATAATCCCTGTGGTGTTTGACCTCCGCTCCAGTTCTGTAAATACTGTTTGACTCGCTTCAATCCGGTACTAGAATCCACGACAATCCGATTCACATCGGCACCGTACATATCTCGCAATACACGTTGAATAAAGTCATCGTCTCGATTAAGTAACGCTGGGGCGCGGGTGGAGTGAGCTTCCTGCTGAATGGCTTCCCATTGCTTTTGCAACATCTCCATGTCTTCCATGATCGCTTCTTCTGGTTTGCCTTCGGCTTCTGTCCGCACCAGCAAACCCATTCCCGCGGGTTTAATCAAAATAGCTAGTGCCCGTAAGCGATTGCGCTCACTTTCACTTTTAATCCGCCGGGATAAATTTACACCTCTGCCATAGGGCATCAATACTACATAACGTCCGGGCGTGGTGATGTTGCCCGTGAGCCTTGGCCCTTTTGTGCCAGTAGGCTCTTTCATGACTTGCACCAACACTTTTTGTTGTGGTGCTAATAGTTCTGTAATTGCTGCTGCCGTGCGTTTGAGCCTCAATGGCCCCAAGTCAGTTACATGAATAAACCCATTACGCTCTGGATCTCCAATGTTAACAAACGCCGCATCTATCCCAGGTAATACATTTTCTACTACACCTAAATAGATATCACCTATTTGGTGATGTCCTGTAGCTACAACAAGTTCTTGGATTTGATCTTCGGAAAAGACGGCTGCAATTTGATGCTGCTCTGCGATAATAATTTGTTTTGGCATTCAATTTCCTCAAAAATTAGCAGCACCGACGAGAGCTATGGAGGATTGTTATGCCTCTCGCCCCTGCCAGCCCTACAAAGTGCTGCTGATAATAAAAATTGTGAAGCTAATTCCATTTTGGATTGGGGATTTTAGATTTTTGTGAAGCAGCGCGGTCATGGGGAGCCACTTATGTCTTGGGGTTTCCCTAAGTGGAGGAGCTAGCCACATGGGCAGATCTCCCAACTTGTAGACGCCCTCTGGGCGGCTTCCCGCAGGATGCGGACTGGCGTCAAGTGGCATGGTTTCCCCTATAAGCGACTGCTGAACCCGAAGAGATTGGGAGTCTCTTTGTGCATCTGGGTTCTGTAAATCCATCTGTCGCCATCATTTTCCAAATTGGTTTGAGCTTCAAAGTTAAAGAGCTATTGACTAGAGAATTGCGTTTACACGTCGATTATTCCAGAACGGTTGCATATTGTTTAAGCAAATAAATCAACCGTCCGTGGTTGATTTTTCATGCGATACCATCACCACCCAGGGATTAGGCATTCAGCAGTTGTTTTAAAAAGCATAGAGTTAGAGAAGCTGACGGAGCCTGTTTTTTTAGTAAGGGAACGGCACTGCCATAACCCTAATAGTCCACAAGAAAGAGAGTGTGAGTTCTTTAATCTGCCTCAGCTAATCCGGGATGCAATCCTAGAAGTTGCACTCTCATATCTTCGCTTTCGCTCCCTGATTACCAGGGTAGTGAACCAGTCCATTCAATGCAGCGCCAGAAAATTTCTCTTCATCTGATTCTAACGCAACCTTGCTAAAAATCAATTCCCATGATGTGCTGTACTGGGCAACTACTAGCAAGTTACCCTTCAGGGATTATACCCCTAAAACTAGCTGATTGCGGTGGATGTGCAGGAGTTGAAATTCTCCGCCTGCGACTATCTCTAGCATAGACAGGATTTGTTCAGGACGCAAGAGCGAACCATCATGACGACATCTGCCTAAATAACGCAGGACAACTGTGGACTCTGCTGTGCTGGTTATCGCTTCACGCAATTCCAGTTCAAACAACAAGGAGCGCAGATTTACTAATTGACTCTTGCCTGACTTGGTTGTCTTTTCCCACAACAGTTCGTCTTGGGCGTTGATTGTCTCAATCCAGTCTTGCCATTGTGCAGGTGTTACCTCCCTCGGTGTGGCTACGGTAATTAAATAGTCTGCTGCTTCCATTACTTGGTTAGCAGCTTTAGCTTTTAAATCGATCTGCACCACATTATATATAGGTATATCTAATGGCAGTTCGTTAGCTAGTTTTTGCCGGAAACTCTCAATTTCTACTGGCTCTGTTAACTCAAAATCAACAATTTCTCCACTACTAGTGGCTCCTAAAGCTAAGGCACTAGCCACAGCAATTCGGGGACTCGGGTGAAATCCCCCTGTGAAGGCAATTGGTAAGCTGGCTCTACGAATCACTCGATCAAATAGCCGCATCAAATCTAGATGACTGACTAAAGCCATATTTCCTTGCTTGCCAAACCAGACACGTAGTCGTTGTATTTTGTTGGTATTCGGGACAAAATCGCCAGCAAATTCTGGGATAGCAGGCGGTTCAATGACGATATTGTGACCGAAATTGGTGCCACACACACCACAGTGTGAACAACCCTCAAAAGAACAATCAGGTACTATTGCGGCTTCTAAGGCACGTTGCAAGTCTTCTTTAAGCCACTTTTTGTCAATTCCCGTATCAATGTGTTCCCAAGGTAGGGGTGCATCGAGGGAGTGGGGTGACAAAGATCCTGCTTCCTGATCTTCTAGATTCTCTGCATGAAACAAATTCCATTCGCCATTTTCCACTTGACGGTATTTCCAATCTAGATCTGCTTCAGCGATCGCCTGACTCCAAGCCGCAAAAGCTTTATCTAAATTTTCATACCAGGAATCCATCCCTGCACCCAATTCCCAGGCCCGCAGTATGACTTGGACTAAGGTGCGATCGCCTCTACCTACAAAGTCTTCCATTGCCGATATGCGGACATCGGTAAAATTCACCTTTACTCCCCGAATACGGCGAAATTCTTGGCGCAGCAGGTTCTGTTTGCGTCGGAACTCGGCGGTAGAAACTGAGTGCCACTGAAAAGGAGTATGGGGCTTGGGTGTAAAGTTAGAAATTGTCAAGTTAAAGTTGAGCGGTCTTCTGCCTTTACCCCGACATTCTCGTTGTAACCAACTGACTGTTTCGGCAATACCTACCACATCAGCATCGGTTTCGCCTGGTAAGCCGATCATAAAATACAACTTGATTTTATCCCAGCCTTTTTCCCATGCGGTTTTCACGCCTCTGAGCAATTCTTCGTTGGTTAAACCCTTATTCACAATATCCCGCATCCTTTGGGTGCCGGCTTCTGGAGCAAAGGTTAGTCCACCTTGCCGCATCCCTCCCAGGATATTGGCAATATTTTCGTCAAACCTATCAACTCTTTGACTGGGAAGAGTCAAGGAAATGTTTTCATTTCTTAATCGATTTTTGATTTCCATCCCTACGGCTGGTAAGGATAAGTAATCAGAACAACTCAGGGATAACAAGGAAAACTCATTGTAACCAGTCGCCCGCATTCCTTGTTCAATGGCTTCTACCACCTGATTGGGTTCTACATCCCTAGCAGGTCGCGTCAGCATTCCTGGTTGACAAAAGCGACAACCACGTGTACAACCGCGCCGAATTTCCAATGTCAGGCGGTCATGCACTGTCTCCACATAAGGCACTATGCCAATAGAATATGCTGGGATGGGCGTGGCGACCCGGCGTAAAATGCGCTTGGGTACCTCTGGGTGTTGAGGATGAACTGAGCCATCCGGGGCCATGTCGTAAAACTGAGGAACATATACGCCTGGTATCTGTGCTAAATCCAGTAGCAAATCTTGCCGACATAATTGTGCTTGTTTGCCTTCTTCTAATACCAAACCTATTTCTGGTAGTAGTTCTTCTCCATCTCCCAGGGCGATAAAGTCGAAAAAGTCGGCATACGGTTCCGGATTTGATGTGGCTGTTTGTCCCCCGGCAAAAATCAGGGGATAATTCCCATCTGCTCTTGCTTGCCATGTGAGGGGAATTCCTGCCAAATCTAACATCTCTAAAATGTTAGTTGCTCCTAGTTCGTAACTGAGACTAAAACCCAAAATGTCGAATTCTAAGAGCGATCGCTTGGATTCTACAGCAAACAATGGGGTATTAGTTGCCCGGAGTTTCACTGCTAGGTCGGTACCTGGTAGATAAGAGCGATCGCATAATTGGCGCGGTTGGGCATTCAAGATGTTATAGAGGATGATATGCCCTAAGTTGGATGACCCAACTTCATATACTTCTGGGTAAGTTAATGCCCAGCGTATTGTGGCCGCATCCCAAGGCTTATGTACTGCTAAGCGTTCGTTACCTAAGTAACGTGCTGGCTTCAAAATATCCGATGTGATTAAATTTTCAACTGCAACAGCCACTATGCTATCTTTTAGCTACCTTAATTACAGCTAATCATCTCCAACCTTAGCATTGATTGGCTCTGTCAATGAAGTTTTATTGGTTTAACTGACAACTCTTTTACACAAATTTACAGAAAGTCGCCCAGTGATCTGACTTTTGTAGGAGTGAAATAAACCTTATTTCGCCTGCTGAGGGACTTGATTTTTTGGACTATATCAGGACTTCCTTAGGCCACTGCCAAATCGAGGTTATCTTCAGATATTTCAAAAACTTCATCAAGTTGGGTTAGTTCTAAGATTATCCTGATTGATGAGGAAACAGAGCAGAGCTTAAAACTACGACCTAAATTCTGAGCTAGCTTGTGTGCAGACACTAATGCCATTAAGCCAGATTTATCTAAAAATTCTACTGCTGCTAAATCTACTAGCAAGACAGAGACATTATGTTGTGCCAAGGCACTTATCAGGTTTCGTTCCAACTCCAATGCATTGGCAGCATTTAGACAACCCTGAGGACGAATAACTGTAATTTTCGGACACTTCGGTACTGCTTGCATCTTCACATCCTAATTAAAGTTATTGAACCGTAAAGCCTGAGATTTATTTGAACATAAACTGTTTTTATCGCAGCGACTAGAGGTCTGACCCCTCTTTGCTAAATCTTCATTACTTTAGTGGGTCTGTTTAAAGATTGTCATAAATACAGGGTAAAATGTGTTCATATATACTTTTTTTTCCATCTAGTTCTAAAACAATCAACATAGATCGTCGTAAAGCAAAAAAATCAACCGTAACTTTGCTGAAAAAGTCCACTGAGCCGATGAATAAAGTTAATTTAGCTCAGCTTCAGCTATATATTTAGATTCCAAGATTTTTATGCTGGCAGCGGCGCACACCAGGGTTAATGACAAGTTATTGAGCCAATTATCCTGTGATATGGATCACGTAGTTCAGGGTGATTGGATCACATTTTATACCTAGATCTATCTTAGATAATTAGTATCATATTACATACAACTGGTTTATTACTTATGAGAACTAAGTACGCGATTCGTCAATTGGTAGAAAAAGCACTTGACATTAAAAAATTAACTCCCGAAATAGAAAATGAAATCAATTCGGAACTGACTCAAATGGGACACATTTCTGACGTTGATTATGAAGCCCTGGAGTTATTAATGGCAGAAATGGATGCGGGTAGAGTTAAGTTAGTACCTAGCTGGGGATATTAATTCTCAAGGTGAGTATTATTAGTTTTTCGTTATCCTCAGCCAGTTTTGAGAGGAAATAGTAAAATTTAGTGGGAAAACACACTAACAGCAGTGCTGATAGCAGGCACGATAGGATTGCTGGTGTTTTACCGTCATGTTTAATATTGATCACACAAGTGTGGCGTAAACTGTGCTGATGAGCATTGAGCCGCCTCAAGCCACTCTCTATGTTTGGGTACCCGTAATTCCAGGATATTCACAAACAGAATTTATTTCTTTATTACTTGGCAAATGTGGCATTATGGTTAATCCCTGGCAATGGTTATGGTGCAGATGGGAAAGCTTTTTCCGTATAGCCCTAACTATTCCCGATGAACGAATGCATGAAGCCATTCAACCCATGAAAGATGCTGAAATTCGTTACGCTTGAGCTAGGGACTAGGGATTAGAAACTTATTCATTAGTTTGTAGTCCCTATTCTCTCTTGATAAACTTGCCAAATCTGCTGAATGAATTGATTAAATTGCAGTTTAGTGGCTGAATCCAATTCATTTTTTGGTTCTTTTGCCAAAATCTGACTTAAGAACGAAACTACTTCTGTATCTAAAGCTGGTCGAAATAAATTGATGGGCCAAAGCAAATCTGATGCATCTCGCAGATCAGTAATTATTGGTGGTTCTTGTTCTTGGACAAAGCCGACTAGCAGCAATGGACGTACCCAGCAAAACTGCCGAGAAGTCAC
Source organism: Cyanocohniella sp. LLY (assembly GCA_022241785.1). Classification (GTDB taxonomy): domain Bacteria; phylum Cyanobacteriota; class Cyanobacteriia; order Cyanobacteriales; family Nostocaceae; genus Cyanocohniella. The sequence goes on along the minus strand of JAKOMP010000063.1, from coordinate 12,636 downwards.
TAATTGGATGACTTCCCCATACAAATTTTTGTCACCATGCTCTAAAGACACAATTTGTCCCGGTTGAAAGTCTAAGCTCATGTTCATATCTAGCAGTTAGGACTGTGACAAGCAGGGATTTTCGGGCAAATTTATGGGTTTTAAACGCGATTATGCGTTAATTTGGTGAAAAAATCCTTTAGAATTAAGCAAGTATTCACACCCGTGAATACTTGAAATATTACCTCATAATCGCCACCCTTATGCTGGCCTAGTCTATATCGCATCTGAGTTTTTTCATGACATAAAGTTTGGATAAACATGCGATAAGATAGGTAATTAATTGTTAAGTACACACTAGACAGACAATCTGTTGTAGTAAACCACCGAATCAAAGAGCAAAGAACCGTGTCAGTCGAAACCATTGAGAAGCGTTCCACATCCCGCAAGCTCGCGCCTCGGTATCGCGTTTTGCTCCATAACGATGACTACAACTCTATGGAGCATGTGGTACAGTCATTAATAACCACAGTACCGAGCCTGACTCAGCCCCAGGCTGTGAGCATTATGATGGAAGCCCATACTAACGGCATGGCTTTAGTCATTACTTGCGCTCAAGAACATGCTGAGTTTTATTGCGAAACACTGAAAGGTCATGGTTTAAGTAGCACCATTGAACCTGAGGAATAAATTAGATAATGAAATCGAGTTTTCCTCACAGGGTAGGAAGACAGGAAAAAGTCAGAAGTAAAGGGTAAAACTAAAAGATGTTTTCTCTGACTTTTGACTTTGATATTGTCCCCTTCCTTAATTTTTGCTGAAAATTTTTTATGAAAATAAACCTTGCCCGTTTAGCCCAACGCCCTGTCCTGATAAGGTTGGGCTATTTTGTTGTAAGTTTATTGCTGCTATGGTTGCCCTTTGCTGCACCCATTTACTTATTAGTTAGTGATTCTAATTTAGTAAGTATATTGACAATGGTGTTGCTATATACGCAGTTTATTTTTCTTTTAAAATTATGGGGTAAAAACGTCTACCAACAACCCCGAATACTACAGCAGTATGGCTTAGAAATCACCCGGAAAAATGCTGTAGATTTGTTGAGTGGTTTAGCTCTGGGGCTAATTAATATTCTGATATTATTTGGGCTACAAGGTTTGTTAGGTTGGTTGGTGTGGCAACAACCGCAAGTTTTTTTGTTAAAAATTATTTTAGAGGGTTTAATTGTTTCTTTAGGTGTCGGTTTCGCAGAAGAGTTATTATTTCGAGGCTGGTTACTTGACGAGTTACAACGGGACTATAGCCAAAGTGCAGCACTGTGGATAAATGCTGTTGTTTTTGCAGCTTTGCACTTTATTAAGCCGTTGGATGTAATTATGCGAATATTACCGCAGTTTCCCACTTTAATACTATTGGGGTTAACGCTGGTATGGAGTAAACGCTGGCGGAGGGGTCGCTTGGGTTTAGCTATTGGTTTGCATGGTGGTTTAGTTTGGGGATATTACATCATTAATGTGGGAAATTTAATTGAATATTCTGGTCAAGTTCCTGATTGGGTAACAGGTGTAGATCAAAATCCCCTACAAGGAGTTATGGGTTTGGCATTTATGGCTGTACTTGCTGTGTTGATGTGGGGGCGAGCAAATACTAAATCTAAAACTGTCTAAATTTGACAGATTCCCAAATTTTACATTTTGCGGCAACGGTTAATGCTGCTATTAATATAGGGCGGAAGGTAGAAAAACCCCTGCCGGTTCGTTATACAGTCCGAGGCTCATCAACGTTGCGGTCTGGGTAACACGCAAGCCATGATTCAAACACCAACGGAACAGGTCGGCGTTACGCATCGGAACATAGAAGCCAAACTCATGGGATACTGGAGCCGCCCCGATCAGTGCCTTTAAGTCGTCATTGTTCTCACCAATAGCGTGGCCGAAGAAGCCAACTTCGCTGGCGTAGCCCGATACGCGCCCATTACACTCGACCAGCATTGCCGTACCCCGCCCAACAGCACTCTTTAGTTCGCCCATCCGGTCATGACCATGAATGCGATAGCAGAGTTGGTTACACGCGGCAAGGTCTGCCTCAATCGCCGGACGAACGTTGCGGCCGGGTATCTTCAAGCCGAGGGGTTGTCCTCGCAGGTCTACCAGTGACTCGCGCACGTCGAAGCCGAGTTTTGTATATAGGGCAAGGGAGCAGCTATTATGCGCGGCCTGAACGAGCCGCACACCGACGCACCGTTGTTCCTGTACCCTCTGTAAAACATTTTCCATTAGGCGGCGACCAACCGACCTGTTTTGCGCGGCGGGGTCTACCGTAGTGGGGCCGATTCCGGCGATAGTGTCACCTTCCCACAAACAGTTACTGCCGATGACGCGCCCATCCTCAGCCTCAGCCACTACCGAATAAACCGTTGGGTTCGCCAACAGTTCGGTCAACATATCCGCCCCAAACTCCGCAGAAGGAAAGTCGGGTACGAAACCGTGCTGTTCCGCAACAACACGTAACCCTTCATACAAAATGGTGCCACAGGGGAGTGCGTCGTCAGGCCGTCCCGCACGCAGCATTACCGAAGATATTTGTTCAAATACTTTGTCCATGATGAAAAACCTTTCAAGTGTTCCGTTAGCAACTTTTTTAAAGTACGGAAATTTAATGGTTTTTGTCTTGTTAATTCTTGCGGAATAGAACAATCTACTTTCTGAGACAATAGAGATTTAAGCATTGCCTCTGCCCATGAATCTGCGACAAGAATTTTTGTTTCATCCCCCAGAGGATAAAATTCCCCTTGTTCAGCCTCCACTAAAAGTTCAATCGCAATGGGGACGCTGGATAGAAACACCAGAGATGATGGTAGCAATAATTCCATCAGGAAAGTTAGAAGTCAATATTCGTTCACCACTTAACCTTGTGGTTACGAGTTTTGGTGTCAGCAGTGGAATGGCCGCTTTTAATGCTGACCAACTACAAGCCTACCAAGCGCTACCAGGAGGTTTTGATATTGTGCCTCAAGGAAGTACCTATAGTTCTGTAGAGGATGCTTCATGTTCTGTAGTATTTGGATATTCCCCATCTTTTCTATCTCGCATAGTTACCGTAGAAGCAGAGGGACAGACAATTGAGTTACAGCCTGGACAAATTTCCAAAACCTATTGGGGTTTGAATGTAGCGATCGCTATGCAAGAGTTCTTTGATAATGGGCAAATAGGTGGTGTGTTTTATTTAGAATCGGTGGCAACGGCGGTGCTGGGACAGATTATTTACCGCCGATCAAATTTATCTCGACAGATCAAGCGTCCGCCAGAGTTTTTAGACCCAAATTTGTTAAAGTCTGCTTTAGAATACGTCAGAGCGCATCTGTCACAGGAACTTAGCCTGCATCACATTGCTGCCACGGTAGGATTTAGCCCTTACCATTTTGCACGAGCATTCAAAGCTACAACTAGATTATCACCCTATCAATATGTCCTCCGGTGTCGGCTGGAACTTGCCCAACAACTCTTACAAAATCCCAGAAAATCGCTGGCGGAGGTGGCGGGGGAAGCGGGATTTGGCAACCAGAGTCACATGACCTCTGTATTCCGACGATTACTAAATACAACCCCTCAGCGTTATCGGCAAGAGATTGGTAGTATTGAACCTACATGAAGAGGTTATAGTATTTGTCGTATTGTCGCTAAACTATCTCAACTACTGTACCCACCAAACACGCTTTATCCAAATTCACCCCGCTCAAATTTGCTCCTTCTAACTCTGCACAGAGTAGATTGGCGCCCGTGAAGTTTGCCCCTGCCAGATTTGCCCCGCGTAAGTCAGCTTCTTCTAAATTGGCTTCATTTAACACAGTTCCTTGCAAATCGGCACGGCTTAAATCAGCACCTTTAAGATTTGCCCCCGTCAGGTTAGCACCACGCAAGTCGGCACCACGTAAATCAACTCCTTGTAAGTTGACGTTCATCAAATTGGCACCACTCAAGAAAGCACCAGCCAACGATACATCGCTGAGTCTGGCCCCCATGAGGTTAGCACCGCGCAAATTACTACCTCGCAAGTCAGCACTTGTTAAGTCTGCTTGCATTAAGTTTGCTCCCATGAGGTTGGCCCGCAAGTCAGTTTCTTGCAAGTTGGCTCCCATAAAATTCGCACCCTCGAAATGCCCACCTTCGAGTTTGGAACCTGTGAAATTAGTCCCAACTAGGGTAGCACCTGCAAGATTGATGCGGCTTAAATCGAGTTGAGAAAGTTCCTCATCTTCTAAATTGGCACCTGGGAGTTGTTTGAGTTTTCCTGATTTAATGGCTTCAATATTCATTTGGGGTAATTACTCATTTCCTGACTAGTCTTATGGCTATCCCATCGGGAATCAAGTAGCCAGACACCGGTGCTGACTTTGGGTGACATCAGGGGTAAGTCTAGCCCTTGCTGTAAACCCATAACTAATAAAGTTAGAGCATCTACAAGTTTTGGATCAAAACGGATTGATTGTTGCTGTCTGCATTCATCTAAAGCTTGAGTAAAGATTTCTCCGCGAGTGTTCGGGGATGATTTTAAATTATTGACTCGCCACTGAAAATCCGCAACTAAGGTCAAGATTCTTGACTCTAGAGGAATTTCATCTCCAGCTAAACCTGCTGGTTCACCTGTACCGTTCCACCACTCAGTTTGATGGGTAATAATTTGGGCAACTGCCCGTAGTCTAGACATGGTTCGCAATACCTGGGCCCCTGGTACCAAGGGACAAGTTAAGGCGCAACTGGGGGCTTGTTCCTGGTAGCGGATGGATGTACCGGGAGTCAAGACGCTTTGTGTTGTTTGGAGTGGATCTATACGGTGTAACAAACCTGCTAGTCGTAATCTTTTAATCTGCCATGCAGGAAGTTCTAAAAGTTGCCCCATCATCTCGGAAAGTGCGACTACTTCCGCTGCTGCCATTGGGTTGTTAACATCTGCCATATCCATCAATTGCGCCATCCGCAAAAATGCTTGAATTTCGTTAGAAACCAAGTTGCGATCTAAAGCTTGTTGACGTAGCGCTGTGGGGATGGATAAATTCTCTTGTCCCGTCTGGAGATAATCTACAACGCGGGAGACAACTGCACTCAAATGTTTTGGGGCAGCTAGAATAGACTGGATGGCATTTTGATGAGCAACGAGTTTTTGTGCTAGTTCTGGGTTGTATTGTTGAATGTGGGCGATCGCTAACTTTGCTGTTTCTTGCACTAACTCTGGCTCAAATGTCCACAAGCCATAGAATTTACGCTCTAAATCTGAATCTGGTATTCCACCCGCGCCATAGTCAGCTTCTGATAACTCTTGACAAAGTACCATTGCTGTGTATTCAGGTGATAAAATAATTAAGTGCCACTCCTGAGCTACTGGATCTGCTGAATTTAATGCCACTAAGTCCACGTTGGGTAGTTGGCTGGTGGGATGTTCTGCAAAACCAGCATCCGCTGCTGCCATAATCACGATTTCGCGGCTGCACTTAGCCATATCTGCATATCTTTGGGCTTCTTGCAGATACCATTTACCTTGTTGGAAGGCGGCGATTACTAAGGGTGTACTATTTTCGCTTAATATATGGTCTTCTAAGGCATGGCACAGAGCAACCAAAGTATTTTTGTAGTACACCCCAAATCTGATTGGTCTAGTGCTTTGGCGGTGTGCTGTTTCTAGTTGTTGTAAAATTGAACCTTCTAACATGGGCTGTCATAATTCGTAATTCGTAATTCGTAATAGTAGCCCCAGGCAGGCTACGCCAAAGTTTTTTGAAACTAGAGGCTAGAGGCTAGGGGCTAGTGAATTAGTCCCTAGTGCTTAGTCCCTTATGATATGCCTGCTAACTGTTTGTCTTTCTTTTCCATAGGCGCGGAAAGTGCTTCTTCCAAATCGGCACAACCTAATTTTTCTTCTAAGATTTTCATGACTTCGCGTCCGAAGTCGTTGGGGTTTTGTTGCCAAGCTTGCAAGCAGACTTCTCCGAAGAATGAACCCAGAGGTTCAGGGTTCCAAAGGAGTTTTTTAGCTGTCCACGGCATTAAGCTCATGGGATTGTAACCTGGTTTGAGAATGCCTTCTTTAAAGGCGTATTCTTCTAAATGGGTATGGGGTTGTAGTCCTATGAAGAAGATGGCAGGTTCAACTTTATCAGCGCCAAAAATCTTTTCTAGTTCGCGGTGGTAGGCGATGGTTTGACGAATGGTTTCGGGACGTTCGTCAATGACGTTAAAGGAGTAGTTGACGGAAACTAAATCGTTAAAACCCGCTGTTTTTAAGTCACGGCAGTTTTGCAAGACGGTTCGCAGGTTGTAACCCATCCGCATTTTCCGCACGAGTTCTTGAGAACCGCTGGTGATACCGATTTCAAAGTAGTTCATCCCGGTTTTTGCCATCAAGTCGCACAACTCTGGTGTGAGGTTGTCGGCTCTGATGTATGCTGCCCAGTGAATATCTGTCATCCCAGAATCGACGATTTTCTGTAGGAGTTCTACAGCATCGTCGATAAATTTGCGTGCGGGGATGAATTGGGCATCAGTAAACCAGAAGTTGCGAATGCCACGATTATATAGTTGGCGCATTTCAGCAACTACTTCGTCTGCTGGGTTGATGCGGACTTGTTTACCTTCAACGACGGTGTAGACGCAATAGCAACAGTTATGGGGACAACCTCGCTTGGTTTGGACACCTATATAAAAGTCTTGTTCTTGCAGGTAATAGTTAAATTCCGGCCAGATAGTTTCTATATAGTCGTAGTTACAGGCGGTTTTTTCTAGTGGGGTGGGTTGTTCATGAATCATTCGTTGCCGTGGTTGTGTCTCACCAACTACATAGCAGCGTTCATCTTGAATTTCTCTGCCACTCAAAAGTTTTTCTAGCAGGGTTTCTCCTTCACCCACAGAAATAATTGTTCCTTGGGGTAAGCTTTTGCCCAACTGTTCGTAAAATACGCTGACTGCACCACCACCGACAACGGCGCGGGCATCAGTATGATATTTCTGGGCGCGTTGCAAACCACGTTTGATTAATCCCTGGTTGCGCCACAACTCTAGATAGTAAGCAATAAAGATTCTTAAACCGCCAAAGGCCCCGCGTAGCTTAATCAAGAGATTCTTGGCGTAGTAAAATTCAAAGGCGTTTTGCAGTGGGTTACCACCGCGCCCGCCCACTGGGGCATAAATTTGAATATCCCGCCATGAAAAGACTAGCAGTGTGGGTTTAAATTCATCGATACAACTATCTAGCGCGGAGCCATAATCTAATGGCGGTACTGTTCCCAAATCAAAAATTCGCTGTTCGATGTTGGGAAATAGCTTATGGACATGATCGCTAAGATATACAACCCCAATGGGAAAGATGGGGTTACAAGGAAGGCGAACGTAGAGAATTCGATTTTCCATCATGGATGCTGTAACTTGTATCTTGCCGTTCTTTGAGAAAAAAGTGCGTTTAAACTGTGTTTTTGTGTTGATTGCCCTGTTGCTAACAATTATGCTTGACATTTAAGCCAATTGCTGAGGAGGGTTTATCTGGGTTGGCGATCGCGGGAAATAGTTAAATTTGCGCCGCAACAAACAAAATAGATAGATTTTATGAGGAAGTTTGTCATATATCTTTACCATAACATTGAGTTTGTCTATTAAGCGATGATTCCTGGCTGTAAGTCTGGGGAGGGATGAAATAAATCAACTCACTTGTACACTGAGGAAATATCAAGGTGTCGCTGGTATACCTAACTCACGGTAACCAGATAAAATTGATATCTGACACTTTTATTACTAATAAAAAATTTGAGCGCCTTATAAAGAAGTATATATTTTTACGAAGGTAGATTGTTTTATATAATTTTCATAACTTGAACATGCATTTAGATAGATATAACGTAGAAAATTTCAGTTGGTAGTCGGAGTTACAGCATGTCGGGATCGTCAAGTGTTAGTTTTATTTGTGTAATGTAAAATTGTGGCGTAAAGCTCCTCCGCAGTTATGGCTCAAATATTAGATTCTCTACCACCTGAGCAATCGGGGAAGATCCTCTGCTGTTACGTTAATGCTACGAGTAAAATTCAAATTGCTCGCATTTGCAATATTGCCAACTGGTACTTTGAAAGAGTTGTTTTTCCTGGACAGCGCCTCGTTTTTGAAGCTCCCCAAGCAGCGCAAATGGAGATTCACACGGGAATGATGGCCAGTGCAATTTTGTCGGATAATATTCCGTGCGATCGCTTGGCGATTAATGACCCTAGCATTAGTGAGTTTAATACAGACTCTATAGGCATCGACGCTATCAGTACAAAACCATTAGCGCAGTCAATTAATACAAAACATGAAGATACAACAAAACCCTTAACAATTGCTGGTTGAGCATCCATTGATTAAGAAAACAATTTTTTTTCTCTTTGGGGTTGTTGAATTTGACAACCCTTTTTATTTAGTCATTGGTCATTATTAAAAGGTAACGGGTAATGGGTAACAGGAAAATTTTATCTTTCCACCTCCCCATTGCCCCTTTAGCATCTACAATCGAAGTTATGAATTTGCCTTCTTTTCTTTGGTTGTGGAAAATAGCCGCTTGGTCGATGGGGTTATCGCTACTGGCGTATTTGCTGTTAGCACTCACGGGTATATGGATGTTTCAGGATAGAACTTCGCCGCATTTTACGGGTTTTCCGTGGGTGATTGGCGGACGTAGGGGCGTGCGATCGCTCCACTATACAATGGGCATCACGATGGTCAGTTTAGTGCTGCTACTGCTGGTTATTGGCATTGTAGGCACCTTAGGACACTTTGGTTCCTTAGGACACTCACAACACTTGATTTCTGGCTTGATAGTAGTAATCTTAGTTTTACTCTCTGCATTCAGTGCCACACAAATTAGTGCTAGGCGTTCTTGGGCTAGACCTTTACATATCGGTGTGAATATTATTTTATTTGCAGGTTTTGCCTGGGTGTCGCTTACAGGTTGGAGTGTCGTGCAAAAGTATTTGCCTTAATCCAAAATCCTTGCCGAAATCTGAGTTTATTATTAGGGCTTTAGCCCTGACTGCAAACTTTTATTAAAATAAATAAAAAAGTATTGTAATTAATCCGTGACAGCAACTCCAGCCAATACCTCAGTTTCGGTTTTTCGCTTATCTCCGTTAATTCGGATCACATTGTTGAGTCTATATATAGCACTGACAGTACCATTACCTTTTTTATCCCAGGTAACAGCTGCGCCAGTATCGCCAGCATTATTGTGGGTAGGCATTAGTATTGGCTTTATTGCTTTATATGCAATATTGACCGAACAAGTAATTATAAATGACCAGGAAATTCAAGTTACATACCCCGCCTGGGTTCCTCGTTTTTTCCGTAAAGGTTGGGTGTTACCTTGGTCAGAAGTAAAAGAATTAAAACCCCGCTCCACTGGTCAAGGGGGACTAGTTTATTATTTTCTCAGCCAAGATGGAAAAGCTTATTTATTACCGATGCGTGTTGCCGGATTTGCCCGTTTGGTAAAATTCGTAGAAACTAAGACAGGTATAGATACCACAGATGTTCGCCCCTTAGCGCAGCCGTGGATGTATTTGATTTTATTGGGATTTACTCTGTTGTTATTGTTAGTAGATGCCTGGACTATCACTACGGCACTAGCTCTGGGAAAATTAACTTAAATAGGAAGAGGAAAGTAGGGAGTAGGGAGAAGAAGCAGGGGGGCAGGGGGCAGGGAGCAGGGGGGAAAAACTTCTAGCTATGACCAACATTTTCCCTATTGCCTTGTCCCCTTGTCCCCTTGTCCCCTGCCTCCTCATCCCAGTCCCCAATCCCCTATAAAGGTTGAACTTGGAGAATATCACTACAACAGCCCAATTAAGGCTAGAACAAGTTAATTTCTTTGCCAAACTGAAAGCCCAACTTCAGGGATACCCAATATTACAGGATATTTCCTTTGAGGTGTTTCCAGGCGATGGCTCCGCCAACACCTGCGGTGAACGCATTGCCATTGTGGGCCCATCTGGTGCTGGTAAGACTTCGCTACTACGCTTAATTAACCGCCTGAGTGAACCCACTAGTGGCAAAATTTATTTAGAAAAACAGGAATATCACCAAATTTCTGTTTTGCAGTTACGTCAGGACATCACACTGGTACTACAAGAGTCAAAATTGTTGGGAATGACAGTCCAGCAGGCTTTGGCTTATCCTTTAGTTTTGCGTGGTTTGCCTAAACCAACAATTCAGCAACGAATCGATTACTGGATAGAACAACTACATATTTCCAGTGAATGGCTAGGCAAAACTGAATTACAACTTTCTGTTGGACAGCGACAATTAGTAGCGATCGCTCGTGCCTTAGTCATCCAACCGAAAGTGTTACTATTGGATGAGCCAACATCTGCCTTGGATGCTGGTACTGCTGCTCATCTAATGCAAGTTTTAATTCAGCTATCTCAAACTCATCAAACCACAATTTTGATGGTCAATAACCAACTGGATTTAGCCCAGGGATTCTGTAACCGACTGTTATATCTCCAACAAGGTCAGTTATTGACAGACCAACCAGCTTCTAGGGTAGATTGGGTGAATTTACGAGAAAACTTGATTCAAGCAGAAAACCAAGCAGCTGAGGAATGGCTTTAAAATTTCCCCCAAAAAAATTGACTTTGGAAGTTTTTGATAAATTTGTTTCTCCCTATGATGTTTGAGTACTCAGTGTAGAACGTGGATTGCTGAATCTTTCTTTGGTTAACTTGGTTTGTGACTGCGGAACATTGGAATTCAAAATTTCCATGTTAAATCTATAGCCCACATTACGGATAGTTTGAATCAAACTAGGTTGACGGGGATCAAGTTCAACTTTTTTTCGCAGCGATAAAACATGAGTATCAATGGTGCGCGGGTTATCAATAGCGTCAGGCCACGCACGACGCAATAATTCTGATCTACTTAGAGGCACTCCCCCAGCTTGCGCCAAAACGTACAACAAACTGAATTCCTGGGGCGTTAAATCAATAAACTCCCCTTGGAACCGGACACGTCGCTGTACTAAATCAATTTGCAAACTGCCATAATCCAGGTAAGCTGGTGCAGTAGGTGTGCGCTTGCGACGAATTAATACCTCTACCCTAGCCAGAAACTCTTGCATTCCAAAAGGTTTACTTAAATAGTCATCTGCCCCCGCTTTTAAGCCGGCAACAATATCAGCTTCATTGTTACGGGCAGATAGCATCAAAATTAGAGGCTGTTGCTGACGATGCAACCAACGGCAAAACTCTATGCCATCACCATCAGGCAAATCGGCATCAAGAATTACCAGTGTCGGTTGATGGCTTAAAAACACTTCCCTTGCTTGATAAATACTGGCGGCTTGATGCACACGGTATTCTAACTGTTGCAAGTGCCATCCCAGCAACGACCTCAGATGGGGATTCCCCTCAACGATTTCAATACAAACCGAACCCACAGCGGCAAGACCCCTTAGCGTCGATGACTTTCAAAGTAACAAGCCCATGCTCAAGGTTTTGTAGTCTTTGTTACTCCAATTACTATTAGCTTCGTATTTGCTCATCTAAAAAGTGACAAAATCTTGAACTGGTGCCTTGTCCAAAGCTAAGTTAGTAATATTCTTTAATTTTTTCTTAAATTTTTGTTAGACTAATCAAAAGTTCTTTTTGGTAAACATCTTCCCAAAGATGGGTTTTGCTGGCCAAAAAACTATGGATTAACAGGGAACGCGCTACTTGAGCTATATTTTAGCCTACTTGTATAGCTAATTACATTTTGCATAAATTACTTATGTCCGCCCCCATCCATCAATTTGGGTTGTTGACAAAAAGAATCATAAAAATAACTTACCGAATAATCTATTCCAAAATTTATGGAATAGGATCAGATCACGTATTAGCCACCGGAGAATCTCACCTATGGTAGATCTTTTGTCCTGAGTTAATGGCAAGAAAGTAGAAGTAACACTTCACATTTGAGCGTGAATCAATTACAATTCTCATTCCAAAGAGATTAACACAGCAGTTATGCTTCAAGACACACAAACCATCCGCTATTACCAACGCCTTACCGACGCCTTCGTCGATTTATGGAATCGCGGTTATCGCACGGACGATATGCGGATGTATTTGGATGGATATCTAGCCGCACTGCGACATAGTAATGCCATTGAACCGATTCTGATTCATCGCTTAGAGGAGGAAGCTAGCCGCTATTTGTACGATGCTTCAAATTTCGTGATGACGCAAACACAAACACAAGCACAAGCTGATTACTACTAATGTCTTTATCTCAGACATTGAAGGTAACCATAGATTAACGCAAGCAATTATAGCATATTGTTTGTTTTGATCAAGGGTATATTGGTGTGAAATTTTTGGAGATATTATTTTTGATAAAAATATCCCCTCAGATGTATTTTTGGTGTTGCCAATTCGTCTGAGGGGATTTTTGGATGGATGTTGGAGATTAGGGGATGAGTTATAACCCACATTCCGCACCCGCAACTGTCACACTCCAAAGAAACCGATATATTTAGTACATAAGAACTAATTGCTGGGAGAATTGGCTAGAATTTATTAGAACTAAATAAGAATTATTACTATTAATGTAGATATACAGTTAATAAACTTGGACTTTGTACAAAATTTTGGTTTTTAGGTAATTTTTATT
>JAKOMP010000062.1 GCA_022241785.1 Cyanocohniella sp. LLY | reverse complement strand
CATTATCTCGATAAACATCGCCAGCGCATTATCAATTACGAATACCATCAAGCTGAGGAAWTTTGTTCAATTGGTTCTGGGTCGGTTGAATCTGCCGTTAAACAAGTTGACCGTCGAACTAAGATTTCTGGAGCGCAATGGAAGCGCGAAAATGTGCCTCAAGTCCTTGCTCATCGTTGTGCCTACCTCAATGGATTATTATCGGTTTGAGCTACTTCAAAAAATGAGATGCTCCCCTTTGACTTCTCCCCATTCCCTCGTAGGGAAGGGGGCTGGGGGGTTAGGTTTTGCGTTACCTTTTCCACATGACGTGAAAAGTCAGAAAAATACGTACGCCTCCGTTGGCGACTCACGTTAAAAAAAGACATTCCCAGCCTGAGGCTAGGAATGAAGCAATTACGAATTAGGATCGGGGATTAAATAAGATACAAGATACAAGGTTGGGTGGAGCAACAGCGATACCCAATGCTGCCAATGATGTTGGGTTTCCTTACGTCAACCCAATCTACGGGAATTATTTAGTTCCTGTTCCTGACAAATTACGAACTCGGAATTGCTAACTGTGGTTCTGGAGTCGCTTTTTCCTCTTCTGCTGGCAAGCCTAAAATGGATCTATACAACTTCACATACTGTTTAGCAGATTGGTACCAACTGAAGTCTGCGCTCATACCACGTTGTTGTAATTCTTGCCATTGAGGTTGGAAACGGAAACCTTCCCAAGCTCGAATCATACAGGTGAATAAATCTAGTGGTTCATAGCGGTCAAAACAATAACCAGTACCAGCAGCATTCATGGGATCGTGGTGAAATACAGTATCAACTAATCCACCTGTACGGCGAACAATGGGAACCGAACCGTAGCGCAAAGACATCATTTGGCTGATACCGCATGGTTCAAATCGGCTAGGCATTAAGAAGGCATCAGTACCAGCGTAAATTCTCCGAGACAGGGCATCATTATATAGTAAATAAACTGCCATGCGTCCGGGATAACGGGATGCTAACTGCCACATTTGGGTTTCATAATAGCGATCGCCTGTTCCCAACAGTACAAATTGGGCATCTGTATATGCCATGAAGCGATCTAAAATTTGCAAGACTAAATCAATACCTTTTTGCTCGACTAAGCGTGTCACCATGCCGATTAAAAAGGCCTTTTTGTTCACTTCTAATCCTACTTCTTCTTGCAGAGCAACTTTGTTCGCTGGTCGTTTATCTAGGGTATCGATGGTGAATTGCTGGGCAATGTATTTGTCGTCTGTGGGATCATATATTTCTAGGTCTATGCCGTTGATAATCCCCGATAACTTACCACTAATGAAAGACAGTAAACCTTCTAATGTTTCTCCGTAAGCAGCTGTTTTGATTTGCTCGGCATAAGTGGGAGAAACGGTATTTACCCTATCGGCATATTGCACCGCAGCCGCCATTGTGTTGTGTCCTTGCATATACCAAGGACACCAAGTAATTTTCTCTAAATACCAACGCCAAGGCCCTTGATAAGCCAAGTTGTGAATGGTGAAAACAGTACTGATATCAGGGTCTTGGTGCATCCACACAGGAATCATCCCGGTGTGCCAATCATGACAGTGAATGATTTCTGGTTTCCAGTAATTCCAGCAAAATTCAGCTGCGCCGTTAGCAAATAAAGTGAACCGCCAATCTTCATCGTCTCCAGAATAAATCCGGCGGGGTAAAAAAGCAGGATGCCCAAATAAGTATAAAGGAACATCAGTACCAGGCAAAATGCTTTCGTAAACTGCAAAATCCTGGAACATGGCATATCCAGACCAAATAGGGTCTTTGGGAACTTCCATTTTGTCTGGTAGGAAGCCGTAGTAAGGCATGAATATTCGCACATCATGCCCCATTTTCCTCAAGATTTTGGGCAATGCTCCCACAACATCCCCCATTCCTCCAACTTTTGCGACGGGAGCTGCCTCTGCTGCAACGAATAGAATCCGCATGGTAATTTTTATTTCCCCGGTTCAGCTGATCAGTTTTCAATTATTCAGTTATCAGTTATCAGGTTTTCACCGTTAACTGTTTACTGTCCACTGATTACTTATCTAAGCACATCTGCTTGCCCTATGGCTTAAGCACCCCGTTGGATTTCCGTGAAAATTTCTTCTAGAATTTCTTGTGCGCCTTGTTTTCGCAAGCATTCTGCTAATTCAGCACCTATGGCTTCGGCGTTGTTGGCAGTACCGGTAATCGTGTCTTGAACTAGTTTTTGTCCATCGACACTGGCGACTATGCCTGTGAGTGTTAATTTATCACCATCAATTTCTGTATTTACACCAATGGGTACTTGACAACCGCCTTCGAGTATCCTTAAAAATGCTCTTTCGGCTAGACAGCGATCGCGCGTTGCCGGATGTTCAATGGCTTTCAGTAATGAGATGAGTTCGTTGTCATCTGCACGACATTCTATGCCTAAAGCACCTTGTCCCACTGCGTGGAGTGATATTTCTTTGGGGAGAACTTGATGAATGCGATCGCCCATGCCTAAACGCCCTAATCCTGCGGCGGCTAAAATCAGGGCATCATATTCGCCTGCATCTAGTTTGGCCATCCGTGTATTCAAATTTCCCCGGACATCTTTAAATGTAAAATGCGGAAAATGGTGACGTAGTTGTGCTAGTCGTCTCAAAGAAGATGTGCCAATCACCGCACCTGCGGGCAAAGTTTCAATTTGTTTATCTTTATGCTTTTCGTGTACCACTAAAGCATCTGCCGGATTTTCCCGTTCTGTAATTGCTGCTAGGGTTAATCCCTCTGGCAAATTAGTCGGCAAATCTTTGAGAGAATGAACCGCAAAGTCAATCTCTTGATTGATCATTCCCAGTTCAAGTTCTTTAGTAAATAGTCCTTTATCGCCAATTTTGGCTAATGCTACATCCAGGATTTTGTCACCTTGGGTAGACATGGTATGGACTTCAAAAGAGATATCAGGAAAACTTTTTTGAAGTTGCTCTCGTACCCAGTAGGTCTGAACTAGGGCGAGTTGACTTTTCCGAGAACCAATACGGATGGTGCGTGGGGGACTGGATACAACTGAAGTCATAAAACAATATGTCAAACCAGGCGATACATTCACTCTCATCTAGACTACCGCAGTGGGTGAGTCACCGGATTGTTATTGTCTAATTGGGGTAAAGGTTATTTTTACTTTTTTTACATTTGTTTACATTTTTTTGAATTACTCAACGTCATTGCGACCGTAGGGAAGCAATCTCAAAGCCTTGATTTTCGTAGCGATTGCGTAAGTCCTAATTTTATTAAATCCGCATTCCTAACTATACATAGGCAAACCTACCACCAGACAGACGTGATAATTTGAGAGGGGAATGATAATCTGACATTAAAGTTAGAAATAATTTCAAATTTTATTTACTAAAACGTAATCCTTAACCCTATGAAACGTTCCGCCTGCCTTATCTTCAATCCAGTTGCGGGTCAGGGTGACCCAGAAACAGAACTGGTGCAGATTCGGGCAATATTAGAGCCAGAAATTGACCTGGATATTTACTTCACAACTGAAGAACTTGATGCCGATAAATTGGCTCAGGCGGCAGTTGAGCGGGGAGTTGATGCGATTATTGCTTCTGGTGGAGATGGTACACTTTCTGCTGCTGCTACTGCTGTGGTAGGGACTGATATTCCATTTGGAATTATTTCTAGGGGAACAGCCAACGCTTTCGCCGCAGCCTTGACAATTCCCGACACAATTGACGCCGCCTGTCAAACTATTTTACAGGGAGCAACTCGGCGCGTAGATGCAGCTTATTGTAATGGTCGGCCGATGGTGTTGTTGGCAGGTGTGGGCTTTGAAGCTGATACAGTAGAACTGGCAGACAGGGATGCCAAAAAACGCTTTGGGGTCATGGCATATATTTTAGCTGGGGTGCAACAGCTGCGAAATTTACAGAGTTTTGATGTAGAAATAGAAACTGATGACAGAATAATTAAAACTAGTGCTTCAGCTGTAACAGTGGCTAATGCTGCACCTGCAAGTTCAGTTTTTGCTCAAGGCCCAGCAGGTATCCTTTATGATGACGGATTACTAGATTTAACCATAGTAGCTCCAGCGAGTAAGGCAGGAGCGGTCGCCGCGGCATTTCACTTATTTCAAACGGCTGCTACAGGTAACGCAGTAGAACGAGATGATATTGGCTATTTGCGAGGAGACACATTTAAAATTACCACTGATCCCCCACAAAAGGTGGTTGTTGATGGGGAAATGATTGGTAAGACTCCCATTGAAATTTATTGTGTACCAGCAGGTTTAAAAATCTTTGTACCTAATAATCCAGAAATTGGGCCTACGGAAAAATTAGAGGGACTGCCTAATTTGACAGTTGAGATGAAAGACTCTGAGGAATAATGGAGAGATGGAGAGAGTAAACCAGATTTAGGAGTAAATTGCCTTGAAACTCGTTTCTGATCCGGCGATCGCTAAAAAAATTCGCAAGATGAAGCAACGGGTAAAATGGCAAGACCCGTTAATTTTAGAGAGGGGTATTGATCAAACTCGGTTGGTGTTGGATGATGACCACGCCAATGATGGTGAATTTTCTTTTTTAGTTATAGGCGACAGTGGTACTGGTAGTCACCGGGGTCACAATCCCCAACGACAGGTGGCGGAAATAATGCTACCTCACCATGAAGAATGTAGTTTTATGCTGCACACCGGCGATGTAATTTATTTGGTGGGGTCGAGTGAATACTATCAGCAAAATTTCATCCGGCCTTACCGAGAGTTTTTGGTAGGTGGAGAGAATTACAAAGACATTGCTTATGACAAGATGGTTTTTAAATTGCCCATTTTGCCTGTACCGGGAAATCATGATTACTATGATTTGCCAATTGTCTTGAGTGTACTTTCCTTAACTACGCTACCTATTCGTCGTTTATTGCGATCGCAGTTAGATTTGGATGTGGGTTTGCGTGGTTCTGATACAGGTAAAGCTTACGCCAAGGCTTTCTTGGACTATCTGAAAGCTTTTCAACTGCCAAGTGAGTTAGCTCAACATTTAGATAAATACTATACAGCCCAAACCAACACTGGTCGCTGTCTGAGCTATCAACCAGGACACTTTACTCGTTTGCCCAATCGCTACTATACTTTTAGCTACGGCGGGATTGACTTTTTTGCCCTAGACTCTAATACATTTAATGAACCGCCACCACTACCAAGCACAAAAGCAGGTCAAGAACAGCGCCGAGTTTTAGAACAGCGCCGTCAAGATTTCGAGCAGGAAAAGCAACAAATTATTGAAACTTCAGCCACACTTAATCCTGATAATCCCAGTGAAGCGGAGCAACTAGATGACTTACAGGGTCAACTGTCGCAAATCGAAGAATTGATTGTTGATATCGACAAGCAGTTATACACTGACAAAACAGCCGTAACTGATGTTGAACAACTAGAGTGGCTCAAACGCAGATTAATTGAATCTTGGAATACTGAGGATGTGCGGGGAAGAGTGATTTTTTTTCACCATCCACCTTATGTCACAGAAGCGACTAAATGGGAACAAGCGCAAACTCTAGCTATACGCGATCGCTTGCGTGGTGTACTAGATGCAGTAGCCGAAGCAGTCGGTTCCCCAACTGAAGACCGTCCTCTGGTAGATTTAGTTTTAAATGGTCACGCCCATTGTTTAGAACACCTCCAGACTGGGGATACCGGACATGGTGATTCTTATATTAACTGGATAGTTTGTGGCGGTAGTGGATATAGTCTGCGTCGCCAAAGAACTGAAGGCTCAGACTTAATGGAAACCATTGGCGGGACAAATCAGCTAGTAGCGCGATCGCATCTTTTTATTGGTCGCAATGGTAGTGGTTCTAAAAAACGCCGACCCTATTCAGGTTTACGCATTGATGTTAAAGGTGATGGAAAACTTAAATTTGTTGTTCGTCCTTTGGTAACTGAATGGCATCAAAGAGAATGGCAAAATTCCGAAATTGAATCTTTTGTCATTGGGTAATCGGCAACTCCATTAAAAAACCTTCTCTTAAATTAATCAAGAGAAGGTTTTAAGTTTGATTCAAAACCTGGAAAGTAGTAGATACTAAATTATGCCTGGGCCTTTACCGCGCTTGTCATCCTTGTCTGTCAACTCACCTTCTTGATCCTGATTAATTTCTGCAAGTTCTTCAGCACGAGCTGCTTTGTCTTCGGCTGCTTTTTGTCGTGCATCTCCCGGTACTTCATAGTACATTTCCGGTTCAACTGCGTAGTTGTTTAATAAGCCTTCTTTATCTATTGTGTAGCCTTCAGTGGTGTTGATGCTCTCGCTATTACTTTGATCATTTGTCGCAGCATCTCCCTGGCTTTTTTCTGTGGGGAGTGTTTTATAATTTTCGCCTTCTCTCTCTTTACGAGCCGCAGTTTCAGCAGGTACTATTCCTCTATCATAATTATCTGCTTCTGCACGTTCAGATGAATCTACTGCTTTATTAAATGATTCGTTAGCCATAAGTTATATCCTTTTTAAAGAGTTTTGTAAATAACTTCCTGAACTAGATTATGGGATTCAAGGTGGCATATCTACTATCTTGAGAAGTAATTTTTAGGCAAATATTGTCTCTTTTCTATCTAGAGAGGTAGGCTCAATAGCAATTTTCCATGAATCATGCATAAAAATATCCCCGACTGCTTCCATAAGCCGGGGATCTGCTGCTTTAAAGGTTGAGAAATCAATTCAAATATCCTCTAACAGCTTTAAGCTTCGTCACCACCCAACATTTGGTGTTTGAGGGAGCTTACATCCTCAGTTAATTCTTGGCGAGTCTCGGCTTTGAGAAGATAACGGAAGGTAAACCAAGTTGAGTAACCAATACCAGTTAACTCAAAAAGTGGCGATAGTAGAGGAATATCATTAATTGCATCTAGTACTGCGAGTATTACTTTGACGGTAATAATTGCTGTCAGCACTAAAACAATATTGACTACAGCGCGTTGATTTTGATTAAAAAAGCTACTTAAATACTCAGGTATTTGCGTTAAAAAGCGAGAAACTTCCCTGGCGGTTTGTTGCCATTGATTTTCAGGTTCACTAGCAGGGGGGAGCTTGGGTAAGTCGGCGGCATTTTCTCCTCCTGAGGGAGCTAGCAAACCACCTGGTGCGATCGCATCGAATGATTTTACAGATTCTAGTTGTTGTTGCTCGAGTTCCATAGTTTTTTACTGGTGTAAATACGGACTTAATGTCTAAATTATAGAATGTCAATAAAGAGAAAAATCAGGGTCATAATATGTTTATGAATTTGAGATTTTAGATTGAGATTTGCCCACAAAATCCCGAATCTAAAATCCCATCCTGGAAGTTAATTGGCTTAGTGATTCACCAACTTAACCTTGGGGTGGAGCAACAACTGCATTCACAATTACATTCTTGACTCCATAAATTTCTTGTGCCAAAGGTTCAATTTTAGATAATTGATCCTGACGAGGCACTGTTCCTGATACGGTGATTACACCTTCATCGTTGGCTTCAACCGTTAATAGTCCGTCAGGGATGTTGGCTTCTAATTTAGAACGAACTTCGCTGGCTAAGTCTTCTGCTCTTCTTTCACCAGAACCGTCACCTAGAGCAGCAGTTCGCTCTTCACGGGCGCGAATATCAGCATCTAGCTGTCTTCTGCGGGTATCGCTTGTAGAGTCTTCTAGAGATTCTTGTGTTGTTTGTGCGGTTGGTGCTGCTGGAGCTTCGCTAGCATCGGGCGCGGCACTGTCTGTTCTGGCAGTATCATTACAAGCAGCAACGCCTAAAAATAAGGCACAACTAATTAAGAAAGGAGTTAGCTTTTTCATATCTTTAGTTCTGGGTCGAAAATTGAAAATCCGAAAATGTGTCGATATTTGTGAACAGTAGCATAGAGTAAGTTTCTCTACTCTTGCTACTACCACAGAGTGGAATTGTCAGGAGTAATAACCAAATTAATAGAGTTAAACTCGTTCATCTCGACGGTCAATAATTACTACCGAAGGATCTTGACTGCTTGTTGTGGAGTAACCAGGTGTGGCTTCACGTCTTACTTGATCAAGCCCTTGGCCATAGTCCCGATTAACATCAGTAGCAGCATAAGTAGAAAATTCTTCGATACCGTGATGTCTAAGAATCGCTTCAGCTTGCTGGATTTGCGTTGGTGTACCATCCACCATGACTAAGTGATCACCTCTTTGGAAGCGATCATTATAAACTTGCGCCCTGTCTTCGGGAATACCTAAACCAACTAATGCACCCACTAAACTACCAGCTGCTGCACCTACAACTCCACCAGCTACGGTTGATGCTAAAGCAGTCGCCACTGCACCACCTGCAATCACAGGTCCCGCACCAGGAATAGCTAAGGCACCTAAACCAATTAATAAGCCGCCTAAACCACCCAGCATTCCCCCGGTAGCTGCTCCGGCTTTGGCTCCTTCGCCTGTTTTATTACCTACTTCTGTAATTCTTTCTACTCCGGCGATAGATTTATCATTGGTGTCCTTAGCTATGAAAGACACTTGATCCATCGGGAAACCGGCATCGCGCAGTTCACTAATTGCTAATTCTGCATCACGGTAACGAGAATATACACCAATTGCCCGATGAGTTGTTTGTGCAGAGACATCACTATGGACAACATTAGTATTCACTCTTGGTGCAGTTACATCCCTATGAGCAACATTGGTAGTTACACCTCTGTCTTCTGGGTGGTCATAAACACCATATTCTTCGATACCGTGGCGATTGAAAATTGTTTCAGCCCTAGCAAGTTCTGCCTCTGTACCTTCTACGACAACCAAATAATGTCCTCGCTCAACTCGCTCGTTATAAACTCTGGCTCTTTCTTCGGGAATACCTAAGCCAATTAATGCACCAACTAAGCTACCTGCTGCTGCACCAATACCAGCGCCAGCTAGAGTTGTAGCTAGAGTTGTAGCTGTTGCGCCAGCTAGCATGATGGGCCCAATTCCAGGTATTGCTAAAGTCCCCAGTCCGACTAACAAGCCAGTTACACCGCCTAAAACACCACCAGATACTGCCCCAACTGCGGCACCTTCATCGGCTTTATCGCCTACCCGTTCTCTTACTTCAGTACCTGCAATATCATCTTTATGGTCTGCATCTTTGGCGATGACCGAAACTCTATCCATTGAAAAGCCCGAAGCTTTTAGTTCGTGCAATGCTTTCTCTACATCACTACGATGAGAAAAAGCACCAACAGCTCTTTTACGCGCGCCCATAACCATGTTTTGTTCTCCTAATCAGTAAAATTTGTAATTGCAAATTTATTGATATCAATACCGACATTTCTATTTGTACATTGTTGAGAGAGAATTTTCATCAATCGCGTGGCATAATTACAATCTATGTCATTAGACATAAGTGTATTTATTCAACAAATAAAAAGGATGTTTTATACAGAAAGCATAGATAAATAGATATAGTTTGAATTATTTATTGGCTTGCTTATTTAATTTTGGTGTAGTCTTTTAACTTATTTATAAGAATCCAAGAATAAAGTACAAATAAATAAAAAGATAATTTAAAGCAAGTTTTTAGATTAGTTTTTGGGGATTCACAAAAATTGAATAGGCTTTATTATTTTATCTAATGAATTGAATATTATCCGAATATTTCTTGACAACGAAGAATGAGCGATAAAATCATAAAAATATGACTTTTGGATAAAATATTTATTACCTAAGTAGGTGTAAGTCTAGATAATTCATCCCTAGAGTAGTAATTAGACTACGGGATCAAAAAATAGCTGATTGCATAAATGGCTATAAAGAAGGAGAAGAATTTATGTTTTATGGTATCGGCACTGTTTTACATGGGGGCTGGCTATCACTGGGTATAGCACCTATAAATGGCAGTTCAGAACTCCTAACTCCAGAACAAATTCCATTTGTCTTTTCTGGGACTAAGTTTATAGTGGCACTATTAGCTGGCACTTTAATGGCTTTTGCTTTCCAATTTTTATTAACTAACCTTTCAGTTGCAGTAGGGATTTCATCTTTAGGTACTGACTATGGTGATAATTCTGATTCAGAAAGCTGGGATGGTGCAATTCGCAAAATTGAAAGCAAAGTGGGAATTTGGGCATTAATGACTGCCAGTATTGGCTTATTCGCTGCTTGTTTTCTCGCGGTTAAACTGAGCTTAATTCAAAGTGCATTTTTAGGAGCAATTATCGGTGTTGTCATTTGGTCTACCTACTTTTCATTGGTGGTTTGGGTAGGTTCATCAACTGTAGGTTCCTTGATTGGTTCTTTCATTAATACTACTAGTGCTGGTTTACAAGCGTTAATGGGTACAGCAACTTCTGCCCTCGGCGCTAATGCAGCCAAAAAACAAGTAGTTGCTACTGCTGAAGAAATTACAGCTGCAGTTCGACGTGAGCTAACGTCAGGTATTGATACTGAAAATATCAGCAATACACTGCAAAATTCTTTAAAATCTCTGCAAATACCAAACCTGGATTTATCAGACATTCGCAGTCAATTTGACAAGATACTTAGTGATGCAGATTTTAAATCTCTAGCTGATAGCGATATTTTACAAAACATCAATCGCCAGACATTTGTTGATTTAATTAGTAGTAGGACAAATTTATCCAAACAAAATATCAATGCAATTGCCGACCAACTAGAAGATGCTTGGAAACAAACTATTACTCAGGAAAATCCCACGGAGCAAGTAATTAATTTACTTAAATCTGCCACACCTGAAGAGTTGAATTCTGAAAGCTTAGGAGAACAACTCCAGCAATTGGTGACTGTCGGGGGTAACGGTAATGGGAAAAATGGCATCATCAAAAAAGGGATGCAGTTGGGTTTGAGTGCGGCTGCGCCAGCATTGCTAGATCGGGTGGATTGGTCTGAGATTGATTGGAATAATCTGACAAATCAGCTACAAAAACTCCGAGATAAAGTTGATGTGGAAAAAATCACTCATCAGCTACAAGAGTTAAAAGATAAAACTACTGATAAAATAGGTGAAATTGTACCGGAGTCACCTGATAACACGATCAAAGCAGATATTAAAGACTACATCTTAAATTCTTTTCCTTGGCATTTCAACCGGATTACAATTAAAGATGAGTTTCAAGAAGTTATCTATGATGCACAAGCAGATCCGGCAACCACAAGTCGGGAATTAGCCGCAATCAATCAAGAATATTTTACTAACTTGCTGACACAGCGAGATGACATTAGTGAAGTTAGGGTGAAAGAAATTTCCCAGCAGATGGAAAGCATTCGCCAGGAAGTATTAGAAATGGTACAACAGGCGGAAGTCAAAGGAAAAGGTCAAGAAATTGGCTTGGGTATCGAAAATTATTTACGTTCTACTGGGAAGGAAGAACTTAACCCAGACGCTATCGAGGAGAATTTCTCGGCATTGTTGACAGAATCAACAGATGATTTTGCAGATATCAGTGTTCGTTTACAAGAATTTGGCCGCGATGCCTTTAAGCAGCTACTTTTGCAGCGTCAAGATTTGAATGAAGAAGAAGCTAATAATATTATTAGTCAACTCGAAGGTATCCGCGATCGCTTCTTAAATCAAGCTAAGGAACGCCAAGAACAAGCAACGGCAAAAGTTAATGAATTGGGGCAAAAGGTAGAAGATTATTTACAAAATACCAACAAAGAGGAATTGAATCCTGAAGGTATTAAACGTGATTTTAGAACTTTACTGGATGACCCCACAGTAGGAATTAGCTTAATCCGCACCCGCCTATCTCATTTTGACCGAGATACATGGATGAAATTGCTCAGTCAACGCCAAGATTTGAGCGAAGAACAAATCAACCAAATCCTGGATCAACTAGAAGCAGTACGGGACAGCATCTTGCAAGCACCACAAGCAGTTGCAGATCAATATGAGAAAACTACCACTGCAATAGCTGAATATCTCCGCAAGACTAACTTAGAAGAACTCAACCCAGAAGGGATCAAGCAAGATTTAACCAAATTACTGGCTGATCCACAAGTGGGTGCTTTAGCATTACGCGATCGCCTATCTCATATTGACCGTGATACTGTAGTTAAACTCCTCGGCCAACGGGAAGATTTGAGCGAAGAGCAAGTTAATCAGGTAATTGATCAGGTACAAGAGACAATTCAAAGCATTGTCAAAGCGCCGCGACGCTTGGCCAGCCGTACCGCTAAACGAGTTGCAGATTTTGAAGCCAATCTGGAAAACTACTTGCGTTACACCGAAAAAGAAGAACTCAACCCAGAAAGCATCAAACGAGATTTGCAATTGCTGTTACAAGATCCACAAGCAGGACTAGAGAATTTAAGCGATCGCCTGGCTAAATTTGACAGTTCCACCCTTGTGTCTCTGTTATCTCAACGAGAAGATATCTCAGAGGAAGAAGCCAACAAAATTGTTGAGCAAATCGAATCTGTGCGTAATTCAGTTGTCACCCAACTGCAACAAGTTCAGCAAAAAGTTGAATCGGTAATTGAAGGAATTTTTGGTAAATTGCGCGATTATCTCAACTCGCTGGAACGCCCAGAACTCAGTTATGAAGGCATTCAGCAAGATTTTGGTCAATTATTTGATGATCCTCAAGCCGGATTTGAAGCTTTGCGCGATCGCCTGAGTCAATTTGACCGTGATACCTTAGTGGCTATCTTGAGTTCTCGCGAAGATATTTCCCAAGAAGACGCTAACCGGATTATCAATCAAATAGAAGCAACGCGGGATAGTGTCTTACATAGAGCCGAACGCATCCAACAAGAAACCCAAAAACGCCTGCAAGCCATCCAAGAACAAGCCAAACAACAAGCTGAAGGTGTCAAGAAAACTGTAGCCAGTGCAGCTTGGTGGCTATTTGGTACAGCGTTTACCTCCTTAGTCGCCAGTGCGATCGCCGGGGCTATAGCCGTTACAGGTTAAATTCCCATAGCTGATCAAGAATATTGAAATGAGGGAGATGAGAAAGTATTTTCGTTCTTGTCCCCTTATTTTCTTATCCCCCACTCCCCACTCCCCACTCCCCATCACATAGACATAGGAACCAAAATTTTCATCATCTGTACCAAAAACCACACCACCTGCATTTCCTGGGACTAGTTCCATCCCTTCAATCTTGCGGTAATCAGCACGGTAGAGAGGAACAAGTTGAGAATTTTGTTTCCAGACGATTTTGTTACCACTAAACCCTAAGTAACCAGCAACATATAAAGCCGACTGAAATGGGCCATCATCTCCAGCATCACTGGCTGAGGTAATATACACAATTCCCGCAGAGTCTACTTTAATATCGGAAATATGCCGCACATTGTCAGCGGGGAAGGGTACTTGTAAATCCCTGGAACCTGCAAGCGTAATTTGATATGTAGATGGATTAAAATTTCCCCAATAAACAGTTGCTGGCTGTTCTCCTGCCAGGGTAAGAGCATCTCAATTAGGCTTGACACAAGGGATGAGAAGAATCTAATGTAGAGTTAAGAAAACAACAACTGAGAACGCGAATCATGTAATTGTTATCCATAGCAGTGCGTTTCATTTTTTGACGGAGACTACGTTTATAGGACTGTTCATGATTGAGAGCATTGAGAGCAAAGCGTCGTAAAAGAGAAAAATTGCGCGGACTGTGGAAAGAACGAATACGACAAGCATCTTCTGCAAAGGTACAATCAAGCGTCCAATGAGCCTCGTTTTCAATTCCCCAATGTTTTCGGATAGCTCGACCAATAAGTTGAGCATCACTGTTTAGAGAACTGAGATAAAACTGAACCTCACGGGTAGTTTTATTCCAAAGATGACGCACACGGACGACCATAACTAGGGTTGTTAATCCTGCCCATAATTTTGGTTGATAAAGTTCACCAATTACGGTAACGGGTACAGTCCAAATTTCCCGAATTTCCCGGCGTTGATGTCCTTTCTCAATCTCGTTTGTCATAACTGACATTAATGCCCTGAAAATTATCAGCAATAGCGCTTTCAAACCATTGGCTGACTTGAGAGTAGAGAGTAGGATGATTCGCTTTAAGCACCAGGACATAATCGGCTTTGGAGTCGATAATTTTTTTGGCTGATCTCAGTTTGTGTTCCCATGACATCAATAGTAATGATAGACAGTAATGATAGACCCTGTGACATGTTTTGAGAGAAAGATGCAACCATATCTATGTCTTTTGTCAAACATTCTCTGCATTTACTCATCTCGCATCTTCTGCATTAATCGCAACCTTTAAGTTATCTTTGAAACAAACACTACTTACTTGCCTCAATTCACCTGTTGTTACATTTGAATACTGCTTTATCTGACTTGTACGGGTGACTACGGTTGGTGCAAGAAATGAGTTGATGTTTTTTTGGTTCGCTCTACTTTGGGGTCTTTGATATCCGCAAAATGCCCCACTAAACTCTGTTGAATACTGCCAATGTCTGCCACTTGTGTTAACTTTCTCTGACCACTAGAATTTTTGGGAGCATCAGCAGATTTAGTTTCAAAACCTTGTGACATCAACCTTACTCCTAATATTGGTGACAACAGCATTGAATTTCTCTCATTTCTCTTGCTCAGTTGTCAAGTGCGTTTTTTATACAGTTGTTTATGCTTATCTTATTTAATTTGTCAAGCTCACATTATACCAAATTAGATGAGCTTACCCTGCATACCATGTATCCATCAACACAGTATCAAATTGTAAAAGCTTATGATATACAAGGTTTTGGAGCATATCTTTCACATGGTCTATCTTGGTTTTGTCATCGACATCAGGATTAAAAATTCGATAATCTATGACCTAAAATTTTTGAAGTTTAGGATTTACATACACACAACTGACTACACCAATTCCTTTGAGGACACCATGCTCATTACCACTATATTGTCTTCTGACTATTTCTATTTCTTCAAAATACCTTTTATCTAAAACACTATCATCAAATATTATGTAACCATTGACATCAGGTTCAACTACCTCTTTCACGTTATCCCATAGTAAACGAGGTGTTAACTTTTCTTTTTTCAAATAATAATTAATAGCATCATGGCTAATACTCTCTAAATTCTCTGCCAAATTGGTAATTGCATAATTAATTTGACTACTTAATAAATATTGGCAGTAACTAAGTTTAGTAAATCTCATTGGCTTACGCCCGACTTGGTTCACTCTTCGTAGATTTTCATCTCTCCCAACCATCTCTATCTTTTGATCCATTTTTTAAATAATCGATCTAAACTGATTCTACATAAGTAAATTTTGTTGTCGTATAAATATTTACTAAATTTTTAATATATGTTTTACCTGTACCTTTGAGGACAATTAAGATGAATATTATTTTATTATTGTCATTAATAATATAGGTTGTATCTTGTCATCAAAATGGCTTTTTTTAGGCTCTTCAGTACTTGTTATGCTAAACTATTAAATAAAATACCAGTTTAATACACATCTAATTCGGAAATTTTCAAAGTTTCTAAATCCATACCCTGAACGTTTAATCAGCTTGAGCTTATTATTAATTCCTTCCACAGTGCCACTGGTTGTCCTATTATCAAAGTAAGCGATAATTTCACTAAACCAACGAATAATAGTATTGTTACTATTTGGGAAGTATTTTTTAGCTTTTGATAACCAAATACCTAGTTTAAAAGTTGCTGAATACCAATCCTTTGCGTTATTAAAAATTTTCCTAATCTTTTCTTTGAATTCGTGCATTTCCTTCAAAATAGGCGATACATTTTTCAGCTTAATCAGTTGATTCAATTGTTCCTCATTTAATTTATCTTCATTCTTAAGCAAGGGGTATTTACTATTTTTTAATCCTGCTAATATTTCTTCATACTTAGATTTTTCTGTGGCATTTGCTTTCTTAATTAAATCTTCTACTTGGCGTTTTTCTCTTTTTCTTTGTGTATCTAATTCTTTATTAATCTGTGCCATTACGTGAAATCTATCGGCTACCCTCCGGGTTCGCAGTCGCCTGCGGAGGGAAACCCTCCCGCAGCGCTGACTCACTACTTGAGCATTTGGCATTAATTCTGTTACTAATTTTTTATAGCCATTCCACAAATCTATACTGACTTCTTCTATATTTTCTAGAATCTCTGTTCCCCACCCCACAAGGGTTTTCTTGATTATTTCTTGTGTTCGCCCACTTAAGATTGTAATTAATTTGCCTTGATCTAAATCAACTAATACAGCGCAGTAATTACCATGTCCTTTTTTTAAGGCTATTTCATCAATTCCCAATCTTTTTAAATTTATAGGTTTTAAATTTGGTAATTCTTCCGATGCATCTTTGAGCATTCTTTCTATTTCGTCTTTTGTGACTATACCTTTTGATGCTACACTATGAATATCATTTTCTAAAACTTCTTGTATTGTCTTATTTGCTAGGCGTTTTGTATAAGTTCTTTTCTTTTTTACAAAATCTAAATTTTCACTAAAAGGTTTTTTACATTGTTCACATTTAAACTGTCGTCTATTAATTTCTAAAAATACTTCTTTTTCTCCAAAAGGCAGGTCTTTAATAATATATCTATGGTTTTGATGTAATTTATGGCTGGTTGTGCCACATCTAGGGCAGGTACTAAATGACTTTTCTTGTTCAACTTGTAAAATCATCCCAATTCCAACATGAAGACGATGTGATATAACTTTCACACCGCTTAAATCAAGAAGCTCTGTTAAAATTTTAATATCTCTTTTACCAGTCATAACTCTGAAATTATCTAAAAATACTCTTCACTGTATTTATAGTTAATAATAAATGTTCTTTATATGTCAACCATTGCAACACTTTCAGCTATTTATTGATACCCTTTTTAAAGGTATTTAACATATACAGCTAATAGTTTGGCATAGCAAGTACAGAAGAGCCTTTTTTTATTCAATAGAAGTAGCGTAACACACTAAAAATACTATGAGCAATGCGTTAGGCTAGCTTTGATGCATTTCATCAAAACAGAAATTTACAAGGTAAGCTTGTGTCTGATATAGCGCTACATAAATATCTTCCCCGCCTTCCTGAACCAGCACTACAAGAGTTTATAGAATGGTGTATTTTAGAACAGGCAAAAGCCGCAGAATGTAACTTTACTCCAGAGGAAAATAAGTTAAATAACTTGCCACCAGCGGAATATGTTCCTAAACTTGTTGACCAGTTTATGAAAGTTAAACCAGACCCAATTAAAGCAGGTTTAGTAGCTGCGATCGCCGGCAAGGAAGCTGACAAACATGGTTTATCTGGTTTGGCAGTTATCGCCGATTTTATAGCGCTTTATGTCAAGTATTTAATCCCTAAAGATGGTAATACTCCAGAACAAGCAGAAATGATCATAGCTCTCGCATCACAACAGCAATGTGAAAAATTCACGGAAATTGCTAGCAAATATGGCGTAACGCTCTAGTTTCTTGTTCATAAATTATCTTTTAGAGGCTTTGTCTGTTTTATCAGTTGAGGCCTCTAACTAATCCCATGTTAACTATCATCGGTTGCGGAAATCTTAATCGTAGTGACGATGCGGTAGGCGTAATTATTGCCCAACGCCTACAACAACATCTAGCTGAAAAACCTTATCCTAATGTCCGAGTGTATGACTGTGGTACAGCCGGGATGGAGGTAATGTTTCAAGCTAGAGGTAGCAAACAATTAGTAATTATTGATGCAAGTTCCACAGGTTCTGAACCTGGTGCTGTGTTTAAAGTCCCAGGAGAAGAACTCGAAGCTTTACCAGAACCTAGTTATAACTTGCATGATTTTCGCTGGGATAATGCTTTAGCAGCTGGGAAGAAAATCTTTCAAAATGACTTTCCTCAAGACGTCACAGTTTACCTGATTGAAGCCGCAAATCTGGATTTAGGGCTAGAATTAACTCCCATAGTCCAACAGTCCGCCGATTTAGTTTTTGCAGAAATAACCCAACTCATTAGCCAATATTTAGCAGCTTAATATCCTCTCCTCATCCCGCCCAATCACGATAAACAGAAAGTTCATCTACCCTCATTTCAAAAGGTATACCTTGGCTATCTGGGGGACAAACCCGGATTTTAGCACTGCTGATAATTGAGTAAAGCAATGTCCCCATTTGCACAATTTGTTGCAAAACCCGCCAGTTGGTAACTTGATCAGGACATTCAATCACCAATGTCATAGCATTAGCGCGGGTTGTGACATACCAGCGACAATTAGAGAGAAGATTTTGAATCGGGCGATCGCAGCCTTCGTAAAAGTATTTACTAATAGAATACTCTAGCTGTTGTCGCAAGATAATATCCGCCGATGTCGGCTGCATCGGATGGGAATCTTCATTATCAAAGTAAAACGGATTATTAGCCATCTCTGTGTCTGATCCTATTTATTTTCCAATTGCCATTCCATAGAGAACATCTTTAGTAGTTTCTAAAAATTCTTGAGTTTCATCATCGTAGTAAGCACCAATTCCACTACAATCAATGTTCAGATAATTGCTAACTAAATAAATTTTTTGCCCTAAAAAGCCAGCTAATTGCATGGCGGTTTGATAATTTATATAGTCAGATACAAAAAAGAAAGTTACAGCACAATCTCTTGCTATAGCCTGATTCACGCATAAGTAACCTGTCTTTTCTGAGAAATTCCCAGACTTAAGCAGATGCGTACCTTTATATAATCCAGGTGACATCCCCTCTACCCGATGCACAACAGAGAAAATTTCAATATTTTCAAAATTTTCTGTCGGTATTGGCTGCTCAAGTTGCTGCAAGATATATAAATAATCTTCTTGAGAAATCCACTGTTTCCGGAAACGTCTAATTGAACGTCTGTTCCACACAGTTTGATAGAATTTAGTTTGGTCAAAGTCAAACTGTGGCTGTGCTAGCAGCTGTAGTTTATTCCTTGGTACAGCTGTTACTTGATAGCCATCTTCAATGAATTGATTAGCTTCAAAATAATCTGTACCACAGACAAAAGGAACCTTCAGCCTTAAGCG
The DNA here is from genome assembly GCA_022241785.1 of Cyanocohniella sp. LLY. Lineage (GTDB taxonomy): Bacteria > Cyanobacteriota > Cyanobacteriia > Cyanobacteriales > Nostocaceae > Cyanocohniella. The sequence goes on along the minus strand of JAKOMP010000062.1, from coordinate 20,849 downwards.
TCTAACTTCCCTTGCTTGCACTTCACCTGAGATTACAGCCGCAGTGATAAACTCTTTATTCTCAAAACCTAAAACTTGATTGAGGGCAAGTTTATCAAATTCAAAAACTAATTGTATATCTTTGCTATGCAGATAAGCGGATGCAGCAATAGCACCTAAATGATGTCCGCTATCTAAAAAGCAATATCTCAGGCTTCTGTCTTGATATTTCCAACTAGACCTATAATAAACACAACTAATTAAAAAAATGCATCCCTTAATACTTTTGCCCGGTATAATATAACTCTCTAAGCCATCATCAATTAATTCATAAATCAGCGTTAGACAATTATTCTCAACTTCTAGATGATAGATACCATCTACTATTCCCGACATTCCTCGAATCTGTACATAAACCTCTGTGGGATATAGCGCGCCTGCTGACGGATTTACCCGAAGTTTATCAGGCACACCTTTATATACCTTCTCAAAAGTAACGGCACTCGTTAACCAGATAAACGAATGCACAGGATTATTGAGATTTAATTGCACCCGTCGATAAAACTGGGGATAAACTTTAAATGCAACTGGTTGAGTTGATGCATCTACATAATTGGGATTAATTTGTACCGATAAGTAGGAATGCTTAGTTGCATCATGATAAGCCTTGCCTGAATTAACTCTTTCTGGCATCTTTGAGTAACCTTAAAACTTCTACATTACTAGCAAAATCTATTGCTTTATAATCGTCTAAGTTTTGCAATTCCAAATTAGGTTTATGTTGTAGAAGTAACTTGGCAACTCCTGTTTTTCCTGCTGATGCTGCATACATTAAAACAGTCGCACCGTTATCATTTTGGTTGTTAATGTTAATTTTGGTAGCCAAGAGTAAATTAATTAATTCGTAATGGTTGCCAAAACAAGCAAACCATAAAGCATTATTTCCATCGTTATTTCTAGCGTTAATATTTACACCAATATCAATTAAATCTTTAACAACAGCATATACACCTTCTCTTGTCGCTTTCATCAAAGCTGTATCACCATTTTCTCCTGGCTGATTTAAATCTCCTGGATTGTAGCCATTAGCCATTAGCCATTGACAAGTTATTTCACTCAATCTTTGCTTTTTGACTTGATTCATAACTATTTTTTGACTATCCTAAATTTACTCAGCAAAGGAAATGGCAATTATTCCCAAACTGCATTTGCTTAGTCTGCGCGGAACGCATAATGCGCCTGACTCAAATTCAAGTTGAATTGTGAGGAATTAGATTCGCCGCTGGAAAAAGCGCTTAAGGAAATTAGACACCCTGGGAAAACAACACGGCAATTATTCTTGAATAAATCTGGTTAATTCTGGCAGAAGATTTACACAATTTCCCTTGATTTTGACTTGAAGCTATTTGAATTTCTGCCCATGAGAAACTGAACCAGAATTAAGGGGGGAATGTCTGAGATCACCCTATAATCGCTTTTGCTGAAGTTTAGGTTCACTAGCAACAATTTAGCTTATTTATATATTATCATTCTGATAAGTTTAAATTATGAATCATTTATAAAGATACCCACAGACATAGTTAAAAAAAGCTAAAATCCCTCTAAAAAAGCAGTGATATTGACAATTTTATTTTTTAAAATATGTTGATGAAAACTATTTCTTCTTATTATCGGCTGTATTAAGTAAGCTTGGCAAATTTGTCAATAGTTTGCTAGTCATATTTAAGGGGTATTGTTTCACCCATAAATTGCTCAAGCAGCAATATAACCTTTTGTGATGATCGCCTAAATACGTAAGGAGTAAATAACTAATGGTTTTTCGGCACTTTCTCAAGTCACAGCAACTGCATAATATTATGGCTGAATCTATATTTCACATCCGTCAAGGTGTTGCAGCCAACTATAATTGCTTGACTGGGGTAGCCGTAGCCTTAGTTCTTTCTGTTCCTTCTTTAGCTTCAGCCGCACCTCTGCGAGTGGGGGTAGCTGGTTCGGCTCCTTTTGTGGTTAGCAAAGATACGGAAACTTCCGGTATTAGTGTGGAAGTGTGGACAGAAGTAGCACGCTCCCAAAATATAGAGTATGAAATCATACCTCAATCTAGCGTAGCCAATGCTCTAGAAGTTGTGGAGCAGGGAGAATTAGATTTATTGATTGGCCCCATTACCATCACTGCCCAACGCTTACAAACAGTTGACTTTACCCAACCTTATTTTTCCACAAATATTGCCGTTTTAACAACATCTGACGCTCCTAGTCTTTGGAGTCGGGTAAAACCTTTTTTTGAGACTGCGGTTATCATGTCCATTGGGATATTAGTTACCCTGATATTTGTGGTGGGAAACTTAGTTTGGTTAGCGGAACGCAATCAAAACAGCGAACAATTCCCGAAAAATTATGCTCGGGGAATGGGCAACGGGATGTGGTTTGCACTGGTAACATTGACTACCGTAGGCTATGGCGATCGCGCCCCCGTTACCCGTCTCGGTCGTTTCATTGCTGGGACTTGGATGGTTTTGGCTTTAGTGACAGTTTCTTCACTCACAGCCGGGCTGGCTTCGTTCTACAAACTCGGAGATTTGAGCCTCTCGGTGTTGGCAAAGCTAGTCCTCCAAGTCTGTGACCGCACCAACACTGCTAGAGGAAACCAACTTAGCATATTTTGCTAAGATGCCTTTTGGATAAAGGGGTTGACGGGGTTGCCATTGGGCGCGGCGACGGGCTAATTCTGCATCATCTATGTTTATTTGTAACAAGCGAGAATGAGCATCAATAGTAATGCGATCGCCTTCTTCCACCAGAGCGATCGCACCACCAACGGCAGCTTCCGGCGCAACGTGTCCCACTACCATCCCGTAAGTACCACCGGAAAAACGTCCATCAGTAATTAACCCGACAGTATCACCCAAACCCGCACCAATAATGGCTGAGGTAGGTGCTAGCATTTCCCGCATCCCAGGGCCACCCTTAGGGCCTTCATAACGAATCACGAGAACATCACCGGCTTGAATTTTACCTGCAAGGATGGCATCTAAGCATTCTTCCTCGGAATCAAAAACCCGTGCGGGGCCAGTAATGCTAGGATTTTTGACCCCGGTTATTTTAGCCACTGCTCCCTCTGTAGCGAGATTTCCCTTGAGAATAGCTAAGTGACCTTGGGTATACATTGGGTTATTCCAAAGACGAATCACATCTTGATTGCTTGGTGGTTCATCGGGGATATCTGCTAAAATTTCGGCGATGGTTTTACCTGTAATGGTGATACAGTCACCGTGAAGCAATCCATGCACCAATAGCATTTTCATCACTTGGGGAATACCACCAGCTTTGTGTAAATCTGTGGTGACATATCTACCACTGGGTTTTAAATCACATAAAACAGGGACACGACCACGGATAGTTTCAAAATCATCTAAATTAAGTTCTACATCAGCCGCATGAGCGATCGCCAGAAAATGTAACACGGCGTTAGTGGAACCACCCACAGCCATAATTACAGAAATCGCATTTTCTATAGATTTGCGGGTGATAATTTGCCTGGGTAACAGTTGATTACGAATTGCTTCTACTAATACCTGGGCTGATTTTGCCGTGCTATGGGCTTTTTCGTCATCTTCTGCCGCCATTGTTGAAGAATAAGGTAAACTCATTCCCATCGCTTCAAAAGCTGAGGACATAGTATTGGCTGTGTACATTCCACCGCAAGAACCAGCACCAGGACAAGCTTGACGTTCGACTGCTAATAGTTCTTCTTGGTCAATTTTGCCAGCGCTATATTGGCCTACAGCTTCAAAAGAACTGATAACTGTTAAATCTTTACCGTTGTAGTGTCCGGGTTTAATTGTCCCACCGTAAACAAAGATAGCGGGAATATTCATCCGGGCCATGGCAATCATTGCCCCTGGCATATTTTTATCACAGCCACCGATGGCAATTACACCATCCATACTTTGACCATTACAGACGGTTTCAATGGAGTCTGCAATTACTTCTCGTGACACTAGGGAATATTTCATCCCTTCTGTTCCCATAGAAATCCCATCACTAATGGTAATGGTGCCAAACATTTGCGGCATCGCCCCGGCTTGTTTAATTCCCGCTTCGGCTATGAGTGCTAGTTGATTAATCCCCATGTTACAGGGAGTGATGGTGCTGTAAGCATTAGCCACACCCACAATTGCTTTGTTAAAGTCTTGATCCTGAAAACCCACTGCCCGTAGCATGGCACGATTAGGCGATCGCTGCACCCCTTGTGTGACAACTTTACTTCTGGAATTCTCTGACATTGTTTTTTCACTTATTCACTGTACGAGTATCATATGTAGACGTTTTTGAGATGTCCAATATATATATATTTAAAATTGAGACTTATAAAATATCAAAAATATGGAACTACGACACCTGCGCTACTTTATTGCTGTAGCTGAAGAACTACATTTCACTAAAGCCGCCGAAAGACTGCACATAGCGCAACCGCCTCTGAGTCAACAAATTCAGCAGCTAGAAGCAGAACTAGGCGTAAAACTTTTTCATCGCCAAACTAAGCGCCAAGTACAGCTAACAGCAGCGGGTAAGATTTTTTTACAAGAAGCTTATCAACTACTGATGCAACTAGAAACAGCAGTGGCGCTGACTCAAAAAATTGGCAGAGGTGAAACAGGTCAACTGAGAATAGGATTTACTAGTTTGGTAATTTATGACTTATTACCTTTGATTTTGCGAGAATTTCGCCAGCAATTTCTGGAAGTAGAACTAGTTTTACTAGAGTTAACTACAAGTCAACAGGAGCAAGCACTGAGAGATTCCCGGATTCATGTAGGTTTTGCTCATCCACCTTTGGAAGATGACACACTCTCTTATCAGTGTATTCACAGGCAAACCTTAGTTGTGGCTTTGTCATCAACTCATTCATTGGCTCAACAAGAATATATCTATGTGCGATCGCTCTTAAGTGAACCTTTAATCATGTTTCCTCGCTATCTAGCACCAGGACTTTATGATCGCATCATGAGTCTTTTTCAGCAGGAAAACTGCCAACCTAACATTACTCAAGAGGCCATTCAAATGCAAACAATTATTGGATTAGTATCGGCTGGAATGGGTGTGGCCATTACACCATCTTCTCTACAAAATCTGCAAAGGTCTGGTGTAATTTATCTTCCCATACTAGAAGAAGCACCTGTAATAGAAACTGCTGTAATCTGGCAGCAAAGCAATTTTACGCCTATTGCAGAAAATTTTGTACAATTTACTCAAAAGTTTATTTAATCTTGTGTACCGACTATCCTACTGGCAGGTATCACTTTCAAGAAATTCAATATGACCACCAGCATAGCCATTGCAGAAAAAATCACCACTCTTCGCCAAGTCGAGGAAAAACTAGGGTTAACACTAAGTAGTGATAGCCAATTTTTTACCGAATGGATGGTAGATTTACCACCCTTAAATGAAGCAGAGCAAACAAGATTAGAACAAGTTCGACAAAACTATTTATATCAAATCTCCTATGGAAGTCTTTTAGAAGAAACTGTCAAAATGGTTGTGCTTTCCCCATTACTTGAACTTGCAGGTTTTTATCAAGCACCTTATAGATTTAAAACCGAGGTATCAGTTGAAATTGCAGCACAAGGAGATAATGAAGAAATTTTACGAGGAAGAATTGATGTTTTAGTTTTGCAAGCTAGATTATGGATTGTTTTAATTGAGTCAAAAAAGACAATCTTTGATTTAGAATTAGCAATTCCCCAAACATTAGCTTACATGGCGGTTCATCCTAACCCAGAACAACCTCTGTACGGCATGATCACCAATGGTAGTAGCTTTTTATTTGTCAAAATTTTGGGGAAACAGTATGGTATTTCCGATATATTTGCCACGCGATCGCAACATCTAAACAATTTATCTGGAGTTTTAAAAATCCTGAAACATTTAGGTAGACTTATTCAGTTTGTAAATGGGGATTAATTGAATTACTTATCCAAAAAAGATAAGGGATTGCTCATATTTTCAGCAAAACCCAGAATACCGCGATCGCGATGTTCATAAATTAATTTACCTTGAGAATCAAATAAAAAAGTTCCTCCCCGTTGCGTTAAATACGATGAATCTGGTACATAAGTATTCCAGTTGCTCAAAACTTCGGTCATGTTTCGCAGGCGTAGAGTTGCTAATTCAAAAGGACGCTGAAAGCCTGTTCCTCCAGCAGCTTTGAAAAATGAACCTTTCATTGGTGGTAAAGGTGTATTTCTTACAACTTCCTCATCAGCAATTAACTGAGGAGCTTTTTTATCACCTTTATAACCCCGAAAAACTTCCTTCAAAGTTCCAGGACTACCAATTCCAGCACACATGAGCATTAAATTCAGCCATGCTTTTTTTGACGTTGATAACATTGGGAATTGGATAGATAAACCACGATAAAGCCCTAAAGTAGCGTGAATTTCAGCTATTGCATCCACAAACAACCATTCTTGAGGAAATCCTGTATACTCACAAAACTTGATCCCAGAATTGCGGTTTCCAATTCCAATAGCACGAATTGTAATTCCTCTGGCTGCAATATTTTCTTTTTCTCTTCGCAGCCACCAAGCGTATTCTAAATTATCAAAATCTCCCAACTGTGACCAAATAAGTACGAGTAACTTTGAAGTATTCGAGCAACTATCTAAAACGGGTTTAATCTCTCCATCGCTAACGCGTAAGCATTGAGTTTGATGCAAAATTGCGTAAATCTCTGGAGAATCGGAGCGTATTTGAGTATTCATTTAGGTAAGAGCAACAGTCTTCAATTATGATTTTAAGGCTTTATTGCTTCTTGAACCTCTCACTTAATTCATTGATTCCATGAACTCAATACATTTGTTCATCTGCTGACGCATTGTGTCAACATCAGCATGAAATCTCCGTCCATGACCAGGTAGTACCCACTCAAACGAGTAACTAGCTAACTGATGCATTGATTTTATTTGTTCTGCCCAAGAATACCAACAGACATCGTGAAATGCTACCAACTGATTTCGGCTTTCTGACCAAGCAAGATGGTCGCCTGTGAATAAAAATTTATTTTTGTACAGTAAAACTGTATGTCCTTTGGTATGACCAGGAACGGGGATAATTAGCAAATCGGGAGTTAAAGCAAATGCTTCTTTTCCAGTTAATTGGATTTCTACATTTCGAGTATCCGCAGTAATTTCGTCAGTGTGGAGAATGCGCTGACACTGGAAATGTTCAGCAAATTTTTGATGATCTGCTACATCATCCCTATGAGTTAAATACATATAGCGAATCCCACCCATTTCTTCAATACGCTTGACTAAAGGTGATAAAAACTGGGGAGAATCCACTAGAATATTACCTGCGGCAAGTTGAATTAAATAACTAGCAGCACCGTAAGATTTTTCTGAATGATAACCACAGTGATAGATATTTTCATCGACTAAAATTGGAAAACTTTGTTGAGCAACTTTGATATCGTATGGCTTCTCAACTGTGCCGATAGAATTAGTCGGACAAGCTAAAAGGGCTTGGAGTGCGGCTAATCTTTCTACTTCGTTTTGTGGCTGGTGATATACTGCCGACTGTTGATTCATACGAGAAAATACTTGAGATGCCATCCAGCGACATGTATCACAATCAATACAAGTAGTATCTACATAAAAATCGCCGTTGACATTTTCCAAGCGACGAATATCTAAATGAGCCATATTATCTCTGTTTGTCCACGAGGTGGAATCGCTAAACTTGAGGATCAGGGATTAAATAAGATCCAAAAATTGTAGGTTGGATTCAGCGCAGCACTACCCAACTCTGCCAATGATGCTGGGTTTCTTACTTCAAACGCCACTTCACTCAAGTCGGGAAACCCGCCCACGTGAGTGGCTCCCCAACCTACATCTAATACACTATTTTAGCTGTGTCAGCCCACTACGGGAATTATTTTAGTTTCTGTTCCTTCGCTGACTACAATACCGGATTCTCAAACAAATTCTTAGGAAGTTATTGAAGATTCCTGATAAGTGGGAAAATCGATATATCCGGATGGTACAAAGGAATACCAGTCTTTCATTTCGGCAGGCGGATTCAGTGGCCAGTTATTGGTAAAACGTTCCACTAAGTCAGGATTGCTGATAAACGGACGACCAAAGGCTATCAAATCGGCGATTTCACTTTTAATGGCCTCTTCTGCCTCTTCTTGGCTATAGCCACAGTTGCCCATGAGTGTCCCTGTAAACACATCTCGGAACTCTGTTAATGTCATGGGTATCCCTAACTCGTGAAAGCCAAAGGCTAGCCCATCAAGTAAATGAAGATAAGCTAACCCATAAGTATTTAATTGTTCAGCTATATAGAGAAAAGTTTCTCGGTAATCTGGAGAACCCATATCATTGAAAACACCATTAGGAGATAAGCGGACTCCAATCCGGTTTGATGGCCATACGGTCAAAATCGCCTCAACAATTTCTTTGAGGAAACGATAGCGATTTTGCACATTTCCTCCCCACTGATCAGTTCGCTGATTCGTTTTGGATTGTAGGAATGCATCAATTAAATAACCATTTGCGGCGTGAATTTCAACGCCATCAAACCCTGCTGCTTTTGCTTTTTGAGCTGCTTGACGATAATCCTCCACAATTAACGGTATTTCATCCGTTTCCAGCGCCCTTGGGGTCTCATAAGATTGTTTGCCATTAGGGGTATGAATGGAATCCCCATTTATCTTAATTGCAGATGGTGCTACTGGCAGTTGATCATTTTCTTGAAAACTACTGTGTGAAGCCCGCCCACAGTGCCATAATTGGAGAAAAATCGGCGTTCCTTGAGCGTGAACAGCAGATACAATTTCTTTCCAAGCTTCGCCTTGTTCTGGTGAATAAATACCTGGTGTATTTTCCCAACCATTAGCCTGATGAGAAATGACAGTTGCTTCTGTGATAATTAATCCTGCCGCAGCGCGCTGAACGTAATACTCTGCCATCAGGGCATTGGGCATACGTGTAACACCTGCTCTTGAGCGTGTCATGGGAGCCATAATTACGCGATTTTTTAGTGTTAAATCTCCCAGTTGAAATGGATTGAGTAAGCCTGGAGATACCGCTTGAGTAGTCATAGTTCATACTTTTAAGTTTGCACTATTACTTTTACATAACTTAAGACTTTGCGGGAGCCACGCAATTTTATGAGCTTAATCAAGGCGGGGGATGGGGAAGCAAATACAAAAAATTCCGAAAAAATGCCCTTATTTCTTATCCAGCAAAGATTTTAGGCATTTAGCTACTCATTTAAAATTCCTACATAAGTAGAATGGTGTAAATAATTAAAGGTCTGTAGTGAGGACTTTATTCCTCTAATAAGGACTGAAGTCCTTACTACGAACTTAATGCAATTTTGTTTTACATTACTTGACATAATTTGGTTTTTTCAAGTTGTTCTACTTAAACAAAAATGAAGGATAAATAATATCCTTCATCCTTCTAAATTTCCAATATTGCTAGTGTAGCGCTCAAAGCAAAACTTTACACAAGATATGGTTCTTGATGAGTCTTAATTGTGCAATTGGAACGGGGATAAGTAACACAAAGTAGGGCGAATCCTTTAGACATTTGCTCGTCATCTAAAAAGATTTGATCAGATTGATCAACTTCACCTTCAACTACTTTGCCTACACAACTAGAGCAAGAACCGGAATGACAAGAGAAAGGTAACTCAATACCATTTTCTTCTGCTCCTTCCAAAATTGTGGTTTCTTCATCCACTTCAATGGTGGTATCGATGTTTTCTTTTTTGCTGATTAATCTAACTTGATAGGTAGCCATTTTCCGATTCTCCTCAAGGATTATAAGACTGAGATTGTGTTCTCGAAGTTTAAAAATCTCCCTCATTCAACTTCGATAAGTAGCGCGGAGTTCGTCTGCAAGTAGTTCTTAGCTACAAGGTATGCCGGTAGGGGTACAATCACCTGCTGTGAAGGATTTACCACAACCGCAGGTATCGCTGGCGTTGGGGTTAGTGAACTTAAAGCCACTTTCCATAACCCCGTCGACAAAATCGATTACCACCCCTTCTAGTAAAGGCGCACTTTTGGCATCTACATAAACCAGCACTTTACCTTGCTGGATTACCAAATCATCTGCTTGGGGATTGCTGGTGACATCAATTCCATACTCATAGCCACTGCAACCACCATCTTTCACAGAGACACGGATACCCTTTTTAGCGTCATCATTATCGGGGTTTGAACTTTGTAAAAAGGCTCGCAGACGAAATTCTGCTTTTTCTGTCAAAGTAACGCTCATCAAGTCTCCTGATTTGTAGCGATTATGTGTTCTGATTGCAAGTGAAGGAATTTGTGTGAGTTATTTAATGACTTGTGACTACAGATTGGGACTGTCCGTATCTCCAGGGGGCAGTATTACCGCATACTGGACAAGAGCGATCGCGCTGAGAACGGCGCTTGGCAAATTCCATCCGATTCAGGTCAATGGTCAACAATTGCGATAATAAAGGTTGGCTAAAACCAGTAATCAACTTAATTGCTTCCAAAGCCGTCAGACAAGCCAGTGTTCCAGATACAGCGCCCAGCACGGAAAAAGCCCGTCGATCCCAATCAGGCTTTTCTGGAAATAGACAAGATAAACAAGGAGTCACACCAGGAATAATCGTGGTTAAGTAAGCCTCCATCCCATCCATAGCTGCTTCCACCATTGGTTTACGCCAACGCACACAAGCTGCATTTAACAAGTTGCGTTCCGTAAAATTATGGGCGCAGTCCAAAGCCATATCAGCCGATTGTACTAACGAGTCCACATTGTCCGAGGTGATGTAATCATGAACTACTTCCACTTGGATATCAGGATTGATAGCTTCTAGAGTTTCTTTAGCTTTGAATACCCTGGGTTTACCTACCCAATCATCAGTCATTAAAATCTGACGATTCATATCATCCAAGCGCAAATCACCACCCCGGACTAAGATTAGTCGCCCAACGCCCGCTACTGCTAAGTAAAGCGCCGCCGTACCGCCTAATCCCCCCACACCCGTAACCAGAACCGTCGCTGACTTCAGGCGTTTTTGAGCTAGTTCGCCAAAATTTGGGAGCATCATTTGGCGACTATAGCGTTCTAATTCGGTAGGCGTTAGGTTGATCACTTTTTACCTCCTAATCAGAAGTGATTTCTGTCAGAGTGACTACATTCTTCTGCTTATCGTTAAACACTTTGAACAGCTTTTGTTCATGGGGTGTTGATTCTAGAAATAAGTCATAAGCTTTTTGCAAAGCCAAAGAATATTGCTCAAGTCTTTCTTCTGAATTTAAATCAGGAGCAGCGTCATCAATTTGACTAATAAATTGAGCAAATTTCTTCAAAATATGCAAACGATTTACATTCACAAATTGTTGGTCGTAGGGCAGATTAAAAAACTGTAAAAATTCTTCTGCATCTACGAGTTTCTTGAATTCATCAATAGTGCCGGTCATTTAGTATTCTCCAATTTTTTCAGTTGTTGCTTAAGTTCATCTAGCTGACGATAAATTTCATAAGTTGCAGCCGCAACATCCATAAGTGTTTTGTAATCTGTCGGCAGACCCTCTGCTAAATCATGCAGATCCATCTTCATTTGACCTGCCTTACTATTGAGCTTCTTGATTTTGGTTTTCAGTTCCTCAATATTTGTTTCTTCCGCCTGCACCATCCAGTACTCCTAATTTGAAAAACTTGCGATTTTTGAGTACCAGGCGACTGAAGTCGCGGCTACACAAACTAAGTCCCTCCGGGTTCAGGAGTTTGCAACCGACGGGAACCGCCCGCCGTTCGCCTTTGGCGTCTCCCCTTGGGAGAAGGATGCCCGAAGGGCTGTAGACTGCAACTCCTTCACCGCCTACGCGGACTAATAAAAAGCAACCCGCGTAGAACGTTCGATGAAGCTACTTCGAGCCGGGAGTTTAGCCTGTATAGTCGCGTAAAGCCCTAAAGGGCATAGCTCCGCTTACCGCGTAGCGTGCCGGAGGCATCTTTCTAATCGCCTGATTTATAGGTTGCCAACTTCGGGGAATTGCTTGGCTAAATCAATTCCTTTTTGCACAAATTTTTCACCTTCTTCTGCTAATTTTTCTAGCGAATCAAAACCAAAACGATGAGCATCACGTAAGGTTTTCATAGCTAGTAACAGACGACCAGAAAAGACTAATGCCCAGCCAAAACCTTCATGACTCAAATCAATTACAACCTGAGATATCAAACCTGTTTCCTGTTCAATACCTGCGGCTACAGCTCGGAAAAATGCCATAATCCGTGCTTGAGTGATGGGGTCAATCTCACCCTCAAGAGAGATTTCTCGTTTCTTTTGTTTGGTAACCACAAAAGGTTTGAGAATTAATTCATTCGACCAATTACGATAAACTCCGTAAGTATCTTGTCCGCGTATTTGTTGGATCAATGTCTTGAGAAAAGGAGAGTCCAATACTTCTGTATTGGGAGTTCCGTTAACACTATTATTTACACTCATACCACTAGTTTAATTTCAACTTAATCAGTAAAGTTTGGGGTTGTTTGTCTTAAAGCCTTCCGCAACCAAGGTGGAGGATTACCTTTAAGGGTTTTGACTAACTTATTAAGAACTTCACTAATTTCTTCTTCTTCTGACTTAGCTTTGACTGGAGTTACACCTTTCTTGATTAATCGTGCTGCGGCACTACCACCAATTGCCGTCACATAAACAATAGTGCAATTAACTAGCGCATCAAGTTTGGGAGTGATTTTATCCTCATTGCCATCTTCTTTGAGGTCACCTTCAAACTTCAAAGTCTCTAGAAATTGATATCCCTCATCGGAGATTTCATAAACATCAATTTCCCTTGCCCATCCGAAGTGAGCATTAATATGAACCCGGTCACTTGTCGTAAAGGCAATTTTCATTGTGTTCTCCTGAATGTTGGGGGAGTGGGAAGTGGGGAGTAGGGAGTGGTGGGATCAGGAGGATCGATCAGGAAGAAGATGTTGAGACTAGTGCAAACTCTTTCCCCCTGCACCCTCCACCCCTGCCTCTTTTTCCCTACTCCCATAAATCTTTAACTCTCTCTTCTTCGGCTTCTAAGAATAAGTTGCCGATGCCAAACAAAACTTCCATCGTGCCGCGATAGCCTACTTTAGTGAAATGTCCATTACCCAAACGGTCATAAATGGGTATGCCCATGCGATAAAGAGGTATGTCTAGACGTTTGGCGATCGCATTCACATTAGAGTTACCAATAAGTAGGTCAGACCCATCTGCAAGCTGTTCTAAGTCTTCTAAGTCACCGACGGTAACGCTTTTTACAGGGAGTTTTTCTAGCAAAGGCGATCGCGTGGTTGTCACCGCAGCGTGAACTTGCGCGCCCATTGAATGCAAGAAGTTGACCATTGACCACAAAAAGTCCGGTTCCAACGCCAAAGATACTCGCTTCGCACCGAAGTAAAAATGAGTATCTAACATGGCATCTTGCAACTGACGACGTTGACGGCGGTATTTTTCCGGCACACTGTTACTGCTGAGAATCGCCAATGCTTGCAAAAACTCATCCACTGGTTCCAAACCAGTTAGTTCACCAAACACCTCGTAGGGGATATTAAACCGTTCCTCCAGGATTTTGGCGGCCCCCCGCATACTTTCACCCAAAGCAATGGTGAAGGACGAACTACCGACTTCTTGTAGCTGTTTTAAAGTAGTGCCACCTGCTGTAACCGCACTATAGCCATCCTCTAGATGACCATCCAAAGAAGCCCCCAAATCAGGGACAAAAATAGGCACTAAGCCAAAAGCCGTGACCATATCTTTAATTTCTTGGATATCACCTGGTGTAAAAGCAGAACCAGCCAAAATAGTTACTTGCTCAGTTTTGACACCACCAGCCTTAGGGATTTCCTTGACAATACTTTCCACAGCCGCCGCAAAACCATCTTGCAGCGCCCCCGTAAAATCGGGAGTAGGAGCAAAAACAATCGGTAGATGATTTAATTCCGGGTGGCGATCGCGGATATCCTTGAGAAAGCGCTCAATATCATCTCCCCTAGTTTCCGTGAGTCCCGTACTACAAAGACCAATAATTTCGGGATTAACCTTCTCAACTAAAGTGAGAATAGACTGTTCCACATTATCCTCACCACCCAAGATAGTAGTGACTTCCGTCATGGCTGTAGTGGCTAGGGGAATAGCCTCCCGAAAATGCCGTACAAGCACAACTTTGGCGAAGGCAGTACAACCTTGAGAGCCGTGAAACAAAGGTATCATCCCCTTCAATCCCAGAAAGGCCAAAGATGCACCCAACGCCTGACTTTGCTTAAGAGGATTAACAGTAAGTGATTTAGTAGGAAGATTAACGATCGCCATATTAATACCTGTATGAGTTGGGAGTGGGGTCAGAAGAAGCAGGGGGGCAGGCTTCGCCGTGAGCGTCAGCCGTTAGCGTAGCTTCCCGAAGGGTACGGGAGCAGGGGGCAGGGGGGAAAGACTTCTGGCTATGACCAACATCTTCCCTATTGCCTTGTCCCCTTGTCTCCTTGTCTCCTTGTCTCCTTGTCTCCTTGTCTCCCTATCCCCTTGTCTTCATAGTTCCAATTCTTCCCAAGGAGCGGGTTTGCGTATTTGTTCCCAAATCGGGCTATAGAGAGCTTCGTACAATTCCCGTGCCATCTCGACCATTCCCACGTAACCTGCATAAGGATGGTGACGTTCTTGGTTGATATCCAGGAAAGGAATCCGCGCTTTTAAAGCGGTGTATTGGTTACGACCACCAGCAATCAACATATCAGCGCCAGTTTCTTTTACCAGTTTCAGCAATTCCTGAGCGTTACCCTTCTCCATCATGATGCCATCGTTGCCGATTAACTTCTTGATGCGGGCTTTGTCTTCCTCAGTGCTTTTTCTGGTACTGGTAGCAACAACTTCTATACCCAAGTCCTTAGCTGCTGAGATAATTGACCAACTCTTAACACCACCTGTATACAACACAACCCGTTTCCCTTTGAGGCGAGCGCGATAAGGAGCTAGTGCCAAATCTAAGGCAGCTGTTTCTTCAGCAATTAACTTTTCTGTGCGCTCCTGCAAATCAGCATCACCCAATTTGGCGGCAATATTTCGCAGACAACGATTCATATCATCGATGCCATAGAAAGACTCTTCAATGAAAGGAATGTTGTAGCGTTCCTCCATCTTTCTGGCCATATTCAGCAACGCTCTAGAGCAGATCATCACATTGAGCTTGGCACGATGGGCGTAACGAACTTCGTCATAGCGAGCATCGCCCGTTATTTTGGATAATACGCGAATTCCTAATTTCTCTAGCAGAGGAGTGACTCCCCACATTTCCCCGGCGATGTTGTACTCACCGATTAAGTTAATATCATAAGGCGTTGTTTCTGCCGGTTCTGCTGTACCAACTACATATTCCAGTAGCGCTTCACCACCGAAACGGTTACCCAGATTCTTACTCCCTATGAATCCCGGAGCAATTACCGGGATTACCGGAGTCCCAATTTTTTCAGCCGCAGCCTTACAGACAGCTTCCATATCATCACCAATCAAAGCCGTCACACAAGTAGCGTAGACAAAAACTGCGGCGGGATTGTAGCGTTCCTTAACCTCTAGAATTGCCTGATAGAGCTTCTTTTCACCACCGAAAATCACATCATTTTCCGTCAAATCGGTAGTGAAGCCAGTCTTGTAGAGTAGAGGCCCAGATGAGAGACTACCACGACTACCCCAAGAATTACCAGCACAGGCGATCGGCCCGTGAACTAAATGAGCCGCATCAGTAATTGGGACAAGGGCAATCATTGCACCATCAAAAGCACAACCACCTTGAGCAGCGCCAGGTTGAGCTTGTTGAGTGCAAGACTTATTTTTCTTCTCGCCCTGTTTATGCTGATTATGTTCGCATCCTGGCTCACTCAGCAGCTCGTTAATTTTGCCTTGGGTACTTTTCATCTCTCTTCTCTTGCTGGATCGACGTGTGAATTATTTAGTTCTCCGTCTATTCACTAAGTAATAGACTTCCTGCAAAAATCCTCTCTTTACCACAGTCAAATCAGATAATTCATCAGTTTCTATCTGTATTCATCTGTGGATTACTTTTCATAAAATTGACTTTTGCAAGAGCATTAATGACTCAAGATAATTGCCTAGCAAATATACTTCGTGATATCCTCTCCACATTCATCAGCAAGATAAGATAAAGCACGAAAACGCATTCCCACAAACTCATCATACAAAGGATTGAGTTTGCACAAAGCAGGGATATGAACAGTTCGGCCAAATAAACTAATAGTTTGCTCAAAAGGACAACAGCAAGGAATTACCTGGCAAATGAGATGAGCGAGACGATAATTTTTAATCTGAATTCCCTCTATCAAATGACGTAGAGGATTAAGAAGATTGTGAAACCAACCCGGTTTTTTCTGATTGGGTGGATGATAATTGTGATGAGAGTGAGTGTGATTGATACTTTCCATCATTGATACCTCAGGTAAATGTTTAAAAGAAAAAAGGTAAGTTGGGGATTGGGCAGAAGGCAAGAGGCATGAAAAAAACTCTTTTCTAGCCTCTAACCCCTATTATCTAGCCCTTACTCCCCCTCCTTACCCTTGATTAGCACGCTGCAATTCTTAACGAATCAAGTCGTAAGAAATATCAGTCTTAGAAGGAATATTGGTGTTGCGATCGATGTCCTCAAAGATTGTATTTACAATCCAGTTGAGCAAGTTGATGATACCTTGGTAGCCAATGGTGCTGTAGCGGTGTAAGTGGTGGCGATCCATGATAGGATAACCAATTCTGACGAAGGGAACCTTACAATCGCGCCATAGGTACTTACCGTAGGAGTTACCAATCAGCAAATCTACGGGTTCGGTGAACAACAAGGAACGCATATGCCATAGGTCTCTACCGCCCCAGATGGTTGCGCCTTGACCAAAAGGACTAGAATCCAGTAAAGCTTGAAGTTCTTGCTCAAATACTTCGTTGGAGTTGTTAACTAGGATGTGGACAGGTTCAGCACCCATTTCCAACATGAAGCCAACTACGCTGATTACTAAATCTGGCTCACCAAAGATAGCAAAGCGCTTACCGTGAACCCATGCATGAGAGTCAGTCATGGCATCAACTGCACGTCCCCGTTCAATTTCTAGTTCTTCGGGAATAGCCTTACCACTTAGTTCGCTGAGTTTCATCAGGAACTCATCAGTACCCTTGATACCCCAAGGACGAGAAACTGAAGTGGGTTGCTTCCACTCTTTTTCAATGTATTCACGGGTTTTGGTGGTGGAATATGCTTGCAGAGCAATTGTAGCTTTACCGTTAATTGAATCTTCTGCATCTTCTAACTTTGTACCACCTTGATACATATTAAACTCACCTGTGTTGGGTGAATCCAAGTAGTCGCTGTTGTCAGCAAGAATGGTGTAGTCAAAGCCGAACAAGGAAGAAATGCGTTTGATTTCTCGGTTGTTGCCTATGTATGTATCAAAACCTGGGATGAAGTTGATTTTGCCGTTGCTGGTAGCTTTCTTCTTACCCAAGGTTAGGTTAGAAAGAATCCCCTTCATCATGTTGTCGTAACCAGTGATGTGGGAACCAACAAAGCTAGGAGTGTGAGCGTAAGGTACTGGGAAATCTTTAGGAACTGAACCAGCTTCTTTAGCGTTGTTGATGAAAGACTGTAAGTCATCACCAATTACTTCTGCCATACAAGTTGTGCAGACAGCAATCATCTTAGGCTTGTACAGTTGGTAAGAGTTCGCCAAACCGTCAATCATGTTTTGCAGACCACCAAACACTGCCGCATCTTCAGTCATTGAAGAAGACACAGTAGAGAATGGTTCTTTGTAGTGACGGGTTAAGTGGGCGCGGAAGTAAGCAACGCAACCTTGAGCACCTTGAACGAAAGGCAGTGTACCTTCAAAACCAACAGCCGCAAAGATTGCGCCTAAAGGTTGACAGCCTTTCGCAGGGTTAACAGTTAATGCTTCACGAGCGAAGTTCTTTTCACGATATTCCCAACCCTTGGTCCATTCTGCAACCCGTTCTACTTCTGCGGGGTCGTGACCGTTTTCAAATTCCTTCTTGTTTTGGAATAGTTGTTGGTATTCCGGTTGGTGGAATAACTCAACGTGGTCTTGAATATTTTCTGGATTTTGAGGCATTTCTAGATCTCCAAGCTTACTGAAGTCGTTCGTTACTAATTTGCGGTGGGGTGTGGGGAGGAAGCGGGAATGTCACTCAAAATTCAGAATGCAAAAATCAAAATAAACTCTTAACTTTTGAATTTTGAACCTTGAATTCCCAACTCCCCCTGGGGCTAATACCCCAGGCTGTCCCTACTTATCCCTTTTTCATTTCTCTAGGCGGTAGCTTTGGCTTTAGCTTTAGCTTCAGCTTTTTTGCTCCAGGGAGCGCCAATTAATCCCCAGGTTGGGCTATTGAGTGCCAAATCCATGTCACGAGCGAAGATAGCGAAGCCATCATAACCGTGATAAGGGCCGGAGTAGTTCTTTTTATGGTTTAATGCTTTTAATCAGCCTAATGTTTGTATTAAGCAATGTCTGTTATAAACATTGTTCACTGATAACACATTTATTTTTAGGCTAAATATAGGCTAAATCACAGCGATGCATAATCAGGGTCAAGACAAATATCAACAAGCCTTTGCAGACTTAGAGCCATTCTCATCTACCGACGGCAGTTTTTTTGGTTCAAGTCTGCAAGCACACCAGCAAAAAGAACACATGAGAACGAAAGTACTACTAGAGTTAGAGAAAGTAAATCTGCGTTTGAAGTCTGCAAAGGCTAAGGTGACGATTAGAGAATCAAATGGGAGTCTGCAACTACGGGCGACTCTACCAATTAAACCAGGAGATAAGGACACTAAAGGAACTGGAAGAAAGCAATACAACCTCAGTTTAAATATTCCCGCCAACTTAGATGGACTGAAGACAGCGGAGGAAGAAGCCTATGAGTTAGGAAAGTTAATTGCGAGAAAAACCTTTGAATGGAACGATAAATATTTAGGAAATGAGGCAATTAAAAAAGAGTTTCAGACTATAGGTGAATTGCTGGAAAAATTTGAAGAGGAGTATTTTAAAACTCACAAACGTACTACCAAAAGCGAACATACGTTTTTTTATTATTTTTCTCGTACTAAAAGATTTACTAATTCTCAAGACTTAGCAACGCCGGAAAATTTAATCAGTGCAATTGAGAAAATTGATAAAGAATGGGCAAGATATAATGCAAGTAGAGCTATATCTGCATTCTGTCTGGCATTCAAAATTGATATTGATTTATCTCAATATTCTAAAATGCCGGAAAATAATTCCCGGAACATACCAACTGACGCGGAAATAGCTACAGGAATTATTAACTTTGAAGAATATTTGAATAATAGAGGCAATCAAGTTAATCAAAACGTTAAAGATAGCTGGCAACTTTGGCGGTGGACATATGGAATGTTAGCAGTTTTTGGCTTACGTCCACGGGAATTATTTATTCATCCTGATATTGATTGGTGGTTAAATCCAGAGAATGCAGATTTAACATGGAAGGTTCATAAAGATTGTAAGACTGGCGAAAGACAAGCATTACCGTTACATAAACAATGGATTGAGGAATTTGATTTAAGAAATCCTAAATATTTAGAGATGTTGGCAGAGGCAATTAGCAAAAAAGATAATACTAATCATGCAGAAATAACGGCGTTAACTCAACGAGTTAGTTGGTGGTTTCGTAAAATTGGCTTAGATTTTAAGCCTTATGATTTACGTCATGCTTGGGCGATTCGGGCGCATATTTTAGGCATACCAATCAAAGCGGCGGCGGATAATTTGGGGCATAGTGTGCAAGTGCATACGCAAACTTATCAGCGTTGGTTTTCGCTTGATATGCGTAAGTTGGCGATTAATCAGGCTTTGAGTAAGAGGAATGAAGTTGAGATGATGAGGGAGGAGAATGAGAGATTGAGGATGGAGAATGAAAGATTGAAAATGGAGATTGAAAAGTTGAAAATGGAGTTGGTTTATAAAAGGAGTTGAATTACTTTAAAAATCATGAATATTTAATAAGAAAAAATACAATTTATGTAGATTATTTTATAATTATTATCCTAACCGAAAGCCATAAATTAATATAGCGCTTGACCATTGATTTATCAGGGGATAATGAAGCAAGATAAATTGAATATTAATGTAAACAAACTCTATTCTATAGTTTTATGGTCGGTTATTTTTACTGGCTACTATTTTAGCATTGTTGGTTGTGGCAATTTATTTTCATTTTGCCAAAAATCTAAATCTATGAACGATTGTTTAGAAAAAAATGTTTACGGGTGTACAACAGATATAGACTGTGTTAGTAAGTCTCAAAAGTGTTGTTCTCGATATTTGCCTACTACTTGTTACTTTGGGGCTTTTGGTATTGAATGTGAGCGTCTACCTCGTAATTGTCGTCAAGCACAATATAGTGTTGAATGTCCATATTTTGAATGAAATAAATGTGAAATAATCCGTTTTATCCTTTGTATTTTGGATAAATACAAAGCACTACCAGCTAGAGACTTTCTTCAATTGCAGCACCTAAAGATTCAGTAAGAGCCTTTATTTTTGGCATATAGTCGTTAATTATAGTATTAGCTACAATATCCGGATAATTCTCTACAGATACAGCACTTTCCAGTAACGTGAAGTACAATAATGTAAAATAGATAAACTATTATTATGAAACCATATTCCGTCGATCTCAGAGAAAAAGTAGTCAATGCTTATCATTCAGGAAATATTTCAGTTAGAAAGTTAGCTGTAAACTTTGGTGTTGGTAAAGCTTTTGTGCAAAAAATGTTGAAACAGTATCAA
>JAKOMP010000061.1 GCA_022241785.1 Cyanocohniella sp. LLY | reverse complement strand
AGGTCAAGTAGAGGCAGCTAAAGGCTTATTTACTGATTGTAAAGGTAAACAAGCACAAAACTTTTGTCATTATCTCGATAAACATCGCCAGCGCATTATCAATTACGAATACCATCAAGCTGAGGAAATTTGTTCAATTGGTTCTGGGTCGGTTGAATCTGCCGTTAAACAAGTTGACCGTCGAACTAAGATTTCTGGAGCGCAATGGAAGCGCGAAAATGTGCCTCAAGTCCTTGCTCATCGTTGTGCCTACCTCAATGGATTATTATCGGTTTGAGCTACTTCAAAAAATGAGATGCTCCCTTTCCATAAACCTTCATTGGTTCCTTGAGGAACTTAATATAAAGATGTTTAAATGTAGACTTAATTACGCGCGGCATGGCAAAGTCTATTGGTACTAACTTATCTGGTAGTTGCCAATCTTCGGTTTTGAGTAAATCTGGATGTAAGTTAGGAAACTCAATTGCAGTCAGTTCGGGACAAAGGCCTAATCTTTGAGACGCTGCAACTGTAGGCACTAATTCAGGTAAGACATTTAAAACTTCTACCATTGCTCTATCTAGGGCAAATACATTGGCTGCTGCTGCCAAAATTCCTAAGTCACGAGGTTCGCCACCACTAGGTCCATTACCTTCATGACCGATGATGCCATCTAATATAGTTAAATTGGGATTGATGGCCCTAGCAGTTTCTACTAACATTTCCCCAAATCGATTGGCATCTTTACCCGCTTCCATGTGCCACCAAGCTTTCATTTTACCAGGGACGCAACCAAATAAATTTTTTACCCCTAGTGTTAAAGTCAACTGCACATGTGATTTGACTTTGGGTAAATTAATGACTACATCTGCTTCCATTGCTTCTTTACATAGTCGCAGGTGATTAAAATCTTCGTTAACGGTTTGGTAACGTTTACCGTGAAACTCAATGATGGGAATATTCAGTTCTTGTAACAGTGGCAGATAGCCATTAGCTTCTGCTACTCCTCTGGCACTACCGAAAGCCGGACTATCACCCAAAAATGGCTTACCACCAACTTCTATTATCATACGGGCGACTTCGTAAACCAGTTCTGGGCGGGTTGTACATTCTTTAGTCGGACGCGCCCCTGTGAGGAGATTGGGTTTGAGTAAAACGCGATCGCCTGGTTTGACAAAGGCAGTTATTCCCCCCAAAGGTTCCAGCAGGGTGACTAAAGATTCCCGTAATGCCTCCCGTTCGTAGGAAGTAGCCCTGATGAGACTGACAGATGGTTTTTGAGTCTGCATGGATAATTAATAAAGTTTTGCTATAATTTTGCCCAAATTTATCATAATCTAAATCAAATAGTGTTTTGGCAAGATGCAGGATGATATGTAACTTTAACTTTGAATTGGTTCATCTGGAGGTGGATGACGTCCAATTTCTTGATCAGCAGCACGGATATTAATAATTCTCGCTCGATTAAATCTTAATGCTGTGACTGTGGCGCGTCCTGTTGCGGTCAAACCAATGATAGAAAGTGTATCTTTTGTCCAAAAAAAATGTTCTTGCCAGCTATCATTACGCGGATGAAATAAAAATACTTCTGATAATGTCTGTTCATCAAATGACTTAATTTTATCGGATTTTTGGCGATTGCCGTGAAAACAAGCTAAAGCTAAATTATCAATAAAGTTAGCACCACCTTTCGAAATAGGAATTACATGATCCACAGTGAAGGAGACATACTGCCATTGTTCTGAGGCATGACAATATTCACACAGAAACTTGGCTCTTTGCCTAACTTGGATTTGAGTAGCTTCACTAATATAACGATTTGCAAACAATTTTTTTATTTCCTATAATTAGCTTTCATTTTGTATTAATGATGTATTTCTAATTATTCGATTCACCAAACTCAGATAATCGTCTAATTCTTCATATTCATCTAATTCTGTTTCTTCTTCTGAAGTTAGACCTGATTCTTTTTGTTTAATTAATAAAACTTCAATTCGTCCTTGGACTAAGCTTGATGCGCGAAATATCGGCACTCCTTCTACTAATTCGATACGGACAGCACCATCTAACGGAAGACTATTAGGCAAGTTTGACAATTTCAGAAGCAAATTGATTGTCATGGTCTGTATTTTCCAATAGCTTTTACTCAGACACCACCCCAAACCAATATCATTAATTTAGTAAAATATTGGCTGGGGTTTATGTGTTTCAAAATCCGGAATTTATGGCAGTAAAATTCAAGATTATATTAGACAAAACAGGCACAAAAAGTTTTCAAGGCTGTTCCTCTTTCCCTGTCTCCTGCTAGAAGTCAGAATTACATCAGAGTAACAATAGTACTCATCTGTTCTAAATTTAACACCGTGGCTAATTCCGCCTCACTCATTAGCCCTTTTTCTAAAACAATTTGCCGTAGTGATTTACCAGTTTCCAAAGATTCTTTAGCTACAACCGCCGCATTCAAATAACCGATATGAGTATTCAATGCAGTGACTAAAGCTAAACTACCTTCAGCGTATGCTAAACAACGTTCCTTGTTAGCCGTAATGCCTTGAATGCAGCGTTCGGTGAGGGCGGCGATGGTATTACCGAGAATTTCAATACTGTGAATCAGGTCATAAGCAATTAGCGGCATCATCACATTTAATTCTAATTGTCCGGCTTGAGCGGCTAAAGCGATCGCATTGTCGTAACCCATGACCTGAAAACACACCATTGATGTCATCTCTGCCATGACTGGGTTATATTTACCCGGCATAATCGAAGAACCTGGTTGTACTGGTGGTAGTTGAATTTCTTTAAACCCGGTTTTGGGGCCTGAGTCCATTAACCGCAAATCGTGGGAAATTTTCGCTAAATCCTGGGCTAAGTTGCGTAAAGACCCAGAAACATTCACAAAAGGTGCCATACTCTGCATTGCAGCCATTAAATGAGATGCCGGTTCTAGGGGTGATTCCATCAATTGAGAAATCACTTCCACCACACGGGCGCGATATTGGGGATGAGTATTCATCCCAGTACCAGCCGCACTACCACCCAAACCCAACACCATTAAGTCTCCAGAGGCGGTATAAATGCGGTTTTGATGGTCTGATAATATCTGCGCCCAAGCCCGGAAATTTTCACCTAACCGCACAGGTACAGCGTCTTGTAAGTGGGTTCTACCAGATTTGACGATATCTTGAAATTCTACAGCTTTGCTTTCTAGAGATGCGATCGCCTTTTCTAAAGCTGGGTGTAATGTGTGGCTAAGTGCCAATAAACCACCAATGCGGATTGCTGTCGGAATGACATCATTGGTAGACTGCCCGTAGTTCACATGGTCATTAGGACTAACGCGTTTGTAATTGCCTTTTTCGTCGCCGAGAATTTCTAAAGCGCGATTTGCCAAGACTTCATTCACATTCATGTGGTGGGAAGTACCAGCCCCGGCTTGATAAACATCTACCACAAATTGATCACGTAACTTGCCGGTGAGGATTTCATCAGCTGCTTGGACAATTGCTTGACTGATATCTTCGGGAATACAACCTAATTCCCCGTTGACAATGGCTGTAGCTTTTTTAATGATGAGACAAGCATCTACGTAAGTATGTAAAGGCTTAATTCCACTAATGGGGAAGTTTTCAATTGCTCGTAGAGTTTGGATACCGTAATAAGCGCTACTGGGAATCTGGCGATCGCCCATCGAATCACGTTCTATACGAAAATCTGTATTGTCAGCCATAGTATTGTTTAGATAATCTCAAAATACAGATCATGCCATGCAAGGACACTAAAAACTTAACTTGTAGAGATTTTGTTGTCTATCCAGATAGTTGCTGAAAATTAAACCCGTTAATTTGGGCTAGACTTGTAGTTAATAGGAGCAGGAAAAATATTATGATTAAAACACCTACTCGTCAGATAACTTTAGAGGAATTTTTACAATTACCAGAAACAAAACCCGCTAGTGAATATATTAACGGTGAAATTATTCAAAAACCTATGCCCCAAGGTAAACATAGTAGATTACAAATTCAATCAGCTAATGCTATTAATAATGTAGTAGAACCAAAAAAAATAGCGTTGGCTTTACCAGAGTTACGCTGCACATTTGGTGGGCGTTCCATTGTGCCTGATGTGGCAGTATTTGCTTGGCAAAGAATCCCTGTAGACGAAAAAGGAAATATTGCCAATGTTTTTAATACATATCCAGAGTGGACAATTGAAATTCTTTCGCCTGAACAAAGTATAACTAAAGTTACTAGAAATATCTTACATTGTTTAAATCATGGTACTAGTTTAGGTTGGTTAATTAACCCAGAAGAATATAACGTTTTAGTTTATCCACATAACCAACAACCAATATTTTTAGAAGATGAACAAGATATATTACCAGTCCCAGAATTAGTTGGTGATTTACAGTTGACATTAGGACAGTTATTTGGTTGGTTGAAGTTATAGACAACCGCCATACCAAACTTATGAATATACCTAACTGGATTACCTTTTCTCGACTTTTGGCAATTCCATTTTTACTTTACGGTTTATATAATCCCTCATCCCAAGCTAGATGGGTATGTTTAACAATATTTTTAGTCGCAGCCTTAACTGATTGGTTAGATGGCTATTTAGCGCGGAAACTCAACCAAATTACTGATTTAGGTAAATTTCTCGATCCTTTAGTAGATAAATTGCTGGTGCTGGCGCCATTATTGGTGTTAGTGGAATTAGGAAAGATTCCTGCTTGGGGCGTGTTTGTCATTTTAGCGCGGGAACTAGCGATCGCCGGATGGCGAGTCAATCAAACGACGATTACCGGGGCGAATATTTGGGGTAAACTCAAAACTGTGAGTCAGATAATTGCGATCGCTCTTTTAATCGCACCATTACCTGAAGTATGGCAAACTCCCTCTATCATTGCTTTTTGGTTTGCTGTTACCCTGACGATCATATCTGGAGTAATTTATATTTTGCCACCAAAAGCTAGTTCAAAAGTGCAGGAGATTTGACTTCCAAGGCAAGTGCTACTAGTCCCCAAAACTGCAAATATCCTGAAATCTGTAGCCATTCCCCAAACTGATGTATATACTCGAAGTCTGAAACTGGGCAAATATGAGTATGATGATAGATTGGTTAGCTGTTTGGGGTGTAACTCAGGCTGTCGGTTTTATTTTTAAACCGATTTTTGAGGACTTAGCTAAAGACATCGCCAAAGACTGGGCTAAAGATTTAGTAAAAAGTATTCCCAAGCATTTTTTACAGCAACTCAAAAAAGAAGATATTGAAATTGCTGCCGGCAAAGCTTTGAAGGAATTTCTGCAACTGATGCAGCAGGAATTAGAAGATGCGGATTTAGAAGAAGCCGAACTGCAAAAATATACTCAGCCTTTAAAGCAATTTATTCATAATCAAGCGCTTACAGAAATTTTAGGTCGTCCCTTTCAACCAGATTGCCAATGTTTAGATTCTCAAGTATTAGCTAAGACTTGGTATGAGATGAATCTACCTAGTCTCCCCCATACATTTGAGTGGGAAAGATTAAGTAAACGCTATCTGAAAAAAGTTAAAGCAATTATTCGCGAGTCAGATAAGTTACGCCCTATTCTCGATGCCAAACATCTAGAAGAAGTTCAAGAAAGTCTGCAACAAATTGCTGGTATTCCTACAGATTTTGATTTACTAGGATATCAGGAAGGACTACGTGAGCGCTATGGCAATTTGAAATTAGATAGTTTAGATACTACCGGTTATGCTTATAACGAATTGAAGTTATGGCGTATGTTTATTGCCCAAAATGTGCGAGAAGTTCACCAAGTTTTGCCCCACGTCCACGAACTACCTAAGGAGCATCTGAAGCGACTGCGAGCCAATAACCAACTAGAAGAAGAAATTTCTCTAGATGAGTTAGAAGGTTACAAACAAATTTATTTTGAACAGCCGATACTCTCAGTATTAGATATTATCAATGATAAACAAACTTATAAATATATAGTAATTTTAGGTGATCCCGGTTCTGGTAAATCAACTTTATTACAATTTTTAGCATTAAATTGGGCAGAAACACCCTTAAATAATCTAACTTCTCAGCCTATTCCTTTATTAATTGAGTTACGCACTTATATCCGCAGATGGGATAACAATGAGTGTAGTAATTTTTTAGAATTTTTCCATAAATGTAGCGGCAATGTGCATCATCTGAATCAACTGCAACTTCACGAACAGCTAAAATCTGGAAATGCTTTAGTGATGTTTGATGGGTTAGATGAAGTATTTGAACCAGGAAAACGAGAAGATGTAATTACAGATATTCATCGCTTTACGAATCAATATCCCCATACGCGGGTAATTTTGACTTCTCGCGTGATTGGCTACAAACCACAACGGTTACGTGATGCGGAATTTCGCCACTTTATGTTGCAAGATTTAGATGTAGCCCAAATTCAAGATTTTATTCACCGCTGGCATGAATTAACTTTCCATGATGAAGTAGATAAATTTCGCAAACAAGAGCGGTTACAAAGAGCAATTGATACATCAAAAGCGATTACTGAATTAGCAGGTAATCCCCTATTGTTGACGATGATGGCGATTTTGAATCGTAATCAAGAATTGCCTAGAGATAGGGCGACACTTTATGAACAAGCATCACGGGTATTGCTACATCAATGGGATGTGGAACGGGCTTTAGTAGAAGATTCTCGCTTAGATCCCAAAACTATTGATTATAAAGATAAGCAGGCGATGTTGCGGCAAGTTGCTTATCATATGCAAACCAGTAAAAAGGGTCTGGCTGGGAATATTATTAGTGTAGTTTATTTAGAAAAGATTTTAATTCGCTATTTAAAAAATATAGAATTTGAAAACCCGACGAAAGTTGCCAGGGTAATGATTAATCAGTTACGGACACGTAACTTTATGCTGTGTTTTTTGGGTACAGATTATTATGCCTTTGTTCATCGAACTTTTTTAGAATATTTTTGTGCTTGGGAATTTGTATGGCAATTTAAAGAAACACAGACTTTATCAATTAAAGAACTGAATAAGGATGTTTTCGGTAAGCATTGGCGGGATGAAACTTGGCATGAGGTGTTGCGTCTAATTACGGGAATGATTGAGCCAAGGTTTGTTTGTGAGATTTTAGATTATTTAATGTCGCAAAATGGCGAATCAGAAAATTTTATTAATTTATTTTTGGCAGCTAAATGTCTGGCTGAAGTGAGAAATCGGTTGTTAGTGGCCTCAACAGCAAATAAATTACTCAACCAAATCAAAGCTTTAACAAAATATGACTTGGCTTACTATTACCAACCTTATTTAGATGAAGCAGAAACCAAGTTAGTGCAAGAAATTCGCACCCAAGCTATTGCATCGGTAGCAGCAACTTGGAAAGATGATTCTGAGACTATTCTTTGGCTAAAACAACTGGCCACATCTGATAATAATGAGTATGTGCGTCGTGCTGCTGTGCAAGAATTAGCGAAAAATTTTAAAGATAACCGCGATATTTTGCCGTGGCTGAAACAATGTGCTACGGCTAATGAAGATTGGACAGTGCGACAAGTGGCTGTGCAAGAATTAGCAAGAGTATTTAAAGATGATGCTGATATCCGCTTGATTCTTAAACAACTGGCTACGGTTGATGATAATGAGTATGTGCGACAAGCCGCTGTGCAAGAATTAGCCAGGAGTTTCAAAGATGACTCAGAAACTTTACCTTGGTTAAAACAACACACCACCGCCGATGCTGCGGGGACGGTGCGACAAGTAGCAGTACAAGAGTTAGCCAGGAATTTTCGCGATCATGGTGATATTTTACCTTGGTTGAAACAATGTGCCACATCTGATGAAGATTGGACAGTACGACAAGTAGCTGTACAAGAATTAGCCAGGGGTTTTAAAGATGATTTTGATACTCTACCTATTCTCAAGCAAAGTGCCACTACTGATGAAAATGAATATGTGCGACAAGCCGCTGTGCAAGAATTAGCCAGGGGTTTTAAAGATGACTCGGAAACCTTGAGCATTCTCCAGCAAAGCGCCAGATTTGATAAATATTCAGATGTGCGACAAGCCGCTGTGCAAGAATTAGCGAGGAATTTTCCAGAGGAACCAGATACTCTCCCTTGGTTAAAAAAACTGGCTATTGCTGATGATGATAAGTATGTGCGCCGGGCGGCTGTGCAAGAATTAGCCAGGGGTTTCCAACATGACCCAGATATTTTATCTATTCTCCAACAACGGGCGATCGCAGATCAATATTCTGATGTGCGCCGGGCGGCTGTGCAGGAATTAGCTAGGGGTTTTAAAGATGACGCTGATACTTTGCCTATTCTCAAACAACGGGCTACGGCTGATGATAATGAATATGTACGTCGTGCAGCATTGCAAGAATTAGCTAGAGGTTTTAAAGATAACCTTGATATTCTCTCCATCCTCAAGAAACACGCCACATCTGATAAATATTCGGATGTGCGACAAGCCGCTATCCAAGAATTAGCCAGGGGTTTCAAAGATGACCCGGAAACCCTGACGATTCTTAAAAAACGCGCCACCGTGGATAAATCTTCAGTTGTCCGCCAAGCCGCTGTGCAAGAATTAGCTAGGGGTTTCAAAGATGACCCTGGGATATTTGAAGTATTTTACAATTGCGCTATGAGTGACTCTTTTGAGCGTGAGTATAACTTTCAAGACAATCCCCGTCAAATAGCATTGGCAGCCATTACTGAGCAATATCGGGAATATCCCCAGACTTTAACACTGTTGCGTGACAGAGCCGAAAATGACCCAGATGAACAAGTGCGGGAATTTGCTCAGAAGAAGTTGGCTGATTTCCAGGGGCTAGAGTGAATGGTTGTCTGGAAAAGTTGCCTCCAAATGATTTGTACCACAGAATTTTGGGCAGGCGATCGCATCCCCCAATCACAATGATCAAAATCTCCCATCCCTGGGGAATAATTAAACTATCATCCCCTTTTGTGTAGTAGAAGAGGGGATTTATAACTTTGATAAATTTATAGGTAAAAGTAAATGCCAAATCTTGCTGCTTACCCAATTAATTCTCCTCTCCATGAAGGCATTCAAACCGTCATTTATCGCACACAAATACCAAATACACAACAGCCAGCTATCCTCAAAGTTCTCAAAAATGAATATCCTACCCTGGAAGCTTTTACTCGGATTAAAAATGAGTATCAAATTCAGCAAAATTTAGATCATCCCCACATAGTTAAAATCATCAGTATAGAAACATTTGATAATCGTGTAGGACTGTTGCTGGAAGATTTTGGTGGTCAGTCGTTAGCACAGTTGTTAGAAATAGAAAGACTAGATTTAATTAGTTATTTAAAAATTGCAATTCAAATCACTAACGCTTTAGATTACCTGCATAAACAGCAAATTATTCATAAAGACATCAAACCCAGCAATATTATTATTAACTTAGAAACAGGTATTGTTAAGCTCACTGATTTTGGTATTGCCTCCCGCCTCAATAAAGAAAATCCCCAATTTACTAACCCTAATTCTGTTGAAGGAACACTTGCTTATATGTCTCCGGAACAAACCGGGAGAATGAATCGTATCCTGGATTATCGTACTGATTTTTATTCTCTGGGGGTGACTTTATATGAAATGCTCACTGATAAAATACCATTTTTTAGCCAAGACCCCCTAGAGGTAGTTTACAACCATATTGCTATTCAAGCAGTCAACCCGCAGTCGTTAAATCCAGAAATTCCTAGCAACATTGCCGCCATTATCATGAAACTGATGGCAAAAAATGCCGAAGATAGATATCAAAGTGCTACAGGATTATTAGCAGATTTAGAGCTATGTCTTCACCAGTTAGAAACTGATAGTAATATTACTAACTTTGTACCTGGTCTTTTAGATGTTTTAAGTCAGCTATTAATCCCCCAAAAATTATATGGTCGGGAACAACAAGTCCAAGAACTTTTAACATCATTTGAAAATGTAGCATCGGGAACTAGTGCCATGATGCTAGTCTCTGGTTACTCAGGTATTGGCAAATCGGCTCTAGTTAATGAAATTAATAAACCCATTACTCGCCAACAAGGTTATTTTATTGCTGGTAAGTTTGATCAATTACAACGAAATATACCTTATGCACCATTAATTCAAGCTTTCAGTTATTTAATGCGCTGTTTATTAACAGAATCAAATAAAAAAATAGCAGCATGGCGTGAAAAAATATTGGCAGCATTAGGTAGCAATGGCAAGGTTATTATTGATGTTATTCCTGAAGTTGAATTAATCATTGGTCAACAACCAGAAGTCCCCCTACTAGGCGCCACAGAATCACAAAACCGCTTTCATCGTGTTTTCGAGCAATTTATTCAAGTTTTTACTCAAAAAGAACATCCCTTAGTTATCTTTTTAGATGACTTGCAATGGGCAGATGCGGCGACATTAAATTTAATCCAAATATTAATGACTGATGCCGAAAAGCAATATCTGTTATTAATAGGAGCATATCGGGATAATGAAGTTAGTCCTACACATCCTTTAATTCAAACCATAGCAGAAATCAAAAACACTGACACGGTTATTAATAATATTGTCTTGCAACCTTTGGACTTAGATAATGTAACTCAGTTAATTACTGAAACTTTACAAGAAAGCTGTTCTATTGTCGAAAGTAATAAAAATCATCATCTCCAAATTATTGAATTAGCTGAATTAATTTGTAATAAAACAGGTGGTAACCCATTTTTTATCACGCACCTACTACAGGTACTTCATCAAGAAGAACTCTTCCGATTTGATTTTAACCATGCTAAATGGGAATGGGATTTAGCAGAAATCCAGGCAATTGGAATTATCGATAAAAATGTAGTTGAACTTGTCGCTAGCCGATTAGAAAAGCTACCAAACTTTACTCAAGAAGTTTTAAAATTAGCAGCTTGCGTAGGGGATAGTTTTAGTCTAGATGTTTTAGCGATAATTTATGAGCAGTCGCATGCTGTGACTGCAAATCATTTATATTCGGCTGTACAAGCAGGGTTAATTCTACCTTTAAGTGAGGCTTATCGTATTCCTTTAGTTTTTAATCAAGAAGAAGCAGTTAATTTAAATTTTGATAGTTCACGGGTAGAATATAAGTTTTTGCATGACAGGGTACAACAAGCAGCTTATTCACTAATTCCCGAAGAGCGAAAACAATCTACTCATTTAAAAATAGGTCAGTTACTGCTGCAAAATACACCCCAATCAGAAATAGAAACTAATATTTTTGATATTGTCAATCAGTTAAATGTTGGGATTATTTTCCTGGTTGAACAATCTGCCAAAACTGAATTAGCTAGACTAAATTTAATTGCTGGACGTAAAGCAAAAGCCTCTACAGCTTATGCAGCAGCGCTGAAGTATTTGGAAACGGGGATAAAACTTTTAAATATAGATGCTTGGCAAACTGAATATAACTTAACTATTGGTTTGTATGAAGCCGCCGCCGAGGTAGCTTATCTTAGTGGAAATTTTCAGCAGATGCAGCAATGGGCTGGGGTGGTGCTGCAAGAGGCAAAAAATTTATTAGATAAAGTGAAAGTTTATGAAGTAAAAATTATCGCTTCTATAGTCCAAAGCCAACAACTAGAAGCTATTAAAACTGCATTATCCATTCTCCGATTGTTAGGAATAAATTTTCCCGAAGAACCCACACCTGTTGATATTCAAAAGGGAATGGATGATATTGCTAGTCACCTACAAGATAAAACAATTGCAGAGTTAATTAACCTACCATTAATGACTGACCCTAACAAGATAGCAGCCATGAAAATCTTAATGGGTGTTTTACCTGCGGCTTTTCAAACTGCACCGACAATGATGCCAATGATTGCTTGTGAAATGGTCAATTTATCTTTAAATTATGGCAATACAGCAGTATCTGCCTACGGTTACAGTCTTTATGGATTAATCCTTTGTGGAGTACAAGGAAAAATAGAGGCTGGCTACGAATTTGGCAAATTAGCATCTAATTTAGTTTCCCAATTTAATGCCACAGAACTGAAGGCGAAAATTCTCACAGTTGTCAGCGCCCATGTTCTACATTGGCAAGAACATATTAAGGAAACATTCTCAACTTCTAAAACTGGCTTTGCTAGTGGTTTGGAAACGGGAGATTTAGAATATGCTGGCTATTGTGGATATATCTATCCTTATCATTCTTTTTGGTATGGGAAAGAACTTTGTGGGTTAGAAAAAGAACTGATAGATTATTGTGAATCGCTTAAAAAAATTAAGCAACAAGTCGCCTTAACTTGGAATCAAATATATTTACAAACAGTTATTAATTTAAAAACAAATGCAGAAAATATTTGGTGTTTAATGGGAGAAGCATACAACGAGAAAACTATGCTGCCTATTCATCAAAAATTTAATGATATTTACACGATTAATCACTTATTTGTAAATAAGCTGATGCTTGCTTATTTATTTAAAAAATATGTTTTAGCTTTAGAATATTCCGCGATGGCAGAACAATCTTTAGGTGGAGTTACAGGATTATTTGTTGTACCTGTGTTTCATTTTTATGATTCTTTAGGGCAATTGGCTATCTATCCTCATGCTAAAGCATCTGAGCAATCATCTATTTTAGAAAAAGTACAAACTAATCAGCAAAAAATGCAACTCTGGGCTACTCATGCCCCCATGAACCACCTACATAAATTTTATTTAGTGGAGGCAGAAAGGTATCGGGTTTTGGGACAAAAACTAGAAGCAATGGAATATTATGACACTGCCATTGCCAAAGCTAAAGAAAATGGTTATCTCCAAGAAGAAGCCTTAGCTTATGAGTTAGGCGGAGAATTTTATCAATCTTTAAATAAAGAATTAATTTCTCAAACTTACATCACTAAAGCTTATTATACCTATATTCGATGGGGTGCGATCGCTAAAGTTAAACAATTGGAATTAAAGCATCCTTTCCTATTAGAACAAACTAGTAGTACAGAAACTACCAATTTTACCCTAGATGTCACTCATATTGCTTCTAGAACGACTACTAATAGTAGTTTAAGTGACGCTTTAGATTTTAATACATTTATCAAGTTTTCCCAGGCAATTACTAATGAAATAATTTGGGAAAACTTGTTGAGCAAGTTAATTAAAATATTATTAGAAAATGCTGCGGCTCAAAAAGCTGTGTTACTGCTAGTAAAAGATAATCAACTATATATAGAAGCCTCTGGCACTACATCTAAGGAAGTGGCAATTTTACAATCTCTGCCTGCCGAAACATATCAAGATTTACCTATTTCTATAATTAACTATGTCTGGAGAACTCAGGAAAATCTTATATTAAATGATGCTACTGTTGATGAAATATTTAATGTTGATTATTATATTCAAAAATTTAAAACAAAATCTATCTTTTGTTTACCCATTATTTATCAATCACAGTTTACAGGCATTATTTATTTAGAAAACCAGTTAACAGCAGGGGCATTTATTTTTGAGAGAGTTGAAGTATTAAAAATTTTAGTTTCTCAAATTGCCATTGCTTTAGAAAACGCCCGCTTATATGCCAGAGAGCAAGAAAAATCGAGAGAACTAGCACAGTCTCTCAACGAATTACAAGAAGCACAACTACAACTCATCCAAAGTGAAAAAATGTCCTCGCTGGGGAATTTAGTTGCAGGAGTAGCACACGAAATTAACAACCCCGTTGGTTTTATTTCCGGTAGTATTGTTCAAGCCAAAGATGCTGTGACTGATTTAATAGATTATCTGCAACTATACCAAGAAAAATTTCCTCATGCTGATGTCGAACTTGCAGAAAAAGCTGAAGAAATAGATATAGATTTCTTGCTAGAAGATTTACCCAAAATGATTGATGGTATGAAATTAGGGACACAACGTATCCGCAATATCAGTACTTCCTTGCGTACCTTCTCTCGCGCTGATACGACATCTAAAGTATCAGCTAATATTCATGAAGGTATCGATAGCACATTATTAATTTTACAACATCGCCTAAAAGCTAATCATCTACGTCCGGCTATTCAAATCATTAAAGAGTATGGCAATATTCCCCTAGTCAAATGTTACTTGGGACAATTAAACCAGGTATTTATGAATATTTTAGCAAATGCCATTGATGCCTTAGAAGAAATAACTAACGGTCGTACCTTTGCCGAAAATCAAGCTAATACTCCTAATATAATTACTATTCAGACCAAAATATCTGAAAATAATCAAGATGTAGTCATTAAAATTGAAGATAATGGTAAAGGCATGACAGAAGAAGTGCAAAACTGCATTTTCGATAAGTTATTTACCACGAAAGATGTAGGTAAAGGAACAGGGTTAGGTTTATCTATAAGTCAGCAAATTATTGTAGACAATCACCACGGAACTTTGATTTGTGAGTCAGCATGTGGGCAAGGAACAGCGTTCATCATTTCTATTCCTATTGATGGAGAATAATTTCTTGACTGTTATGTTGACGTACTAAACTTATACCAATTTTGTGTGAGAGCTTTCTTGGCGTAGGCATAGATGCGCCAATGATATGAGCAAGCCTTAGTAGAGTATGTTACGAATTTGTTCGTAGTGAGCGATTTATCGCTCTCTTACCAGGTTTTAATGGACTATAGGAATCCGGTTTGATTCCTAAAATTGTTTGCATAGGCTGGGAGTGGGGAGTAGGAAGGAAGATTTTTTGAGTATATGGAGTTTTTTCAATAATTAAATAGGAGTCTTATAGAGCCACTTACTAAAAACTTTTATTTTATTGTGTATTGTCTTTGTAAAATTAAAATATTTTTCATGAAAATGTGATGAATATTTTGATAAATTATCTATACTTTATCTGCGTGTTATTTCAATTAAAATAAATATTTTTGACTACTTGTGTGCCACAAAAAGAGTAAAATTAGTTGCAATTAACAGTTACCAAGTTGCTATGTAATTGCTATAAAGAATTAGATGAGCAAATATGGCATCAGCTAGATTGTTCACTAGGATATTTATGGCATTTCTAATATGCGAATATTTTAGCTCATGACATGGGCTAAATATTTCGTGGTACAAACTACAAAAACAGTGAAATCAGGAATTACTTTTGTGGACAATACAATAAAAAATAAGCAACCAATTACTAAATACATTTCGTTTCCCTTACAGCGTGTAACGTTAATTGCCCTAACCATTACTTTTGCTGCATTGACAGTAGGTAAATTTGAGCCAGCTAATGCTAGTCAACCTAATGCAGAACTAGCAATTCAAAAATTAACAAACTGTTATGCACTGGGAACTGACGCTATTGGTAGCGGTAATGTTTTAGAAGGCAAAAATATTTATCGGGATTGTTTTACTCAAGATGCAGTTATCACAGCCATTTTCCCTGATGGGGCTAGTGAAACACGCATGGGAACAGATGCATGGGCAGATTTTGTCTATGGCGTATTCCAAGGAAATGGATATCAAGCTACCCAACATTTAATTGGGACGATAAACATTTCTGTGCAAGGTAATCAAGCAACAATGTCTTCTTACCTCCATGCAACTCACAAACGTTCGGAAACCAGCATTGACGTTGCTAATGGTACTTATGAAGATGAACTTGTCAAAGTCAATGGACAGTGGAAAATTCAACGTCGTACTCTCAAACTTAATAATTTCTTAAATCTCAGTTCTCCGCCCACCACTTTGACACAACCACGCATACCTCGTCGCTCAAGACGATAATAGCTCAATCAAAAGTTAGGGAACCTTGGTTTCTTGAAGAAACTGGGGTTCTAGTCTTATTTGTACACAACGCCCACCTAACTTTTCACGATATCTGGAAAACCTCTCTCTAAATCTCTCTCCTGCGAGGCGAGAGACTTTGAATTGCTGATTTGAGAGTTAGATTTTCCGTGGACTTTTCCACATGACGTGAAAAGTCAGAACGCCCAACGGAGGTGATGGCGTAAAACGCCCAACGGAGGTGATCGCAATGCGGCATAAATAGCTAGAATCGAGATGTTTACTTATTTGTGCTGAGGTTGTGGCTACTATATCTTGTCCCCATTGCCATCAACTCGTTGATAGTCAAGCAATTACTTGTCCATATTGTCGTACCACGCTTAAAGCTTACGGACATCCGGGAATTCCTTTGCACCGCGCCACGGGGGATGAGTATCTATGCGATAGCTGTACCTACCACGCCGATAATACCTGCAATTTTCCCCAGCGTCCTTATGCCAAAGACTGCACTCTGTATGAAAATCTCGAAGAGAGCAAGTTAAGATTACAGCAGCAGCGTAACGCCAGCAGCTTTGGTGCAACTTTGCAGAACTGGGTTAAACGCAATCAGTCTTTGTTGCTGCTACTGGGTTTATTCTTTGTCTGCTTGCTGGTAGCGATGTCAACGGCTTGACATTTTGACCTTTTTACTCACCTTTAGCTGAGAATGGCTATTAAGTGATTACGCAAAATTAAATATACATTGCGATTGCTTCCTTCCTCTCTACGAGACGCTACGCGGTAAACGCAGCTATGCCCGCTAGGGCTTTACGCAATGACAAGGGTTTGAAGTTTTCAAAATGTATAAATATTTTTGCACTACTACTTAAGATGCGCCTCCTGAGACTGTGGGGATGGTCTGTGTTTCGGTTGTAGGCTCTAATACCGACTTTGACGCTTCTTCAAACACAGTTAAATCAAACCAAAAAGTAGTACCCACCCCGACTTCACTCACCAGATGCATTGTACTACGATGCCTTTCCATGATGTTTCTCACAATTGATAAGCCTAAACCAGTCCCTTCTAGGGTGTGAACTCGGTTTTCTACACGGAAAAAGCGGTCAAAAATCGCCTGTTGGTCTTCTAGGGCGATGCCAATACCAGTATCGGAAATTTCTACCCGCACCTGAGCCGAATGATTATGTGAGTTAGGCTGGGGATCTAATTGGTATGTGCGAATAGCCACTTTACCACCTGCCTGCGTGAATTTCAGGGAATTACCCACTAAATTAGCTAATACTTGCAGCAATAAATCATAATTACCCACAACTAAGGGTAAATTGGGGGCGACTTCCTGAATTAGTTCAATGCCTTTATCTCTAGCATTGAGTTGATAAGTTCGTAAAGTTTGCTCAATTGCTTGTGCTAAATCTACGCCATTAAAGTTGTAGCTGCGCCCAGATTCGAGTT
Source organism: Cyanocohniella sp. LLY (assembly GCA_022241785.1). Classification (GTDB taxonomy): domain Bacteria; phylum Cyanobacteriota; class Cyanobacteriia; order Cyanobacteriales; family Nostocaceae; genus Cyanocohniella. The sequence goes on along the minus strand of JAKOMP010000061.1, from coordinate 23,584 downwards.
TGGATAAATCCAACACATCATTAACTAGACGAGTTAATCTATCGGTTTCGTGATTAACGGTTTGCAGAAAATCTTGCCGTTGTTCTACACTCAATTCTTCGCCATACTCATGCAAGGTTTCAATAAAAGACTTGATGTTAAATAAAGGTGTTCGTAGTTCGTGAGAAACGTTACTGATAAATTGGCTTTTCGCTTCATTTAGTTCTACTTCACGGGTAATATCTTGCACTGTGATGGCAATACCTTTGATGCTTTCCCGTTGTAAATTTAGTACCGTAGTTAACAAAATCCGGATTGTTCGTTTGATGGGTTCGCTTAGATGAATGCGGAACTCAGCACTTTCACATTCACCTGCGGCCATTTCATACAAAGGCCTGGTGATTTCCATCTGCACCGCCGGAGGCAAATTATGTAAAACATTGCTCCCTTCAACTTGTACCCCTTCCCAACCAAAAATGCGCCGCGCTGTGGGGTTAACTAAAATCACCTGCATACTGTTATCAATCAGCACAGCACCATCGGCAATAGTTGATACTAGGGTTTCGAGTTTAGCTTTTTCTGCTGTTAATTCTTCTATATTTTGTTCTTCATAGCGCTCTAGTCGCTCCGCCATTTCATTAAAACTCAGAATAACCTCTCCCAGTTCGCCACCTAGAGGTAAGTCGATACGCTGCTTGAAATTTCCCGCCGCAATTTGTTTTACCCCCACTAACAGTTCTTTAATGGGCTTAGTAATGGTCAAAGCGTTAATTACTCCTGCCAAAATCACCATGACCCAAATCGTGATAAAAACGGCAATGGTAACATCGCGGGTGAAATTGGTGGAAATAACTGCGGTTTGATTAGGATTGATGCCGATGGCTAAGACACCCTGGGATTTTTCATCGACAATCAGGGGAATAAATACATCAGTGACTACCCCATCTGGGGACATGTGTTGCCGCACCATCGGCTTTTCTAAATCACTGGTGTAATCTTCTGGTAGTTGGATTCGCCGTTCAATGGTGAGGGAATTTTCTACCTCTGGCTCCCAAAAAGGAATGCCAAAGAAGATTTTCCCGGTTTCATCAGCGTAGAGCATATAACGCACACTAGAGGTGCTGCTATAGAAGCGTTGAGAAAATTGGGCAACCTCAGTGAGATCGTTATCAGCAATGAGCGGGGCAACGTTGGCAGCCAGGAGTAGTCCCAAGTCACGACCAAAACGGGTATCATTCATCCGGGCATCTTGCTGAATTGTATTCACAGCCCAGAAAGTCAGACCACTCATCACCAAAGACACCACCAAAGTGGCCACAGCCAACAGTTTAGTTTGAAGGGTGAAGTCAGACCACCAATTGGCGATCGCTTCTCGAATTGTTTTTAAAGGAGCCAGCATCTTAAACAAAGTTGTTAGTAGTTTTAGTTATTCAACCCCAACAACTAAAAAATTAACAGTTAATTTGACAAACATGTTAATCGGGAGCATGGAGCAGGGAGTGGGGAGCAGGGGGCAGCAGGGGGCAGCAGGGAAAAACTTTCTAGTACAGCACGGCGTAAATATGCATACCATTTGAAATCGTCAAAAAGCCTATTTGATAAGCTTTTTGACTTTTGACTTTTGACTTTTGACTTCCGCGTAGCGGTACTAGCCTCTAGCCTCTTAACTTTAACTCAGCACTCGATGACCGATATCTTTGCGGTAACACATGCCATCAAATTGAATGGATTTAATTCCGGTGTATGCTTGGGCGATCGCCTGCTGAAAATTGTCACCGATGCCTGTTACATTTAACACTCTTCCCCCATCTGTGACTATTTGTTGTTGTGAGTTTAATTTTGTACCTGCATGAAATACGGTGACTTGTGCTGTTTCTGCTGCTGGAATGCCAGTAATTACTTTTCCTTTTTCATATGTCCCAGGATAACCACCTGAGGCAGCGACAACAGTAGCCGCAGCACCTTGTTTCCAAGCAATAGGGGGCATTTCTCCTAAACGCTGCTGTACACAGGCTAACATCAATTCTTCTAGGGGTGTGGCTAACAGTGGTAAAATCACCTGGGTTTCAGGATCACCGAAGCGGCAGTTAAATTCTAAAACTTTCACATCGCCATCGGGTGCAATCATTAATCCTGCATAAAGTACGCCTCGGTAATCAATACCTCTGGATTTTAAGCCTGCGATCGCTCTTTCTAAAACTTCTGTTTGTACCCGCGCCATTAATTCTGGTGTGGCAATAGGTGTTGGGGCATAAGCTCCCATTCCACCAGTATTTTCACCTATATCGCCTTCACCAATCCGCTTATGGTCTTGAGCAGGCAGTAAAGGACGAATTGTTAATCCATCTGTCAAGGCTAAAACTGATACTTCTTGCCCAATTAAACATTCCTCAACAACAACAAAATTACCTGCACTACCGAACTGTCCTTGAAAAATTGCCTCAATGGCACTATTCGCCTGTTCCACAGTGTCGGCAACTATGACACCTTTACCGGCAGCCAAGCCGTCAGCTTTCACCACAATGGGCGCGCCCTGTGCTTTTACATAGGATTTAGCTGCTGCTGCTTCCGTAAATACCGCAGCCTTGGCTGTAGGAATCCCCGCTTCCTGCATCAAAGCTTTTGCCCAAGCTTTACTCGCTTCAATTTGCGCTCCTGCTCTGACAGGCCCAAATACCATTAATCCTTGACTTTGCAGGTAGTCGGTGATTCCCATTGCCAGGGGTACTTCTGGCCCTACTACCACCAGGGAAATTTTATTTTCTAAAGCGTATCGGCTCATGCCCTCAAAGTCATCTACAGCCAAAGGCAAATTATGGCAACGTTCCATACTTGCCGTACCCCCGTTTCCTGGCACACAGATAACTTGCTCAATTTGCTGAGATTGCAGCAGTTTCCATGCCAGAGCGTGTTCACGCCCCCCGTTACCTATAACTAAAACTTTCACTGATTTCCTCGTGAGTGCCTTGTGAAACGAGAATACCCTAGTGGTTCTCGCGGATCAATTTTTCACTAATTCTTCCGCTGATGCAAGCTTCCTGAAAAGTGCATAGTGGGACATAGCCGATGTTGAGTACAATTTATGCTATTTTTTACGCCGACTTAAGTAGTCTGACAGAATTAATTACACAATGTCATTGCGCTAAGCGTTCGTGGTAGCGTGCCGGAGGCTCTAGCCATGCCCGAAGGGCTTTATGGAGCGTATCGCTAAAGCGAAAGCTTCGCTAACGCGGAGCGTGGCGTAAAGCCTAACGGCATAGCTGCGCTTAGAGCCATAGCGGAATGAAGCCATCCCAACCCCTGCGATTGCTTCACTTCGTTCGCAATGACTGTAAATATTTTTGTGCGGCTACTTACTTAAGTAAATAGTAGAGATTAGGAGCATTTTTGATAATTTAATTACAATATTTCTACGGTTATTTTCCGAAAAATGATTCAGACTTTAGGTATTTGTCATTAATTTTAGCAAATTAAAATAATTTATTTAAAAAGACTTGATAATTAATGACGTTTAATCGGTGTAAGTATTAACCTGTGAATATAGAGTCAAAAAAATATCAATAAAATAGGGAACATGGCTAAAACTATTGTTACTGGAGCCGCAGGATTTATTGGTTCTCATCTTGTGGAAACACTGCTAAAACAAGGAAAAGAAGTAATTGGCATTGATGAATTTAACGATTACTACGATCCGATGTTAAAGCACAAGAGTATTGCACATTTACACGGATCGCCTAACTTTACTTTAATTGAAGGAAATATTCAGTTTTTAGACTGGCAGGCACTTCTTCAAGATGTTGAGGTTATTTATCATCAAGCGGCACAAGCTGGGGTAAGAGCAAGTTGGGGTGAAGGTTTCCGCAATTATACTGAACGCAATATTAGTGCCACACAAGTTTTATTAGAAGCAGCAAAGGATGCTCAACACCTGAAAAGATTAGTATTTGCCTCTACATCTAGTGTATATGGCGATGCCGAAACCCTACCTACTCATGAACAGATACCACCGCAACCAGTGTCCCCCTACGGCATTACTAAGCTAGCCGCTGAAAGGTTGTGTGGACTTTATCACAAAAACTTTGGTGTGCCGATTGTGGCATTACGCTATTTCACGGTTTACGGGCCCAGACAGCGCCCAGATATGGCTTTTCATAAATTTTTCAAATCTATTTTGCAGGATGAAGCTATTCCCATTTATGGCGATGGACAGCAAACGCGGGATTTTACATTTGTGAGTGATGTCATAGCTGCCAATTTAGCCGCCGCTACTGTACCCGCAGCCGTGGGCGAGATCTTCAATATTGGTGGTGGTAGCCGGGTAGTTTTGGCAGAAGTTTTAGACACAATGGCAGAAGTAGTAGGCAAACCCATCAAGAAAAATTACATTGAAAAAGCTATGGGAGATGCACGTCACACTGCGGCTGATGTATCTAAAGCCCGGCGAATTTTAGCGTATCAACCGCAAGTCTCCTTAAGGGAGGGTTTGATGCAGGAATGGCAATGGGTGAAGGCCTTGTATTGTTAGGGATTGGAGATTGGGGACTGGGGAGATGAGAGCGATAATACAAACAAATCTATATTATTCTCTCCCCCTGCTCCCGTCCACTGAGCGTAGCCGAAGTGCTGCTCCCCTGCCTCTGCTCACTCTGGCCTCAAATCATTAGATAATTCGATAATTCCCCTAGAGCCATCAATCCTGACTCGTTGACCATCTTGCAATATCCATGTAGCACCGCGAACATCCATAATGGCAGGAATACCGTACTCCCGCGCCACAATGGCACCGTGAGAAAGTCGCCCCCCGGCTTCGGCAATTATTCCTCCAGCCCTGACTAACAGAGGCGCCCACCCTGAATCTGTATAAGGTACTACTAAAATTGTGTCACGGTTGATTTCTGGTAAATCTTGTAAATTGCGTACCACCTTCACCCGTCCTTCGGCTTGTCCGTGGCTGGCGGGAATGCCTTGTAATATTTGGTCTGAGTAGATTTCTGAGGGTTCTAGGGCATGGGGTGTGGTGTTACCGTAAACTAAAATGGGGATTTGGTTGATTTGGCTATCTTGGCTAAATTGCGATCGCCTGGATTGTAAGATCTCAGATAAGCGATCGCGCAATTCGACATCACTATCTGCTACTAAACGCCTAACTTCATCCAATTCTAGAAAAAAGATATCCCCAGGTTCTTTGAGAACACCCATCTGTAACCAAATTTGTTCTAATGCCACAAATCGCCAGCGTAATTGGGCTAATAACCGGGAATAAACTTCGGTAACTCGCCCTTTAATATCTACCCGTTGCTGGACTATCCCCCGCTTGCGCTTGCGGGACAAAGCACGGTTAAGAGAATTTACCCCGTCTGTCTCGGCTTCGTTGATCATCAACTGCACAAATAACTGCTTGACTGGTTGGGGGTCTTCTTTCCAGGTAGGAATAGCAATATTGGTACCAACATCACTTAAATAGCCGTAATCCTCTAGCAGTTCATTAAATTCGTAGAGAATTTTATCTCCCTCTGGTGTTTGCGCTAGTTGCTCAAAGATTTGATCGGCATCACATTCAGGTAATACTTGTTTGGCATCTGCGGCTAATGCACTCAAATACCTTAACACCGCTACTTCTGGGGTGACGCTGTTATCAATGCGCCCATCTTTTACCCGAAAAATAGCTTGTCTGAGGGCGGCGCTTAAGGGAGCTAAAATACTGTAGTAAGTGCCACTGCGGAGCAATTCCAGAATAAAATCAATTCTTGCTAGTAACTCGGATGGTTCTAGGGCATCAATTGATTCATTGGCTAATTGTGACAAACCCGGAATAAATACTCTGCTGTAGTCGCGTTTAAAGTCCTTTTCTAACCGCAGTTCTCGCTTCAGTAACCTTGTCAGTCCTGGTAAATTCTCGAAGGTGGACTTCAAAGGCGGTTTGCTCATTTTCTCGCCTCTAGTTAAAAATTCCAGACTTTCCGGTGGTAAACCCATCCGTAAAAAAATCTGTCCCAAGAGAGATGCATTAAAATAAGCTCTAGAATAATGCAATGTGGCAGTATCAGTAAAATCTAAACCCAAAGCGCGATCGCCTAGAACTAAAGTAAAAAGATCCCCCCAAACTCCACAAGTTAATGGGCGATTAATCGACCAAGTTAAGGGGTGAATCACACCCGGAATCACTTCGGCGGCAATTTTCCTTGTCCAGATGGGTAACAGGGTAGTAATGGGTCTAGCTTGCAATACCCAGAGGGTTTGACTATCGTAACTCCATTCAATATCTTGGGGAATGCCGTGATAGCGTCGTTCTAATCTGCGGACTAAGTAGGCTACTTGTTTAATTAATGCTTGGGGGACTTGTCCTGTTCCCTCTACTTGCACAGAGGAAAAATCGTCTGTCTCTACTACAAAGGCGCGATATTGTTCTGGTGTGACTTTGCCAGAAACAACTTGTGTGGGGCTACCTGGTAAAGCCTCAATCACAATGGCTTCACCTTGTTGGGTAATGGGATCACGACTGAAGGCTACACCAGAATATACACTCTGGATTTCTTGTTGCACCAGTACAGACATTGCTGTATCTGGTAACCCGCGATCGCGTCGATATTGTATAGCAGATGGATGATTGTAAGAAGCTTGGACTTGGGCGATGGCTTCTTGTAATTCTTGTTTGCTGGTAACTTGCAAAATTGTTTGGTACTGTCCAGCAGCGGAAGCGTGTTCGGAATCTTCCCCAATGGCTGAAGAACGCACCACTAAGGGCGATAAATCTGAGGGCTGAAGAATGGCGATCAACTCTTGGGGATCATCAATTGGGGAAATCACCCAACCCTTGGGTACTGGGTAGCCCCAACGCTTGATTTGAGAGAGTGTAGCTGCTTTTTGCCCCACAACGGCTACATCTAGTTCATCATCTAAAGAAAGAATCGGACGACTACCGCGTAAATATTCTAATGTTGCTTGGGAATCTAATTCGGCCTCTCCCACTGGCAAATTCAAGTCATCGGGAATTTGTGTATAAATCCACCCCAACACCCCAGCTAAGGCAATAGCAGCAACTATTTTGGGGAAATCGTCCACATTTAAGAGGATCACAAATAAAGGAAAAATAAATAAAACTCCCACTTTGACCAGTTTTCTGGAACGTAGAAGTGTAAAGCTGATGATTGCTAACAAACTTGTAAATACTGTTACTAAGGGATCATGTACGAGAAATCCCCAAACGACATTCGTAGTGCCTGCGCCTTTACCCATCCAGTATCTACCCAAGACTAAGGCAATCAGGGCCACTAATTCCCAAGATGAGCCGTCAGGAAAAAACACACGAGACAGCAAAACTGCCCCGATGCCTTTGAGGGCTTCTGACAAAACTGCCAAAAGTCCTACTAATGTACCGCCGTGGTAAAAAGCGGCTGAAACGCTGATGTTTTTCGTGCCGATTCGTGATAATTGCCGACCTTTGAAAGCATAGGTAATCCAAGCAATCACTGGTAAACCACCCAAGAGGGGGCAGGCAATTAAAATAACTAAGGCACCCCAAAGTTCAATCATTGTGGATTTTGGATTTTAGATATATATTCCATCTAAAACCTCAAATCTCAAATTCTAAAGTTTCTCTGAAATTTTTTGATGGTAGTTAGGGAACTTTTATTTTAGTTGCTTAATGGACACTTGACTGCGGCAGAAACCGTATTTGCAAGTGTCCCCCTCAGCCGCTAATTCTGAAGCTGCTAGTTACCTAGTTTAGCGCATAGGCAGCTTGCAGCGCCCAAATAATCAAGGCAGCTATCGATCCCAAGAGCAGAACGGTGGAAATGGTGACTAATGTGGGGGAATCTGCCCCCTTAAATTTCATAATTCCTCGATTTAAATCGGACATAGCTTTGTCAGCCTCCTTTGCTACAGGGCTAATTTGTCCGTTTTGATTGTAGTCTTTCTATTTGCCGATCAAGCGAAATTTCTCATTATATTTTGTTTAAGCTTTGCAACAATGTCATTCATACATTGACCGCTTAACTGTTTCTCCAAAGGGGTTACAGAGCTGGCATTGCCACAGAGGTAATTATGGGCTGAAGGTGACACCAAGTTAACTTGGCTGGGTAAATAAGTTCGTAGTCAGGACTTTAGTCCTGGGCTTGAGGGCTGTTCGCGCAGCGTTCCCGTAGGGTAGCCCTCACTACAAACTCCGGAAAGTTGTTTTGGCAAACTAGTACAAGTCCGGGAGGTAAGAGAGTTTTGTTCTCTTTAACCCGCGTAGGCGGTCACTGAGCTTGTCGAGGTGCGGGTTTGGTCTGTGTAGCCATGACTTCCAGTCGCCTTGTACAAGATTGATTAATAGCACCGATGCATTTGTCAGATTCTAAAAAATTATTTAAATTACTATACTTTTAGAGGTATAGCTGGCAACTTTATTCCCCATAAATGCGTCATCAAAAACAAACTTGATATGCAATTGTCTCATCATATTAGGTAACAACAGAACTCTGGTAAATACAAATTAACAAATTGAAAGTGGTAATATTTATGCGGCAATTATTAAGTACTCTTTCTTTGCTAGCACTTCTCCAAAGTGTCACCCTAATTCCTCAAGCCAGAGCGCTAGAGCCTAATAATCAAATAGAAGCAACTGCAATTCAACAGGTAATCACAGCCAACTTAATGACCAATTCACCTGATGGTAATTTTTATCCAGAAAGGATGATTAATCGGGCAGAATTAGCCGCTATTATGGTGAAAGCATTTCACTTAGATAAACGCGATGCTGTGAAACAAGGACAGGCGATATCTGTACCAGATGTTCCTGCCTCCCATTGGGCATTTAATGATATTCAGACAGTTCTCAAAACTGATATTATGAGAGGCTACCGGGGAAATTTATTTTTCCCAAATCAAAGAGTAACTAGGGCAGAAGGTTTGGCTATTTTTGCCCAAGCTTATGGAGTATTTCAGTTTGGTGATGACACAGTAAGTGAAATACTTGAATCCCATCCCGATGCAGGATCAATCCCCACATGGGCTAGAAGAGCGATCGCCACAGTAATTGCCGAAGGTTTTATCAACACAGATAGCCAAAACAATATTTCCCCATTACGACCCATGACCCGTGGGGATATGGCTTACGTATTAAGTAAATATTTAGAAAGACAGCAGCCATTACCACCAACACCCGTAGTTCCTGGTGTTCCAGCAAGAGGGGAGTAGGGAGTGGGGAGTGGGGAGTAGGGGGAAGAATTTCGGTTACATCCCCTTCCAATTTCCAGTCCCCAATTCTTATTCAATTGCGAATTGCGTAAAGCCCTAGCGGGCATAGCTGCGCTTACCGCGCCAGCGTGCCGTAGGCTCTATTGCGAATTGGTTTCATTTCCTTCCCTTTTTGGTAGTGAAGACAGTAGTAAACATCATCAACATACCGCCTAGCAGAATAGCGATCGCTAGTCCTCCTGTGATCAAGTCGAGTAAATTGTTATTGTCCATGATGAATAAAAATTTTTAGTCAGCACTTTATGCTTAAAAATCAACGCCACGTTTAAGTTCTACACCTTGATTGGCATAGTGTTTGTGGCAGTATACCTCAGAGTGAACGCTAGCTAAATCAAAGTAGGCTGGTTGTTGTTGGCAACGTCCAGTAATAATGACTTCGGTATCGCGGGGTTTACGCAGTAAAGCTTGAACTATGGGTTCCACCGGAAGTAGTTCTAGGTCAACTGTGGGATTGAGTTCATCCAGAATAATGGTTTTATACAATCCAGAGGCGATGGCAGTTTTGGCAATCTCCCAACCTCTTTCCGCTTCTATATAGTCTAGTTCTTGTCGGGAATTGCGCCAAACGATGGCATCGCGGCCGCAGCGTTGATGATCTACAACCTCTGGATATGATTGTTGCAGAGCTGCGATCGCTGCATCTTCTGTATAACCACTACCACCTTTGAGCCATTGCATAATCAACACGCGGGTAGAACCTGGATGATTGATTCCCCTCCCGATAGCTTGCAAAGCTTTACCTAAAGCACTTGTGGATTTACCCTTACCTGCACCAGTATAAATTTCTATACCTTCTAGTAAGAGAGCTTTGGCCGTGGGGTGGTCTTGGGGTTTCATTTCCGAGTGCAAGTCCGCAATCTCCAGTAATTCTGGCGGTGCAGCACGTCCAGTAGCAATGATTTCTAATTCCTGGGGTTTAGCTTTTAATGTCCGTACCACTTCATCCACGGGTAACAAACCTAAATCCAAAACCGGATTAATTTCATCCAAAACCACAACCGAATATAATCCAGAGGCGATGGCGCCTTTAGCTACATCCCAACCCCGTGAAGCTTCATCTTCGTCAAAAGAGGTAATTTCCTCCGGCCCAAAAAATTCTGCTCTCCCAGTACGTACCTGGTCAATTAAATGAGGGAACCCGCGCTGTAAAGCTGCGATCGCGCCATCTTCGTCATAATCCCGTTCTGGCCCTTTTAAAAACCGCAGTAGTAAAACCCGGTTGGAATCGCTCGGTGTATTTATTCCCAAGCCAATTGAGCGCAAAACAACCCCTAAAGCCGCTTGGGACTTACCTTTACCCACACCATCATAGACGTGAATTTGACCAGTGAGCCGTTCAGGACGCACTTGCGCCGTGCGAATACCGATGCCGTTCCTTGTCATTTCTTGAAAAGCTGTAATGTGGCAGTCTTTAATTTTACAGAACCTTTTGTCATATCAGCCAGAAAAAATATCATTGGTCATTAGTCATTGGTCAAAAACTTCATCCCATCACCCTACCCCTCATCCCGACTCTCTACTCCCTACTCCCCACTCCCTAATAAATAGGTGTATACTGGCACACCAAGATGTAATCCCAGTTATACTTTCTAACATTAACCCCGACCCTTGACCTTTTATGTTTGGACTTGAAAACCTCACGATTCCCAGCATTTGGCCTCTTGGGGCCATCTTGTTTGAATTTTTATTTTTACTAACTGCTATTCCTATAGAGGCCTATGTGTTGAATAAGCGGCTACAATTCGACAAAAAAACGAGTATGTTTTATGCCATATCTATAAATCTTTTTTCTAGTACTATTGGTTGGATTATATTTTTCTTTATAGAACCAATGTTGCCTATAAATTTAAAATCAGAATTAATTAGTTACATGGTTTTTAATAGCTTCCGGCGGGAAAGTTCACAAGCTATTATGATTTTTACAGCTTTTATTATGTTTTTTGTTACATTTTTAATGAAATTTTTTCTTTTAAGAATCTTTGTAGTTTCTTTAAGAGAAACATTTATTGTCAAGCAAGAAAAATTACCAGCATCCAATCGTTTAAAATGGCGACGTGCCAGCGCGGTGAGATTACAAAATTCTAATTTAGTTACCACTATCTTAATAGCAAATTCACTTAGCTACAGTGCTATTACTATTCTTTTGGTATTGGGCAGAAAAACTGTTTAGCTGCTACTTATTCTGAAAAAATATTCATAAATTTAGGAATTGGAGGTGTGAATAATGGTAACAATCTTTAAAGACCTCTTAAAGTTATTCAGCTTTAGCGCAGGACTTTACGAAGGAATTAGAAAATTAATAATTCCTACCAGGGCTTATTCTTGGCAGACATTTATTTATCTAAGTATATTTTCTTGGGCGCTTTCATTGTTAGCTATTGGCTATGTAAGCAATATAATTGGATTTTGTGGTTGGTTATTTTTAATAACTGGTACTGCATGGTATACAACTGACGATCCTTTAAGAGTTCCTGGCACTTTTATGCCAGTAGGCGCAGTAATTACTGGCTTTTTAGTTAGTATATTTTTATTCCGCGATCCAGAAAGAGTCATGACACCGAGAACTATTGTGCTGTGGCCCACAATCTCTGCATTAATTACGGCATTTCCTGACTTTATTGAAGGCGGTGAAAAAACTAAAGCAAAAATTCCTCAACCGGCAATTCGGGAAAAAATCATAATTTTAGTGGCTAGTTGTACTTTACTTAGTTGCTGGATTCAATTTTATTTTGTGATGGATAATTGGTTCACACAATATCCCAGTTTACTGGCAGATAATTTTAATCGCAGTACAATTGTTTGGAGTATGGAAGAACCACAAGAAATACCTAAAAATGGTGTTTTAATTTTAGAACAACTGCAACCAATTGTAGAAAAAGAATTAGCCAACAGACCTTGGTCAGAAGTTGAAAAATGGTTGATAGATGCACAACAGCAAGTAGGAAACTTGGGAAGAGAAGTAATTAATATACATTTGGCAGAGTTTGAAGAAAGAGAGTTATGGCGTGTAGAACCGCGGATAACTAATACTCAAGCTGGGTATAGATTAGATTTACTGAGCATTTGGTCAGGGCCGAGTTCTAACCCCCAAGGGTATTATTTGCAAAAATCTTGTCGTATTGACCCCATTGCATCATCTAGCAGTACTATCGTCACTCCCACTCAAGCAGAGATTAAAAATACAGTTGCAGAAGTTGAATGCGATCGCGTCAGTAAATTGGTCGCTGGTGCGCCACCACCGCAGCAGTGAAAAAGCAGGGGGCAAGGGGGCAGGGGGCAGGGGAGAAACTTTCTAGCCCCTTACTCCCTACTCCCCACTCCCTACTCCCCACTCCCTAGCCACAACTAACAACCAATGAACTTAAGCAGAATTTTTGTCATTGCTAAAAATGTCTTTCGGGAAATGGTACGCGATCGCATCCTGTATATTATCGGTTTTTATGCCCTCATACTGGCTATTGCGCTGCGTGTCATCCCTGAATTTGCCGCTACCACTGAAGATAAAATGTTTCTGGACTTTGGTCTAGCAACAATGAATATATTGACTTTAATTGTTGCCATATTTATTGGTACCGGACTGGTTAATAAAGAAATTGATAAACGGACAATTTTGGTGTTAATCGCCAAGCCTGTGAGCCGCAGCGAAATTATCGTGGGCAAATTCTTGGGTTTATCGGCCGTGTTGAGCGTACTTGTGGCTGTTATGACAGTCATTTATTTAGTATTTTTGCAGATAGGGAATATTCCTCATTCAATTCCCAGCATTTTAATTGCCACGGTTTTCTTATGCTTGCAATTATCTTTAATGACTGCTGTAGCTATTACCTTCGGTGTATTTACAAGTTCTCTATTAGCTGTGACTTTAACATTTGCAGTTTACTTAATGGGTAATATTACGCCAGATTTAGTCCAACTTGGTCGCTTGAGCAATAACCCGATGATGGCCAGGATAACTCAAGGCTTGTATCTTATTTTGCCAGATTTATCACGATTAGATTTAAAAAACGATGCTGTTTATGGTCTGCAAGCGTTACCTGATACTACAGCACTCATAACTAATGTCGGCTACGGCTTACTTTATAGCATTATGCTACTAGCGATCGCTAATCTCATCTTCTGGCGACGTGAGTTTTAATCCCAAATGACTATCTGAGGATCACAAATCGTACCATCAGGCATGATAGTGTCTCGCAGTTTCGCATAAATTATTTTAGTTTCCCAAAGATTTGCCTGACTCAAGTTAGCCTTAGTTAAGTTTGTTGATGTCAAATCTGCACCGCTTAAGTTGACTTCAGTTAAATTAGCTTCTAGTAATGTCGCCCCACATAATTTTGCTCCCGCCAGATTTGCTCTCAATAAGTTGGCCTCAATCAATGATGCTTCAATTAATATTGCTGCACTCAGATCTGCTTCAGTTAAATCTGTATCACACAAAGAAGCACCCCAAAGGTTAATGTGACTGCATTGCGTCCGCCACAAGCGAGAACCACAGACATTGGCAGATGTTAAATCAGCATCAGATAAATTAGCTTCAGACAAATTAGCTCCACGTAAATTAGCTCCACGTAAAATAGCTTGTATTAAATTGGCCCCATTTAAGTTAGCTCCAGTGAGATCAGAGCCAGATAAATTGGCTCCATGAAAATCTGCACCCATCAAGTTAAAACCGCTAAAATCAACTGCTCTCAAGTCAATTGTGCTTAAATCACAGCCACTAAAATCCCTACGCTCACAAGCTTTATCTTTGATTTGATCCAATATTAATTCTTGGTTGTCAGCATAATTTTTCATGATATTCACCTCAATTGATAATAATCACAAAGATTTAGTTTTCATGTCTTTGTGAGTGAGAGTTACTGTATTTCGAGATTACACCTCAAATGCCCATAATCTTGCTCAAAATTCAGGAATAAATTGCGAAAAATTTGCTCATGAGCGGAAAATCCGCCTAGACAGTAGTATGGTCAACAATAAATGCTGACATAAGTCAGGAAAAATTGATAATGTAAAACATATGAGGGCTACAAACTAATGGCTAATCTCTCCCACTTAATTATTGCTCAGGCACCATATTCAGGAGAACCGATAAAGTAAGTCTACAAATGGAACACTTTATTAACTAACACCTATCTATAGGAGGATTTATTTACTTACCAAGTTAGATTACAAGAAAACGAATGTTTACATATGTAAAAGAAGCCGCATTTGGGTAAAAAACGGCGGATTAAGATTTTTCTCAAGCATTAGATCCCATTCTTTGGCAAAACAGTTCCACTGCATTCATCTCAAGCGAACAAGATGCAAAATCAAGAAAAGTGTGATTATGACTTGGCTGACCAGCGACGAAGTAATATGAAAACCGCTACTCTGGAAGAGGGGATGATATTTCAGTTGGCAAATGGCAGTATACAAGGTTGTAACACCAGCGCTGAACTGATTTTGGGACTCACAGCTAAGGATATACATGCATGGGATTTCCCTAACGCCTGTTGGCGATTGGTTGACGAAAATGGCTTACCCTTGACGGCATTAACCCATCCAGGGATGCTGGCTCTGGGTACAGGTAAGCCCTGCTTGAATGTTGTTGTGGGGTTAGATAAACCAAATACAGAATTAAAGTGGTTGTTGATGAATAGCCAGCCTTTATTTCTAGATAACGAAAGTTCACCCTACGCAGTTGTCTACACCTTTTCGCATATTACTAAACTTCACAATAAAACCCAAATACTAAGATTGGAAATGAATGAGCCAAATACTAATGCTGAAATAATGAGGCAATTAGTGGCAAGTGAAATTAAATTTAACAAATTATTTGAGTCAAATATTATTGGCATCGTTATAGCAGATTTCACTAATATTATTGAAGCTAATGATATTTTTTTACAGATGGTGGGTTATACCCGTGAAGAGTTGCTAGCAGGAAAAATTTGTTGGACACAAATTACACCTCCTGAGTTTCACCATCTAGACGAAAAGGCATTACAAGAACTTGTCACAGTTGGGAGCTTTACACCTTTTGAAAAGCAATATATTCGTAAAGATGGTAGTCGGCTCACGATTTTAATTGGTGGGGCACTTTTAGAGCAGTCTCCACCCACTTGTGTGTGTTTTGTGATGGATTTAACTGAGCACCAACAGACACAAAAATCATTACGGGATGTTCTACAAAGACTGACTTTTCATGTAGAAAACTCTCCTTTGGCGGTAATCGAGTGGGATCATGAATTTCGCGTATCTCGCTGGTCAAACGAAGCTGAACGTATTTTTGGCTGGAAAACTGAGGAAGTTCTCGGTAAACAGGTAAATGATTGGCAATTTGTCTTTGAGGAAGATATAGAGGTCGTCAATAGTGTAATTGGTCGATTATTTAATTGCAGTGAAACACAAGTAATCACCAACAACCGTAACTACACCCAAGATGGATCTATACTTCACTGTCAATGGTATAACTCAGCTTTATGTGACGAATCGGGCAAGTTAGTTTCTGTATTATCACAGGTACTAGATGTTACGGAAACTAAACGAGTAGAAGCGGCCTTACGAGAAAGTGAAGCCAGATTTCGGCAGATGGCCGATATCTCTCCTACTTTGATTTGGATGAGTGATACCAGCAGTCTTTGTTGCTATTTTAATCGGCCTTGGCTGGAGTTTACAGGACGAACAATGGAGCAAGAAATGGGTCACGGTTGGGCAGAAAGTGTGCATCCTGAAGATTTACAGCGTTGTTTTGCTACTTATGTTGATGCATTTAATGCCCGTCAAGAATTCCAAATGGAATATCGGATGAAACGCGCTGATGGCGAGTATCGTTGGATTTTGGATATGGGAGTGCCGCGTTTTACATCAGAAGGTACTTTTCTCGGTTATATCGGTTCCTGTATTGACATTACCGACCGCAAACAAGCAGAGGCAGAAAAAGAGAAAATGTTAGCGCGATCGCGGCAATATACCAGACAACTACATGGGTTGATGGAGGCAGCAGTAGCGATTAATTCAGCACTCTCTATCGAAGAAGTATTACGTGTAATTACAGAGCAAGCCCGCGAAATTATTGGCGCGCATCAATCAGTCACCAGCGTGGTAATTGATGATGATGAAGGACAAGCCATGAATGCAACTTCACTGTCCGACAAATATGCTGCCTGGCGAGATCAATGTCAACAACTAGATAGCTTAGGCATTGAACCCAGTGTTCATCAAACAAATAGGCCTATACGTCTATCTCAAGCAGAACTTATATCTCATCCTCAATGGCAGAAGTTTGGTCAACAAATAGACAAATATCCACCGCTGCGGGGATGGTTAGCTACTCCCCTCATTGGCAGAGATGGTCACAGTATCGGACTAATTCAGTTATCCGATAAATATGAAGACGAATTTACCAAAGAAGACGAAGCCATTATCGTGCAATTAGCGCAAATGGCATCCATCGCCATTGAAAACACTAGGTTGTATGAAGCCGAACAACAAGCACGCACCCAAGCAGAAGAAGCCAATTGCATTAAAGATGAGTTTTTAGCTGTCCTTTCCCACGAATTGCGCTCCCCCCTAAATCCAATTTTGGGTTGGTCTAAACTACTGCAAAGTCGTAAATTTGATGAATCAAAAACTAAAACAGCCTTAGCCACTATCGAGCGCAATGCCAGGTTACAAGCGCAATTAATTGAAGATTTACTAGATGTCTCGCGGATTTTGCAAGGTAAGTTGATACTCAATGTGGATAAAGTCAATCTGGCAACGACGATTACCGCAGCAATGGAAACAGTCCATCTAGCAGCCGAAGCAAAATCCATCAAATTAAAGTTTCAGCCTCATGCCGATTCTCCAGTTCTAGTTATGGGTGACCCCAACCGCTTGCAACAAGTGGTCTGGAATCTCCTTTCCAACGCCGTCAAATTCACTCCCAAAGGAGGACAAGTACAAGTTTGCTTAGAACAAATTGATTCTCATATTCAAATTCAAGTCATTGATACAGGTAAAGGAATAGACCCTCATTTTTTGAGTTATGTATTTGATTCCTTCCGTCAAGCAGATAGCGCCACCACCCGAAAATTCGGCGGGTTAGGGCTGGGACTAGCAATTGTCCGACAGTTAGTAGAACTCCACGGAGGTACAGTCAGCGCTGATAGTCCAGGTGAAGGAAAAGGGGCAACCTTTACAGTCCAGTTACCAGTTTTGTCTACAAAATTGACCACAGTAGAGAACCAGGAAGAAGAAACAATGGACTCCAATATAGGTAATCTTCAGGGCATCAAAATCCTAGTTGTAGATGATGACCTTGACTCGCGTGACTTTATTAGCTTTGTCCTCGAAGAAGAAGGGGCAGAAGTGATTTCAGTCTCATCAGCCATTGATGCACTAGAAACACTGCCAGCATCAAAAGCAGATGTCCTAATGAGTGATATTGGAATGCCAGACATGGACGGCTATATGCTGATGCGCCAAGTGAGAACTTGGACACCAGAAACAGGCGGAAAAATCCCCGCGATCGCTCTTACCGCTTATGCAGGAGAATATAACCAAGAACAGGCATTATCAGCCGGGTTTCAGATGCACGTCACCAAACCAGCTGAACCCACTGAATTAGTTGCAGCCGTCGTTAAATTAGCTGGGAAAAAGGTTGTTAGTTTAGAGGCTAGAGGCTAGTACCGCAAGGCGGAAGTCAAAAGGAGCCAGTGCATTGGGCGGGTTCCCCGACTTGTAGCAACTGGCGTTCAAAAGTTTACCCTGAGCTTAGTCGAAGGGTCAAAAGTCAAAAAGCTTATTTTATAGGCTTTTCATTGATTTCAACTGATCTGTTTATTTACGCCGAATTGTACTAGAAAGTTTCTTCCCCATGTCCCCATGTCCTACTCATCGCCCCAGGTTTGTAATTGAAAATACACCAAAACTAAGGTAACTGCTAACAATACTGTGGCGGCGGCGGCGGCATAACCAAAGTCAAATTGAGCAAAGGCTTCTTGATAAATGTAGTAAACCAGCAGGTTGGTAGAGTTTAGGGGGCCACCACCTGTAATTACATAAACTTGCTCAAAGCTACGGAGTGTAAAAATTGCGGTGGTAACAGTAGCAAATATGACAGTGGGTTGTAATCCGGGTAGGGTAACATGCCAAAATTGCTGCCAAGCATTAGCGCCATCTAGTTCTGCGGCTTCGTAGCGACTGGGAGGAATGGCTTGCAATCCTGCCAAAAATACCACCATATTGAAACCTAGTTGTTTCCAAATACTCAAGATAATTAAGACCGGCATAGCCCAAACTGTACTTCCTAACCAGGGAACTGGGGAAATACCAAATATATCTAAAAACGCGTTAGCAGGGCCAGTGGTTTGAAATAGCCAACGAAAACCTAAACCAGCTGCAACTAAGGAGATAATCGAAGGTAAAAAATAGGCACTCCGCAGCACTCCCCGCAAGGCTAAAGATTTATCTAGTAGTACTGCTAACGCCAAAGGAATCACTAAACTGGGAATGACGGTGGCAATAGTAAAATAAATCGTGTTCCATAAAACTTGCCAAAAATCAGGAGTGAGAAACAAGCGCCAATAGTTTCTCAAACCTATCCATGTAGTACCTGTAGAGGTGAAACTTCCCGCAGTAAAACTCAGATAAAACAAATAAGCGATGGGCCAGATAATGAAAATACCCAATAAAATCAGCGCGGGGGACAAAAAAGTCCAAGCGGCAAGTGTATCATTATCCAACCAAGACTTAGTATATGTTTTTGGCATCTATAATTTTTCCTCTTTGCTATGAACCTCCGCCCTGATTCTACCGTTAGCTTGGTTGCTCCCAGCGTTAATCATGACCAAATTTCCCCCAGCGCCCCTCTGAAACTGGGAATTATGGCTTCTGGTAGTGGTAGTAATTTTGCAGCTATTGCCCAAGCGATCGCAGATCAGCAACTCAATGCTCAAATTCAAGTTTTAATTTATAATAACCCCTCAGCGAAAGCACCAGTCAGGGCAGCTAATTGGGGCGTGGAAGCTGTATTGTTAAATCACCGCGACTACAGTAGTCGTGAATCTTTTGATACAGAAATTGTCAAGATCCTAAGACAATATGATGTTGAATGGGTGATTATGGCAGGTTGGATGCGTCTAGTGACACCAGTGTTGATTGATGCTTTTCCCGAAAAAATAATTAACATCCATCCGAGTTTATTACCAAGTTTCAAGGGCATTAATGCCGTAGAACAAGCCCTAGCTGCGAAAGTCAAGATTACAGGCTGTACAGTACATCTAGTTTGTTTAGAAGTAGATAGTGGCCCCATCTTAATTCAAGCGGCTGTACCCGTCTTACCAGACGACACCCTAGAAACACTCCACGCCAGGATTCAAATTCAAGAACATCGAATTTTACCACAGGCGATCGCACTGGCCGCCGCCAGGGAATTATCAGTTATATAGTGAATTACGTGGGTGATCACACCTGGAATTTTCAGATAAACTGTGATCGCTCTTCGAGTTTCAGATTAATGGTTTTTCAATATACAGAAGCACTTGTTACCATCGCATCATTAAATTTTGATAACTTAGTAAATTTTTATATAGACTTACTCAGTAAAACACCTGTTATTTACATTCCCAATGTTTACGCAGAGTGGCAACTTCCTGGCGTGCGATTGGGTATTTTTCAACCTAAAAAAACACATGCATTTGAATTTGCTAACTCAGCAAAAAGTACAATAAGTTTGTGTTTAGAAGTGAGTAACTTAGAAGATGCGATCGCTCACCTAACAAACTTAGGTTATCCGCCCCCAGGAAAAATATCAATTGCTTCCCACGGTAGAGAAATTTACGTGTATGACCCCGATGACAATCGGATAATTTTACATGAAGGTAAGTCGCCATCTTAAAAAATATGGCTACAAACACCAGACAGTATGGCTTAATCCTAGTGAATAGGCTTGCCACGTTTAGATATATAAACCTATATCTCTAGAAAGAAGGATACACGCTATCTCGGTGTTATAATAGGTAGAAATTTAGGTAAGTCAGCCTAATTCAGTCGTTATTGACGTACATCATTCGAGTGCAAAGATAACGCTGGAACGGAGGAACCAGTTCACTGGGGCGTATCTTGGAGAAACTAATTAATTTAGATACCCAAGAGGGACATCTCTCAGTCCTAGCCCGTCAGCTAACTTCGTCGGCATTGAGAGGAGACTGAGAGCCAGCATTTTTACTATGTCGAACTCATCAGGTGTCCTTGGCCAGTATTGCAATGACTTGCTTACTGTAATTGCCTTGACCTGGAGACAATTCAATGACAACCATAATTAAGCGCATTTTAGCGGTGATTGATCGCTCTGCGTCTGCTAATGATGTATTTGCTCAGGCGTTAGCGTTAGCAAAGCAAAACCATAGTCATCTGATGCTTACCCATTGTCTGAGTCTCAATACATTAGAAGAAATGGGTACACTCATGGATGCAGCCTTTGGGTTAGCCAGTCCTGCAAAGTTGCAGAATATCCAAGATGACTACCAAACTCAGGTGAACGCAACTTGGCAATATTTGTTTGATTATGCACTCCAAGCCCAAGCACAGGGAATTGTGGCAGAAGTCGCTTGTAAAACAGGGGAAGTTGGTAGCCAGATTTGTCAGCTAGCCGAACAATGGGAGGCAGATTTGGTAGTTATTAGCAATAATGGCAAACCCAGTTGGAAAGAGAAATTGTTTGGCCGCCCCCTTAATTATGTAGTGTTACATGCACCTTGTAACGTCATGGTTATGCCGACAAAAGAAAATGCTGAATCGCTAAATCATCTCAGCCAATCTCAAGAATATCTGAATCGCTGCTACACCGAATCAGACGACTACTTAGCTAGATCAACAAAGTTTCTTTCATAGTCTTTCATAGGTTTAATGCATGGAATCATTATTCGGACTACCGCTACCCGTTCAAGACCCAGTTTTAATTTTCGGGATTTGCATGGTCGTGATTTTAGTGACACCACTAATTTTTGAGCGCGTGAGACTTCCCGGCATTATTGGCCCCATTGTCGCTGGAGTGGTATTGGGAGCCAGTGTGCTGAATATTTTAGAACGAGGACAAGCAATAGAGTTGCTTGGTACTGTGGGGCTACTCTATATCATGTTTTTAGCGGGACTAGAAATTGACATGACTCAGTTTCGCAAAAACCGCGATCGCAGTTTGGTATTTGGCGTGATCACCTTCACCATTCCTCAAGTAACGGGGATGATTATTTTCCGATTACTGGGGTTTGATTGGCCAGCATCTATCTATCCTGATTGCCAGTATGTTTGCATCACATACCTTGGTGGCTTATCCCATTATTAGCCGTCTGGGGATATTAAAAAATGATGCAGTGATTACAACCGTGGGCGGTACTATTCTCACGGATACTGTAGCACTGCTAGTTTTGGTCGTGGTGGCACGAGCATACCAAGGCGATCTAGATGCGATGTTCTGGGTCACGTTAACACTGGCAATGGTGATCTATGTGGCAGTAGTAGTTTATTTCCTACCGCCCTTAGCTCGCTGGTTCTTTCGCAATGTGGCAGACGGGGGTAAAACAGAATTTGTCTTCGTTGTCGCGGTAGTTTTTATCTGTTCCTATTTAGCCCGTGCTGTAGGTACAGAACCAATTTTGGGTGCATTCTTAGCAGGACTAACACTGAATCGGCTCATACCAGAACGTAGTCGTTTGATGAGTCAAATTCAGTTCTTTGGTGAGACATTCATTATTCCTTTTTTCTTGATATTTATTGGTTTACTTGTAGATGTTTCGGTCTTGACCAGTGGCTTCACAGCATGGATTGTCATGGGTACAATGCTGATGACCAACGTTGGTACGAAATGGATTGCCGCAGGTCTTACCCGTCGCATCTACAACTATTCCAAAGCTGAAGGCTGGGTGATTTTCGGTCTGTCTACTTGTGAAGCAGCTGCCACCTTAGCCGCCACTTTGGTAGGTTATGAATTAGGCATTATCGGCGATGACGTTTTAAATGGCGTAGTCATGATGATTTTTGCCACCTGTATCCTCGGCCCTTCGGTTGTAGAACGCTTTGGTCGGCACGTGGCAAGGCAAGAACAAGAGCAACTGTATGAACCACGTACAGCACCCCAAAGAATATTAGTTCCCTTGGCAAACCCAGCTACCTGTGAAACTTTAATGAACGTGGCGGCGATGATTCGTGACCACAAATCTGAAGAAGCTGTGTATCCCTTGACAGCAGTAGCCGAGGAAGAGGATGCGAATAATACTGAGAGTAATGTAGCCGGAGCCGAGCGGCTTTTAGCACATGCCGTAGTTTACGCGGTGGAAATGGACTTGCCTGTAAATCCTGTGACTCGTGTGGCTAGAAATCCCGCATCCGGCATTGTAGACGCAGCCAAGGAACGACGCGTCAGTGATATTGTCATTGGTTGGAATGGGGCAATATCTACTTCCCAAAGGATATTTGGTACAGTCATTGACCAAATGCTAGAACAATCTACACAACAAGTATGGGTGTGCAAACTTGATCATCGAGTTAATACTTATCAACGCTTAGTTGTGGTACTTCCGCCCTTAATTGATCATAATCCTGGCTTTTACGAAGCCGTGCGATCGCTAAAAAATTTCGCAGCTCAGTTAGGGGTAGCAATTCAAGTGCTAATAGTGCAAGACAACCCAGATCGCTTTCGTCAGCATTTTGATGAAGTCGCAATCAATGTCGTTGTGGGATTTATGAAAATCTCTAGCTGGCAAGAATTACAAAAAACCCTTCCAGAATTTATTACTAATGCTGATATGGTAGTGCTGGTGAGTGCCCGTGATGGCACTGTAGCCCATGCACGACAGCTAGAACGCTTGCCCCGAATGTTAGCAGATTTAAATTCTAGTTTCTTGGTGCTGTATCCATCAGAAAAAGATTCTCGCAATTTTACCACCTTCCAACCACAAGGATTGCCAGATATTTTAACGGAAGAACGGGTATTACTGAATCTGACTACATCTTCCTACGAAGACACTGTTGAAACTCTTTTAAGTACAACTATTGATAAGGATAATCCTCGATACTTACCAGTATTGAAATCATTAATCAACGAAGATACTGGCTATGAAAGCGAAATCTTACCTGATGTGATTATTTCCCATGCACGGGTGCGGGAACTCAAGGGAATGAAGTTGTTTTTAGGAATTCAGGTTCTTCGGTTACTTTTATGGAGAATTAATAGTAAAATGCCAGTTTAATAAACTGCGTAATCGAAAATTACTAAAGTTACGAAAGCCATATCCAAGCCTTTTAATTAACTTAAGTTTATTATTAATTCCTTCTACAGTACCACTCGTAGTTCTGCCGTCAAAATAGCCGACTATTTCGCCGAACCATCTAACGATGGTACCGA
>JAKOMP010000224.1 GCA_022241785.1 Cyanocohniella sp. LLY | reverse complement strand
TTTCAGACAAGCATAAGTTACAATGATGTATTAATAATTTAAACTAAAATTATATTATTAAATGTTCTACCAAACACCCTTATTATTTATTGCTCCTTATTGAGAATACATCTGATAAATTTTCCTATTCAAAATGTGTTTTTTAAGAGATAAATGTAATTTTTTACTCTTTTTTCATGAATTTACTTCCGTAATAACCGATTGTGACAGTCAAGGGTGCGGAATATGGGTTATACATCACAAATGCTCCAAAATAGCAATAGTAAGAAAGTATGAAATTAGGATCGTAGTTTTGGATATTACTTTGTGGGAAGAGGATATGTCATATTGCAAACAACGAGATTGCGGACATATATATGGATGAGATATGGCATCCGTTGGAGTTCAAGCAGCCAACGGGACAGATAGTGCGAGTGATAGATGCACCAGGAGGGATAGAGTTATTTGCTGAAGATGTATGTCAGATACTGTTTGGTGATTCGCAGTTCAAAAATTATGAGGTGGAATTGACGGAACGCCTTGTGGTGATGGATGGTGAAAATATCCAAGTGTTCACCATGTGCGCTACGAGTATTTATGCATTGGAGAAGTATGTAGACCTAAAACAGATAAAAAATTTGGCGCAGTGGGTAAGGAATAAAATTCTGCCGAACTTAAAAAAAAACAATTTTTGTTTCTATCCGCAAAAACATAGATTCAAGAATATTGACTATAAATCAAAAGAGTCGGTGATTAATTACCTGAATGAAAATGAAGGTTTTAGTCAAGATGAAACAGAGGAAACAATTGATTGTTACTTACTCCTGATACAGAAAAATTTACCGATAGCAACAGATTGTCCGGCTCTAAAAAATAATGAAGAAGAATATCTGAGATCAACTTATTTTGAGATAGTCAAAAATGTAGTGAGAGAGTTCGATAGATATGAGTACTTGTACCATGATTTAGTCATATCAACGACAGATTTGTTGATGGCACAAGAACTAGATTTAGTAGTTTTTGTAGTGCTGAAAAGGCTATATCAAAATCAAGCAGAGTTACCTGGAGAAATACTAAAGCAGGGATTGGTATTACA
>JAKOMP010000060.1 GCA_022241785.1 Cyanocohniella sp. LLY | reverse complement strand
CTTTGACCACAATCTGCGCGGTAAAGTTTGACAAAATCCTCATCCTTATATAACACTCCTATTTCATCCCGCATCTTCATATATATGTTCCCTTTGGGAAATGAATTCCGGGCTACTTGCGCTGTGGTTTCAGGAATATGCGACATATCACGTGGGTGCAGGGTCATAATCTTTGTAGATGCTACGCTCAATCTACTTATTCTCTTTTTTCAACTGTTCCAAGCTAGTGAGGGGTCAAACCCCTCAATCATTCGCCAACAGTATCCTACAAGGGAATGGGCAAAAATCTTAACTTTGCGTTTAAATTACGAATTATTTCGGGAAATGCCTGCGATTATAACGGTCTTGATATTTATTAATAAACTCAACATTACGCTGCTCTAATTGTGACAACAACTTAGTAGGAAAAGTCTTTGGTAAATATATAGGATTATACCAAGATTGATTATTAAAATATTCCTGTAAGCCAGGAGTATCAAAGCGGCGACCGTGACGGGCAAAAACCGAATTTCGCATAATATCTAGTTCAAAACCTTCTTTGTCATCCAAATCTGCATCTGTCACGGTTCTTTGGGATAACCATAGATAATTATTTTCTGTTGTGCTATCTACTGGTGATGGTGATGTGTTGTCAACAGGTACAATCGGGGTAACAATAGGTTTTTGGATCACCGTGGGTGTTACTGATGGGATGACATTTGGTTCTACTACAGGTTCCGGAGATTGTTCAAACACCTGACTAATAATTACAGATGCACCAATTAACCCACCTGCAATTACACCACCCATGAAGATGCTATTGCGATTATTAGCCGGAGTTGTGGGTTGACTCACAGGAACAGTTGGTAGTGGTGGTGTTGGGACTACAGGTGGCTGTGGGAAGAACGGTTGCGTAGGTGGAATAGGATTGGCTATGCTTTGTAACGCATCTAACATGGCTCTAGCAGTGGTAAAGCGATCGCGTGGATGGTAGGCGATCGCTCGGTCTATCACACCTGCTAATGTAGAATTTATCTGGCTAGCATACTGTCGCCACACAATCTCACCTGTCTGAGAATCTAACTCTAATTCTTGGGGTTGCTTCCCGGTGAGTAGATAAATTGCTGTCAGACCTAAACTATATAAATCACTAGAATAAACAGGTCTACCGGCGGCTTGTTCACTCGGCATATACCCAGGCGTACCAATTACAATGGAACTGGTAGGATTACCTTGAGAATTAAATACCGTTCCCATTGATTCTCGTACCGCGCCAAAATCAATTAATACCGATTTACCATCACGATGACGCACCATGATGTTATCTGGCTTGATATCGCGGTGAACAATGTGCTGGGTGTGGACGTACTCCAAAACTGGTAACAAATTTACCAATATCTTCTGGACTGCACTTTCACTAAATAATCCCTGCTGTTGAACTTTAGCAGTGAGTGTTTCACCTTCAATCCACTCTTGAACTAAGTAAAATTGCCCATCTGTACAGAAGTAAGCATACAATCCCGGAATTTGGTCAGTCGCACCGCCGAGTGCTTCCAAAATTGCCGCTTCTCTTTGAAACCGTTCCTGCACCAGTTGGTAAATCTGGGGATTATTTTGAATTGGTCTTAGCTGTTTCACCACACAACGCCGTTTTGAAGGCATATAGGTGTCTTCTGCGAGATAGGTTTCACCAAACCCACCAGCACCCAGTGTGCGAATAACTTGATAGCGATCGTTCAGCAGGGTTTGCATAAATTAGCGCCGATCAGCACAACAATCATAGTCATATATTTTACATTTTGTCACCAGTACTCAACTCGGCGTTTCAACTTCCGAACTTAATTCACTTTAAATCCAATAATCCTTCTTCCTTCAACTTAGGTTGGAAACGAAATTGTTCTTGTAAACCCCGGTCTTTCAACACCGCTAAAATTTCTGCTTCTACTCGCCGGGCAACATTTTTAATGCTTTTAATTTGTGCCAATTCATCATTAGCTGGATTATTATATTTTGCTTGTTCTTCAGGTGTCATCAATGGTTTGACATTTATCGGCTGTATCCAAATTTCTTTATCATTTCCATTTCCCACAGGCACACTACCATTTTCCTCCATCCAAGCCTTTTCAATACTTTCTAAAACAGTACGACTCGGACGTTCAATAGTTTGCACTTTTACCCAAAAACATTTTTGTGGTTGCCGAACTAAATGCTGTTTTAAACTCAGATAAACATCGCGTGAATATCCTACAAACTGCAATACTTTGTCTGCATTAAAGATAGCGTATACGCCAATTTTGCCTTGAAATTCCTCAGGTAATTGGCCTTGTTCATTTATGTAAGGAAAATATTCTAAATTGGCTAAAGTTGAGAAATTAGTTTGCGTAGTCATAAATTAAATTTATTGAACTTTTTGATAAATGGCACAAAGACGACTAGGTTGAAAAATCTTAGCTTGAAACATGAAATTTGGCGGTACATTGATGATGATATACTCATCAGACTCATGATACTTTTCAAACTCTGTCGGCATTCCTTTAGGCGTGTTTAAGCTGTATGGTACTGGTTGGAATAGTAATTGTGTAAATTCAACTTTTTCACATTGTGAATGTTGACAAATTTGAGTCAGAAAAGATTCATTAGATAATAATTTATCTAAATTTTCTTGCGCTTCGGGTTCCAGACTAAAACTACTGTCAAAGTTTTGGACAATTTTAAAAGGCATAATTATCTACAAATTACTTTACAAATGTATATATTATCTTGGCGTACTACAGCCCTTACGGGCATCGCTGCGCGCAGGCGACTTGGCGGTTTATTGATTGTAAATCCTACTTGAGATTAGCCTATTAGATTATGGTAATTCTGTCAGCTATTAGAGGGAACGAGGAGATTAAGAATATTAAACTAATCAGGTTAAAGTTAATCTTTATAACAAATTTTATAATATAAATCTTCAAGGTCGGTATCAGCATTGATCACTACAAGTAGTGCAAGTAAGAAAATAAATTAAGAAAAATTATTTCATGTAGCTGAGAACCTTAATTTCAGGGTTGTTAACTTGTGTTTTTAGTCGCAATCTTACGATGACTTCATTTTTCACTATTGTCGAAACATTGAATTGTTCCTTGTCCTTTATCTATCACTATTTCTGTAAATTTCCCTTTTGTATACTCTCCAATGACACTACGCCAGAATTTTTGAGCGACTGTATTTGTAGAAATTTGATAAATTTCCCACTTTCCACAAAATCGCTCGAAGACTTGAAAGGCAACCCTTTTACCAATTCCTTGCTGCCTATATTTTCGTAAAATAAAGAACTCCCCTATTGAATACTTGTTACCTGGAATGTGCGTGAATTGATTCACTAAAACAAATCCCGCAAGCTTGCTGCCTACTCGTACAATGAAAGGGTAGCGATCATCTTCCACCCAGTAATAATCTAAGTATGGATATCCAAAATAACCATGTTCATTAAGTTCTTTATCTTCAAACTCTGAAAAGTCATACTGATAAAGCTCCATCATCTGTTGAATGAGTGGTTTGTCATCGATTGAAGCAGACGAAACCTCTATGTACATAATTAAGCGAGCAAAAAGGAATTAAAAATGGCAAAATCTGGCTTCAGCAAAATTTAACTGACCAAAATCCGGCTGAGGCGTTGGTAGAAATGGGTGTACAACGAGAGGATATTGTTTTGGGTTTACAACCTGCTTATAAACGGCAGTATACAGATTATGGTGTGACATAAAAAAAAGGCAAAAGAAACTTTTCTCTTGCCTTTAACTTATAAAAATTTAGCTTTTGCCATGATTAAGAGTAATCATCTTCGTCGTCGTCAACTTCCTCGTAATCGTCTTCATCATCTTCTACAAGGTCGCTGACTTCATCAGCTATCAACTCATCTTCGTCATCCAAAATCGACTTCTCGACGCGACGGTTGCCAAATCCAGGTTCAGCCAGTCCAGGAGAATCTAAATTGTAGGCGCGTGCTGTGCGGTCATCTAGTACCATATCTAGTGGATCATCAACTTCATCCAAGACACCGTTGGTTTCCAGAGCCGCGTATTCATCAATAGCACCTGGTTCTTCATAAGTATTGTAACCAGTACCAGCCGGAATCAAGCGCCCGATAATTACGTTTTCCTTCAAGCCACGCAGCCAGTCAGATTTACCTTCAATGGCTGCTTCGGTGAGTACCCGTGTTGTTTCTTGGAATGAGGCAGCAGATATGAAGCTGTCAGTATTCAACGATGCTTTGGTGATACCTAACAGAACTGGGGTGTACTGCGCCCTAGCACCGCCGGTAATAGCCATAGCTTCGTTTACCTGTTCAACTTGACGCAGTTCTACCAATTCACCAGGCAGCATGGTAGTATCCCCACCATCATCAATCCGCACTTTGTTGGTCATCTGGCGCACAATCACTTCAATATGCTTGTCAGAAATGTCAATCCCCTGGGACTGATACACCATCTGCACTTCATTCACCAGGAATGTTTGTACCTTCTGTAAAGCATGGCTGGCACAAGCATAAACGCCTTCCTCAGAACCCAGACTAAAGAAGACTTCCAGTATTTCGTGGGGGTTGGATGGGCCATCGCTCAACGGTTCTCCCACTGTTACCATCGCGCCATCTGGTACCATCAAGTTTTGTCCAGGGCCTAGAGGATAATCGGTAACAACACCGTTGGATTCTACCACCTTAATGGCGATCGCTTCGTCTCCATCCCCATACACTACCTTGACTTCTCCGTCACGTCGTGTTAAAATGCACGCTTCTTTGGGTTTACGAGCTTCCAGCAGTTCTTCAATCCGAGGCAAACCTTGGATAATGTCTCCGGTTTTGGCGCGTTCAAACACCAATAACACCAAGTTATCGCCCCGTTGTACCAAATCACCATCTTCTATCTGTAATACAGCGCCAGGACTGACTCGGTAGGGACGACCAAGGCGGATGACTATGGAGTATTGTTGGGCGCTGAGAGCAGCTTCACCAGTAGCAGATCCAGCCGTAGCATTATTGACTGCCAATACTTGTCCAGATTCTTCAGCAAAAATTCCCGGAGCAATTTCTGCACCTTCTACCAATAAGTCGCCCTTTTTCACTTTGGGTTGGGCACTGGTATTCATGATGAGTTTATCGGTGTCCCGTAACACTAAACAGCGACGCACAGCTTCACTGTCTTTACGTACACCCCGGACAATACCCCCTTCTTTGCTCAAGATTTGGGTACTTGCCACCACAGCACCTGGGGCAATTGTATCGCCATCCTGGACTTCTAAAGTTGTCTGGGTACTACCTTGGGTAGCATCGGCTGTAATGTCGCGACGAATTACCAAGGATTCTAAAATCACTAGTTGCAGGCGTTGAACTTCTGGATTTTCTGTATCCTCTACCAGTTCAATATCTGCTGCTAAGGGGGAAGCGGAATGATCTTGTTCACCATCCTGCTCAATTTCTAATACTAGCTGGGTACGTAGGAGTTCCACACCTTCAACAGACTTGACGCGTTCAGAATCTTTGTAAGGCAATCTTTGTACTGCCCGCATTTGAATTGAACGTCCTGTTTGTTGACTAACAGATGTAGTAGATGGCACATCAGGGTTACTAGGTACAGCAAACTCAACTACCGGACGGCTCAATAAAGCTGGGCCTTCGGGAGATTCTACGTACTGGATGTAGCGTAATTCTGTAGCCACAACTCCTTGAAACTCTTCCCCTGG
Source organism: Cyanocohniella sp. LLY (assembly GCA_022241785.1). Classification (GTDB taxonomy): domain Bacteria; phylum Cyanobacteriota; class Cyanobacteriia; order Cyanobacteriales; family Nostocaceae; genus Cyanocohniella. The sequence goes on along the minus strand of JAKOMP010000060.1, from coordinate 35,352 downwards.
TTGGACAAAGGTGTTATCTCGGCCCATTACTGCTTCTGGATCATCCACCATTAGCAATTCGCCTGGTTTAACTACCACTTCCCGCAGGATGTCGTTTTTCTGAGTGACTTCTACTACACCGCTATTTTGGCAAAAGATATCCTTGACAACTTCGGTACCGGCTTCGACAAACTGCCCGTCTTCTACCAACAGCAAAGAGATATCTTTATTAACTTCGTGGGTTTCTTCTGGAATCCACAGCAGAGTACCACCTTGGACGACTTCATAACCAAGCTTGGCTTTGCCTTTTTTCTGAACTTCTATACCCGCGAATTTCAAGAATCCGCCAGTAGTGGTGCGATAGCGCTCATCAATTAACTCGGCGACTACTTGACCATTTTGAACTTTAGTACCAGGGGTAGCCCGGAGGTTAAATACCTGGTTATTACCAGTGGTGACTAAGTAGTGGTTGCGTCCTTGGGAACTTTCAACGGTGACGGTTGCTTGGTCTAGAACTACCGAAGCTGTAATAATTTCTATTTCCCTGGTACTCTTACCTGGGGTAGCTTCTGGGAGACGCACCACACCACCGTGTATAGTTGTTAACTTGGTTTCTGCTAACACCCCATTAGAGGCGATCGCATCACCGTTTTTCACAACCAATTCGGCACCAGGGGGCAAGTTATACACTTCGCCAGACAGCACCCAAATCAAACCACCCCGTGCGGCGGTAGTTGTGGTGTTGCCTTGACGGTCTGTTTTTTGTTCGGGGACAACTTCGGCAAACTGCACTTCCCCTGCCAAATCAGAAGCTACATCTTTTACAGCTTTTTCTGTATTGGTACGAGTTGTGCGTCCACCCAAGGCAACTTCTGCCAGTAATTGGCCGATTTTTACCTGCTGTCCTTCAAGTACATAGAGTGTGGAACCTTGAGTTACATGAATCTCTTGGGTTTCAGAACCTTCTTTTTTCGGTTCCAAATTGATGATCCCGTTGACCTCAACATACAAGGCATCTTCCCCGTGGCGGGTACGATAAGGTCGAGTCCGCAATTTGCGGGGCAGACGAATCGTACCTTCTGTTTTGGAACGCACTTGCTGCGCTACTTCCCCGGTAAACACACCACCAGTGTGGAATGTCCGCATGGTCAACTGGGTTCCAGGTTCACCGATACTTTGGGCGGCAATAATCCCCACTGCTTCACCCAAGTCCACCATTTTGGCGTGGGCCAAACTCCAGCCGTAACAGTGTTGACAAACCGAACGAGCCGCTTCACAAGTTAGAGGCGATCGCGCCACCACTTCCGTGACTCCAGCTTTGTGAATTTCTGCTGCTAAGTCATCCGATACTGGAGTATTACGTGGTGCAATTACTTCTTTTGTGGTGGGATGGATCACATCTTCAGCAATCACCCTTCCTAACAAGCGTTGAGCCAGGGGAATCAATATTTTGCCACCTTCTGTCATGGCCCGTACAGGAATACCCCTGGTGGTACCACAGTCAAATTCCCGAATAATTACGTCCTGGGATACGTCCACCAGACGACGGGTGAGATAACCAGAGTCAGCGGTACGTAAGGCGGTGTCTACTAGTCCTTTTCTGGCACCATAAGACGAAATAATGTATTCAGTAACAGTCAGTCCTTCACGGAAGTTGGTTTTAATAGGTAAGTCAATAATTTCCCCTTGGGGATCTGCCATCAAGCCCCGCATTCCCACCAACTGGCGGACTTGGGAGATGTTACCCCGCGCCCCAGAGAATGCCATCATGTACACCGAGTTCAGGGGGTCGGTCTTCTTAAAGTGAACGACTACCTCGTCTTTGAGGGCTTCACTAGTACCGTTCCAAGTGTCGATTACTTTTTGGAAACGTTCTACTTCTGTAATTTCACCCCGTTGGTAACGAGTTTCGGTAGCGCGAATTTCTTCTTCTGCTGCATCCAAGAGCGATCGCTTGGTGGGAGGAATCATCAAGTCGTCTACACTAATGGAAACCCCGGCTTTAGTAGCGTAGCGAAATCCCAATTCTTTCAATTTGTCCGCCATCACAGCGGTTCGCGCCGTACCATAATGAGTAAACGCCCAGGAAATTAATTTTCTCAGTTGACCTTTGTCAACTACGCGATTGCGAAAAACTGCGTTTTCGTTAGTCATTAGTGATTAGTCCTTAGTCATGGGAAATAGGGAGTAGGGAGTAGGGAGTAGGGAGTAGGGAATTAACTACTCTCCACTCAGTACTCAGACTGCTAGTGCTTCCTGAATAGCTTTGTTGTAAATAACACGACCAGGTGTTGTGCGTACATACTGAGAAATTAAATTCCCTTGGGCATCTTCTCTGATGCGACGGTATTTATACATTACAGTCCGGGTACCATCACTGTTTTTTGTGACTTCCAGGGGTTCTGTATCTGGTTGGTCTGATTCCACTTCGCCGTCAAACCGCACGTAAATATAGGCGTGTAAGTCAACTTGGTCTTGGTGGAAAGCCATAATTACGTCATCCAGAGAAGCAAAGTATCTATCTGCACCTTTGGTAGCACCCGGATTTTCTGCTGTTAAGTAATATGCCCCCAGTACCATGTCTTGGCTGGGTGTGATGATGGGTCTACCTGTGGCTGGTGACAAAATATTGTTAGAAGCCAGCATCAACAATCGCGCCTCAGCCTGACTTTCTAGAGACAATGGCACGTGTACCGCCATTTGGTCACCGTCAAAGTCAGCGTTAAATGCGGGACAAACCAAAGGATGAAGTTGAATTGCTCGTCCTTCTACCAACACTGGTTCAAAAGCCTGAATACCCAAACGGTGCAGCGTCGGCGCCCGGTTAAGCATCACTGGGTGTCCTTCAATCACCTCTTCCAGCACATCCCAGACACTGGGGTCGTTACGAGATATGAGCTTTTTGGCAGCTTTGATGTTATTCACCATGCCGCTACGAATTAAGCGATTAATCACAAACGGCTGGAATAGCTCAATAGCCATTTCTCTAGGCAAACCGCACTGGTGAATTTTCAGCTTTGGCCCCACCACAATTACCGAACGTCCGGAATAGTCAACTCGTTTACCTAACAAGTTTTGTCGGAAACGTCCTTGTTTACCTTCAATAATGTCAGATAAAGATTTCAGAGGTCGGTTATTGGCCCCTACCACTGTGCGTCCCCGACGACCATTGTCAATTAAAGCATCCACTGCTTCTTGCAGCATCCGCTTTTCGTTGCGGACAATAATTTCTGGTGCTAAAATTTCTTGCAAACGCGCCAGACGGTTGTTACGGTTAATTACCCGACGATACAAATCATTCAAGTCACTGGTGGCAAAACGTCCACCATCCAGTTGTACCATTGGGCGTAAATCCGGGGGAATCACGGGAATCACTGCCATTACCATCCACTCTGGTTTAGAGCCGGTAGCAATGAAGTTGTCAATTACCCGTAGCCGCTTAATCAGTTTTGCCCGTTTTTGGCCTTTGGCGTTGCCAATTTCTTCGCGCAGGCTTTCAGCTTCTTGCTCTAAATTAATATCAGCCAGTAAGCGCAGCAGTGCTTCCGCACCAATGCCTACTTCTACGCCTTGCAAAGTAGAATCTTCGCTATAAATTTGGTCTTCAATTTCCAACCACTGGTCTTCACTGAGGAGCTGTTTATAGGTTAATGTCTCCGCATTACCTGGACTCAGGACAACATAAGAGTTGAAATAAACTATTTGTTCTACATCCCGCAAAGGCATATCTAGCAGAATAGCAATATAGCTAGGAATACCTTTGAGATACCAAACGTGGGCAACTGGGGCAGCGAGCTTAATGTATCCCATGCGGTGACGACGCACCCGCGATTCGGTAACCTCTACACCACAACGCTCACATACAATTCCACGATGACGTACTCTTTTATACTTACCGCAGTGGCATTCCCAATCTTTCGCGGGGCCAAAAATGCGCTCACAAAATAAGCCGTCCATTTCTGGCTTCAAGGTACGGTAGTTAATAGTCTCCGGTTTAGTGACTTCACCAACTAATTGACCATTAGGTAGTGTGCGTTCACCCCACTGCCTGATGCGTTCCGGTGATGCCAAGCCGATTTTAACGTAGTCAAACTGATTAGTTTGGGCGGGTCTCATGGTTAATTTGTAATTCGTAATTCGTAATTCGTAATTCGTAATTGGGGATTGGGTATCGGGGATAGGGAATGGTAAAGTGAAGAACCTAATTCCCCACTCCCTACTCCCTATTCCCCACTCCCTACTCCCTATTCCCTACTCTTCGTCTTCTAACGATTCGCGAGAAAGAGATTCGTATGTTGGTCGAGGAGGTGTCCGTCGGGCTGATTGGTCTGCCATTAAATCGACTTCCACATCTAAGGAACTACCATCTGCTTGGGTTTCTACCTTATGTACGGCAATGTCTAACCCGAGGGATTGCAGTTCTCGCATCAGCACTTTAAAGGACTCTGGTGTGCCTGGACGGGGAATGGATTTACCTTTAACGATCGCATTCAGGGCTTCATTCCGTCCTTGCATATCGTCGGATTTGACTGTCAACAATTCCTGCAAGGTATAAGCTGCACCAAAGGCTTCCAATGCCCACACTTCCATTTCTCCAAAGCGCTGACCACCTTGCTGTGCTTTACCACCCAAGGGTTGCTGTGTTACCAGCGAGTATGGCCCTGTAGAACGGGCGTGGATCTTGTCGTCCACCAAATGCACCAGCTTCAGAATATAAGCTACACCTACGGTTATTGGTCGGTCAAAGGGTTCGCCTGTACGACCGTCAAACACCATAATTTTTCCAGGGTTATCTGGGTTGTATACCCAGTCTTTGCCTGTTTCGTCCCGTGCTTCTTGCAATTTTCCATGTACGAGGCTACGGGATGTCTCTTCGCCATACATTTCGTCAAAGGGAGTAATTTTAAACCGTACTCCCAAAGTATGAGCCGCCCAACCCAACATACATTCAAATACCTGTCCGACGTTCATCCGACTAGGTACACCCAAGGGGTTGAGGACAATATCCACCGTGGAACCGTCTGCTAAGTAAGGCATATCTTCCACTGGTAAGATGCGGGAAATAATCCCTTTATTACCGTGGCGTCCTGCCATTTTGTCGCCCACTTGGATTTTGCGTTTTTGCGCTACATACACCCGGACTACCATGTTGGCTCCCGGTGGTAATTCGTCACCTTGCTCACGGGTAAACAGACGCACATCAACAACGCGTCCTTTTTCACCGTTGGGTACTCGCAACGAGTTGTCTCGCACATCCCGCGCTTTTTCACCGAATATGGCACGCAATAGTTTTTCTTCTGGTGGTTGGTCTGATTCACCTTTAGGTGTCACTTTTCCTACCAAGATATCTCCAGCTTCCACCCAAGCACCAATGCGAATAATTCCCTGTTCATCTAGCTGACGTAGGGCATCTTCCCCGACGTTGGGGATTTCTCTGGTAATTTCTTCGGGCCCTAGTTTGGTTTGTCTGGCCTCAATTTCATATTTTTCAATGTGAATTGATGTGTAGATATCATCCTGTACTAGTCTTTCAGAAATCAAAATTGCGTCTTCGTAGTTGTAGCCTTCCCAAGGCATGTAAGCCACGACGATATTTTGTCCTAATGCCAATTCCCCACCTTCGGTGGATGAACCATCAGCTAATACTTGTCCAGCTACTACCCGTTCACCAATCCGCACTAAGGGTTTTTGATTTAAACAGGTGTCTTGGTTGGATCTTTGGTACTTGGAAAGTTTGTACTTAATCTCTGAGTTACCACCTTTGGGACGGACACGAATTTCTGTGGCATCGGCGTAGGTGACATCACCGTCTGTACGAGAGACAATCACCATCCCGGAGTCTCTAGCACCTTGGGCTTCTAAACCAGTACCCACTAAAGGACGTTCAGGCTTCAACAGCGGTACGGCTTGCCGTTGCATGTTGGAACCCATCAGTGCTCGGTTAGCGTCATCATGTTCCAAGAAGGGGATCATGCTGGTAGCAACAGACACGATTTGTACCGGAGATACGGCTACATAGTCTACTTGCTCAGGCGTTGTGGTAGCCCAGTCTTGGCGATAGCGTACTGGTACTTGGGGCCCTTTGATGTAACCGTTTTCATCTAAGGGAATGTCACCGGTGGCAGTCCGTAAATCGTCTTCTTCGTCGGCGGTCATGTACACGGGTGGTAAGTCAAACCGCACCCGCCCATTTTCTACTGCTCTAAAGGGTGTTTCTAAAAATCCGTATTGGTTGACCCGCGCATGAGTTGCCAAGGAACCAATCAACCCAGCGTTGGGGCCTTCTGGTGTCTCAATGGGGCAAATTCGTCCGTAGTGCGAGGGGTGGATGTCTCGGACGGCAAATCCGGCACGTTCCCTCGTTAAACCACCAGGGCCTAAGGCACTCAGACGGCGTTTGTGGGTCAGTTCTGCTAAGGGATTGGTTTGATCCATGAACTGACTTAATTGGCTGGAACCAAAGAATTCTTTAATTGCCGCTACCAATGGTTTGGGGTTGACTAAGGATGCTGGTGTTAAAACTTCGGCATCTGATACGGTCATCCGTTCTCGGATAATTCTTTCTAAACGGTTTAAGCCTACCCGTACTTGGTTCTGGAGTAGTTCACCGACGCTTCTTACCCGGCGATTGCCTAAGTGGTCAATGTCATCGATATTACCGATGTCATATTCTAGGTTAATCAGGTAATCTACTGCTGCCAAGATGTCTCCCGCAGTCAAGACACGCATGGTATCGGGGACAGACAACCGTAATTTCTTGTTGAGTTTATACCGACCAACACGACCCAAGTCATAACGTTTGGGGTCAAAGAAGCGAGAATCTAGTAACTGTTGTCCACCTAAGACTGTTGGTGGTTCACCAGGACGTAGTTTGCGATATAACTCCATCAGGGCTTCTTCTTCGGAAAATTGCCCTTCTTTTTCGATGGTTTTTTGGAAGTATTCAGGGTGGCGCAGGGCATCAAAAATTTCGTTATCTGATAAACCCAGGGCTTTTAATAGTACTTGTGCTGAGAGTTTCCGGGTTTTGTCTATGCGTACCCACACCAAATCGTTACGGTCTGTTTCAAATTTCAGCCACGCTCCTCGGTTAGGAATTAAACTAGCTGAATAAGTGCGCCGACCGTTTTTGTCGATTTCTGATTTGTAGTAAACTCCAGGCGATCGCACAATTTGGTTGACAATTACCCGCTCGGCACCGTTAATAATAAACGTGCCTCGGTCTGTCATCAAAGGCAGATCGCCAATAAATACTTCTTGTTCTTTGATATCTCCTGTTTCTTTGTTCAACAGGCGTGTAGGGACATACATTTGTACGGCATAGGTACTATCCCGCCGTTTCGATTCTTCTACGCTATATTTTGGCTCTTTAAGCTTGTAGTTCTGACCTAAAAAGTGCAGTTCTAATTTGCCAGTGTAGTCTGTAATGGGACTAAAGGAATTGAGTTCTTCTATTAGCCCTTCTTCTAAAAACCAGCGAAAACTAGAACGCTGGATTTCAATCAAATCGGGCAACAAAAAGGCGGATTCCATATAATTATCTGTAGTCATGCCTCTACCTTCGTCAACCTGGTTAAACTTTATTTAGGGGACACTGTTTTTGGGCGATTCCCACCGCCAACTAGTGTCCGTAGATATTGGGAACTTCTCTTTGTGCCACCTGTTATTTCTAGGTATCGGCAAACGCAGCCATTTAAGCTGGAAACAGAGATTTTGACAAGGGGGGTGATTGCCCTAGCTTTGGCAGGTTCACTAAAATGACTCTGTTAAGTTTGCCCCTCAACAGCAGATGGCTCAGATATTTGTAGATTTTTTTTGTTTGTCTCATGTCCCCTCCCAAAAACAGGTAAATTAGCCTCCACAGTTTTAAACCATTGTGGCTTTAATTCACCATTTATACTCGCGGTGATCCTCTAATACTGAGGAATAGAGCCGCGCATCTGGCCGACTCTGAATTAGAATGGCTGGACTTTGGTGGGTTTTACTCACAAGTTAATTACGTTTAACAATTTTCTATAGGTTAAATACAGCACAAGCGCTAATTTGCCAAAGTTGAGGTGACTATTCAGTCATGCATTGAGAACATCCGTATGTAGAGATTTGGTGGATGGTCAAGTTGATAACAAGACAAAACCCAGCGATTCAAAGTTTTCAATTCCTTCCTTTTTCATTATGGCGCAATCAAAATGTTTTGGAGGGATTAATCTTAGCATATTTCTATCCTCCTGGAGTTTTATTTTTTTTATCTAACCTGGGACATACCTGGACAGGCTTTAAAGTGTCAAACCAAATAATTCACAAGCATTTTTGGTGGTTTGATCTGCGATCGCCTGGACTGTCTCCCCGCGCAAATGGGCTACTTGCTCCGCTACATAGCGGACATTAGCAGGCTCGTTGCGTTTTTCGCCCCGCTTGGGTACGGGAGATAAGAAAGGACAGTCTGTTTCCACTAGCAGGCGATCGCTTCTCACCATGGCCGCCGAGGCTTGGATAGCTTTGGCATTTTTGAATGTTACTGTCCCGCTAAAGCTAATGTAGAAGCCTAAGTCTAGGAACCATTGGGTTTCTTCTGGCGTTCCACCCCAACAATGCATGACCCCCCGTACTTTTTCTCCTTTAATATCCCGCCATTTTTGCAAGATTTCCCTGACTTCTATTGCCGCATCCCGACAATGAATAATCACTGGTAAATTCAGTTCAGAGGCGATTTCTAGTTGAGCTGCAAACACTAGGCGTTGTTGCTCAGAATTTTCAGCTTTGTAAAAATCCAGTCCCATTTCCCCAATGGCCACCACTTTCGGTTCTGAACTAGCCAAAGACTGAATTTGCTCGGCTGTTTCGCTTTGCCATTGCTCGGCATCTAGAGGATGTAAACCAACAGCAAAACTGAGTTCGGGAAACTGGTGGGCTAAGGATTGGATACTGGCAAATTCTGATGGCTCTACACAAGAGTGTATTAAACGTACTACCCCAGCTTCTTGCCATCGCAATCGCACTGATGCTAAATCTGGCTGGAAAGTATCAAAATTGAGATGGACGTGAGTGTCAATCAGCTGCATTGGAGTTATTGCTTAGTTGTCATCAGTCAGTGCATCGTCATCAGTTATGCTTACCGATGACTGTTTAACTGCACTACTAAGCAGATGTTTGGGTGAGAGGCTTGAGTTTGCGAGCCAATCTGGCTTTTTTTCTCGCCCCATTGTTCGGATGCAGTACACCCCGCTTGACGGCTTTATCTATTTTGCTGTAAGCCTCAGACAGTCGCGCTTGCAGTTCTTGTTCTGATTCTGAGTTAGGATTAGCTGCGTAGACTTCTACAGCAGTCAGGTATTTCTTAACCAGCGTTTTTACAGCTGATTTGTAAGATTTGTTACGGAGACGATTGCGCTCTCCGATTTGGGCGCGTTTAAGAGCAGACTTTGAATTCGCCACAGTCAATTCCAAAAATACTATTAATATGTACACACACTACTAGACTTACTAATATAGCATCCCTATTGCCAATGTCAGAATTTCTGAAAAAAAATTTGTCTATTAGTCAAGAAAAAGAAGCTTCACTCCTGCCTCATCTCCTGAGCGCTGTGTACTCAAATGAGAAAATACGTTAGAATAAATTACTGCCATAAACATTGTCATCCTAACTTCTCAGCACCTGACCGAAATGTATTCTATACCCTTTGGAGATGAGATAGATATTCAAAAGGCAAGAACTGTCAATGTTTGAAATTCAGGGGTTGAAATCATGTAGAGAATCGAGATCTCGCGTCTCTACGAATGTTAGCTACTAAAGTAGAAAAATAAGTAAAAATTATACTCAGATTCTATCCATAGCTTCTTGGACAAGGAAAACTGAATGTGCAAACATGCCACCAGTGACCTAGCAATGAGTGTAGGAAAGGACTTAAGGGCAGTAGGAATTGGCACACCCTCTCCCTGCCGAGAAGCAACTAGGCAGATCGGATTGAGTAATTTAGTCGCCTTCTCAAGTAAACCATGTGCTGGCAGCCTTAGGAGTATCAAAAAAATCCAGGCTAAGCTAGAGAAGAGAATTAGGGTCAAGCTCGATAGCCCCGTGGGTTGAGAGTAACACTGATTCTCTGGCGGGAATATTCTAACATTTTGGCATTCTCCTTACTTCATGCTGCGAATTATTACTCAGCAGGCAGACGTTAGAGCAGAACTAAAGCGTATCTGCGATCGCACCCACGATGAACAGGTGCTTCATAAAGAAGCGACTGTGCGTGAAGTTTTGCAAGCAGTCAAGCGCCAAGGCGACAAAGCTGTATTGCATTATACAGCCGAATTTGACAACCGAACTTTGAAACCCGAAGAACTGCGTGTCACAGGCTCAGAACTGGATGCAGCTTATCAACAGGTATCAAAGGAGTTGCTGGAGGCGATTCAATTGGCTTGCCGTCAAATTGAAGCATTTCACCGTCAGCGTATCCCCAAAAATTGGGTACACTTTGGCGATGATGATGTCGTGCTGGGCAAACGCTATAATCCTGTAGACTGTGCAGGGTTGTATGTGCCTGGTGGTCGTGCGGCTTATCCCAGTACTGTACTCATGAATGCTATTCCGGCCCAGGTGGCTGGTGTGCCTCGTGTAGTGATGGTAACACCGCCAGGTGCGGGCAAAGCGATTAACTCAGCCGTTTTGGTAGCTGCCCAAGAAGCCGGACTACAAGAAATCTATCGTGTTGGCGGGGCCCAAGCGATCGCGGCTTTGGCCTACGGGACAGAAACAATACCCAAAGTAGATGTGATTACTGGCCCTGGGAATATTTATGTCACCTTAGCGAAAAAATTGGTTTACGGTACCGTCGGCATTGATTCTTTAGCAGGGCCTAGCGAAGTCCTGATTATTGCTGATGAAACGGCAAATCCAGTGAATGTGGCGGCTGACATGTTGGCCCAAGCTGAACATGATCCGATGGCAGCGGCTATTTTGTTAACCACAGATCCGGCTTTGGCTAAAAACGTCCAGTTAGCTGTGGAAAGACAGTTAGTTGATCATCCCCGACGGATAGACACAGAAAAAGCGATCGCTCACTATGGCTTAATTGTGGTTGTGGAATCTTTGTCCGCCGCCGCAGAATTTTCCAATTATTTTGCCCCCGAACATTTAGAGTTAGAAATTCAAGATCCTTGGGCATTACTTCCCAGTATTCGCCACGCTGGGGCAATTTTCTTGGGCTACTCTACACCAGAAGCTGTAGGCGACTATTTAGCAGGGCCTAATCACACCTTGCCGACTTCCGGTGCTGCCCGTTATGCTTCACCCTTAGGAGTGGAAACTTTTCTGAAACATTCCAGTATTATTCAATATTCACAAACCGCATTACAAAAAGTGGCTGGGGCAATTGATGTCTTGGCAACAGCTGAAGGCTTACCTTCCCATGCCGATTCTGTACGACGGAGAATTCAGCAAGAAGAGTGATGGGGAATGTTTAGTTTTTCTCTATACTATTGGCAAAAGCTACTCGGTGGCTGCAAACTAAAAGACTGGACGGCAGTCACCTCAAAGGAAGAGCCACTGACTGGAGTGGTTTACCTACGGCTTTCATTGCCAATAAGCTTTGCCAGATAATTATTAAGGGGTCTACCTTTGAGGAGATGAGCGGTGCTAAAAAATGTTTTGGTAGCTCTAGACGGTTCAGAAATTGCAGAACGAGTAATTCAAACTTTAAATGATGTAGTGTTGGCGAATGAGACTAAGGTTATTCTCTGTCATGTGTTTCCGACACCAGAATTAGAGTTAGAATCACCTGCTGACCTCCCTCATCCCGAATCCTCAACAATTTCTTATTTCCATATTGAAAAACAGCTGCAATATTATAAAGAAAATTTATCAGTTAATAGTGAACTAGAACTGGTCACGGGTGACCCGGCTGACGAAATTATTCGCCTTGCCAACATTTACAAGACAGACTTAATCATCCTTGGTAGCCGCGGGTTAATGGGTATGAAGCGAATTGTCTTGGGTTCTGTTAGCAGTCAAGTGGTGGAAGAAGCTAATTGTTCGGTGTTGGTGGTGAAGCCGAGTAGAGAGTAGGGAGTGGGGAGTAGGGAGTGGGGAGTAGGGAGTAGCTGACAGGTGTAGGTTTATTACACAGAGGCTGAAACCCTGATGATTACGTGGTCAATATGTATGATATGTATGATTCTTCATCCCATATTTATTGGTTGTGTTTGAATCCATGATTTTTCACCATGTTCTCAAACGATGATTCAAGTGTTCCAGCAATTGGACAATTGAATGTTTAAGTTTTGAGAGGTTTTCAAACCCCCATTTTCAAGTGTTGACTCATACCCACGTAAAATACCTACACCTGTCAGGTGGGGAGTAGGGAGTGGGGAGTAGGAAAGAGTTTTTTCTTTGTCCTGACGGATATCCTTTTTTTGAGTAAGGAGAGGGACGGGTTGTGTTTGGGAGATGGGAAGATGATGCGGACAAAACTTCCCAGTCCCTAGCCCCTAGTCCCTAGCCCCTAGTCCCTAGCCCCTAGTCCCTAGCCCCTAGTCCCTTTCTCCGCTAAAAACTGACGCAAACTTAACAAACTCAGGGTTTGACACAAATTCAAGGGCAAAATTGATATTCCTTCTAAACGTGACTGTACCCAACCTTCTCCCCAATACCATTCGTGAAAACCGTCAATGCCTCCACTTAGTAGCAGGCGCAGACAGTTGGGTCTGGCTACATCCACTCGATGATGAATTTGAATTGGCCCGGTTCTGGTTGTAAACTGAAGACCTGTATGCAGTTCTTCTGGCATTACTGGAGCAAAGCTTTGCCCCACAAGCCATTTATCTAGTTGGTCTGGATGCAGCAAACTATTATGTATTGCACTGGCAGATGCCGCAATTTCTATCCGTATTTGGCTTTGTTGAAAATTACCCAGCATTTTTTAAAATTGCTTAAAGGTCAGACATCACTTTTGGTGAATTGTATTTCTAATATGGCAAATACAAACAGTCGTGATCACGGTGTCACTTTTCTACTAGATGAGTATTTAGAATAGAGAAAGTAGACTTGTTAAGAAATGTAAGGGTTTTCATGGCAGATCAATTAATTCGTGCCGCAGCAGCTGAAGGCGGTATTCGGGCTGTGGGTGTGATTACGACTCGTTTAACAGAAGAAGCCCGACAACGCCATAAACTTTCTTACGTGGCAACGGCGGCTTTAGGACGCTCTATGTCAGCAGGTTTGTTAATGGCTTCTAGCATGAAACGACCAGGTTCTAGGGTGAATGTGCGGGTCAAGGGCGATGGGCCTTTGGGTGGGATATTGGTGGATGCCGGTTTGGATGGAACAGTACGCGGCTATGTCGCCAATCCATCTGTAGAGTTGCCTCCTAATGCCAAAGGTAAACTAGATGTTGGTGGTGCAGTAGGTGATGGCTACCTTTATGTGGTGCGCGACATTGGTTATGGCTACCCTTACTCTAGTACCGTAGAACTAGTTTCGGGCGAGATCGGCGACGACGTGGCTCATTACCTAGTTAATTCTGAACAAACACCTTCGGCTTTGGTTTTAGGCGTGTTTGTGGGAGCAAGTGGTGTTACGGCTTCTGGAGGGTTGTTAATACAAATTTTGCCTAAAGCTGCTAGAGATGAAGCCCTAGTGGAATTACTGGAATCACGGGTAGCTGGTTTAGCAGGTTTTACGCCCTTATTACAAGCTGGTAAGACGTTACCAGAAATATTTCATGACCTGCTAGGAGATATGGGTCTATCGATATTTCCCGAACGTCAAATGCTGCGTTTCCACTGTGGTTGTTCTTTTGACCGGGTGCTGGGAGCCCTGAAAATCCTCGGTGAAGCTGAATTGCAAGACATGATTATCAAAGATGATGGTGCTGAGGCAACTTGTGATTTTTGCGGTAATGTTTATCAAGCAAGTAGTGATCACCTGGCTCAACTGATCGTCGATTTGCAAGCAGAATCTTCTGTTTCGGGCTAAAGTATAAAATGACACCAAAAATTTAAATTGTTCATGGTATCTGTGGAGAGAGAAGATGTAAAAAGTAGCTTTTAAATCATGAGAAAGTTACTATGGCAACATTGGAATCATCAGCCTAGAAAAGATCGCTATTCAAATATTTTGGTGTGAGAGATGACAGAGCGGGATATTCCAGAAAGTTGGCCCACCACCAGAGCGGGAGAGCCAGATGATATGAAAAAAGTATTCCGAAAGTCACAGTTCGGTGAAAATCAAGCGTTTGGCATCCCAACTACTGGTTCTACCTCTAAGTCAGTGAAGCAGCAAACACAAGACAATTCCGGATTACCTGTAAATAATCAGTCAGAAGTTGCAAGTTCACCCAGCAAAAAGTCTCGAAAGCTTCCGCGCTGGATGAAAAGCTGGGTGTTGTGGGCCATAGCTCTGACATTAATTCCCGGTAGTGTGGGATTTTTGGCCATGGCAATTCTGCTGAAGCTACCAACTGCGCCTAGTTGCCCAGCGATTTTTTGGCCGTTGGCTAGTGCCTCAGTGAGGTTACATTGCGCTCAGTTAGCGGCTTCTAAACAGAATGTTAATGATTTATTGCAAGCGATCGCCTTAGTTAGAGAATTACCACAAGAGCATCCATTACGGGGAGAAATTGATCGTTTTGTCGCAGAATGGTCACAGGATATTCTCAAATTAGCAGATCAAAGTTTTCAAGCAGGTGATTTAGAAGAAGCGATCGCCACAGCGCGTAAGATACCTCAAGACCTCTCGGCATATAAATTAGTAGATGAACAAGTTACTAAATGGGAGTCAATCTGGTCTCAGGCAGAAAATATATATAAAAATGCGGAAGCGGAACTAGAGCAAAGACGTTGGCAATCAGCATTTCTCCTATCTGCCAAGTTACTGCGTGTAGATAATAGATACTGGTCTAGTGTTAAGTATGATCAATTAAATGCTTTAATTATCACCGCTAGGGAAGATAGTGAGAAGTTAGCAGAAGCTGAAAGTTTAGCCAAGACCAAAGTAGTTAATAATTTACTAGAAGCCATTAAACTAGCCGATTCCATTGGAAGAGACAGCTATGTCTATCAAAAAGCCCAAGAACTGATTCCGGCGTTTGGGCGGCAAATGCTAGATTTAGCCCAAGCAAGTTTAGATAAACGAGATGCAGATACAGCCTTAGAAATTGCCAGACAAATTCCAGCTAATACAAAGTTGCATTCAGAAGTTGAAGACTTCATGGCTGTGACGGATGCTCAAAGAAGTGCCTGGATAGGTACAGTATCGGGTTTAGAAACAGCTATTTTCCAGGCGCAACAAATTGACCCATCAAGGCCAGTTTACAATCAAGCGCAGCAATTGATTGCTCGTTGGCAGATGGAAATTGAAGATGTCGCCCGTTTAGAAAAAGCGCGGACACTGGCTAGCCAAGGCACTGTAGAATATTTATCAGCTGCCATCGCCGAAGTACAGCTCATCCCCACTAGTAACCCCCGTGCTTCGGAGGCCAAGAAAGAGATGAGTCGTTGGCGGAGTCAAGTGGAAACTATTGAAGATAGACCATTATTAGACCGCGCTCAACAACTGGCGTGGCTCAACGATATTAACTCATTGCAAGCTGCCATCGCCGAAGCTGGTCAAATTCGTCGGGGTCGGGCTTTGTATCCAGAAGCACAGACGAAAATTCGTACCTGGACAGCAAGTGTGCAGCGCATCCAAGACCAGCCGTATTTAGAGCAGGCGAGAATGCTGGCGCGGAGTGGTGATTTACGTGGTGCTATTAATACAGCTCAACCAATTGCATCGTCAGGGCGATCGCTTTCTGATGAAGCCAAGACCGCTATAGATGATTGGCAAGGGCAAATCAACGCTAGAGAAAACTGGAATAGAGCTAGGGAAGCGGCTGTGGCTGGTACACCAGAAGCTTTGGTTCAGGCCATTGGACTGGCTGATCGGATTCCCAGAAATAACGTTTTGCGGATGGATGCGAATATCTCAATTAATCAGTGGAGTCAGCAATTATTGGATATTGCCCGTTCTCAGGGAATTTCTGATATTCCTCGGGCGATTGAGACTGCTAAGTTGATTCCTAGTAGTAGTACTGCTTACAATGCGGCGCAAGAGCAAATTAGGAATTGGCAGCAGTTGCTTAATCCTGAGCCTCCACAATTTCAGCCGATTATTCCGTCTATTACGCCACCAATTGCTCCGACTGTTGAGCAGTAGTTTTTTAGAGAAAATAGCGGGAAGTTGAAAACCACCATCCTTATAGGTGGTGGATGAAAATGATATGGGAAACTTTGTTTTTCCAAGCGTGGAGAGTTCAATCTCAGCAATATCACCTTTGAGGTAATGGTGGGTGTGAAGTTGAGTATTTTGCTACTTTGGCGGAAATTTCCGGGTTGTAAAGTCTCAAATAATTCCAGTAGTTACCAAATACTTGCCGCACGTAGTTTCTAGTTTCATTAAAAGGAATTGCTTCGACAAACTCGTCTGGGTCTGTTTTCCCAATTGTTCGTAACCATTTGGAGACGTTGCCAGGTCCAGCATTATAACTAGCGATCGCCAGCATGGAGTTATTGTTATATTGCTGATGAGTATGATCCAAATACCATGTCCCTAGTTTAATGTTTTGGTTGGGATCTTCTAAATCTATAGCTTTAGTATCCAATTTAATTTGCGGAGCAATCCAAGCGGCTGTGCTAGGCATTACCTGCATCAAACCCGAAGCACCAGCCACGGATGTGATTTTCGACTCAAACATGGACTCTTGGCGCATCAAGGCAGTAACTAGCAAGGGATTAAGTTGGCGCTCGGCAGACCATTTTTTAATTTCTTGCTGATAAGGAAAGGGATAACGGGCTTGCCAATAAGTTACCTGTTGGCTGAGGGCTTCATATTCGGCTTGTTCTTCTGGCGTTTCCCGGTCTTCCAATCGGGAAATAATACCAATTCCTGAGAGATTTTGTCCTCGAGCTAACCGCATCAAGCCTTCTGTAAATTGTTCTGATACAGTGGGCTGCATTTTATTCAAAAATTCTGTTTCCCATTGCAGCCAAGCATCTCTGTCTTGACCTAACAAATACAACTCTTTAAAAGTTTCGGAACCAGCCGGAGGTACGGGACGTTGTTGGGGAACTACTTCTGGCTGTAGTTGGCGCACGGTGTCAAAGTTCCCTACATTTAGCCCCAGCATTGTTGCCGATCGCCAGGCATAGTAAGAGTAAGGAAACTGACTGAGGACATACTCATAAGCGGTTCTGGCTTCTTGTTCTTTACCTAAGGCAGTGGCCCATTTACCCACCCAAAAACCTGCTCTGGGAGCCAAAATACTATTGGGATTGTTGGTGGCTATGGGTTGCGCCCATTCCCAAGCGCCTATGTAATCTCTGGCTTTGGCTTTTTCGTTGGCTTGGTTCCAGCGATATTCAGCTGCTTCATTAGAATTAGGATACTGATTGATGAGTAATTGCCAAGCTTGTTGCGCTGATTTTTGATCCTTGAGTCCTTGATAAATTCTGGCTTTTTCGACTACCGCCCTACTAGCTTGTTGGGGAAATCTGGCTATTACCTGATCCAGATAAGGCAGGGCATCTTTACGCGTTCTCGCCATTTCCGCCAAACGTAACAAGCCTGTACCTGTATCACTGGCTTCGGGGAATTGCTGCACCAATTGATTGTAGGTGGCGATCGCTCTTTCCCGTTCTTTACCTCCTACTTGTAACCCCCGTGCGGCCCGGTAAAGGTTGGTTGGTGTTTTGGGTGCTTGTATATAAGCTGCACCTGCTTTGGCAAATTGATTATTGTACCAGTAGGCTGCACCAATAGTTCCCCAGTCCTCGGCTTTGAGATTGGGCTGTTTGACTAGCTGATCTAGTACGCCGACAATGCCTGGTTGGTTGTAGGCATGTTTGGCTAAGATTAACCGCAATTGGGGCTGATTGGGATTTTCTTGTAACCGCTTATAGATAATGTCCCAAGTCAGGGGATGAGAAGGAAATTGAGCGATCGCTTTATCTTGCAGTTCCGGTAGGGCAATCAGATACATGGATCTAGCTGCGCCTGCTTCCTCTGGATACTCTCTGAGTACTCGTTGTCTGAGGTCAGAAGCTTTGCCGCTTTCACCCAATATATCCTGTGCCTGAGCTTGTTTGAGCAATATGTAAGGGCCCAAACTAGGATAACTTCTTTCTAGTCCTTCAAGTAGACTAAGAGCCTTTTCTGCCTCTCTAATATCAACTAAGTCACTGGCTAACAAATAGCGGGCCCGTTCTCGATCTGGTGAACTCGAACCGTTAGCGATCGCTTCTAAGTTGACGGCTCGTTCTGCGGGAGACTGTGATATTAGTGGAAAGACGGCTGATTGCGCTTGGTTGGTATCAGATATTTGCCCAGGAGTTTGTCCCAGGTTCAACAACTGTCCCAAGGATCTGCCAATTTCGGGTGCTGACACCATCGCCCCAGCTGAAAAGGCAAATAGTGCTGCGCCTGCAATGAGAGAAATGTGTTTTTTTTGTAATTTCTTCAGCATGAATACTCGCTGAGAAGTGCCAATGAATTTCTTGAAACTCTAACATTCCTGGACATGAGTGTAATCACTTTTTGAGTTTAAATTTGACATTTTTCCAGAATCAAGACTGTTGCCAGTACTGAATTTTAAATCACACTCTTGCTCTGATTACATCTATCCCTAGTATATAGTGTGCAAATTTTTAGAATTTCTTGAGGGCAATTGTATACACTGCGCCAGTTAAGGAACTTGTAAAAAAGCAGGGGAGCAGGGGGCAAGGGAGCTATCGCCCACAATTCCACTCGGCTTTAAACCTGATCTTTTGGTAAATAAAAAAATAATCAATCGTTTTGGGAAACAGGGCTACCGTGTACACTCAATTCGGAAAATCTAACTCCCATTTATTTTTAGTTGGTAGTCCTAACGCACCAAAAAACATTGATGGTGCGTTGCGCTGCGCTAACTTCCAAATCAGGAATTCAAAGTCTCTAACGCCACTTGCTACAACGCGGGGAACCCGCGCAACGCAGTGGCTCCTCCTCGCAGGAGAGAGATTTAGAGAGAGGTTTTCCAGATACCGTGAAAAATTAGGCGACAACATACCCTTGTATCTTAGAAGAAGTGGTAGACCATAGCACACAACCCCAATGCCATCACCGTCTAGCTAATTCTGGGGTACGCCCTGTTAAACCAATCATCAACTTAAGAGCAAACACTTTTAACACAGGTACTCGCCGCATCAGCCATAAACCTAAGCGACGAATGACTACTAATGGTAAGAAATTGTTAGAAAACATCCGATCTAACAAATCAGTGAAGCCTAAAATTGTCAGGTTTTCTCGCTTACGCCAACTTTCATAGCGTTTGAGGATTTTAATATTACCGATATCTTCGCCTGCCATATGGGCTTTTTGGATTACTTGTGCCAAAGCTGCGGCGTCCCGAATACCCAAATTTAAACCTTGTCCGCCGACGGGATGACAGTTGTGGGCGGCATCACCAATTAAGGCTAATCTAGGTAGGACATAGCGATCGCTTTGCATGAGTTGTACTTGAAAAATAAAGCGATCGCCTAGTAATTCCAACTTACCCATATGATCACCATAGCGACGGCTGAGTTCTGCTAAAAATTCTTCGTCATCTAAGGCACACAAGGCTTTGGCTTCTTCATGAGGGGCTGTCCAGACAATCCGACAACGGTTCCCCGGTAACGGTAAGATCGCAAATGGGCCGCTAGTCCAAAATCTTTCGTAGGCGGTGTTGTTGTGGGGTTTTTCTGGTTTGACAAATGCTACAATACAAGACTGCCAATATTTCCAGCCAAAAGTTTTAATGCCCGCAGCTTCGCGAATACGCGATCGTGAGCCATCGGCTGCCACAAGTAATCTACTACGGACTGTTTGAATTTTGTCAGCAATCTTGATATCTACGGCTACTATGTCCTGCTGGTATTGCGTTTTCACCACTTCCGCCGGACAAAGATAAGTTACATTGGCACAATTTTGCACAAATTCCTGCAAAGGCTGTAGCAGTGCTTGGTGTTCAGCGACATAACCTAGTTCTGGCGTACCTATATCATCTGTGGCAAATTCCACCACATCGGGGTAATCGGCATCAGACAGGCGAACTTGGCAATATTTGGCGATTTGCGGCGATATTTGATCCCAAACGCCAATACCCTGGTAAATGAGTGCCGATAGCATGTGAACTGCGTAGGCTTGCCCTTTGGCTACAGCGGCTGATGCTACTCTGGCCTCAATCAGCAGGATACTCAAGCCAGAATCTTTTAAGGCAGAGGCTAGGGTTAAGCCAATAATTCCACCACCGACAATTACCAAATCATAATCATATCCCTGGGGATTTGGTGGTGTTTGTGGAAGAGAAAGAGTTTGATGAACCTGTGTGAGCGCCATTGTTAAGATAAATTAAGGCATCCTAGCTATTATTTTTACGCAATTACGCTATTTAGAGCAAGTTGATTCAGAGGCTAAGGGCGCTGAGGCTAGCGATTAAGGAAAAAGAAAAATTTTCATGTTGGGAGTAATGATTGATGAAGTTAATTTCTGAACCATCGATTCCTGTGAAAATACATAAGATGAAGGAACGGGTGCGGTGGCTTGATCCTCAGATTGTCTCACAAGGGATCGACCAAACCAGTATGGTCATTGATGACGGTAAGGAGGATAATCCGGAATTTTCTTTTATGGTGATTGGTGATACTGGGACAAAATCTCATTATGGTCAACATCCCCAACGCAAAGTCGCGGAATTGATGCTTACCCACAAAGACGAGTGTAGTTTTGTCTTACACACTGGTGATGTAATTTATACGGCGGGTTCTCATGAATATTACGTAAATAAATTTATTGAACCTTATCGAGAATTTCTGCAAGGTGGCGACAACCCCGAAAAGATTCCCTATGACCGAATGGTGTTTAATCTGCCGTTTCTGCCTGTGCCGGGTAATCACGATTACTATGATGTACCGTTGATGTATCGTCTGTTCATCGGTAGTACGCTACGATTACGGCGGATGCTACGTTACAAAGATATTGAGATTGGCTGGCATGGATCAAATCAAGGTGATGCTTATGCTAAGGCATTTATTGATTATCTAGCTGCGATCGCTTCACCGGCAGATCTACAATTACATTTAGAACAGCACTATACGGCAAAAACTCACACGGGGCGATGCTTGCGTTATCAACCAGGAAAATTTACCCGTGTCCCTAACCGATATTATACTTTTCGTTATGGTGGTATTGACTTTTTTGCCCTAGATTCTAATACCTTTAACGACCCCTCACCTTTACCAAACACTCCAGAGGGTAAAATCGACCGCACAGCCTTACAAAAACGTCGTCAAGAGATAGACCATGAAGAAGTGCAGATTTTAGCAGCGTGTGACAAACTTAACGCTAATAAATCAGCAGATGCGGAAAAAATCGATTATCTCAATGCCAAATTAGACCAAATCAATGAAATCAAAATCGATATCGAAAAACAATTGGCTTCACACACTATAGCCATGATTGATTTTGAACAACTTGATTGGTTACGCAGCAGACTCATCGAATCTTGGAACACGTCAGAAGTGCGGGGACGAATTATTTATTTCCACCATCCACCCTACGTTACAGAAGCTACAAAATGGAATCAGGCGCAAACCTTAGCAGTTCGCCACCGCCTACGCTGGGTATTTGCACAAGTAGCAGAAACTTTAGGTTCCTTAGTGAAAGAACGTCCCATAGTCGATTTAATATTAAACGGTCATGCCCACTGTTTAGAATATCTCCGCACAGTTGATACAGGATATGCCGATTCTCACATCAACTGTATTATTGCTGGTGGTAGTGGACATTTACCCCGTCGTCAGCGTTTAGAAGGAACTGAATTAGAGGAAATTTTTACCGATCTTCCCGGTCGTCCCGCGCGGAAAGTTGCCGATTCTCTGTTATTTCTCGGTCGGAATGGTCACAATGAATATAGGCGATTTCCGTATTCATGCGTACGCATTGACGTTCAAGATGGTAATCCACCCAAATTTATTGTCAGACCTTTAGTAGCCGAACGTTTTGGTGAACAATGGCACACCCCTGAAATTCAGCCATTCGTGATTTAAACTCAGAAATTTCAGCGTACCTCTGCATTCATCAAAATGAAACAATTGATACTAATTACCTTCTTAATACTAGGAAGTTTTTTCTTTAACCCAACTACCGCAGCAATTGCAGATACAGCAACCAACACCGTTTACGAACAGTTAGCGCACCCAAGCCCCGATGGTATCGGCAAAAAATACATGGGGCGAGAAATAGCTAAAGTCATGGGACACACAGGTGTAGGCTGGCTAGAACGCAATAGTCGGGAAGTAGAAGAACAACCAAATAAAGTAGTAAGTGCGCTGAATTTAAAAGCCGATGATGTAGTGGCTGATATTGGTGCAGGTACAGGTTACTTCAGTTTTCGCATGGCACCATTATTAACAGAGGGAAAAGTTTTGGCTGTAGATATTCAGCCGGAAATGTTAGATATTCTTAAATTTTTCAAACAAGAAAAAAATATAAGTAATGTTGAACCGATTTTAGCAACTTTAACTAATCCCAACCTTCCACCTGACAGCGTAGATTTAGCTCTGATGGTTGATGCTTATCATGAGTTTGCATATCCTCATGAAGTGATGCAAGGAATTGTTCAAGCACTTAAACCAGGAGGTCGAGTTGTGTTGGTTGAATATCGGGCTGAAAATCCGTTTATTATGATTAAACGGCTGCACAAGATGACTCAAAAACAAGTGCGTAAAGAAATGCAAGCTGTTGGTTTAGTTTGGCGGGAAACCAAAAACTTGTTACCCCAACAGCATTTAATGGTGTTTGAAAAGCCAACTTCTAATAATTCGTAATTACGAAGTTGGGTGGTGTAAGTTTTATGACGAGGGTTTTAAGCTGACGCTTTTGGTTGTACTATCCCAAATTATCCAGTTACAGGAGTTGTCTACTTCTGTGGCGTTATTTGTCACTTTAAAATACACCTTGTCTTTGCCCTTGGGTTCAATGGCAAAGTCGGCATTTTGGGCATAAACTACTTTGAAGCCCTTATCTCTTAAACAATACATTGCCCAAGCTTTTAATGATTGCTTATGTGGTTCGTGGGGAATTGGTGGGTTGGTGATTGTTTCTTCGATAACTTGAAACATTTGCATTGGTTCTCTCATCAAAATAAGTGATTTTTTTACTTATTTACCATAAATATAGTAGCTCCAAATGAGTTGCCAATAAATCTATTGTCTATTGCCCATTACCTACCACAGTACTCACAATGGGAATTGCCATCATAAACTCGGTTCCTATACCCAACGGAGAACTGACTTCCATGATGCCATTATGTTTTTCCACGATAATTTCATGGGCAATGGACAAGCCAAGTCCAGTACCTTTACCAACAGATTTTGTGGTAAACAAAGGTTCAAATAGCCGTTGTTTGATCCGCTCAGGCACACCGATTCCATTATCAGCAATCCGAATTACAACCCAATTTTGTGTATTTATTTCTGTGGTAATTTTAATTTGAGGAATGTGATTTTTTATTTTGCCTTGGCTAATAACTTCATCAATAGCATCAATTGCGTTTGCCAGGAGGTTCATAAATACTTGATTCATCTCTCCGACATAGCAGTTTACCTGTGGTAATGTTCCATAATTCTTAATAACTTCAATGGACGGACGATCGCCATTACCTTTGAGGCGGTGTTGTAAAATCAGCAACGTACTGTCCAGCCCCAGGTGCAAATCCGCAGGTATTTTGGCATCGCTATCCGAGCGGGAGAAGCAGCGGAGTGAATTAGAAAGGTGCTGAATTCGTTCAGATCCTAATTTAAGTGAACTCACAATTTTTCCTAAATCTTCGAGAACAAAGTTCAGATCTAAGGCTTCAATAAAAGTGGTAATTTTGGTTGTTGGGTGGGGATACTCTTGTTCATATAGTAGGAGCAGTTCGGTTATTGCAGCGATGTATTCCTTTAAAGGCGGGATATTGTTAGTGATAAAGCTGATGGGATTATTCATTTCGTGAGCAATACCAGCGATTAATTCTCCCAATGTCGAGAGTTTTTCTTGCTGTACCAGTTTGACTTGTGCTTGTTGTAAAGCAGAAGTGCGATCGCTGACTTGTTGTTCTAAGGATTCAGTTAATTGCTTGAGTTGTAAATGCACGCGTACTCTAGCGATAACTTCTTCTTGAGCGAATGGTTTAGGGATATAATCTACTGCACCAAGAGAAAAACCTTTCGTTTTGCTTTGCGTATCTGCCAAGGCTGTGGTAAAAATAACGGGAATGTTTTGAGTCACAGGATTAGCTTTCAGGCGACAACAGGTTTCAAATCCGTCAATACCTGGCATTTGTACATCCAGTAAAATCAAATCTGGTTGATTACGTTCTGCTTGGGCGATCGCACTTTCGCCATCGACTGCAACACGGAAGCGCAAACCCTCTCCAGTGAGTGCTGCGGATAAGACAGACAAATTTGTCGGATTATCATCAACAATTAGAATAAATCCGTTATTGGAAAACTTGGTCATAATGCATATAAAGGTGAGTTTACGCCAAATCAATGCATGTATTCTTGAATAAATGTTTCTAAACGTTTGAGTTGAAAGTTGCTAGCTAACTGGATGATTTGGCGAGCAAAGGCACTTAAAGGCTCATCAGATACAGCAAGTCTTTGAGCTATTTCTAAAATTGTTTGAATATCTCCATCTTGTGATAGTTTAAAAAATTCTTGTAAAATTTCTTGGGCAGGAGGAATAATATTTGCTGACAGATTTGAATTATTTGTATCAATTTTATTGGTTGTATTTGTTTTGTTTTCATACAGCCATTCCAGGTGCAAAAATTGTCGCAGCAATTCCAACAGCATTTCAACTTCTATAGGCTTTGGCAAAAATGCATCTGCACCGACATCAATACTTTTGTATTGGTCAACAGCAAAGACACTAGCTGACGAAGCAATCACAGATGTTTGTTTAAATTGCTCAGACTGACGCAAGCTTTTAATAAACTCAAATCCATCCATTTTCGGCATAACTAGGTCAGTAATAATCAAGTCTGGCTGATGGGCTTTAATTTGTTCCCATCCTTCTTGACCCTGACTAGCTTCGACAACAGTAAATCCTATCGGCTCTAGTAAATTGACAATTACCGAGCGATTTTCCCATTTGTCATCGACAATCAAAATTGTGCGTTTTTCTCCTTGATAACCAAGAATGGTTCCTTGCTCAACTATTCGGGAAACTTTGGCCCAGTCTTGAGATTCTAGCAATTCTAAATCAAACCAAAAAGTGCTACCTACACCAAATTCACTTGTTACTTGAATCTGACTATTCATCAAATAAATAATTCTTTGAGTGATGGCTAATCCTAAGCCTGTACCTTCGGTTTGTCTTTTCTGGTTTCCTACTTGCTCAAAAGGCAAAAAGATTTTATTGACTTGCTCAGGGGTCATGCCTGTGCCTGTATCTGCTATTTCAAAGCGAATTTTATATATTATTTTTCCGTTGTTATTTTCTCCTCGATTAATAACCTTAATTTTGAAGATGACACTGCCTTGTTGTGTAAACTTAATAGCATTACCAAGCAAGTTAATTAATACTTGCCGCAAGCGTTTTTCATCAGCACGAACTCCTGTTGGTAAATCAGGGTCAAGTTGCAGATAAAAATTGATCACTTTTTGTTCGGCTCGGATGCGACAAATTTCGCTTACACTGTCTAGAAACGCAGGTAAATAAAAATCAATGGAATTTAATTCCAACTTTCTGGCTTCAATTTTAGCGAGATCTAAAACATCATTAATCAGGGTTAATAGATGAGAACCACATTCATAAATAATGCTGATTCCTTTTTTGCCTTTGTCACTTAAAGATTCTGTACGCTGAAGGATTTGTGTATAGCCAAGAATACCGTTGAGAGGTGTGCGTAACTCATGACTCATGTTGGCGAGAAATTCACTCTTGGCTTGATTGGAGTTATTAGCTATTTCCTCTGCTTGGCGTAATTCTTTTTCAATGCGCTTGCGTTGGACAATTTCATCTGCAAGCACTCGATTGATAGCTTCTAACTGAGTGGGACTAGGTAGTGTGAGAGCTTGCGGTATGAGATAAATTAATGCAAATGCCGTATATATGGAAATAATGGCAGTAAGAGCTTTAAGTCCACCTGCAATCCAATAATCAGGATACCAAAGCGTCCAAATTTCCATTAAGTGTCCAGTACCACAGGCAATGATAAAAGCACCAAATAATAGAAAAACTCCGTTAAAAGGAAGGTCTCTGCGTTGAGAAATAAAATAAATCAGTAAAATAGGAATAGAATAATAGGCTAAGGCGATGGTGGCATCAGAAATAATGTGGAGCCACACTAGTCCAGTTTTCCAGAGATAACAATGTCCGTGGGGAATAAAACCGTTTGAGTAAAAAAATGCCAACATGATGCTAGTTGGATTTGCTATGTAGGTTTGTAAACTAAGTATTCCCAAACATTGCGTGTAAGTAGCATGGGAACCAGAGAAAGTTTTCTGGTTAGCCTACTGTCAAAATATTTCTACATATAATTCGATAGATACCAAAAAAACGACCCAAGTCAGCTGGAATATCCAGATCAATTCAGTACTGTTGGGTCATTTTGTCAAAACTCCAGTTTGGAAAAACCAAACATTTTATGACGCTGATGTTGTTTGTGGATCGCAACGAATTTCAATCATAAAGCCATCAGGATCATAAAAGTATACACCTCTACCAGTGGGCCGGGTAACTGGGCCATGGGCGATCGCAATGTGATTTTCTTTCAATACTGCCAATGCTTGCTCAAATAATCGCGGATCGATGTCAAAGGCTAAATGGTATGCTCTAGTAAACTTATTGTCAGGATTAGGATCTGGTGGTGCTAATTCTGGTTCCCAAAATAAATCAAGAATTGTGCCATCGGGGGTGACAAAATTGGCGACTTTCCCGGCGTTGACAAGTTCCACTAGGGTAGCAGGTACTTGGGCCCCGGTGAGTTCGTGCAAACCCAGAATATGACCGTAAAAGTGTCGAGAAGCTTGCATATCCTGGACGTTGAGGGCAATATGATGTACCTTCCGGAGATTGCCTGCAACTAAGATGGTTTTGGGGGTAGTGCTAGATTGCATACTAGTAACTGCTCCTGTAAAGCTCGATTATCGTCGATATTCGTCGCCACAATCGCCCATTAATTGATATAAATCCTGTGACTGGCGAGATGTATAATTAAGGCGATCGCTATTTTTAATGTTTAATTATCTAACGCCAACCAGTTTCGGCTTGTTCTAGAACATAAACAGCAACATCTTCTATTTGCTGTGATGTAAGACGGTCTTTGTAGGCTGACATGTTATTTTTACCATTAGTGACTATGGATGCGATCGCCTCAACGGAATCCATACCATATTTCTGGAGGGCTTTTTTGTGTAAATTTTTACCCCGCCTGATGATGTTACCGCCATTAATATGACATCCAGCACAATGAACACTAAACACCTCTGCACCATTGCTCATATCTGAGGCGATCGCAGGCAATGTAAAATTACTAAAAAATAGAAAACTTGTTATTAATAACACTGTTAATAGTCTTTTCATCCACATACCCCGGATACTGAATTAGCTAGCTATGTACTAAACCTCTTGCAAAATTCCTAATTTTCGCGTTCTTCTTTGCGTCTTTGCGTCTTTGCGTCTTTGCGCGAGCTTTTCATAACATCTTCAACAACGCGACAATATTTATGCAAGAAGTCTACTGAAAATAAATCAGTATTGCAGCCCATCCTACAAAGATTCAAAGTCAGTGATAAATCCCGTATATTTGGCACAATTTTCCTGAAACGTCTCAGCATCGCTGATATCTTCTATTTTATATGCCATAATCCTTGTTTCATCAGGCATTTTTTTAGAAGAAATACATTCGCATGGATACTGATCTGCCATCTTTTTAAAATCTGCCCCATATTGTTTCCAGGCATCACTAGAACAAGTAACATTTACACGCCACATAAAGAAATTGATTGACTAATAACTTACTACTTATCATCCCATAAATAGGTAAATACTTACAAGCTATGTATAGAGAGGGAGGAAGGAAAAGCGAACGGGGAACAGTCAATCAGAAAAACTTCCCGAATGAATCGCCTCTCTGTGCCCTCTGCGCCTCTGTGGTTTGTTTAAAAAATAATGATTGCAGCTTTTACTAGCACCGAATTTATATCTAAAGGAAGTGCCCAATACTTAAAATACATTTCATAATATAGATGTAACACCATACCTAATATAAATTAGGAACAATCCAACATGTCGAACAACATCAAAGAAAAAATCCAAACTGACCTCAAACAAGTCCAAGAAACTGGACAATTAAGAACCGAAAGAATTCGGGAAATTGTCAAAGCTGCTGTTTCTCAAGTAAGTTCAGAATTTAAAACAGGCTCAAAAGAAATCCGTTTACTTGTCAAAGACGCTGTTTCTGCTGTCATTGAAAATCTCCAAGACAAAAGTACAGAAATTAAAGAAGACGTGACAGCTTCTATTGAAGGCGCACTAGAAGGAGTTAACAGCAAAAGACACGAAGCTATTGTGAAAACTCAAGCAGAAGTCAAAAGGCTACAAGCTCAATTAGACAACGAAGAAGAAGAAATTCAGCAAGAAGTTGATGGAATTTTAGCAGAAATTGAAGATACCGGCAAAGATAAAACTGCTGAAACTAAAATTGCCATTGACTCTGCGGTTAATGCCATCAAAGATAGTGAAGAAGTATCTTTATTAAAGAAACGCTATGCACAACTGCAAGCGCAACTAGCCATTGTTCGAGCTAATTTAGCTGCACGGTATGGCGGACGATCTGAGGAAGTCAAAGATTATATAGATGAGGCGAAAAATTGGTATAATCAAGCCCGTCCCCAAGCTGAAGTTTTAGCTACACAAGTAGAAGAGAAGCGATCGCAGTTAGAAGATAAACTGGGAGAAGCAGGTTCATCTCTAGCTTACAAGGAGCGCAAAATTAAACAAACTCTCAGGGAATTACTGTTATCAGCGGCTGATTTATTTAAAGATAAAGAACTTGCTGATAAAGATGAACAGCTTATGAAGAAATAGTGCGCTATTTTAACCACAGATGTACATAAGACGGTTTCCAGAGTTGTCAAATATTAAAATAATAGGGTAGGTAATTACCACCCTATTTTGCTTTATCTATGAAAAAAATCATGGTAGAGAAATAGCACTGCTACATCTCTACCAAAAAACTTAGTAAGTACCTCCGCCTGTACTCATTTGTTCTTCACGCTTGGCAATAACCCAAACGGCATGAATACTACCGGGAAGCCAACCTAAAAGTGTCAGCAAAACATTAATCAGTAAAGTAGGCCCTACACCCACTGTGAGGAAAACGCCTAAAGGAGGCAATACTATACCTAAAAGAAAACGAACTATTTTCATGATTTGGTGCTTGTGTTTGATGAAGTGTTAATGAAGACACTGAATTGTTGTAATTCAGCTATTGGATGCGATTACTTATCTAGCTAGAAGGTAATTCACCTTGGGTATTGACATCACTACTGCTTAAGACAGGATTTCTTGCAGCAAAATAATTGTTGATGAAGGTGCTAGCAAAAGATAAAATCACTGGACCTAGAATAAACGCAATAATTCCTCGGACTGCGAACCCAGGTACTAGCAATGCTGCTAACCAGAAGCAGAAACCATTGACGATCAGTGAAAAGGCACCTAATGAGACAAAATTCAGTGGCAATGAAAGAGTAGAAAGCACTGGCTTCACTGAACTATTAATCAGTCCAATTGCGAAACCAGCAATCAAAGCCGCCGGAAAATTAGCCAGGTTAACGCCTGGAACCACTAAATCGACAATTAGTAAGCTTAGTGCTGTAGCTATGATAGTTAAAAGTGTTCCCCACATTTTTTTTACCTAAAAATAAAAGATAGAGTGTGCGTGAATCTTAATTACTATCTTGAACAATATGCTCGACTTTTACATCTTGTTTCCGATAGATTTAGCTTCTACCATTTGGCTGATTATAGAAAAAACTTATAGCAGTATCTCCACGCTAAATAAAAAGTTTTTCCCACTCCCTACTCCCCACTCCCCACTCCCCACCTACGCTATTGTTTGACTGCTTTCATCGATAAACTAATTCGCTTTAATTTTTCATTAACTGCTAACACCCGGACTTGCACAACTTGTCCTACTTTGACAATTTTTTTGGGGTCATCTACAAACCTGTCAGCCAGTTGAGATATATGTACTAAACCATCTTGATGTACGCCAATATCTACAAAAGCACCGAAGTTAGCAACATTGGTGACAATTCCCTCTAAATCCATTCCCACCTGTAAATCGGTGATTTCCTTAATTCCTTCTCTAAAGGTGGCATACTTAAATTCTGCACGGGGGTCTCTACCGGGTTTATCCAGTTCGCTGATAATATCGCGTAGTGTCGGTTCCCCAACGCTATCGGTGACGTATTTCTTCAAGTTGGTTTTTTTGAGTTGTGCAGCAATTTGAGTCACTTGATTTAAAGGTACATCCAAATCAGCTGCGATCGCCTGCACCACTGAGTAACTTTCTGGATGGACTGCGGTATTATCTAAGGGGTTATCTCCCCCACGAATTCGCAGAAAACCCGCGGCTTGTTCAAAGGCTTTTGGCCCCAACTTTGTCACCTTCAACAGTTGGCGGCGATTTTTAAAGGCTCCATGCTGGTTGCGATAAGCAACAATATTATTAGCAACTGTGGCGGTAATTCCGGAAACGAAAGTTAACAATTCCTTGGAAGCGGTGTTCAAGTCTACACCAACGTAGTTAACGCAACTTTCTACGGTGTCATCTAGTTTCTTTTTCAGCAACTTTTGATCAACGTCGTGTTGATATTGTCCCACACCGATAGACTTAGGATCAATTTTCACCAGTTCTGCTAGCGGGTCTTGTAACCGGCGACCAATACTAATAGCACCACGCACGGTAATATCCAATTCGGGAAACTCTGCGAGTGCGACTTTGCTAGCAGAATATATTGATGCCCCAGATTCGTTTACCATGACTTTAATCGGTTGACGGTCGATAGCTTGTAATACTTGGGTGACAAACTCATCTGTTTCGCGGGAAGCTGTACCGTTACCAATTGCAATCAACTCAATTTGATATTTTTCAATCAAACTTTTAATAGTTTGGGCTGCTTTGGCACGCTGTTCAGCAGCTTGATGTGGAAACACCGCCTGATATTCTAAAAATTGTCCTGTTTGGTCAAGTACTACAACTTTACACCCAGTTCTAAACCCTGGGTCTATAGCTAAAGTTGGTTTCATCCCCGCTGGCGCAGATAGTAACAATTCGCGCAGATTCGCTTCAAAGGTCTTAATGGACTCAATATCAGCGTCAGTTTTCTTTAAAGAAATCACTTCACCCACGATGGAAGTCTTCATCAGCCGATTAAATGCATCTTTCAGCATCGCCTGATAAAAATCACGAATTACGCGAATTTTTGTCTGAATTTCTTTTGATTCCAGATAAGAAAGTACCAAATCTTCATCAAAAGCAACTTCATAGTTTAAGATTCCTTCAGCATCACCCCGACACAACGCCAACATATTATGGGGTGCAATATTTTTCACCTGAATTTGATAGTTGCGGTACATTTCAAACTTAGTTGTACCTTCGGGATAATCATTTTTAATGCGGGAAACAAAAACTCCCTCTGCTAACAGGTAATCACGCAGATATGCCCGTAGCTCAGCTTTTTCTGCTACCTCTTCCGCTAAAATATCCGCAGCACCTTTCAAAGCTTCTTGGGGTGTTTTCACTTCCTGAGTTTCCGAAACATACTTCACTGCTTCTGCTTCCAGTGATGCTGTAACACCATTCTTGACATTCAGCGACTTGATAAACTCAGCTAGTGGTTCCAGTCCTTTTTCTCTAGCAATAGTGGCGCGGGTACGTCGCTTTGGTCGATAAGGTAGATATAAATCCTCAAGTTCAGTTTTTTGTAAACAGGCGGTGATTTTAGCTTTCAGGTCATCTGTTAGTTTACCTTGTTCGGCGATCGCATTTAAAATTACCGATTTTCGCTCCTCTAATTCGGTTAAATAACTATATCGCTCAAACAAATCCCGCAGTTGCACTTCATTCATCTCACCAGTGCGTTCTTTGCGGTAACGTGCAATAAACGGCACTGTCGCCCCCTCCGCCAAAAGTTCTAGTGCATTTTGTACCTGATAAGGTTTGAGGTCTAATTCAGTCGCCAGTAATTGGGGAATGTTCAGCATCGTCGGGTGTGTAATATCAAAAAGGTACTCCTAGATGTAATATGCTAGATCGTTCTCTCAACAATGGCACCAAAGATTCACTAATTGACCTGACAGTTGCCTAATTTCAACTTTACTCGGCTATTTATTTCTCTAGATAATTTTGACAAAAATCCCCTGAGTTGTAAAATTAACCAAACTTATCACAACAGTTTCAATCTACTTTTATCAACTGTTACAGTTTAGTTACAAGGATAGTGAAAATGCATTTTTCTTTTTTGATTCCGCTGTGTACTGGTTTAGTTACTGGCTATGTAGCGAAAAAGTGTAATGATGAAATAGCCTATCTAACAGGATTATTTACGGTTATAAGTTTGATATTGAGTTTAGTTTTAGCTCCTTGGCAATTTCAGTTAGTGCTGTTAATTCTTGTCCTTGTCAGCACCAACAGATTTTTACATTAGCATGTTCATAGGTTGATTCTTCCTGTTATCAATTTAAAATCTAGCCTCTGGTAGATGTGGTTAGTAGCTTTCTTGAGTAAAGGGTGTAACGCTTCTCCCCTTTCACCGACATAGTAGCTCTTGGTAAAAGTCTAGTTGGTGTGAAGTTATTAAACAGCAACTTCACAAGCTTGAGAACTTCCCGTTAGTATCAACAGCATTAAAAGTATAAACAAGAAGGTTGTTGATCATGGGGAATCCAGCAATGGCGATTGTAAATATTCTGTCAAAGTTATCAATAGCTACAGCAGGTGCAGTTGTAGTTGCACTGGAAGTAGGTGGAACGGCTCAAGCCTCTTCTGGATATACTGGAGCTTATGACTTTCCTGAAGAAATTAGCATAGAACGCAATAATATTGATAATTATTATGAATTATTTGTAGAAGCTTTTTTTCGTGGTGAGAGTCTACTATTTGATTTAGGCATAACTGCTGAAACATATACAGCACTTGCTACAGGATTGGTTAGCTTCGATTGGTTCTATATCAGCATGAATCATCGTGGAGCATTTTCGGATAGATTTGGCTTTCTTCTTAATAATGAGTTGATTCAACTAAGTGATTTGGGCCCATTTGGCCCGCAAGAAGGTAGCTTCAGCGCCTTGGTTAATAAAGGAGATATTTTCGGCTTTGCCATTGAGACAGTTGATCGCGTTTCGGCTCCTTCTTTTGCTGTCATATCCAACCTCCATGCTCCCCAGCCAATAAGCCAGACAGTTCCTGAACCAACTTCTCTCATTGCTATTTTAGGCTTAGGTGCTTTCGGCATTACCTCACTCTGCAAGCGAAAACAACAAGCCGCAGCTAAGTTAATTTAATACCTGCATTTGAGATGATGGTGAGTTGGCCTTTAGTAACTATACAGCTCACCAACTCACTCAATGCATGGGCTGAGACAGTACTAGGACTTACGCACTTGCCACAAAAATCAAAGCTTTGAGATTGCTACTCTGCGAGAAGCCGCTCCGCGTCTACCCTACGGCCGCAATGACGAAAATATGTGGTTCGTTACGTAAGTCCTGATTTTTAGAAATGTACATAGGACTTACGCAATAACTCTCTAAAACTCTTATTTCTCCGCGTCCTCTGCGCACGCCACTTGCTTCTCCTGTCGGAGACGCTGCGCGAACAAGTCGGGAAACCCGCCCAACGCAGTGGCTCCTCTGTGGTTCATTTCTTCATGATTTTGCGTAAGTCCTGGTACATTCCTGGTACATTGTGCTTTACAATATAATTTTTTTATAAAATCTACGTATTAATATCAATAAGTATATTATGTTAATTCAGCAGTCTTGAGTTTGACACTCCCCACGCATAAATGCGGGGGATTCCAGCGTCACTGACGTTCCTTGCTTTTACAGTTCTTGCGACCAATAGAAGTAGAGAGAACATCTCGACTGGCGTTACTTCCCGGATGCCCTCCGGTAGCGCTTGCACGAACGCCACTCTCCTCAACGGGGGGAACCCCCGCACAGAGGTGTCTCCTTAAAATTACTTTGGCTGCATTGACATCACGTTGTTCGACATGATTGCAATGTGGGCAATAATGAGTCCGAGTGCTAAGAGATTTCTGAACTCTAGCACCACAATTACTGCATTCCTGACTGGTGAAGTGGGGAGGAACTGCAATAACTTCTCTCCCAAACTTTTCGCCAAAGTATTCGAGCCACTGACGGAAGTTGTACCAAGAAGCATCACTAATACTTTTGGCTAGCTTGTGGTTTCTTACCAAGCCTGAAATATTTAAGTCTTCCACGACCACCTTAGCGTTAGCCAGGGTTAAGTTACGCGCTAGTCTCTTAGCGTGTTCATTCCTTTGTCGTGTTACTCTTAAATGCTTCCGGGCATAAATACCACGCGCTTTTCTCCTGCCAGATGACCCTTTTTTCTTCTTGTAAATATTGCGTTGAACCCGCTTGATATCCGATTCAGCTTGACGGAGAAAACGGGGGTTTTCTTCATGGTTGCCCTCTGAATCAGAATAGAAGTATTGCAAACCAACATCAATACCGATCTCTGAATCAGTAGTCGGCGGTGAATATTTACTCTCAACTTTCACGCAAAATTGAACATAACAACCATCGGCACGACGAACAATTCGGACTCTCTTGATTAGCTCAACAGGGTAAGCGTGAATATCCCACTTACCCAATAACTTGAGTTCACCAATGCCTTTTTTATCTGTAAAAGTTATTCGGCGTTTTGACGGGTGTAACTTCCAAGACTGTTGCTTATATTCAACAGAACGACTATGTTTCTTAAATCTTGGATAGCCTTTCTTGCCTAATTTTTGAGATTTGCAATTGGCAAAAAATCTGTTAATTGCTCGTTCAACGTTTTCTACTGATGCCTGACAAGCATGACTACTTAAATGGTTCTTCAGTAGCTGTTATGCCAAACTATTAGTTATAGCCTCCAGAGAAATATTAAAAGCGTATCTTTTTTTATCTAAAGCTCTTATAAATATTGACATTTAAAGAGTATTTATTGTTAGCTGTAAATACAAACTGATTATTTTTATATAAATTTACAATTATGGCTAGCAGAAAAGATATTAAAATTTTAACAGAGCTTCTTGATTTAGACA